>NZ_BAABBF010000001.1:0-714531 GCF_039537815.1 Sphingomonas cynarae | reverse complement strand
AGGAAGGGACGAAGGCGGGCCGTTGGCGCGCGAGCACCGGCGCCCGTGCTGGCGCTGCCCAACCAGCGCTGGAGTCTGGACTTCGTCCACGATCAGCTCGCCACCGGTCGCCGGTTCCGGGTGCTGAACGTCGTTGATGACGTAACGCGCGAGTGTCTGGCAGCGGTAGTCGATACGTCGATCTCGGGCCGACGGGTCGTGCGCGAGCTGGACGATCTTATCGCCAGGCGGGGGGCGCCCAAGATGATCGTCAGCGACAACGGCACCGAGCTGACGTCGAACGCGGTGCTGGCATGGTGCGGCGATGTCGGCATCGAGTGGCATTACATCGCGCCCGGCAGGCCGACGCAGAATGGGTTCGTCGAGAGCTTCAACGGTCGCATGCGCGACGAACTGCTCAACGAGACGCTGTTCTTCACGATCGGCCAGGCCAGGGCCATCCTCGCCCGCTGGGTCGATGACGACAACACCGAGCGGCCGCACTCCTCGCTCGGCGACGCCACCCCGGCGGCGTTCGCCGCCGAACTCGAACAGCAACGGGCGGGGTTAACCCCGCCCGTTGCTTCACCTGCGCTCATGCGCGACAACACCGGTCGGTCTCTGGTTGCCGCTGGACGAAAGGCGGGGGTCAACTCGGTGCCGTTGTCGCTGACCACCATGCACGGCAGCCCGCGGCGTTCGGCGATGGCGGTGAGTTCGCGCATCACGCGCCGACCTGACAACGAGGTGTCGGCGATGCACGCCAAGCACTCCCGGCTGTCATCGTCGATGATGTTGAGCACGCGGAACCGCCGGCCGCAGGCCAATGCATCCGACACGAAGTCGAGAGACCAGCGCTGGTTGGGTTCCTGCGGGATCGCCATCGGCGCCCTCGTGCCAGGCGCGCGCTTGCGGCCACCGCGCTTGCGCACCGTCAGCCGCTCCTCGCGATACAGCCGATACACCTTCTTCAGGTTCATGCCTTTCCCCTCGCGCCCGAGCAGGATCGCCAGCCGGCGATAGCCGAACCGGCGGCGCTCGTTGGCGATCTCGCGCATCCGCTCGCGCACAGCTTCGTCCTTTCCGCGAAGCGGCTCATATTGCCATGCCGACCGGTTGACCCCAATCAGCCTGCAGGCGCGACGCTCGGAGAAGCCGTGGTCGGCCATCAGCTTCTCCACCGCAGCGTAGCGATCTCCAGACCGGGTCAGTTTTTCCCCAGCAGATCCTTCAGCGCCGACACGTCCAGCATCGATTCCGCCAGCAGCTTCTTCAGCCGGCGGTTCTCGTCCTCGAGCGCCCGCAACCGCGCCGCTTCCGACACGGTCATCCCGCCGTACTTCGCCTTCCAGTTGTAGAACGTCGCGTCGCTGATCCCGTGCTTGCGGCACAGGTCGGCCGTCTTCACGCCAGCTTCATGTTCTCGCAGTACCCCAATGATCTGATCCTCGGTAAATCGGCCTCGCCGCATCACTCGTCTCCATCTGACGAGCTAACTTACCAATGGCATGATTTCTGGGGAGCAGGTCAGAAACCCCAGCGCGACTAACGGTTGAACCGGCTTTACATCGTCGACGGACCATAGTGGGCTGGGCAGTCACACCAGCGGCAATCAATCTTTTTTACATGCACGATGCTTGACGTTACCCGCTGATCGTCCACCTGTCGTACGCTCGGCTGGTTTTTCGGCAGATGTGGGTTGATTGCCGCCCGTGCTTCGTCCGACCACCAGAACAGCGACATGGCCTATTTCATTTGGTCCATGCTACCATGAGCTAAAAAGCGCGGCCTTCTCAACTCGCCGATTGGGTTTTAGTCTTAGTGCCCTATCAGAGGCACCAAACGCTTAAATGCCATATAATTGGGTTGATCGTTCGAATAGGTAGCGGGACCCGGCTATGCGAGGGCGTTGTCTAATTGCTATTTCGCCGCTATCCTCCGGCAATGGACAGCAAGTTCGCCGAGGGCTTTACCCTTCCATAGCAGGCATTATTAGCAAATATAATTTTATTATAATTTATAAATTAGTATTAATCTCGCTATCTAAAAAGATGGATATTTAGCCGTGATATATCTTGCAAAAATCGGCTTTATCATAGTAGCATTAACTACACTAGCAGTATTTTTATTAGGAAAATTACTTAAAAAACCATTTAGAAAATTTGATAAAATAGCTATCTTAGCAACTGCTATACCTTTAGCAATTTTTTGCGTTAGCCAAATTTGGTTAGCATTTGCGGGTATTGCTTCTACCGTGGCGTATTATGGGCGAAGACGTATTAACGCGCCAGGAATTGCAATTTTTCTTATTATTACATTGCCTGGCATTAGTATAACACTAATGATAGGCTCACTACAACTGATTACTTTTTCAGTGGCTACTGCCGTAATTTTGGGATTACTGATTGCTAGCTTGTCATGGAAAGGAAGTTTTAATCGCCGCAAGCACACTAATGATATAACAATATTTGTTATTGTTACAGTTATCGTTTTTATATTTGCTCGTAACACTTCGGTTACGAATTCTATTCGGCATATTACTGAGAGTATGATCGCGTATTTGCTGCCGTATTTCTTAGTGCGAAATTCACTGCGTGATGCAGCTAGCGTAAAAAATATGACAATGTTTATTATTGTTGCAGCGGTAGCTGTGTCAGCAATAGCTATTTTTGAAAGCTTTTTGGTTTGGCCAGTATACCAAGGCTATGGTACAAGCTTTGGAACCCTAATGAATGCAAATGTAAAAATGCGCGGCGGTCTATTGCGGGCCTCAGGTCCCTCAATGAACCCACCTCTTTCCAGTGCGGTTCTAGCGTTATGTTTTGTCGTTACATTTGCATCAAGCAGCTTATTTAAAACCAAGACTGGTCATCGCCTTGCTACTGGCATTGTAGCTATGGGTCTATTTGCCATGCAGGCTCGAGTAGGTTGGCTAGGAGCTATCATTGGTAGCATTGCTATTATAATTTCTAAACGCGGCACAAAAGCGTTTGCAGGATACATTCCTGCTGTTGCTATAGTAATAGCGTTGATTTTTGGATACGCTCAAATAGACGATAAATTTGCTGGCATTGTAGGCTTCTCTTCAGATGCAAAAGGTAGTGTAGAATATCGCGATCAGATGAGTGATTTAGGTATTGAAATTGTAAAAAGCCATCCTCTGATAGGCCAGCCCATCCCCGTTGTAGCCGAGCAAATGGCAGCTTTTAAACAAGGAGAAGGTATAGTAGATTTCGTCAACGGCTATCTATCTATTGCACTTTTTTCTGGCTTAATCGGATTGTTCTTATTTATAAGTTCATTACTAATTCAAGGAATTAACACGTTTTCGGGAAGACGGTTAGCTGCTTCTCGTGGCGCCGGTAGCCTTGCCCATTTAGGGATTGGCGTCGTCGCTACCGCCATTTCGATTTTTCCGTTCATCCCAACTGACTATCGTGTCATTCTAATAATGTTTTTACTATTCGCACTAAGCAATGCAATAGTTACTCACTATCATGAAAATCCTATAGTTAACTCATAGTATTGATCATGTATAAAATAGACGATTAGGAGGTGATATTTTCCCTTATTACACGATGACGTTTAGCGAAGCCCAGATGCTAGGGCTGAGACTCAATCAGAGCCAGAAGGCGAGCGCGGTTGCGATGGCGACGCCTGAGAAGAAGTTGGCGGCGAGTTTGTCATAGCGGGTGGCAACACGCGGGAGTCTTTGAGACGGCAGAAGGCGTTTTCGATCAGGTGTTGGCCGCGGTACCTGTCCTTGTCGTAGCGGATGGTGCGTTTGCGGTTTCGTCGTCCGGGAATGACAGGAATGGCTCCAGCGTCGCGGAGCGATCGGCGTAGCCGGTCGGCATCGTAGCCTTTGTCAGCAAGGAGGTAACGCATTCGGCCCGCACGTTCGAGAAGCGCGGGCGCGGCCTTTACGTCGCTGACATTGCCGGCCGTCAGCAGCAGGGCATAGGGACGGCCGATGACATCGGTGAGCGTGTGGACCTTGGTCGTCCAGCCACTGCGCGAGCGACCGATCGCCTGGACCTGGCGCCCCCTTGTGCGCCGAAGGCCGCACGTTGCGCCTTGATGTATGTGCTGTCGATCACGGTACTTTTCGTGAGCACGCCGGCATCCACCAGCGCATCGAGCAGTTTAAGCCAGAAGCCACGGCGCGACCAGCGGTTGAACCGGTTGTAGATCATAGTCGACGGCCCGTAATCGGCTGGGCAGTTGCACCAGCGGCAGCCGACCTTCAGCACATGCACGATCCCCGAGATCACCCGCCGGTCGTCCACCCGTCGCGCGCCGGGCTGGTTCTTGGGCAGATGCGGCTCGATTGCCGCCCACGCCGCGCAATGCGCTGAAGGCGCTTTACGGCTCGCTGAGTACGGACATGGAGGCCACGGCGGCGGCGCAGGGTCCGGACGCCCTCAAAGCCTTCCGCCGGGCGAACGCCTATTATCGCGGACGGCAGAACCGCATTGAGGGCGTGCTATCCGCCGTGCTGGGTGATGACCTCACCAAGTCGCCGGACGCGGCATACCGGGCAATGGAGACGCTGGCGTCAAAGCGCGGCGGCGATGCGATCAAATATGCCCGCCTGATGCGCTCGCTGCCGGATGATGATGCCAATATGATTCGCGCTACCGCCCTCGACCGGCTGGGGCTCGCCAGCGCCGGCAAGCAGGACTTGACGCAACAGGTTTACTCCCCGGCTGAATTCATGACGCAATGGTCGAAGCTGAGTGAGCGCGCCAAATCCTCGCTTTTCACGGGGGAGCATCGCCAAGCGGTGAACGATCTGGTCCGCATTGCCGACGGCATGAAGGGATCGACCAAATACGCCAACACCTCCAAGACCTCTCTAGGAGGTAACGCCGCCGTCACGCTGGGGACGTTCTACTCGAATCCTCTCGCTGGCATCATGTCTGTCGCCGGGCAGTTTGGCGCGGGCAAGCTGCTATCCAGCCGGCGCGTGGCGCAATGGCTCGCACGGGCGCCAAAAAAGCCGAACCTGCCAGCCAAGCGCCAGCACGTCGCCGCGCTATCCGCTATCGCCCGCGCCGAACCGGCGATCGCCAATGACGTGCTGGCGCTGCAAAGCCGGCTGCTGGATGCTTTCGGGCAAGGCGCGGCCGGATCGGTGCCGGCACGAATCGCAGCTGAGGAAGCCCCGAACGAACCCGGTAACCGCGCCGGCATAGTTGACGGGCAATATTCCCAAGGCGCAGCCGCAAATCAGAACCTTCAACCCTGAGGCCCGCATGATCGATATGCTCCCACCCGGTCTAACATCGGATTTTTTCCGCCGCCTGTTCCATCTGTCGGTCAATGACCGGGAACACACCCTAGACGCCTTGGTCGATATTGTCGGCATCGGCGGCGAACAAGAGGCGGCGCGGGTCGCGTTCGATCTGGTGATGCCGATCGGACAGGAACAGCTCCTAGACACCGCCGAAGGGCGCTACTCGCTTATGGTGCGAGCCGGCGCGATCCTCTCGGCCTTTTCCAACCCGTGGCCGTCGGTGGCGCTGCATTGATGACCGGGCGCGACGCTTAGGGCTGGCGTCGCGCCGCCGCTCGGCTGGCTGGCGGTGACATTCGTTCCGGTTATTATCCGGGCGTTGCCCGAAATGACCGCGGCCCCGCTGGAGGGTGGCTAACGCCTGCTAAGTCATTGAAAACATGGTGCCGCCAATCAGACGAAACTGGGCACTCAGATCATTGGAGAATTTCGATCTCCCGCCGCTGAGGGTGGACGTGTCCCGACCGCCAAGCGGCCTTCGTTGTTAGAGCGGCGCAACTTTCACAACACGCGATCCGCATCCTCGGGATGTGGAAGCCAGCACGTCGCCCGCTTGCCGAAGAGCTGGTAGCGGTGCCGCGCCACCCACCGGTAGACCGGATCTCGCAGCGCGCGGGGAACGATCCTTGCCCCCGCCGCCACACGCCACGGCCAGCCAAGCCCAGCATAGATGGCGATCACCGCATCACTGTCGCGCAACGCATGATCGCCATCGACAACGATGATAGTGTCGGGATCGGCGGGATTGATGCCGTGACGGCGAAACAGAGCTGCACCGACCTCGCCCTGCGTGGCCGCAAGGCGGAAGCGGCGAGCGCGGTCGTGGCGGAGGATGAACTGCGCGTTGGCCGAACACAGCACGCATTCGGCATCGAACAGGATGATCGGGTGCCCCTCAGTCATGGTGGCGCTCCAAGCGGCCGGTGTAGCGGATGATGCGTCCCAACCACCATAGGCTGACCGGCACGTCGAAGAGGTAGCGGCCGTCCTGCTCGCGCTCGCTGGCATGACAATGCGGCCGAAGCGCCGAGGGCAGCGGGATGCCGAAGAAGCGGAAGCCGACTAGGTCGAGCCGGAGCGCGTCGTCTTCCACGGACACGCGGAAGATGTTGGTGGCGGGCCCCATCCGCTCGATCATCAAGCCGCGCCGTTCGGACAGCGTGCTTTCATAGCGGCGGCCAGCGAAATCCCGATACCAGCGCTCGCGATCACCGTGGCGCTCGAAGGTCACGGTGACGGGCACGTCGGATCCCGGCGCAGGCAGTCGCATCATCCGGCAGAGCAGCCGAGCCAACGCAGTGCGGCTCGCCTCGACCTCGGCGCGCCCCGACCAGCGCTGATTCTGGTCACTATCGTGGGCGGCGCGCAGGCTTGGCGGCAGCGTGTCGATCGCGGGGCCGAGCAGGCGGCGGAACAGCGGCACGGTCACCATGCGATCTCCGGTTTGGTCACCATCAGCCAGAAGATGACAATGACCCCGATAAACGCCGGCCAGCCCAGCAGGAACCACACCCGCGAGAGGCGAAAGTAGCGCGGCGGCAATGGCACGCCTACCGGCGTGCGATCGGCGATGCGCCGCATCTCGATCTGGATTGCCACCACCGGCAACCAGCAGGCGCCGACCAGCAGGTAAAGCGCGATGGACGCCGCCAACCACCCCGTCGTCAAGGGAAAGCCGGCGATCTGCGCCAGCCACACACCGGTCACTGGCTGGACGATGACCGCCGGCGTCGTGAACAGCCAGTCGGCGATTACGACGTTGCGGTTGACCACGCGGCGCGCGGCTGCGTCGCCCGAACGGTTCGCCATCCAGCCGTGGAAAGCGGTGCCCAGCCCCGTGCCGAACAACAGGGTCGAGCTCAGGATGTGGACGGTCTTGAGCAGCAGATAGTCAGCCATGACGGGTCTCCAGCGCGTAGACAGCAAGCGATAGTCCGAGGACAGCAGCGTTCTTGACGAGCGCGCCAAAGGGATCGGTCCACAGCTCGGGCGCGATGCGTGTCAGGATCAGGGTATAGGCGGTCATGAGCACGATGCCCGCGAGCGCCGCGCCGCGGCTGCGAACGAGCAGCGCCAGGCCGATCGCGATGTCCGCCATCGAGCCGGCCCAGAGAACCGCAGTGGCCGGCATGTCGGTGAGGCCGACGCGAGCTAACCATGCGGCACTGGTCGCCTGCGGCGTGAAGACGAGTGGGACGATTCCCCCGGCCAGCCACACCAGCGCCAGCATCAGGCGGAGGACGGGTGCCACTGGCACGAGCCGGGCCTGACGAAGATCGGCATCGATCGCCGGGTGGCGCGCCAATGCCTGGTGCAAGGGTGCCGGTAGATGGCCGGTAGCAAGGACCATGGGCGCGGACGCGGCGGCGTTGCCGGCGGCGAGCATTGCCATACCCTCGCGGGTGACCGGTCCAATCCCGATCCTCGCAACCGCAGCCAGCACCAGCTGCGGCACGGTAAAGCCCCACGCGGGCAGCAAACCCAGCCACTGGCGGAAACACGCGGTCAGCGCGTCGGTGGTCATCGCATGCGGACCGACGACATCCAGCCGCTTTGCCAGTGGCAGCGGTGCGCGCAGCAATCGGATGACGACCTCGACCAGATCGTCAACGTGGATCGGCTGCACCAGACCTCCGGCTTGCGCGAGACGCGGCATGACCGGCAGCGCGGCGAGCGCCGCGAACAGCGCGCTGCTTCGTCCGCCGCGACCGATCACCAGCGACGGGCGCAGCACCGTCCATCCCATCACGCTGCCGGCCGGGTCGATCGCGGCCAGATGATCGTCGGCGGCGGCCTTGCTGCGGTGATAGGCACTGGCGGCCCGCGCATCCGCGCCCAGCGCGGAAATCTGGACGACGTGGCCCACGCCAGTCGCACGGCAGGCGTCGAACAGCGCCGCCGGTCCGCGCTCGTGAACATCCGCGTAGCCGCGCGTGTCGCCGAACAGCCCGGCGCAGTTCACCACAGCATCCACCCCGATAAGCCGCCTGCGCCAGTCACCGATGTCGTCTTGGGTCAGGTCGCAGCGCAGGGCAGCCGCACCAGGGATCAGCCGCTCCAGTCTTTCCGGGGCACGGCCGGCGGCGGTGACGCGCACGCCCTCCGCCACCAGCCGGCCCGCGAGATGGCGACCGATGAAGCCGCCAGCCCCGATGATGAGGACATGCATCGTCGGATCCGTCACGCGTCGGCGCGGGGCGTGCGGCTCCAGACCGCGAACCCCATGCCGGCAAGCGCCAGCAGCACGCCGAACAAGGCGCTGGTCATCGTGCCCTGCACCAGATCGGTCGGGCTGGTGGCAATGCTGCGCACCGACACGAACAGCAGCGGGGTGGCGACCATCATCACCGTCGACCACGTTGCCCAAAAACGCGAGCGCTGCTCAGTGCCGCAAAGTTCGGCCAGCAGGATCGACAAGGGACGCCACAGGACGACGGCGGCAAGAATCGCGATCAATGCAGTCAATGCATAGGTCAGCAGCAGGGCTGCGATCGGTAGCAACATGGACAGTCTCCCTTCGAGCGCCGTGCGACGATCGCCCGGCTCGGGAGGTGCTATGCGAATGGCATGCCAGTTGCGGAGAATGGCGAAAATGCGCGCTTCCCGACGAAACAGATACGCGTAGATGTTAACGCAGTGAACGGAATGCCCTGCTATGGTGTCAACGATGGATACGGCTGTCGGCCTTTTCGCCTATATCGGCGCGTTGTCGCTGACCGCGCTTGCCAGTGCGCTCCTCGCGATGTTCGTTGCCTTGCGCGCCAAGGCCCTACCCGGATCGACGCTGCTTGCCATCTTTCTCGGCGGCGTTGCCTTATGGAGCGTCGCGCAGGCGCTGCCCGCGATCCTCGGTCCCGATGCGTCGTCGGTCACGACGAGGCTGGTCGCGCTGTCGCCGCTGCCGGCCGCGGCGTTCGTCCATCTCGTCTTCGCCTTTGCCCTGTGCGGCGCGCTGCGGCCCGTGGCGATCGCCAGCTATGCGATCGCGGCCTTCGCCGCGCTGGTCGGCCTCGTGTTCGGCGTTGGCGAGGTGGTGCCGTGGCGTAGCTTTCCGGGCATGTTCATACCCTCGCCAGTAGGCTGGGGCGTACTAATGGCGGCAGCGCTGCTGTCGATCGCCGGTCATCTGCGGCTAGCGCGAACCTGGCGCGAACAACTTGGCCAGCACCAGCGTCAGGCCGGCGCGGTGTTCGTCTCCAGCCTGATCGGCCTCATCGCGCTGACCGGCTTCGCCTTCCCTGCGCTCGGCATCGACGCCTATCCCTGGCCGGTCCTGTTGCTGCCGCTTTATTCGGTTGCACTGGTCTACGGCATCCTGCGGCACCGCTTCATGGCCGCGGACGTGTGGGCGCGACGCGGCTTGGTCTGGCTGCTGCTGGTGGCAGGAGCGGGCGCGGCGAGCGCGCTGATCGCCTCGCTGCCGCTCGCGCTTGCCGGGCGTCCGGCGGGTCTGTTCGCAACCTGGGCGGCGCTCGCGGCAACGCTTGCGCTCGGGTTGGTGATCCTGGCGCCCTTGAAGCGCCTTGTGGATCGCCTTGTCTTCCCCGGCGGGCGGGTCAGCGAGGAAGACGTCGCGCAGTGGCGCGACCAACTGGCGGCTGCGGCGGACGAGACGACGCTGGCTGATACCGCACGCGCCCTGCTGACGCGGCGGTTGAGCCTGCCCGGCGATGGTCCAACGCTCACCGTCGCCGGAGAAGCGGTGACGCTGGTCGGCTGGGACGAGGCCCCACCCGCTACCCGCCACGTCGCCGAGCGCTTCGCGATCATCGTCGCGGAGAGCGCGCGCCGCCTCGCTGCCGCGCACTTGCTGGTCGAGGCAGAGCGGGAGGCGCGCCTCGCCGAGATCGGCGCGCTGGCGGCCACGATCGCGCACGACCTGCGCAACCCGCTCGGCATCGTTCAGATGGCCGCGACCGGCGCCCCGGCCGAGGTTCGGGCGGAGATTGGTGAACAGGTCGCGCGCATGAACCACCTCGTCACCGACATCCTCGACTATGCGCGCGCCTGGACCATCGCGCCGCAGCCGGTGCGCGTGTCGGATCTGGTCGCAGCGTTCGGGATCGATACCTACGTCCCCGACGACCTGACACTCTTCGCCGACCGGCAGGCACTGATGCGCGTGTTGACCAACCTCGTCGACAATGCCCGCGCGCTCGGCACACGGGTCGCGATATTCGCGGAACCTGGGCCAACGATCATCCTCGATGTGTGCGACAACGGCCCTGGCATCGCGCCCGAGATTGCCGACAGCCTGTTCCGTCCGTTCGTGTCCCGACGCCCCGGGGGCACCGGACTAGGCCTCGCGATCGTCCGCCGCATCATGGAAGCGCATGACGGCACCGTCACGCTTGCCCATCGTAGCGGATGGTCCACCTGTTTCCGTCTCACCTTCGGAGCGACGCCATGATCCTGCTTGCCGACGATGAACCGGCGTTCCAGCGACTGACCGGCGCCTGGCTGCGTGGCTTGGGTCATGAGGTCGAGGTGGTGGGCGATGGCGATGCCGCGCGTGCGGCCTTCGCGGCCAAGCCTTTCGACCTTGTTCTGCTCGATCTCGCCATGCCGCCGCACCATGATCCGGAGGCCGGACTGGCGCTGATCGCGGCGTTCGCGCCGGCACCCGTGGTGGTAATGACTGGCCATGCCGATCATGCACTGGCGTTGAAGGCGGTCGAGGCGGGCGCATGGGACTTCCTCGCCAAGCCAGTCGATCCCGACCTGTTGCGCGTGGTCGTCGCCCGTGCGCTCGAACGCGCGCGGCTGGCGCGAGAGGTGACGATGCTCAAGGCGCAGGCTGGCGGCGATGAGGATATGGGTCTGGTCGGCGCGTCGTCCGCAATGACGGCGTTGCGCGATCTGATCCGCCGCGTCGCGCCGACGCGGTTGCCCGCACTGGTGCTCGGGCCGAGCGGCACAGGCAAGGAACTGGTCGCACGGGCAATTCATGCCATGTCACCACGTGCTGCCCGGCCACTGGTGCCGATCCATTGCGGCGCGGTGCCAGCCGAGCTTCTGGAAAGCGAGCTGTTCGGCCATCTGAAGGGCAGCTTCACCGGAGCCACGGGCGATCGCCCTGGCCTGATCGAGACCGCGGACGGCGGCACGTTGTTTCTTGACGAGATCGGCGAGATGCCGGCCGCGATGCAGGTGAAGCTGCTGCGCTTCCTTGCCGATGGCAGCTATCAGCCGGTCGGCGCGCGGGCACCGCGCATGGCCGACGTCCGCATCGTCGCTGCTACCCATCGCGATCTCGCCGCTGCGGTGGCGGACGGCAGCTTCCGAGAGGACCTCTTCTACCGCCTGAAAGGCGTCGTCCTGCGAACGCCATCGCTCGACGACCGCATGAGCGATTTGCCGCTTCTGGCCCGCATGTTCCTGCGTCGGGCGAGCGAGGGTCGAGGAAGCTTCGCTCCCGATGCACTCGACTGGCTGACGGCACGCAACTGGCCTGGTAACGTTCGCGAATTGCGTGCCGCAGTCGAATGCGCGGCAGCTCTAGCCATGCCTGCAGCGGCCGGCGTAATTGTCGGCGCGGCCGATCTTGCCTTTGCCGTCGGTGACGTTCCCGCGGCACCGATCCACGCCGTCTTCGGAACGTTGGACGAAGAGGTTGCCGCGCTCGAACACCGCCGCATCGTCGAGGCACTCGCGCGCACCGGCCACAACCACACGCACACCGCCCGCGAACTCGGGCTGTCGCGGGTCGGCCTGCTCAAGAAGATGGACCGGATGGGGCTACGCTGACTGCGGCGCGATCAGGATCGCGGCCGCGTTGGTTCCCAGATAGTCCCCTATGGGGTTCGCTAAACCCCAGCTTTCTTGCGGGTTTGCGTGAATGGTGCACCCAATCGGACGAAACTGGGCACTCAGATTGTTGGGAAATTTGGCTCCCGCGACGCTGATCCCCAATGCGGTGTTGCCTGGGGAGTGAATGACCCCTCTTGAGCCGTCTCGTTTGGGATGGTATTTTAAGAATCGAAGCTAGCACGAGCCGCGTTGCGAAACGGGCAACACCGTTATTGTTTGGCTTTGCCGGGACGGAGCCACTCACTTTCCGATGAAGCTACTACATTCGTCACCCAATCGATAAATACGCGCACTTGTGGCGCTAGGTGCTGCCGATTGGGATACATGATTGAAAGCGGCCATAGGATTGTCCGCATTGCATGAATGACCTCGACCAGCTTCCCGCTCGCCAGATGTTCTGCAACCACGAGCCCCGGCACCTGGATCAGGCCTAACCCGTTCAGCGCGCAAGAGACGAATGCTTCGGTGTCATTGACCATGATCCCGCTTCGCAAGGTAAATTGCGGCATCCCGATGCCTCCGGGCATCGACCAGGCGACCGGCCGATAACCGCGCCCCGCAAAGTAATTCACGGCTTGGTGCTGCCGGAGGTCCTCGACTGTGTTTGGTGTGCCGTGCGTTGCAAGGTAGGCCGGCGACCCGCACACCACCATTGTAATCGAGGCCAGTTTGCGCGCGATCATGCTGGTGGGCGCCAGTTCGCCAATCCGCAGCACGCAATCGACGCCATCCACTAACAAATCGACGGGCTGGTCGCTCACCCCAAGGATGACGTCGACGTCCGGGTAGAGCGTTCTGAACTCCGCTATGCGATCGATGATGAGGGGGCGGGCAAGCGCCACGGGAATGTCGACGCGCAATCGCCCCTGCGGCGCGACAGAGCTTGCGCCGAACAGGTTTTGGGTATCGGATATGTCGTTCAATAGGCGGGTTGCCCGGTCGTAAAGGCGCTCCCCCTCGGCGGTCAGGCTGGTGCGCCGCGTCGTACGCTGGAGAAGCCGCGCACCTAGCGTCGCCTCCAATGCATTGATCGCGTTCGTGACGCTGGGGCGCGCCATTCGAAGTGCTTCCGCTGCACGGGAGAAGCTGCCGTTGTCTACGACTGCCACGAAAACGCTAAGCTGCTGCGGGAAATCCATTCCGTGAGCTTGTTGTCCGGATCGCTAACAATCAAGTTCTAGATTGATGGCTTCTGCCTACCAGAGGCGGTGCCTATCTAGCTTCCTCAAGGCGGTACGGTCGCTTTAGTGAGGAAGGCGAACATGGCGGCCATGACGGCAGAGAGGCCCAAGACGTATGGGACCGAAGGGTTTCAGACCCATGCTGGCTTCTCGCGCGTATTCCAGCCGGGAACGCTGACGTTCGGCTTCATCGCGCCGCTCGAGAGCTACCCCGACCAGCCAGCACCATCGATGCGCGATCATCTGGCGCTCGCTCGCACAGCCGATGAGGCTGGCTTCTCCGCGATCTGGCTGCGCGATGTGCCGTTTTACGATCCATCGTTCGGTGATCTCGGCCAGGTCTTCGATCCGATCGCCTATGCCGGCTTTCTGGCGGCGGTCACGACGCGGATCGCGATCGGCACGGCCGGGATCGTCATGCCGCTGCGCGATCCGCTTGCCATTGCCAAGCAGGCCACAACGCTTAGCCATCTGACGGGCAACCGATTCATCCTCGGCCTATCCAGCGGTGATCGTCCGGTCGAATATCCCGTCTTCGGTATCGACTTCGACAGCCGCGCCGATCGCTTCCGTGACGCTTATGCGATGATCCGCGCTGTTACCGAGCAGGACTTTCCCCGTCACCGTTCCACGCACTTCGGCACGCTCGACGGCTCGCTGGATATGGTGCCGAAGCCGATCGGCGACCGCCTGCCGATCATCACGGTCGGCCGGGCAGGTCAGAGCGTCGAATGGCTTGCAGAGAATAGCGATGGCTGGATCTGGCATCAAAGCGACTTCAGTCGCCTGGGTGACGTGGTCGCCAACTGGCGGGCTGCGATCCCTGGCGGACAGTTCAAGCCCTATGGCTATGGCACGTTCTTCGATCTCGATCGTGATCCGGACGCGCCGCTCCGGAAGGCGCGCGGCCTGTCGATCGGTCGCAAGGCGCTGATCGAGCTGTGGAAGCGCCAACGTGACCTCGGGGTGAGCCATGTCGCGCTCAACCTGAAGATGGCTCGGCGCTCGGCCTCCGAAATGATGGACGAACTCGGCGACCACGTCCTGCCCCTGTTCAATGCCGGCTGACCGGCGCTTTTACGAAAGGAACGACCTATGACCCGCGTTGTACGTTTCCACGAATACGGTCCCGCAGATGTGCTGCGCATCGACGACATCGAGGTGCCTACACCTGCCGCGGACGAAGTGCAGATCGCGGTTCGCGCTATCGGCCTGAACCGTGCGGAAGTCATGTTCCGCAACGGCGCCTACCTGCAGGAGGCGAACTTTCCGTCGCACCTCGGTTACGAAGCCGCGGGGACGGTTAAGACGACGGGCAGCGATGTCTCCGGTTTTGCTGAAGGCGACGCCGTCAGCGTCATTCCGACACTCGATATGTCGCGCTGGTTCACCTATGGCGAGGTCATCAACATTCCGGCGCGCTACGTCGTGAAGCATCCGGCCGCCCTTTCGTTCGAGAAGGCAGCAGCATCCTGGATGAAGTATGTCACGGCCTGGGGCGCACTGATCGATCAGGCGAAGCTCACCGCTGACGATGTCCTCATCGTGTCGGCCGCATCGAGCAGTGTTGGCATTGCCGCGATCCAGATGGGCCGCAGCGTCGGCGCGACCGTGATCGCGACCACCCGCACGAACGCCAAGGCGCAGGCGCTGCTCGATGCCGGCGCGCATCACGTCATCGCCACTGCGGAAGATGACCTAGCGGCGCGCGTGAACGAGATCACCGGCGGCAAGGGTGCCCGCGTGGTGTTCGATCCGATCGGTGGTCCTGCGATCGCCCAGTTCGCGGAAGTTATGGCTGTCGGCGGCATTCTGCTGGAGTATGGCGCTCTCAGCCCGGACGAGGGTACGTTCCCGCAGTTCGCTGTGTTGGGCAAGAGCCTGACCCTGAAGGGCTACCTTTACACCGAGATCGTCGGCGATGACGACGCGCTCGCGCGCGCCAAGGCCTTCATCACCGAGGGTCTGGAGAGCGGCAAGCTCGACCCGCTGGTGTCGCGGACCTTCCCGTTCGACCAGATCCAGGAGGCAACCCGCTTCCTCGAATCCAACGAGCAGATCGGCAAGATCGTCGTCACCCTTTGAGAAATACCTGAAGTTGCGGAGCGCAAGAATGTCCTTCGCAACTTCGGTGAGCCGCACGGCGTCCCGGTCAGGTTCGGCACTCGTCCTGACCCCCTCATTTTTTCAACTGCATCAACGGCGTCCGCCCCGGACGCCGATCGGAAAGGCATATCCTCATGGCACGCGCTATCCGCTTCCACGAAACCGGCGGTCCCGAAGTTCTCAAGATCGACGAGGTTCCGACCCCGGAGCCCAAGGCCGGCGAAGTCCGTATTCGCGTTCGCGCACTTGGCCTCAACCGCGCCGACAGCATGTTTCGCACGGGGCGATATGTGATCGAGCCGCAGTTCCCTGCGACCTTCGGCTACGAGGCTGCTGGAACGATCGACGCGGTCGGTCCGGGTGTCCAAGGCTTCGCTGAAGGCGACCGCGTTGCAGTCATTCCGGCCTTCATGTTCGACGAATATGCGGTGTTTGCCGATCTGGCGATCGCACCGGCCCGCGCAGTCGTAAAGCTCCCCGAGGGCGTAAGCTGGGAGAATGCAGCCGCCACCTGGATGCCTTTCACCACCGTCTGGGGCGCACTGATCGACATCGCAAAGCTCGGCGCCGGCGACTTCGTCGTGCTTGGCGCGGCGTCCAGCAGCGTCGGCCTCGCCGCCATGCAGATCGCCAAGCATGTCGGCGCTACCCCGATCGGGATTACCCGCAAGGGTGAGAAGGTCCAGGAGCTGAAGGACGCCGGCTTTGCGCACATCCTCCAGATGGGCGAACATGACCTCGAGCGAGAGATCCTCGCCCTTACCGGTGGCCACGGTGCGCGCGTGGTGTTCGATCCGGTCACGGGCCCCGATTTCGAGAGCATCATCAAGGGCACGAGCAAGGACGCGATCGTCTTCATCTACGGCGCTCTCAGCCAGGATGCGACGCCGATCCCGGTCATGCACATCCTTGGCAAGCACACTACGATCCGCGGCTACGAGTTCATCGAAGTCACCAGCGACAACGCCAAGCTGGAACGTGCCAAGGCCTTCATCAACGAAGGCCTGAGCGCTGGAAACTTCCAGGCGCAAATCGCGCGCACCTTCCCGTTCGAGGAAGTCGTCGACGCGTATCGCTACCTGGAGTCGAACACCCAGTTCGGCAAGATTGTTCTGACGCTCGATTAAGGAGCAACGGTGCCGGCTCGCTCGGGAGCCGGCACCGCATTCCAGCTGTGGTCACATGTTGATCGCGCGTACTAGGCGGACACCCCATTCCTCGTCAGGGTTCGTGGTGCCATCACCAAGGCGCTCCTGCATCACGGCAACGCCGAGGTCACGTCGCTTTGGAAGCCTGTCCCGCTCAGCGGCGTCAAGAGCGGCACCGATTTCGGCATGGGTCAAGTCCGTGCAATAGACTGGCGCCCCTGGCTGCTGGCGCCAAGAGTCCGCAAGCAAGCCAGCATCGAACGCATCCAGGCCGGTATCGTTGACCAGAGTCATCGCGATCTGCCCATCCCGGTCACGGTCGGCCGCGACCGGAATGGCGATCCGGTCCGATGTACCTGCCGGCTTGCCCTTTTTCGCCAGCGACGCAGAACCGATCGCATTCCATGCCTTTGCGATCGGACGACCGAGCTGCTCCGCCACCCACAGGCTTTCGACCTGCCCGTCTTCGATCGCCGCGATCGTCGTATCGCGAAACGGATAGTAGTTGGAGGTATCGATCACGACCGTCTCATCAGGCAGGCGAGCAACCAGCGGTGCGATACCGGCGATGCGGTTCAGCGGAATGGAAAGGATGACGACCTCTACATCGGCCAGCGCCTCCTCGGTTGTAACGGCCCGCGCGCCTGCCGACAGCAGTTCAGCATCGATCGTTTCGGGACCGCGCGAGTTGGCGACCTTCACCTCATGGCCAGCCTCGCTTAACCTGACGACGAGTGTCTTGCCGATGTGGCCTGTTCCAAGAATACCAATCTTCATGCGCTCGTTCCTCTGCGATCATTGCGTCACATCGGAAGCTATGGCTAGGTGCTACAAGCGACAAGAACCTACCAAAAGGTGGGTTACCCACCAAAAGGTAAGCTTACATGAAGCGTGACTGGCAGTGCGAAGATCCACAGCAGCAGCTTGTCTGGGCTGCGGCCACTGGCGAGGCCCTGCGCGTGCTCGAAGGCAAGTGGAAGATGGTGATTATCTTCCAGTTGTTCGCTGCACGAGTACCCTTGCGGTTTTCGGAGCTGGAACGACGTGTCGAAGGCGTGAACCAGAAGATGCTGATCCAGCAGCTCAAAGAGCTAGAAAAAGACGGAATCGTCACTCGTACGATTTACCCCCAAGTTCCGCCCCGAGTTGAATATGCACTTAGCGAAATAGGCTTGGCGCTCGGCCCATCCATCGAAGCATTGATCGATTGGACATTCATGCGACGGGGCGCTGCGGTGCCCGCCCGGGCGTAAGAGCGGGCCGGTCCTAACAGTCTAAGTTCATCCGGCGGACTTCCGCAGGTCGCTGGCGTCAGAACCACGCGTCAGAATGCCCGCACGAGATTGGACCTAACGTAGCTAGCATCGCGAACGCCGCCAATCTTGCTTTCCCACAAACGAACGGCCAGCGAGATGGCCGGGGCGTTCTGGGAATCGATCGAATTTTGGGAAAGCCCGACCTCGATTGCTTAGAGGTGTAACCCGAGGAAAGAAGCGCCGGGGACAGGATTGAAAGAGATGGGCTCGGCCGCGACAAAGCCGAGGTCCGCATACAGGGTGCGGGCTGGAACAAACTTCCCATGCACGTCGAGCCGCATCTCGCGGTAGCCAGCGGCACGAGCCTCCCCGATTAGCCGCTCCGCCAACACGCGGCCTAGCTGCTGACCACGCGCACGAGGACGGACATACAGTCGCTTCATTTCGCATATGGCAGGAGTAACCTGTCGCATGGCGACGCACCCCTCGATCGCGTCAGCCGCCTCCGCGAGCAGCACGCAGCCCTTGGGAGCGGCGTACTTCTCGGTGAAGGTCGCGAACTCGACTTCGTTGTCCTGATAATCGAGATTTACCGGGGAGTTGGCGATGAACTCCCGCCAGATGCCGAGAACAGCGAAGCTGTCCGCCGGAAACTTTGCACGCCTGATGATCGCCATAATCCCGTGACGCCTTTCCCACTTCCAATTTGCCATCGCTAGTATATAGCGCGGTATATATCAGGCAATGGGGTTTTTATGAGCGATGTGATCCGCGAAATGGGCGCGGGCTTCCTGGGAAGTCGGCTGAAGAGGTTAGGAGAACGGATGCAGGCCGGCGCGGCACGGGTCATCACCAGTGCCGGGCTAAAGGTACAGCCCGCCCATATGCCCCTGCTCGTGGCTTTGGACGGCCGCGCCCTGACGATCGGCCAGCTCGTGCAAGCGGTAGGCATAAGTCAGCCTGGCGTGACGCGGGGCGTCGGTCAGCTCGTGGAAATGGGGCTGGTGCAGGCGGAGACAGGCAGCGATCAGCGACACCGGACCATATCGCTCACTGACGATGGTGTCGCCGCGATCGCCCGCGCCAAACTCTTCGTCTGGCCGCACGTCACCAAGGCCGTCGATCAGCTTCTGGACGGACGCTCCGAAGAGCTTTTGGCGATCCTCGCTGACGTGGAAGACGCGCTCGCGTCAACCCCGCTCGATCAACTGGCAGCGCAGGCCCGGCCCGAGGTGCTGTTCATTCGCGACTATTCTGACGATCTCGCCCGAGAGTTTCACGATATCAACGCCGAATGGATCTCCGACATGTTCCGCATGGAAGAGACGGACCGGAAGACTCTGGAGAATCCGCGTGCCAGCATCATCGACCCCGGCGGTGCTGTCCTGTTCGTGGAAGCGGCAGGAATGGGGATCATCGGAACGTGCGCGCTACAGAAGACCGGCACGACCGGCTTCGAGCTGACCAAGATGGGGGTTCGCAAGGCCGCGAGAGGGCTCAAGGCCGGCGAGTTCCTGTTGAACGCCGTAATAGCGAAGGCTCAGACGCTGGGTGCCGATCCCCTATACCTCTTGACGAACAGCCGCTGCGCAGCAGCGATTCACCTTTATGAGAAGTTGGGCTTCCAGCACGATCCCGGCATCATGGCAGATTACGGCGCTCGCTACGCCAGGTGCGACGTTGCCATGCGCTACAATCGCGCGAGCGCATAGCACTGTGCCAGCCAAGGGCCGCTATGTTCCCATAAAGGAAGCTCCAACGAGACAATCTACCACGTGGCGTGGCGCCGTCTTTCGCCAAGAGCGTGTTTTCTCATAATCTGTTCCCGATTGAGTTTCCCCGAAATGGCCAATTAGGCACGGGAAATCGGGAAAGTCGCACAGAGGTCTGACGAGGTAGTTTTAGGCGAGCCCCCGATCATCCGAGGTCGGCACGGTGCTCACATCCGTCGATCAACCACAGGCCAGCCGATGCTCGGGTATGACGTCGAGCAGGTAGAAGGTCCGGCGCTCACAATGCTGGTCACCGTGATCGTCACCGATCCTGCGATCACCGGCGCGGTTAAGAAATGCGATTGCCGCTTCGAGCGGCTGCTTGCCGGCCTTAGGGTCACGGCCATCGCTGGGCACGGACCGCGAATGCAGGTCCTTGTCGCCAAGCACCGCGCTTCGCCAGGCATGGAGCAGATCGCGGGACCGCGCTTTCCAGCCCCTGGGCATGTCGCGCTCGTCGAAGGCCGGCAGCGCCAAACGATCCCGGACGGCACGGCGGACATTCGCGAGCGGCAGCAGTTCGTCGATGAGCGCGGCGACCTGCGTCTCGGCCTGAAGATAGCGGATCACAGCGACGCCCGACGACGCCAAGGGGGACAGTCCAGAGAACCATGCGGCATGGAAGCTCTTGGGGCTGGAATATGCACGCGCCGGAGTTGCCAAAGCCTGCAGGAATGCATCGTTCGATCCCTGTACCCGGCTTGCAACCCTGTCCATCAGCACGGCGACACGATCTGCCGCTCGCTCGGGGTCGATCCCGCGTTGTTCGGCTTGTCGCTGGACCTGCAGGCGCAGCCTGCGGACGATGCCATCTTCCTCCATGAGCGTGTTGACGGCGCGATCGTCCATCCCGGACTCTTGATGGGCGCGATAGGCGTCGAGGACCGACATCAGCGTCTCTCGCATGGGTCGCGCCTCTGCCAGCACCGTGGCGGGCTCGACGATCGTCTTGTCCGACGACAGCATATCGCCGAGCGGGAAAGCCGCAGCCCTGGCGTTGCGGGCGAGGATCATCTGCACGTCATGCGCGCACCACAGCAGCGTCTGACATTCCAGCGCCCGCCGGATACGCGCGAGCGTATCGGATTCTTGTATCAGACCTGCCGCGGCGGCACTCATCCCCGCATAGCGCCGATCGCGCAGCGCCTGGATAACAGGGCGATGGCGACCCATGACCAGCGCGCGGTACAGCGGCGGATGATCGCTGTGGATCTGCCAGAGATTGGCGAGATGACCGGCGAGGCGGCTCTCGCCGCTGCCGTGGCCGGGCCATCCTTCGGCGACTGTCTCGATCAGGTCTTGGTTGCGCGACGCGCTGATCATGCGCTCGGCGTGATCGCGCAACGCGTCGATGCTGTCGGGCAGGTATCTGCCCGGCAGCAGTTCCTTCTTCTGATCGAGTATCCCCATCGGCAGTCGCGTCAGATCCGCCAGCGCGAGCGCGAAGATCGTGCCGGCGAAGTCCGCCTTGGCGATGCCGCCATAATAGACTTCGTGATGGAGGCAGTGGACGGCCTCGTCCACGTCGACTTCCTGGCCCGTCACGACCAGTCGCACGAGCGACGGCAGATCGCGGAACGTCACCGTCTTCTTCGCGGAGGCAGCCTTGTGACGCTGGCGGGTTTCCTTGTCGCGGGCGGTTCGGGTGCGACGCGCTTCGTCGCGGCTGGGGCGGATCTCCTTCATCACAGCTTGCTTAGCGCATCGGTGATGCGCACCTCCAGCGAACGGCCGAACACCTCGAGTTCGTCGCGCAGCATCTTGGCCCGGGAATAGGCCGAGATGCCACTGCGCCCGAGTGCCTGATCCTCCTCGACCTTCTTCACGGCGGCGTCGAGGTTGGCTGATTTCTCGGCAAAGAGCGCGATCGCGTCGTCGAGGTCGGGTGGCATGTCGATCATCGTCGGTCCTTTCACAGCGAAGGTGGCAGGGATGGCTCCTGCCAATAGGCCGGGTTGCCGCCATGGGCGTGGATCCAGTCGAAGGCGTCGCCCCGCGTGGGCGGCGCACCGGGGGGATTGGGAAAATACCTGCCGAGCAGCTCTTCCAGCGTCCGGATCAGGAACAACTGCCCGGCCGTGATGTCGCGCTTGCGCCACGCCGCCCTGGGATCGGCCTTGCCAGAGGTGAGGAAGCGCTCGACCTCGGCGTGGTAGAGCGGCGCGCGGTGACGCCACTGCAGGACGCAGCCCCACTGCCGGCACCATGGCCCGATCGCGGAATCGGCAAGGAGTGCCTTCACCCGATCGGCGAACCCGCCGTCGCTGTCCTTGGCGTGGAGACGGTCGCGCAGCTGCGAGACCTGGCTGGCTTGGCTCAGCAGGCCGAGCAGCGCGGTGTCGTCGACATCGCCCAGCCCGATCAGCACGAGCACCGAGCCGAGCGCGTATTTCCGGGCGTCGACGGAGCCCACCCCGCCCCGGCGCTTGTCCATGGCGTGCGCCTGTCGGCGCAATTCCTGTACCTGTCGCGCCTCTGCCGCGATCTTCGCCTCCAACTTCTCGCTGGTGCCGTCGATTGCTGCCCGCAGGCGGGCAAAGTCGAGTCTGCGTTCGTCCTCGTAGGTCATGCCGCACGTCTGACATGCCGGCAGGCCCGCAAGGGTCCACCTACCCCGATAACGCCAAACCGGAGAGCGACCCTAGCGGGGGGTAGGTAGACCCCACCACCCGGCGTGAGCGGTAGAGACAGGGAGAGGAAGGTTGGGGGGTGGTGCGCGATAAAGTGTTTTCCGGGAGCAAACCGCCCCTGAAAACGCTGCGCGCCACCCCCCATGGAACGGTCAGGCAAGGGTCGTTGTGGTGAAGCTGGGAACGCTCAGGAAAGGATCAACGGCGGTCGCCGCAGCGATGGCGGCGGCGCGCAGCGCCAGGAACCGGGCCTCCCGCGCGGCGCACATGGCCGCGGCCGAAGAGCGTGCATCGGCTCGCCGCTACAAGCGGGCGCGTGCCCGAGAGGACCGCGAGCGCGAGCGGGCGATGAATCGGCGGATCAGGGTGACGGTCCAGAACAGCGAGCGTCCTCGCACGCGAGGGCGCACGCCGCGCGCGCTGTTCTACCGCCTCGGCACTCAGGCGATCGGCGGCAGGCTGCAGACTGGCGGTGGCGCGTTGACGGGCACGCGGTCGATTCATTTCGCGGTGACCGCGCGCGGCTTCGCCTCGAGGTCGGGCCGCGCCTGGCGCGACGGCGAAGGTGAGCGCGCCGCCCAATACATCACGCGCGAGGATGCGCTGGAGGGCGGCGAGGCCGGCTGGTGGTCGAACGTCGCCACGGATCGGAACGGGTTGGTGGCGTTCTTCCGGGCGAGCGAAGCGCTCGAGAAGCACGACCGGGCGAACGCCAACGTCTATATGAGCGAGATCATCGCCCTGCCCGCGTCGCTCACGGCCCGTCAGCGCCGCCGGGTCGTGCGCAGATACTGCCGCTATTTCGACCAACGCGGCATCGCCTATGCGGTCGGCATGCACAAACCCGATCCCGCAGGGGACGGGCGCAATTTTCACTGCCACATCATCTACTCGCTCCGTCCCGCCACGCGGCTGGCCGCCTATGACTGGAGCTTTGCCGTGTCGAAACTGGCCGACGTGAACACGCCCGACGGCATCATCCTGCGGCGCAAACTGGCGGTCGACGCGATCAACGTGACATTGAAAGCGGCAGGCAGCGCGCAACGCTACACGCATCTGTCCAACCGCGCGCGCGGACTGGGGCCCCCCGCGCCCAAGCTGGGGCAGCGGCAGACCTGGGTGTTGCGCCGGTTGATCGATGCGCAGGCCCGCTCCGACGATCTTAACCGCCTGCGCGGGCGCATCGCCGTGTTGCAGCGAGGCTTGACCTCCATCGCGACAGCCGATGGCGTATGCGCCACAGCGATCGATCGCCTTGGCGCGGCACGGGGTTTCCTCGCCAAGCAGATGGCTGCCCATGACGCACGAATGGCCGGGTGTCGCATCGTCGCCATCGCGAGACTGGGCGGGGCCGACGTGCACGACCGGGTGCGCACGCCGGCGGTGGCGATCGACGTGGCCAAGCCTGTCGTGGCCGACGCACTCCGTTCCGCCCAGGCGCAATCTCAATTGCCCCTGCTAATCGATCAGCGGCTTGCCGCCGCGCAGGCGCGAAGCGCGGCACGGGAACGGCGGCGCAAGACATTGACGGAGATCGCCGCTCGCGTGGCCGCACCGCTGCCAGACCTGGCGCCCGCGTCTTATACGGCATTGGAAAGGGTCATTGCGCGTTGGCGGCACATCGCCGCTGATCGCCAGCATCAGGATACGGCGGTCGCGACAATCAAGGCCCGCGCCATATCGCGGCTCTACGAGACGAAGGTGGCGATCAGTCCGTCGACGAACGCCCGGCTTGAACGAGCGGCGGGACGCATGGTCGAGCGCCACCGTCTTGGTACGATGCGGACGCGACTGACCGAAGCTATGGCGTCGCTGCCAGACCTGCGGCGCGTTGCAGACGTTGTCCGGGACCGGCTGATGACAGCGACAGAGCAGTATCAGGCGGCCCTTGTGTCGGCCGAGCCGGTCGTGCCGGTATCGTTGAGCATTGCGCCGCCTGCGGTTGCAGCGGCGCCTCCCGGGGCATCGACCGGATCGGGCAACGCTATCAATCCTGTCCTTTCCGAGGTGCCCGAACCTGCTGGCGATCCGTTCGAGCGTCGCGCCTTGCTCGACCCGAACCCTGACGCGGAAACGCGGAAGCGGCTCGCCGAGATGGATACGGCCCGGGCTGACCTCGAGCGGGAGGCGGCACAGGAAAGCGGAACCGCCAGGGTGGCGATGCGAGAGCCCTCGCGCACCGCATCGTCGGCCAAGATTGCTGGCGCGCAGGCAGATCGCAAACCGCGACGCGTGCCGCCGAGGTTGAGCAAGGGACTGGATGATGTGACCGGCCCCCCGCCCGGCGGCGGGAGAGCCGGACCCGGTCGCTGAAAGGAGGAGGGAAGCCTGTCGGCTGCACCATGATGGTGAAAAGTTGACCCCGGCGGCGTGAAAACAGCCCCGCGCCGTTTGAAGACGGAAATATACAGATGAAGACCAAGACGACGGCTGTGACGACGACGTGGCAGAGCCCGAGCGAAGTAATGGACACGCTTTACGATGTCCGTGAACCCGGCTGTGATGGTGTCGGCTTCGCGCTGCTGCGCCCCCGCGCCAAGCAGAAGGCGAACAGCGTCGCGGCGCTGGTCGGCGCAAAGCTTGCACCGATCAAACCGGCGGCCAGCGCGCCGGTGACGCCCTGCGGCATGCCGGTGACCGCGCGCGATCACCGGGTCGTGCTGGCGCGCGGCGTCGCCGACACCGCGCTCACTCGGCTGCTCGACGATTACGACGCGGCGACGCGCCCGCACCAGCGGCTGCTGGCGGCGGTCATCACCGTGCGCGGTGACGAGGACATGCCGGGGCACGACCTGCTCGACATGGCCGCGACCTACGCCACGATCCACTTGGCGCGGGGGCGCCGGCTGACCAGCGTGGTCGCGCTGCATATGCCGGGCGACGAGTTGAGCAGGGCATTGCCCCACGCACATATCTGTATCCTCGCCCGCCAGCATGCCCCGAGCGGCTGGCTTGCCGAGCATGAAGATCTGACCGACACCGCACATGGTCTTTGGGCAGAGGAATGGTTAGCGTTCCGCGCCGGCTGGGAGCGGCTCGCCTTAGCGGCATGACAGTATCGACGGGGCGGCTGGCGCCGCCCCGTCTGCCATCCCTGCGTGATAATAGCCTCAGAACGACGACTTGTTTGGCGTGCCGCCGCCAGCCGCGTGTTGGAGCTGCGCCTGCCAGGCGCGTTCGGTGTCGCCGCCTTCAATCAGGATTAGCTTGGCCTTGTGGTAGACGTCTTCCCTGGCATGCAGCGCCGGCTTGGCAGCTCCGTACGCCGACCGGCAAGGCTCACCTGCACTGCACCAGGACAGATCGAGAGGAAGCTGTGGGGAAGCGGCGCGGGTCGGTGCGCCATAGCGCTGCGTCAGCTGCGCCCGGAGCTGCGCGCCGGTGCGCCCCGCCATCGGCGCCTCGTATTTGGCGACCTTGACCTCGGCGCCCGCCGGCACCGGCCGGAACTCGACGATCAGCGCCTCGTCGCCCTTCTTCGCCTGGATCGTCGCGATGCCGGTGCGCGGCAGGTCGAACGAGGAGGCGCCGCGCTGCTGGCGCTTCTGCTCCTCAACAGCGGTCGCCCAGTCGTAGCCGGGGAAGGTCTCAACCTTCCAGCCATCGCGGGCGAGCGCGGCCTGCACCTCGGTCGCGGGCATGCCGATCCGCACGCCGGCGATCGCCAGCGGCTTTGCGGCAACCGCGGTCTGCGCGCTGGCATCCTGTTCGGCGACGGAGGCAGATCCGCAGGCGGCGAGCAACGCCAGGGCGGCGGTGGCGGTGATTCTGGTCATCATGATCTATCCTTGTGCGTGGGACGTGCGTCGTCGTTCGCCGGGAGGCATCCCGGCGTGGCACGTCCGATGTCGGTGGTGGTCTACTGGTCGGCGGCGATCCGCGTGGGCGGCGAGCGAGCCCGGAAGGTGCGGATCACCGCAGCACCAGCGTGGCGAAGCCGGCGGTGTCGTGAACACCGGCAACGTGGCCGGCGTTGACGGCATGGGCGATGCCGAGGCGCAACGACCGGTTCGGGCCGAAAGCGGTGGACCAGCCGAGTTCGACATCTAGTTCGCGTGCGGTCGGGGTCAGGTCGATGTTCGCGGCGCGGGTGGTGAGAGTGCCAGTCATCAGGTCATAGGCGACCGGTGTCTGCACGGTGGCGCGGGCGCGTTCCAACCGGAGCGGCGAGGATAGCCCAAGCGTCGCGGTGCCTCCGGCCAGCCGTCGGGCAGCATCAACCGCAAACGCGCTGCCGACCAGCGGACCGGTGAAGCGCAGCAGTTCGGAGCCGCCCTGAACCTTGGTCGTCGCGGCCGTGGCGCGGGCAGACAATAGCACGCCAGCGATAGCCCGGCTGGCGGTAAGCGTGGCGAGGGTCGTCCTGCCGCCGGACAGCGCAAAGCCGGTGGCGCCGCGCAGGCCGAGCACCTGTCCGTGTTCGGTCAGGTCCGACAGCTCGACGCCGATACCCGCCGGTGTCGTCAGCGACACCGTGCGTAAGGCGGCACGACCATCGCGCGCGGTGCCGGATGCGACGCCCGCCGACCAGCCGCTGCTTACCCAAGCGAAGGACTGGCCCACTGGTGACGCCACTACGCCACGCAGTGCCGAGCCGCTGATCCCTGCGTCTTGGCCTACCGTGACATTGGCAGCGAGCGTTATCGACTGACCCGGCGCGGGCGAGAAGGCGATGGAGGCAGGGCGGTTCGACCGGGTGCCCTGCCACGGTCCGGTCGTGGCAGAGGTGAAGCCGAGCCGCCTGTCGGTCGGCGTCGGCGTCAGCCATGGCGGATCGACCGGCGCCAGCATCGCGCCGGCGAGCAGACCCGAGCCGCGGCGGATCTGCGCGGCCGACCCGGTCATCCGGTAGTCGCGGCCGTAGCGGTCGATCACGGTCATCGCGGCGGTGGTGGCTGCCAGCGCACCGCCATTGCCGAACGGTCCCGACAGCGTCAGCGACGCGTAGCGCGCCAGCACGGTGTCAGCGACGGCAAAGGCGCTGGCGGGCGCCTGCGCCTTCATCGCCTGTTCGATGTCGAGCAGGCCGGCGCCGTAGATCTGGTCGACGCCCCGGTCGCCGAGGTCGGTGGCAGTATCGAGCAGGATCCGCGCGATCGCCTTGCCGCCGAGCTGCGGCCAGTATTGCTTGAGCAGGGCCGCCGCGCCCGCGATCGCGGGCGCGGCGAAGCTGTTGCCAGTCGTGGTGACCAAGGTGCTATCCTTGCCGACGACCTGCACGCCGGTGGCGACCACCGCCAGCGTGCGGTCGGCGAGATCGCCGGGGCGGCCGTTGCCGGCGGGCGGCCGCAGCGCGGCGTCGACGCGGATGCCGAACAGGAACCAGTCCCGGTTCTCCAGAGTGTCGCCGACGAGGTTGCGCGCGATGGTGCCGGCCGCGGCGCTGTCGTCGCCAATATCGTTAGACACCGATTCCACCAGCAGCCGGTCGGCCCGGGCGACCTGATCCATCGCCGCCTTCTGCTCTGCCGCGGCCTGACCGCTCGATACGCCGTTGAGGCTGAGCGACAGGACGAACGCGCCCTTGTCGACGCCGTAACGGATGGCGGGCGCGATGTTCATCGCGTTGGCGGCGCTGCTTTCCTTGATCGGCGAGGTCGCGGTGACGCCTTCGAGGTCGGGGCCGCTGATCTTGAGCGCCAGCAGCGTGGCGTCAGGGGCAATGCCGTGGACGCCGGTGCCGTTCTTGGCCGCCAGCGCGACCGAGGCGGTCTCGGTGCCGTGCCCTTGAATATCGTCGAGCGCGAAGGTCACCGTCTCCGGCGCACAGATCGGGCAGCGCGCGATCCTGTTTTCGAACGCCTTGCTGTCAGGCGAGATGCGGCCGCTAAACTCGGGACCGTTCACCGCGATGCCGGTGTCGATGACGGCGATGGTCACGCCTTTGCCGGTGATGCCCCTGTCATAGGCATAGGCGGCCCTGGCGCCGACCACAGCGGCGGACGCCTTGTATTCTGAACCGTCAGCAGCCGTCGGCGGCGGGGTGGGTGTAGGCGTGGGCGGCGGTGCCGGGGTCGGTGCGGGCGTAGCGACAGGCGGCGCGTTGGTGCCGGGCGTGCTGACACCGCCGCCGCCACCACCACACGCCGCGAGCAGCAATGCGCCCGAGACGACCGATCCTGTATGAAGCGCCAAGCGCCATCGCCGGCGATATCCCTCTACCATGCACACCCCCGTGTTCGGCGGTGCATGGCTCCTCCAGCCGGCGGCACCGCCCCATGAAACGAGGCGGTGCCGGCCCGTGAGCCGGAAGTTGGAAACCTGCAACAAGACAGGCGCGGACGCCTTTAGGCCCGGAGGCCTTGGACATACGCGTCCGCCTCCCGGCCGAAACTGGTTCGGGCCGGGCATACGGCTACTTGTTGACGAGGTTTCCACGCCTCGGTCCGCCTGCTGGCGAACGGCCCACTCATATGCCGGTGCGGTTAACGAACCAAGTCATGTTGTGCAGGTGATGCAACGCATGCGCCTCGACATGGGCCGGACCCGCAGGAAGCAGCCGCAGGATTAGCAAGCAATCGTCGATGCTTATCAACCGCCAGCGTGACTGATCCGCTGGAGGAAAGAAGATGAAGCAACGCCGGTATCCCTGGGTGTTCCGCATGGCTGCCGCCTTGCTGCTGGCGAGCGTGGTCGCCGGACATTGGTGGCAGCGCCAGCCCGCCGGTGAGCTCAGCCTCGCCATGCTGACCGTCATCGCCGCGCACTGCCCCGCCGCCGTTGACCAGCACCCCGGCAGGAACAGCGTCGCCGACAGCGCCCGCGCGCTCGACCGCTGGGGCTATACGCGGCTGGTCGAACTGCTCCGCGGCGATGGCCGCGACCGCTGCCGGCGGCGGCACTGAGGGGAAAGACGGTCGGGGCGAAGCGAAGCCCCTGACGAGAATGAAAATCGAAGGGGCCTGATCCGGACCGAGCCGGTCCGGGGATCACGCCAAGCCCCGAAGGCCCCCCAATGTCCAACATGATCCACGAAACGCTGCCGACCGCGTCGGTCGCGCTCATGCACTATGTCCTCGCCGAACTCGAACCCGACGAACCCGACCAGCTCTACGGCAACACCGGCCTGCCTGCCGCGGTCGACTTCCCGGTCCACGATGTCATCGTCTCGGTGACGCCGATCACCGCCCCGATGTTCGGGCAGGCGCTGCTGCGCTGTGCCGCGGCCCGCCGGCGCGACGTGATGCTGATCCGGCACGGCTTCCACCCGGAGACCATCGACCCGGTCCGTGTCGATGTCGTGCTGCGCTCGGTCGGCGGCCCGCTGCTGCTGACCGACCTCAGCTTCTTCCGCCACCGCGACCGCAGCCTGCACCTCGTACCCGACGACGCGGGTCGATCCGTGAAGATTGGCCCTGACGGTCTCGAGCTCGGCATCCGGCCGCCCTGGGACAGCGCGTGGGACCGCGCCGCCGGATTGGAGAGTGCGGCTGCACAGATCGTGATCGCCTGCCGCCGCAGGAACCGGGGTTGAGATGAGGAGGAGGGCAAGCGGCCCCGATGCGGGGATGAAACAAGGAAGCAAGACGATGACCATGACCAACGATGCGTTCGAGACTGCCTGCACCAAAGCCGTCGCCCGGCTGCTGCTTGGCAACCGTAAGCTGAAGGAGGGCATCGTGCTCACCGGCGGCAACCGGCTCGATCTGGACGGCAAGGTCCGGCTCGCCCGGCAGGCGCGGGCGAGCGACACGGATGTCCTGCACCTCGAATATGGCACGGACGATGATGGCAGGCCTGCGCTGACCGGCATGATCGTCTTCATGGTGCGCGGTGACATCTGCCACATCCAGACGCAGTGCCGGCTGTTCCTGGCGAAGGGCGGCACCCGCGGCGTCGTCCTGCCGCAGCCCGGTGCCCGTGGCCACTACCGCCTGGCGCCTGACGAGATCCTTCACATCGACGGCAAGCCCACAGGGGACGTCACCGATGGCATGGCGCGCGCCGACGCTTGGCTCGCCCGCCAGCTGGCGCTCGGCAGCGACACCGTCGATGATGGCCGATACCAGGTCTGGTCGCAGGCGGCGTGACGGTAGCGGCGGCACCGGCCATCAACTAGTGATGGAGGATCAGCGAACCAGCGATAGATGAGGCCGATCGGCGGATGCCGCCGTGACGCTGCGGGTCAGCCAGAAGCCCGGGACCAGTTCCGCATAGCGGTCCTTCTGCTCGGGCGTCGCACCCAGCGTCAGCACCATCAGCGAGAACGGGGTCTGCTGGCTTTTGCCACGCAGATCGAGAAAGCGGACGCGGCCCTGCAGCAGGTAGATGTCCGCGTCGGCGCTCAGCGTCTCATGGAACCAGGCGGAGTCGGTCCGGACCGGCACCAGGCAGACGACCGTCTCCACCTTGCCGGCCCGCCACTGATCATGCGCGCGCCGCAGCCAGCGTAGAAGTTGCGAATAGGGCGGATTGACGAAGGCGACCTTGCCCGACCAAACATCGACCAACCCGTCACCGCCTTCGCCCGGCAGGATCCGGCGACGCGCGACGACCGGACTGAGCGGATGCCCGCACGGGTCGAGGTCGATCTCGCCGAACGCGGCGTAGATGTTCGCCATGAACTCGGGCGGCGTGAAGCGGATGTCGCGATCGTCCTTGTCGCCTTGCCCCCAATAGGCTCGTTCGGGCGCGCGGCGGCGGGCGGTCGGTGCGATCACAGCCATCAGCCGCAGCAGGCTGCCGACCGATCCGCCACCCCGCTCGACGCTGGCGATGGTGGTCGGCGACAGGCCGGTCTTTTCCGCCGCGTCCCTCAGCGACATCGATCGCTTGTGCCGCTCCGCACGCAACTGCTCGGGCAGCGTCTTGCCTGCCGCGAGACCGGTCAGGCGAAAGTTCAGTGCTGCCATGGCCGCGATGAGAATCGGCACCGAGCCGATGCCTTTCTCCAGCCGCCTGATGGTCTGGGCGTCGACGCCGATCCGGTTCGCCAGGGTCCGGTGGGACCAGCCGGACGCCCGCCGCGCATCACGTAGTTCGTGTATCAGAATATGATCCTGTTTGGGTTCAGATTCTATGGAGATATCTGACGTTGCGCAGCACCGACAAGACCACTGGCCACATCGTGCAGCCAAACAGCCACTGTCCACTCGGTTAGCGGATGCAAACAGTCCGCATTCCGGCAACGCGAGTGAAAACTGGCTGGGCCGCTTTCGATCAGAGACGGTCAATCGCTCCAAGAATAGTAAATGTCCGGTCGTAACGGAAGCCGCCGATCGGCTAGGTCAAAGCGGCAGCCTGAGCGGTCTTGTATCGCTCGGGATGTTGCTGGCATTCTTCCCGCACGCGGTTTAGCCAAGTGTCATACCAGCACCATTGATTGCCAACGGCGATCGCGCCGTAACCCTTCGCCGGGTCTTTTGCGCCGAGACGCTTCCAAAGCCGGGTATGGCTATCCATCGTAAAGGCCTCAAAGTCCTCGTCCTTCATCGCCTTCACAATGGCAGCAGGAAGATATTTCTTCTTCTCCACCTCTTTAAGCGCCATGTTGAATTTCTGATCGACGTCCGAACCCGGTGGCACGATCTCCACGGCAAGATCAGCGCCGGGCGCACGATTGGCAGTCTTGTGGACCATGAAAACCCGGAACGCGAACCGAGGGTCGGCCTGCTGCTCCGGCGTCAATTTCTGCTCGAAATTGTCCATGGTGGTTTCGACATGACGCGGCAGCGTGCCTGCCTTTTTCAGGATCGCGCGCTGATCCGGGCTGAAGGTCACGAATTGCAGCGCGATGGGCAGGCGGCGTTCCAGCGCATATTGCGCGCCGAACATGCTCTTTATGGCGTCGTTGAAGTTGATGCAGCATGCTTGCAGCTTCGCGCTCAGCGCATCATCAATGCGGCTGGTCGAGCGATGTTCGATTTCGTGCCGGATTTCCAGCAGTAGGTTTAGGTTGTCCATCGCCCCTTGCTCGATCGGTGAGCGAGCATGTTTAAGGCACTGGCCCAATTCCCAATATTTTTCGGCACCGCTGGGTGTTTTTACCACGACCTTTTCGCCATTTACGTTTTTGGTGTGGCGATAGTCGATCCCTTCGCGTTTGAACCAAGCGTGCAACAGGTAGGTCCATGCGATCACGGCAGTGACGATGAACAGTTCGGCACGAAAGGTCAGGCCCGCGCTGTTGAAGGTGTGAACGGCGCTGATCATCGCTTCCCGCGCCTTGATCAGCAGTTCGTCACCTCGCAGACTGAGGCCAGTTTCCGGGTCCACCTCCGGCCACGACGCGACAAAGGCCTCAAGCTCGTCCGCCGTCGCCGCCTTGATAGCCGCGTGCTTTGCGTTACTGCGGATTTCACTGATAGCGCGGTGATTGATCGAGCGCGTCGGCCGCGTGAAATAGGCGAGAATATCCTGATCGTTCGGCCAGCGCCCGTCTGCCACCATGGCCTTGATCAGGGCGATTTCCCAGCGCTCAAGTTTGTTGCCACGGCGGCGGACTGGCATGGTCAGGCAGGCTCCAAGGCGTTGTGCAGGACAGCTTCCAGCAAGCGGGAGCGGACCTGTTCGCCCTTGGTGATGCTGGCTTCGAGCCCATCGCACAGGGCCATCAACTCATTGACCTTGGCGACGATGCGGTGCTGCTCGGCCAGCGGGGGGATGGGAACTACCTTCTGCTCGTAGTCGCCCATAGCGAAATGCCCATGCGTGGAGTTGGTCAGATTATCGATGTTTTGGTTGAGGAAGCGGACGAGCATAAAAGAAAAATCGACGCTCATTTGATCGCCATATGATCTTATTCGCCACATGTTTTGGTTCAGCAAAGCTGGCAAAATATGTGTTCCGACCTTCGCGGTTTTGCCGATTGTCCCACCCACCATGACCATCAGAATGTCATTCTCGACTAGATGGAATTTGCTGATCTTATCATCGATATGCTTACCATCGATATATTTAGCGTCTGACAGATCGAAACGTCCCTGGCGGTCAAAATTGACGACACGGAGGATGAGCGTGCCCCTCTCAGCATAGGTGCTGCTCTTGAACGCGTATCCTGTTCGGATTGAAAAAACTTCGCCAAATCGTGCTGCGATCCACCCTTTCGGCAGAGGAAGATCTGTCTGGTTCTCTACGGGAGCAAAGGCGTCTGAGCGCCTCCGTTCTGTTGCGCGGAACTTAGCAAGTTTAGACAGTAGCTCCGACGCCGGTTCGTCTGCCGCATCCTGCGCCACCAGCCTGCCGCGCACGGCGAGGTTGAGGATGGTTTGGCGCAATTGCTTGATCTGATCGGGGCGGGTGGTGAGTGGGGCGAGGTTGGCCAGTGCGAAGCGGGCGTCTTGCCCCAAGGTTTCAGGATCGGGGGTGTTGAGTTTGGCCAAGGTGGCCAGCGTGAACGTGTCACGCGCCGCCTCGCGCTCTGCCTGCGCCGCCTCAAGCTGATCACACAGGGCCATCAATTCATCTGCCTTACGCTGAACTGTCGGGCAAATTAGCGGAATAGGCACTTCCGCGATCCTGCCGATGCTGAGCGTGACGTTGGCCGTCCCTGTCATGCGCGAAACGAGCAGTTCGTCCTTAAAGGTCGAAAGGTATTCGAAAATGAAGCGCGCAGAAATCAGATCTGGCGCATAAGGGAAAATTGCGGCCAAGATGGTGCCTAGGGCAAACCGGCCTTCCTGATAATGCAGCCGATTGATGCTGGCATTGCCATGCCCCGTCGATGATACCAAAGGCACAATCGTCGCCGCGCCGTCGAAATCGAAGTGGTCACAGGAGCCGCGCTCAGCTGCTGTGACTACGAGCGGAAAGCTACCGCTTTTCGCGCCTTGGATACCAGTCAATCCCTTCTCAATGCGAGCGACGGCTCCGAGTGGTGCGAATGCTGATGGATCCGCAAAGCCTTCTGGAAGCTGTTCGTCAATGACGGGCGGGAGACGTTTTGGCTTCGAAATTTCGTCGACCCGAAGGAGCCTGGTCTTTTCGCTCTCTATCTGATCGAGCATCTCCGCAGGCGACTGCCGCTGACGTTCTACTGCCAGCTTTCCGGCAATGGCCAAGCCGATGACCACCCTCCGAAAACGGCCCATACCTTCTGGATCGTCACCAAAACGCGACACGGCATCACGCACGAATTCGGGGTTCATCGGGCTAGCGCCTCGGCCAGAACAGCTTGCAGTTGCGCGCGCAGGTCCGATGTTTTGGCCTCGGCCTGATCCAGCTTTTCCAACAGATCCGCCGGATCATCGTGATCGGCTTCCTCGCTATGCGGGTTCTTGAAATCGAGGTTATAGCCGCGCGCCTTCACCTCGTCGGCACTGACTTTCCACGCCCGTGGGCCTATCTCGCGGCCCTTGCGCTCCGCACCGCCCCACCATTCCACGCAGGAGGCGAAGTGCTCCACGCGGATTGGCTTGGTCATCGAATAAGCCTTTTGTCCCTCCGGCACCCGATGCTCGTAAAACCAAATGTCCTTAGTCGGCTCGCCCTTCTCGAAGAACAGCAGGTTGGTGCCGATCGAGGCGTATGGCTTGAACACGGAATTGGGCAGGCGAACGATGGTGTGGAGGTTGCATTCCTCCAACAGCGCCTCTTTTAGCCGGGTCTTCACGCCTTCACCAAACAGGCTGCCATCCGGCAAAACGATGGCCGCCACCCCGCCCTTGCGCAGCAGGCGGATGAACAGAGCCAGGAACAGGTCCGCCGTCTCGCGCGTGCGGAAATGCTGGGGGAAGTTGCTTTCGATGCCGTCTTCTTCCTTGCCGCCGAAGGGCGGATTGGTGAGGATTACATCGACGCGGTCCTTCTGCTCCCACGAAATGTAGGGCCGTGCCAGCGTGTTGTCGTGACGCACGAAGCTCGGGTCTTCGACGCCATGGAGCAGCATGTTGGTGACGCAGAGCATGTGCGGCAGCGGCTTCTTTTCCACCGCACGCAGGCTTTGCTGCATCAGCGCCTCGTCCTCGGGCCGCTTCACATAGCGATCGCGCATGTGCTTCATCGCGCAGGTGAGGAAGCCGCCCGTTCCGCAGGAGGGGTCGAAGATGACCTCACCCGGCTTTGGGTCGATGCGGTCAACCATGAAGGCCGTGACGGCCCGGGGGGTGTAGTATTCTCCCGCGTTGCCGGCGGATTGCAGGTCGTTGAGAAGCTGCTCGTAAACGTCGCCGAAGTGCTGCCGCTCAGACAGGTTGTTGAAATCGATGTCGTTGATCTTGTTGACCACCTGCCGCAGCAGCTGGCCGGATTTCATGTAGTTATAGGCATCCTCGAACACGTCGCGCACGACGCGACGACGGTCACCGGGTTGGCCAGTGGGCTTCAGGCCCTTCATTGCCGGGAACAGCTCTTCATTGACGAAGGCGAGCAGCGCCTCGCCGGTCAGCCCTTCGGGATCGGCGGCCCAATTGCGCCACTGGAACTGTTCGGGAACCGGCGACTGGTAGCCGTCGCGCATCAATTCCAACTCTTGATCCTGATCGTCGATGATCTTCAGGAAGAAAAGCCAGCAGAGCTGGCTGATACGCTGGGCGTCACCATCGACGCCGCTGTCCTTGCGCATAATGTCTTGAATGGACTTGACGAGAGTGCGAACCGACATTGATTAAGCAACTTCCTGATAAAGTTCGTTTTGCAGGACGTGGACGGCATCTTCAAAGCCGGCCTTGCCTCCAAAAGCCTTGATAAGTTGGACCGGGGTGCCGAGCGTGTTCAGCGGCGGGATGCGCAGCACGTTGGTGTCGTCAAGATTGAGCACTCCCTCGTCGGCATACTTGTCGAGCAGGGCGCGCAACACGGCACGGGCCTGCTCGCCATATTTGGCGAAAATATCACGTTTCTGCACATTCTCGGCCCGCTCGCGCCGGGTCAGTGGCTTGAGATCAAAGGCAACGTGGCAAATCAGGTCGAACGGATCGAGGTCTTTGCCGAGTTCATCCGCGATGACATCGAGCGCGAGTCCTTCCGCCGATATTTCATCAACCAGCGCCTGTTTGCGCTCGGCGCCATTCCACCGGGTAAGGAACTCATCCAGGCTCGAAAAGTGCTTACGCAGCGCCTTCTTGGTGAAGTCACGCAGGCTTTCGGTAACTAGCTTTCCGCTTTCGTCCAGATACTCCACGCGCTCGGCTACGATGACGACGGGCACGCCATCGACATACACCTTGCCACGCCTGCCGCCGTCATCTGTGATGGTAATGTCCGGCGTTTCGCCATCGTCGATGATGGTTTCGTCCTCGCCCGGCTCGTCGCTCTGATCGTCGCCGGGGTCGCCGACAATGTTGTCGTCATCGGGTGGCGTAACAGGATCATCCTCGCCCGGCTCATAAATTTGAACGGGTTCGCCATCAAAGTCCGGGTCGGCGAAGTGGTTAGTTGCCCCTCGGAAATCCATCAGCGTGAAGAAGAATTTGCGGGTGTCTTCGTGGACGCGGGTGCCACGCCCGACAATTTGCTTGAACTCGGTCATCGACCCAACGTCTCGGTCAAGGACGATCAGGCGGCAGGTCTGGGCATCGACGCCGGTGGAAAGCAGCCGTGACGTTGTGACCAGCACTGGATAGCGGCTCTCGGGGTCGATAAAATTCCCGAGTTGCGCCTGACCCTCGGGATCGTTGCCCGTGATCCGCATGACATAGCGGGAACTCTCCGCCACAAGGTCGGCGTTCTCATTGATCAACGCCTGTCGCATACGCGCCGCGTGTTCCTGATCGACGCAGAACACGATCGTTTTCTGGTAACGGTCGCCGCTTTCCTTCAAGAATTCCGTTACCTTACGCGCCACGAGCTTGGTCCGGTCATCCAGGACCAACGTCCGATCGAAATCGCGCGTATTGTAGATGCGATCCTCGACCTCGTTGCCGTCGCGATCAAGCTGGCCCTTCTCGGGGCGGTAGCCCTGAATGTCGCGATCCACATGGACCTTGATGACCTTATACGGCGCGAGGAAGCCGTCGCGGATGCCCTGTTTCAGGGTGTAACTGTAAGCCGGTTCGCCGAAATAGTGGATGTTGGACGCATACCGGGTTTCTTTCGGCGTGGCCGTCAAGCCGATCTGCGTGGCATCAGAAAAATGCTCAAGAATTTCGCGCCATGCGCTGTCCTCCGCCGCGCTACCACGGTGGCATTCGTCGATCACGATGAGGTCGAAGAAGCCGGGTGAGAACTCCTTGAAAAGCTTCTGCCGTTCCTCCGGCCCGGTGATGGCCTGATAAAGTCCGAGATAAATCTCGTATGCCGTGTCGACGCGCCGCTTCTTGTCCATGGCGATCGGCAGGTCGATGTTCGTGCCGTCATCACGTTCGATCGTTTTTGCGTTGGCGGAAAGCTTCGCCATCGCTGGGCCAAAAGGTCGGAAATCGTTGACCATCGTCTGATCGACCAGCACGTTCCGGTCAGCGAGAAACAGGATGCGCTTTTTGTGCCCGCCCTTCCACAACCGCCAGATGATCTGGAATGCCGTGTAGGTCTTCCCGGTGCCGGTCGCCATGACGAGCAGAATGCGGTTTTGCCCAGTCGCGATGGCTTCCATGGCCGCGTTGACGGCATTGACCTGATAATACCGCGGCTGCTTACCGCTGCCGTCCTCATAGTAATCTTCGAGGACGATCTCCTCGCCTTCTGGCGTCAGGCCCTTCCAAGCGGCATATCGCTGCCATAGCTCAGCCGGCGACGGAAAAGCGTCGAGGAGCAACGTGATTTCGCGCGCATCGCCTGTGCCCGTGCGGTCATGGAATACGAACCCGTCGCCATTCGACGCGAACACGAAGGGAATATCGAGGGTTTCGGCATACTCCAACGCTTGCTGCATACCCGCGCCTATGGGCTGGGCATTGTCCTTTGCCTCAATCAGCGCCAGCGGGACGTTCGGCTTGTAGTAAAGAATGTAGTCAGCACGCTTACCTTGACCACGACTGACCATCTTTCCGCGAACGATGATGCGGCCTTTTGTGAAACTGACCTCTTCTCTAATCTGCGTCATTTCATCCCACCCGGCGTCCTTGACAGCAGGCGTTATGAATTTTGTGCAAATGTCTCGTTCGCTGAGAGATCGTTTATTGAACATCGAAGGCCCATCCCGTGTGAACTGACCCTAGAGGCATGATGACGATCTTGCCAGTTGGCATGTGAATTTGCCGACTCAGGCGCATTCTCGATGCTCCTGCGCTCGGGAGCCGACAGGCAAGGCGCCGCCAGCGCGGCGATAGGAAGGCTCATAGTGGAAGGGTCGGGTTCCGCCGGAAGCAGCCATTGACGGGCGCTACCCCTAATGGCCGCAATGTCCGACGAACGACCGACAGCAGTCGACCAGAATGCGTTCTTCGCCGACCGGGCTATGAATGGTGGCTTTCGTCAGAACCAGTCATTCGCTCAGTTCGGGGCCACAACGGCTCGCACGGCGACATTGCCGGTTGCAAAGGTGTTTCCACGTGGCATCCTAGGCCGCGGGGGAAGCAATTTTGATGGCATCCAAGGCTCTGACTGCAAAGAAACCCCGTGAGCAAGCGGGCTCGGTGGCCTCACGCGCTTTTGACTTCCAAATGCACGCGTCGATGGCGCGCATCCTCGATGCCTATCAAAACGGCGAAGGGTTCGTTGCCTATTTCGACTTCTTTGACGACCTAATCTTTTTGACCGAAGTCGGCGACGACGCTGAGATCTGCTTTTACCAGATAAAGTCCCGCGCTAGCTCAGCCTGGACACCAAAACGGTTAGCAAGCAGGCCAGAGAAAGGTGATCTGCCTAAATCCATCGTCGGCAAGGCCTATTACAATCTGCACGAATTCGGGGCGCTGGTCCGCAAGGCAGCGATCATCTCGAACCAACACCTGCAAGCCAAATATCCTGATGGCAGCAAGACTGGGCCGGACGATGGAGAGATTTTGCTGTCGGCGTTATCGGCTGAGGATCATGGCGTCTTGGTCGCTGCGATCGAAGCTGATTTTGCTGGAAACATCGATCCACGGCACGCCGAGCTCTTGGTTTATGAGCGCATCGCGCTCGACATGCAGAGCTTCCGCCAGACTCTGCTCGGCATGGTCACCGAGTTTGCGACCGCAATCGGGCCAGAATATGCGGTATCCGCCCAACCGCTTTATCAGGCGCTGCTCAGCGAAATCTCCCGTTGCACCGGGACCGTCGCTTCCAGCGCTAAGAACCTCCCTGAACTCAAGAAGCAAAAGGGACTTGCGGCTTCGGACATCGGAGCTCTGGTTGAGCAAATGAAGCGACGTGGCCGAACGCCGGCCGAATGGTGGCCGACCGTCGAAGCCGAGCTAATAGCCGACGGGTGGAAAACCATTCCGCTGCGCCGCCTATCGCTCGCCTGTCTCGAATATTGGCGGGCCCGCGAACGCGGCGACGCGATTGCCCTCGGTCTCCATCAAGCACTGGCTGAGCTGCTCGCCGCGCACCCAAATCTAGTGGGCGATTCGGTCGTCGGAACAATGGTCGCCTATAAGCTCGCCGGCGAGATATCGGATCCGGTGGGCGAGCCGTATACCGGCCAGGCCGCGCTCGCTGTCGAAATTATGGAGTCGCTCGGATGACGGGCTCCAATGTCACGCGGCTGCGCCGCATCTTGCGATCGCTGAAAGACGCTAGCCATGGCCAACGTAAAATTCGTCGGACTCTTCCTGTTGTCGCAGACCGAGAAACGCGCGTTGAAAGTGCCCTTGAACGCGTCAAGGATCGTCATTCAAGGTGGAAACGGCTTCGGAAAATCGGCGATTCTGAAGAGTATATACGAGACGCTGGGAGCCTTACCTCAGAAGATTGATAGCCGTTGGCGGTCTGCGCACGTATCGAGCGCGTTGGTCTTCGAATATCAGGGCAAGCGCTACACCGCTTTAAAGGCGCTTGGCATGCACGCCTTGTTCGACGCCGATCGCAAGTTGCTGTTCTCCGGTCAGCAGGTGGTGAAGGAGTGGGGTCCGCAACTCGCACGCTTCTTCGGATTCAAGCTGATCATGACCGATCGCGACGGCGAGATTGTCGTGCCACCCCCCTCCTATATGTTCGCGCCCTTCTACATCGATCAGGATATGGGGTGGAATCGGCCTTGGGCATCCTTCCAGGATTTCTACCTTCCTGACAGCGCGCGCACCTTAGCCGACTATCATTCGGGGCTGAGGCCCGATGCTTATTATGAGGCGCGCGCCAACCTCGCGGTCGATCGCATCGCGCTGTCCGAACTGGAAGCAAGTGTCTCGACGCTGCGGGACGCAATCGAGCAGATCCAGCAGATCGATGAGGGCGCCAGCCCTACCTATGACATGGGAGAGTTCCGCGCCGAGGTCGACGACCTTGTTCGGGAAAGTGAGACGCTGCTCAAGCAACAGCGCGAGTTTCGCCGCGACATTTCCGAACTGCACGAGGAAACGCACCTTCTTCAGTCCGAGAAGAGCCTGCTTGAGCGAGCGCTCCGCGAACTGCGCGAGGAGTTCGATGTCGCTGCGGCGCTACCCGACGAGATCGAGTGCCCGACTTGCGGTCAGGGCTATACGAACGACCTCGCCGGCCGCTTTGCACTGATCCAGGACGAGGGCGTGCTAACTGAGGTGATCGGCGCTACTAACATTAAGCTAACCCGAGTCAGAGACGGCGAGCGGCAGAAACAGGCTAAGCTGCACGACATCGAGAAGAGCCTTCGGCGAATAGAGCATATTCTTGCGGTAGAACGAGCAGCCCTGTCGTTCAACGATGTTGTGATCGCCGCCGGTAAGACTGAAGCTGCCAAAATCCTACGGAGTTCATTGGGTGAGAAGGCCGCCGACGCCGCTGATGCGCGCGAACGCGTGGACAAGCATCGAGATACGATGACCAGTCTCACCAGCGCCAAGCGAAGTGGGGAGATCCTGAAATTCTATCGCGCACTACTCGCTAAATATGCATTCGACCTCGATGTTGCGCTCGAGCAGGATGGCGCACAGTCCGTCCACCGTATCCAGGCCGCGCGTGGCAGCGAGGGCCCTCGCGGACTGCTGGCATATTACTATGCGTTCCTGAGAACCCGCGATCAGTATGCTACCGCTACGGCTTTTCCGATTGTGATCGATGCCCCCAATCAACAGGGCCAGGACGCAGTGCACCTGCCGCAGATGCTGAAGTTCATCTTCGCGCAGGCGCCGGCCGCTGCGCAGGTCATCGTCGCCGCCGAGGAGGCGTCGCAGGGTCTGCCGGCCGATGTGGATATCCGATCGTATGGCGTGCAGCGGCGGCAAGTGCTGCGCGAAGCTGAGTTCGGCGAGGTCAACGAAAGGTTTGCGGTATACACTAGGCAACTACTGCAGTGATACTTGATTAGTTCATTGCGACAGCAAGCTTAACGCGGTCGAAATCCGGTTGCCGCTTCCCGTGCTCGAGCATGCATCGGCGCGATGAGTAGTCGATCAAACATGGCCGCCTGATGACTCCGGATCCACTAATGACCGGGTCATCCGAAACCTGACATTCCGTGGCTCGATCGAGAACGACTGGTTTGTCCCAAGCTAAGTCATTCCGGTCGACGCTATCCCCCGTGAACGAGCGACTGAAAGAAAAAGGTAAAAAGAGCCCGTGATCCTGAGTTTCGGTTGACTTGAGATGGCGCAGACACTCTGACTGACGATCAGAACAACGGCCTCTCGCCATGCTTCAGCATGGCAGGGATGACGAGTTCCTCCTCGTCACCAAGATGCTTCAGCAAAAGGTCGAGCAGGATTTCGGCTTCGACGGCATATGCATCTGCCGCTTGGTGAGCCGCCGGCGACGATAACACACCAATCATCTGCCGTGCGTGTTCGACCGTCGCAACCAGCCGCTCGTGGATCAACTCATGGTCTGTCTCCAGCAGATCGAAGCCGATGACGAGACGTTCGTCCAGTTTCCGAAACTTCGGGAAATAGGCATCGTCCTCGATGCGATGATGCTGATCGAGATGCTGGAGAAAGCCGTTCAGCCGTGGGACGAAGGCCCGCTGAAATTCGTCTGCACCAAGTTGCCGATTTCGGAATGCGTCGACGACGCGCGACACCTCGCTGCCTTCATGTCGCAGGCTGGTGTGCACCTGTAGCCAGAAGTCGGCGAGCTGGCCGAAGTTCGCATGCACGCGCCAGTCTCCACGGGGGTAGTCCGCCCGGAGAAAAGCGATGTCGTCAGGCAAACCTGCCCGATCGCCGAGGCGCAGTGCTGGTGGATTGATCATTGCTCCCCTCCTTCCAGCTAAATGGTGGTCGACGCAATCGTGGCTGCCCGCAGACGCTTTCTAAATCCTCGGGGTCTGGTGGCTCGTACACTGCGGTTATACGATGAAGAAATTTCTGCCATTCCATGCCGACCATCCATAGGCTGACCCACTGGTTTGGTGGCCAAGTCTGACCTGCTTCGGGGTAGGTGGACCCCATGAGGTGGCGTTCGATGACAACGAGCGGTTGCCATGCCGCCGCTGCCACCTTCCTCTCCAAAGAACGCGATCGATCGATCTGGTCACGACATCCGTCCGCGCGATGTCGTCGTCGATCTCCCACGGACGATCGCGCTCCTGCCCGGGGAAGCCGACCTGATCGCCAGCATCCTCGGCGATGTGCTGGTCGCATTGTTCGAAGAGGAAGAGGGGAATTCGAAGGGGCAGAAGACGGCAGGAACGCCAACTGCAGGATGAAAGACCATGAGCCGGCCCAAGCGCGCCTACGGATATGTCCGCGTCAGCAGCGATGACGAAGGCGGCAATAACGCCAGCATCGCGGCCCAGATCGCCGCGATCCAAAGCCGAGCCGAGCGCGACAACGTTCAGATCATCGCGATATTCGAGGAGTTGAACGTCTCCGGCCGCAAGCTCCACCGTCGCCAGTTCGACGCCATGGTGGCCAAGGCCACCAGCCAGGAACGGCCCGTGGACATCATCTATGTCTACGCCCTGTCGCGCTATGCCCGACGCCTGCTGACGCAGGTCGTCAGCGATCACAAGCTCGAACAGGCCGGCGTCCGGGTGATCTCGCTGACCGAGGACTTCGCCGACGATGCCAATGGCCGCGTCATGCGCGGCATGATCGGCGTCATGAACGAGAAATATGCGATCGACGCCTCGATCTTCACGCGGAGGGACCGGCGCGGCAACGCACAGGCCGGCTACTTCAACGGCGGCCCCGTGCCGTTCGGCTATCAGGCACGTACCGTCGCGGTCGAAGGCCGCAAGGAACGACGCAAGCTCTTCCTGGTCGAGGAGGAGGCGGCGATCGTCGCCCTCATCTACGATCTGGCTAGGACCGGCCTGCACGGCACGCCGATGGGCACACGCTCGATCGCCGAACATCTGAACGCGCTCGGCTACAGGTTGCGCGGGCGACCATTCTACCACAGCAATGTCGACGGCATCCTGACCCGGCAGCATTATGCGGGTTACTATCTCGACCGCACGGCCGACAGCGCCGGTCGCAAGCCGTCGATCGACGAGAGCATCGTCGTGCCCTGTCCGCAGATCGTGTCGCCCGATATCATCGCGGAGGTCGCCGCCCGCCGCGCGAAGGCAGCACCCAGGGTCACGCCGCCGCGGATCACGAACGGTCCGACGCTGCTCACCGGTATCCTGCGCTGCGGCGCACCGGATTGCGCTGCCGGCATGACGATCCGCACCGGCAAGTCGGGCCAGTATGTCTACTATGCCTGCAATGCGAAGCTCACCGCCGGTGCGGGACGCTGCGGAACGCGCGCGATTCGCCAGGACGAACTCGACGCCATCGTCCTCTCCGTCCTGACCGACCGCATCCTGGAGAGGGAGCGGCTGATCGAGCTGCTGCACGCGGTGCTGGAAAGGTCCGATGCCGCGGACATACAGCGCCTCGAGAATCTCGACCGTGTCCGACGGGAGAAGGTCGCGGCGGAAACGCGGATGCGCCGCTTGCTCGAAATGGTCGAAGAGGGCCTGATGTCCCCCAAGGATACGATGTTCGCGGAACGCCTGGCCCAGCATCGTCAGAACATCGCGCAACTCGATGCCACCGAACGCAGCCTGTCGTTGCAACTCGCACGAGGGTCACGCCGGATCGACCAGGATACCGTCGCCAGGTTCGGGAAAGCGATCTGCGAGCATTTAAAAGGGGACAACCCGGCCCTGCGCAAAGCTTACGTCCGCCTGCTGATCGACAGCGTCAGCGTGAGCAACGATGCCATCTACATCCAGGGGAGCAAAGCTGCGCTCGAAAGCGCGGTCGTCAGAAGCGGCAATGCCGCAATGACCATGGTGCCCGGCTTTGACCGGAAGTGGTGCCGCTTACAGGACTCGAACCTGTGACCCCCGCATTACGAATGCGATGCTCTACCAGCTGAGCTAAAGCGGCCCTCGTGCGCCCGGCGTGCCGGGTCGAGGCGGCGCGATTACCAGCAGTGGGGGCGGCTGACAAGCGGCAAGATCGCCTTCATGGCATCCAGCGTGATCCCCGCTCGTTCAACGTCCTCATTTACGGCGCGTTTACGACAATGAGGCCATGGTCGCCGGACTATGGGGACCCGATCGATGCACCTGCATGCCACGCTGGCCGAATCCGCGCCGCGGCCGACCTTGTCGATGATGCCGCCGCCGGCCGCCATGATGGCCGCCACCACGGCGGGGCCGTTGTTCGATGTGGGCGGGGCAGAGCGGCGGATGCACGCGCGGGCCTATGGCCACTGGGTATCGTTGCTGCACGGGCGACCGCTGCCGTCGATCGACGACGTCGATCCCGCCACGATCGCCGGCTTCGCCACGCACGGCGTGCTGCTCGATTTCACGCAGGACGCCGCCGATCCCCGCATCGCGCATATCGGGTCCGCGCTCCGCGACGAGTGCGGGGTCGACGGGGCGATCACGCAGGTCGGCCAGGTGCCGCCACGCTCGCTGCTGGCCCGACTGACCGATCATCATGGGCAAATCGTCGCGGATCGGGCGCCGGTCGGCTTCGAGGCGGAGTTCGTCGGCACGCGCGGCCGGACGACGCTGTATCGCGGTATCCTGATGCCCCTGTCCTCGCCCGGCGGCGACCGGGTCGACTTTGTCTACGGCGTGGTCAACGGCAAGGAGGTCGCCGATCCCGCGGTACAGGCGCGGCTCGATGCCGAACTGGGCGCGGCGATCATGGCCGATCTGCAGGGCCTGCACGACGCCCCGGTATGGGCGGATGGCCCCCATGCCGGCGACATCGCACCACCGGTCGATGCCGTCCTGACGATCCCGCCCGCCGGCTTCGCCACGACGGAAGACGCACTGGCGACCGCCCGCGATGCTGCGGCCGCGCTCCACACCGCCGATCTGCGCCGCCGGGCGGTACTCACCCGCGCCCTCAGCCACGCCTACGACCTGTCACTGACGACCGCTTCGGGCACCGGCAACGTGGAATCCGGCACGGCGGTGATCGCGCTGGTGTTCGGCGAGGATCACGATCCGGCACAGCGCACCGGCTGGGCGGCGGTGCTCGATCATGCCCGTCGTCATGGCGTCGCTGCCGGCCGGCTGCCCGGCTTCATCGAGGAAGCCGGGGGGATCGACGTGATCGCCGCCGCCGAACGCCGCGCCGCACGCCGCCGGGGTTGAAGCCCCGCCGTGCGCGGCGCATAGATCGCCGCCATGGAGAAGGACAACATCGCAGCTGCGCTTGCCGCCCGGCTGACCATCGGCGCGCTTCCGGCGGAATTGCGCGATTTCGGACCCGAGGAGGTGGCGACCGCTGCCGCCTTCGTCGCGACCACCGGCGCGGTGCGCGCGCCCGGCCAACCGGTGATCGCGCTGGAGCCGATCGCGACCGACGATGTCCGCCGTCGCATGCGCGTCGCGATCGTCAACGACGACATGCCCTTCCTGGTCGATTCGATCGCCGCGGCGATCGTTGGGCTGGATATCGCGATCCACCGCATCATCCATCCCGTCGTGCCCGTCACCCGCGACGACCAGGGCCAGCTGGTCGAGGTCGGCAACGGTGCCGCCCACGAATCGATGATCTATCTGGAGCTGGAGCGGGCCGACGCGCGCGACCGGCGCGAACTGACCGCCGCGCTCGACGCCGCGCTGGCCGATGTGCGGGCCGCGGTGGCGGACTGGGGAGCGATGCGTCAGGCGATGTCGCGCGATGCCGACGCGCTCTGGTCGGGTGAGGGCGCGGCGCTGCTGCGCTGGTTCCTCGACGGCAAGTTCACGCTGCTGGGCCACGAACATCGCGATCTGGCCAGCGACGATGCCGCGCCTGTCGCGGTGCTGGGCATCGCCTGCAACCCGCAACCCCGCCCGATCCTGGCAGAGGCGTCGCGCAAGCTGGCGATCGAATGGTTCGAGGGCGGCGGCCAGTCGCCGCTGCTGCTGAAATCCAACCTGCTCGCGCGCGTCCACAGGGCTGTGCCCCTCGATCTGGTGGTGATGCCGGTGATGGCGGGCGGCCACGTCACCGGCCTGTCGATCCATGCCGGGCTGTGGACCAGCGCCGCGCTTGCCGCCGATCCGCGCACCGTGCCGGTACTGCGCACGCGCCTGACCGCGCTGGAGGAAAAGTTCGGCTTCGATCCTCGCGGCCATACCGGCAAGGCGCTGACCCATGCGCTGACCGCCTTGCCGCACGATCTGGTCGCCGGCTTCGATCCCGATCAGCTGGAGGAACTGGCACTGACCGCGATGTCGATCGCGGATCGTCCGCGCCCGGCGGTGGTACTGGTCCGCTCGCCGCTCGGCCGCCATCTCAACGCCTTTGTGTGGTTGCCGCGCGACGACGTGACCACCGGCCGCCGCGTCGCGATCGGCGAGATGTTCGCCGAAGTGGCGGATGCGGAGGTGCTGAACTGGTCGATCGCGCTGGAGGACGGGCAGGTCGCGCTTCTTCGTTACATGCTCGACCCGCGGGATCCGCGTGCTCCCGCTCCCGATGTCGCGCCGCTCGGCCAGCGGATCGAGCGAATGGTGCGCGGCTGGGTGCCCGATGTCGAGGCCACGCTGGCCGAGACGCTGCCCGCCGCCCGTGCCGCGCGACTGGCGCTGCGCTGGGCCGGGGCCTTCCCGCAGAACTACCGCAACGTGTCGACCGCGGCGGAGGCGGCGATCGATATCCAGCGGCTGGCCGCACTGGAGACGCCGGAGGCGCGCGGCGTCCGCCTGATCCCCGCCGACGGCGATCCGACGGCCGACCGCCAGTTAAAAATCTACAAGCTGGGCGGTGCGCTCGCACTGTCGGATGCGGTGCCAGTACTGGAGAATTTCGGATTCCGCGTGATCGGCGAACTGCCCACCCGGCTGCGCGATCTCACCATCGGGGCGGGCGACGCCTTCGTGCATGATTTCGTGGTCGAAATCCCCACCACCAATACCGATCCCGCCGTGCTGGAGGGCGCGATCGCTGCGGTGCTGCGCAGCGATGCGGAGAATGACGGTTTCAACCGCCTGATCGTCGAGGTCGGGCTGGCGCCATCGTCGGTGCTGCTGCTGCGCGCGTGGTTCCGCTATCTGCGGCAGGCGGGGCTGACCTATGGCCTCGCCACCGTGGTCGATGCGCTCCGCCGCGCGCCTGATGTCGCGCGCGCGCTCGTCGCCCGCTTCGCCGCCGCTCACGATCCGGCCGGGTCGGGCGATATCGAGGCGGGTGAGGCGGCGATCCTCACCGGGCTCGACGCCGTATCGGCGATCGACGATGACCGTATCCTGCGCGCGCTCCATGCCGTGGTGGCGGCGACGCTGCGCACCAACGCCTTCGCCCCCGCCGCATCGGAAGCCTTGGCGTTCAAGCTCGACAGTCACCTGATCCCCGGCCTGCCCGCGCCCGTGCCGTGGCGCGAGGTGTGGGTCTATTCACCGCGGGTCGAAGGCATCCACCTGCGCGCCGGCCCGGTCGCCCGCGGCGGCCTGCGCTGGTCGGACCGTCGCGACGACTTCCGCGTCGAAATCCTTGGCCTGATGAAGGCGCAGCGGGTGAAGAACGCCGTCATCGTACCGACCGGCGCGAAGGGCGGCTTCTATCCCAAGCAACTGCCCTCCCCCGCCACCGATCGCGACGCGTGGCTGGCGGAGGGGACGGAAAGCTACCGCATCTTCATCCGCTCGCTGCTGTCGATCACCGACAACATCGTCGGCGGCGCGGTGGTGCATCCGGCGCATGTCCGCGTGCTGGACGGCGAGGACCCCTATTTCGTCGTCGCGGCGGACAAGGGTACCGCGACCTTCAGCGATGTCGCCAACGCGCTCGCCCTCGAACGCGACTTCTGGCTGGGCGACGCCTTCGCCAGCGGCGGCAGCCAGGGCTACGATCACAAGGCGATGGGCATCACCGCCAAGGGGGCATGGGTTTCGGTGCAGCGCCACTTCGCCGAACGCGGCGTGGACGTGCAGACCGATCCGGTCACCGTCGTCGGCTGTGGCGACATGTCGGGCGATGTGTTCGGCAACGGCATGTTGCTGTCGGAGACGATCCGGCTGGTCGCCGCGTTCGACCACCGCCACATCTTCCTCGACCCGAACCCCGACGCCGCCGTGTCGTTCGCGGAGCGTGCCCGCCTGTTCGCGCTGCCGCGCTCGTCCTGGGCGGATTACGCCGCGCCGCTATCGGCGGGTGGCGGCATCCACAGCCGCGGCGCCAAGCAGATCGTGATCACGCCGGAAGTCCGCGCCGCCCTGGGGATCGAGGCGACCAGCCTCGAACCCGCCGCGCTGATCGCCGCGATCCTGAAGGCACCCGCCGACCTGCTCTGGTTCGGCGGTATCGGCACCTATGTGAAGGCGGCGGCGGAGAACAACGCCGCGGTCGGCGATCCCGCCAACGATCGCCTGCGGGTGAATGCGGGGGACCTGCGCGTCACCGCGATCGGCGAGGGCGCGAATCTGGGCGTCACCCAGGCCGCGCGCATCGCCTTCGCGGCAGCGGGCGGGCGGATCAACACCGACTTCATCGACAATTCGGCGGGCGTCGACTGTTCGGACAACGAGGTGAACATCAAGATCGCGCTCAACCGCGAGATGAACGACGGCCGGCTGGCGGAGGCGGATCGCAACGCCCTGCTCGTGTCGATGACCGACGATGTCGCGCACCTCGTGCTGGAGGACAACCGCCTCCAGACGCTGGCGCTGTCGATCGCCGAGGCCACCGGCGCGGAGGCGACGCCCCGCCACGTTCGCGCGATCGAGATATTCGAGGCGTCGGGCCGGCTCGACCGCCAGGTCGAGGGGCTGGCCGGCAATGAGGATCTGCTACGCCGGGGGCAGGAAGGCCATGGCCTCACCCGTCCCGAACTCGCGGTGTTGCTCGCCACCGCCAAGCTCGCCTTGCAGGACGCGATCGAGAAAAGCGGCTTGGGTCTCGATCCCGCCCTCGCCCCCGATCTTCACGCCGCCTTCCCGGCCGCGATGCGCAACCGGTTCGCCATCGCGATCGACGAACACCGGCTGCGCGGCGAGATCGTCGCGACCAAGATCGCCAACCGCCTCGTCAACCGGCTGGGGCCACTGCCCGCATTCGAACTGGCGGAGGAGGAAGGCGTCGACCTGTCCGACATCGCGCGCATGTTCGTCGTCGCGGAACGACTGTTCGGGCTCGGCACGCTATGGGCGGATATCGATGCCGTCGCGATGCCCGAACCCGCGCGGATCGCGCTGTTCGAGGAAACCGCGCTCGCGGTCCGCTCGCATATCGCTGATCTGCTTCGCATCGCCACCCCCGGCACCCCGCCGCAAGAGGTGATCGACCGGCTGGCGAACGGGATCGCCCAGCTCGACCGACAGACCGATACGCTGTTGCTCGACGAGGTGCGCACACATGGCCAGCGGATCGCCGACCAGCTGGCGGCCACCGGTGCCCCCACTGATCTGGTCGCACGCGTCGTACGGCTGTTCGAACTGGACGGCGCGGTCGGCCTCGCCGATCTCGGCGTCCGGCTGGGGCTGGACGAGGCACCGCTCACCCGCGCCTATACCAGGCTGGGTCAGGCGCTGGGGCTGGACTGGGCGCAGGGCCATGCCACCCGCCTGTCGCCGGGCGATCCGTGGGAACGGCTGCTGGTCGCGGGCCTGGTGCGCGAGTTCGAGCAGTTGCGCCTTGGCTTCCTTGCCCGCACCGCCGGCACCGATCCGCAGGCCGCGATCGAGACATGGCTGACCGACAATGACCGTCGCGTCGGCCAGTTCGCCGCGATGATGGACCGCGCCCGCCTCGCCCCCCAACCCAGTGCGGCGATGCTGGCACAGGTGGCCGGACAGGCACGGGTGTTGCTGGGGCGGTAAGGCGGCGACACCCGCCCCGCTCCCTGCCCCCCGGCGGAGGCCGGGGCCCAGTTGGGAGGGCGACAGTTCGTCATCGCAGACGGTTACCCGACTGGACCCCGGCCCCCGCCTGGTTGGTAGCTTTGGGCGGGTGAAGCATATCTCGGTAACGACCGAGGGGAAGCTGGGCGCGCGGTTATCTGCGGCGAACCGGCTTTGCCGATCTTCTCCGCCCCCATCGCCAACCGATGATGGCTATCGGCACGACCGGAGCCGCCAGTAGCAGCCACCGCAGCGCATCATCGACACCGCGCCCCTGCCAGCGACCCGCCCGTGCGATGGCGGCACCGCCGCGCGTGGTATCGTCGGCCACCTTCACGATCGTCTCGCGACCATGGTCGGTCAGCGTCACCAGCCAATCGGGTTGGCCCGGCCCCGCGCCGGGCCACACCACATGCGATACCTTGCCCCGCGCCACCGCCTGCGCCCGCATCACCACCGTCGCCACGCCTTGCGCGGGCTCGACATTCACCGTGTCGTCAACGGGATCGCCGCGATCCACCGCCAGCACGCGCGCCGTCGGCGGATCGAGCCACACCCGCGATGCCCCCGCCACCACGATCACCGGCCCACCGTCCCGCGGCAGGATCAGTTCGCCGATCCGGTCGTCCGGTCGCAGCCGTGCCCGCGCCGCCGCCGGATAGGCACCGGGCGGCAGCAGCGCCCGGCCCGTCGTCGCGAACCGCGCAGGATGGATCAGCCGGTCGATCGGCGCGGGCCACAGCAGCATGACACCGCCCAGCCACAGCAGCAGCAGCGCGATGATCGACAGCCGCCGGGTGCGATCCCGCTTCCGCTTCGCCTTCCGTTTCGCCGTCCGCGCCATGCTCCGCCGCTGCACGACGGGCGGCCTTGAGTCCATGCGCTTCAGGCGTCGGCCCAGCGCCGCAGCAGATTGTGGTAGATACCGGTCAGTTGCACCACCGCCGCATCCCCCTGCCCCCGGTCGGCGGCGACGGTCTGAACCGCACGATCCAGTTCGAACAACGTCCGCCGCTCGCCATCGTCGCGGACCATCGATTGCAGCCAGAAGAAGCTGGCGGTCCGCTCGCCGCGCGTGACCGGCGTCACCCGGTGCAGGCTGGAGGCGGGATAGAGGACTAGGTGCCCGGCGGGCAGCTTCACCACCTGCGGACCGAACTGGTCTTCGATCACCAACTCGCCGCCGTCATAGGCGGCCGGGTCCTCCAAGAACAACGTCGCCGACAGGTCGCTGCGGATGCGGAAATCGGTGCCGCGCTTCATCCGGATCGCATTGTCGACGTGCAGGCCGAAATCCTGTCCGCCGGCATAACGGTTGAACAGCGGTGGAAACACCTTGAGCGGCAGCGCCGCGGCGACGAACAGTGGCGACCGGCCCAGCGCGTCGAGCACCAGCCCCCCCGCCTCGCGCGCCGCCGCTGAGTCCTCCGGCAATTGCCGGTTGCGCTTCGCCAGTGCCGCCTGCGGGCCGGAGGTGACGTTGCCGTCGACCCACTCGGCCGCGTCGATCAGCGCGCGAACCCGCACCACGCCGGCGGCATCCAGAACATCGGGGATCGCGATCAGCATGATGGACCTTATCGTCTCCTGCCCGCCCCCGACGCCTTCCGGGGGACGGGAACGAGCAGAAGTAGTCGGTTCAGAAGCTGTAGAACAGCGACGCCTGCACCGCCCGCGCATCGCCGGGGGTCGCCCAGCCATTGTTGCGGATCGAGGTGAAATAGCGTTCGTTGGTCAGGTTCTGGACGTTGACCTGCGCGGTGATCCGCTCGACCGGCGACCAGGACAGGAACAGCCGGTGGAACAGATAGTCTTCCGACCGGAAGATCGGGGTCACCGCGGTCGAAGTAAGATTGGTCGGTGCCACCAGCGCCCGGTTATTGAGCAGGAAGCTGCCCTGATAGGTCAGGCCATATCCGATCTGCACCCCGAACGGCAGCTGATAGGTGGTGAACAGGCTGCCCGAATGGCGCGGGTTGTTACCGATCGGCTGCCCCGCCTGCACGTCGGGAATGGCGGCGGTGTTGCCGCACGGGTTGGTGACGGTGACGGTCGTGCCCGTCGTGGTCGTCACCAGCCGCCCCGGATTGGCGAGACAGAAGTCGGACACCGATTGCCGGATTTTGCCATCCAGATAGGTGTAGTTGGCGAAGATCGACCACGCCTTGGTGATGTTGCCCGTTGCGCCCAGCGCGATGCCCTCTACCCGGCTGCGTCCGTCCGTCACCTGCAAGGTGGGGATGATCGGATCGTTGGTCGCCACCCTGTATCCGGTGCGATCGTTGCGGAACGCGGCCGCAGTCAGTTGCAGGCGTCGACCGAACAGGTCGGCCTTCACCCCCGCCTCGTAATTCTTCGCGGTTTCCGGCTGGACGGCGCACGGGTCACCCACCTGTCCGTTGGCGGCGACGATCAGCGTGCCGCATCCGGCGCGCACGCTGGCGGAGGTCGGCGTCTTCGAATTGCCGTAGGAGACATAGATACTGGTGTCCGGCGTCGGCTTGAAGTTCAGCCCGGCACGGTACGAGAACAGCTTCTCGTCGCTTACCTGATCCGCCCCGCGCGCATAGGTGCCCAGCGCCGGCCCCACCACGACCGAGAAAGTGTCTGCGCGGAAATCGACCTTGTTATGCTCGTACCGGCCGCCGAGACTCAGTTCCAGTTGCGGCAGCAGCGCGATCGTGTCGAACGCATAGACGGCGGCATTGGTATTCCCGCCCTCCGACCGGCCGGACGGGATGAAGTTCACCGGGCCGGTATAGACGGTGTTCGGGTTGGTCAGGTCGATCGGCGGTTGTGCCACCGTCGCACCAGCGGCGGTACGCAGCGTGTTGCCAGTGAGGATATGATAATCTTCCCATGCAAACGACGCACCCAAAACGAACGTGTGCGCCAGCCCGAACGTATCGAACGACGCGCGCAGATCGGTCTGGTTGTACAATAGCTGGTTCAGCTGGTTGCGGACGAAGCCGCGCGGACCGGACGGATAATAGGTATTGGGCCGGTTCTGCGCCGTGGCGGTCGCGGTCGCAGCGGGGCAGATCAGCGCGGTTGTGGCGAGCGCGCTGGCCGGCAGCGGCTGAAATCCGTTACCCAGGCAGAAGACGCCCTGGGGCGCACTGGTCGTCGAATCCTGTCGCACGCGCTGCCAGCGGGTCAGGTTGCGGATCGACAGCGTATCGGAAAAGGCATGGGCGAAGCGCGCGGTCGCCTGATCGACCGTGATATCCTGCGCATCGAGATTGCGGATGCCGTAATAGGCGCTGTCGTTGCCGTCGATGCCGGGCAGCGGCCCGTCATTCACCGCGTTACGATAATAGGGGACGCCGTACACCGGTGTATTGTCGTCTTCCTGATGCAGATATTGCAGCGTCAGGCTGGTCGGGCTGTCGATACCGATCGTCACCGACGGCGCCACGCCCCAGCGCCGGTTGCGCTCCACGTCGCGACCGGGGATGCGGTTCTTGTGGCCGACCGCGTTCAGCCGCACCGCGACCAGATCGTTCACGCGGACGTTGCTGTCCAGCGTCGCACGGTAATAACCGTCGCTGCCGATGCCGAACCCGGCCACGGTAAGGTCGGTCGTCTGCGGCACCTTGGTGACGAGGTTGATGTTGCCGCCGACCGAACCGGACCCGCTGAACACCGTGTTAGCGCCGTTATAGACCTCGACCTGTTGCAGGTTGAACGTCTCCGAGCGGCTGTATTGCGCGGTATCGCGCACCCCGTCGATGGTGATGTCGTTGTTCGCGGAATAGCCGCGCAGGTTGATCGAATCGCCATAGCCGCCACCGCCCTCGCCCGCGCCGAAGGTGATGCCGGGTACGGTCTGCAACACGTCGCGCAGCGTCAGCAGGTTCTGCTTGCGGATCGTCTGGTCGCCGATGACGGTGATCGTCTGCGGCGTATCGAGCAGCGCGCGCGTCGCCTTGGGGCTTTCCACCGTCCGCTCCATCTCGCCTGTGACGATGATGTCGTCATCGCGGCTGCGGTCGCTGTCGACGCCCGTCGCGGTGCGGCGCTGCGCATCGGCGGCCGCGGCTGCGGCGATGGCGGCCTTGTCAACCGGATCAGCGGCATAGGCCGGCGCGGAAGCGATGAAACCAACGCATGACAGGGCAAGGAACGACGCGGATGACTTGGACACTGAAAACCCCCTTGAGCTTGAGGGATCAGCTATTGAGAGTCGTTCGCACTGTCAATGCTATTGCGAACCGCTTTCATCATTGTCGCGAATTGTACTGTCCGCCGTCAGGTCCGCGATCAGCCACGTTCGCAGCGCACTGGCCAGATTGGGAGGATCGACGCCGCCGATGCGCAGCGCGTCGATTTGCGCGACCAGCGCCGACAGCGGCAGGGCCCGGGCCGCCGCCGCCGCCTCCAGCGCCTGCCAGAACAGCGGTTCGAGACTGATCGAGGTCTGGTGCCCCGCGATCGTGATCGACCGCTTCACCGGTCCGGCGAACCCACCCACTGGCGTTGCGATCGGGGGGGATGCGCGCATTGCTCAGTCGGTGTCGAACAGGCTCGCCAGCTGTTCGATGATCGTCCCGCCCAGTTGCTCGGCATCCATGATCGTCACCGCCCGCGCATAATATCGCGTCACGTCGTGGCCGATGCCGATCGCGACCAGTTCGACCGGGCTCTTGCTCTCGATCCAGCCGATCACCTGCCGCAGATGCTTTTCCAGATAGCTGCCCGAGTTGACCGACAGCGTCGAATCGTCGACCGGCGCACCGTCGGAGATCACCATCAGGATGCGCCGCTCCTCGGGCCGCGCGATCAGCCGGCTGTGCGCCCACATCAGCGCCTCGCCGTCGATATTCTCCTTCAGCAATCCCTCACGCATCATCAGGCCCAGCGCGGTGCGCGCGCGCCGCCACGGCTCATCCGCCTTTTTATACACGATGTGGCGAAGGTCGTTCAGCCGGCCCGGCTGCGGCGGCCGCCCCGCCGCCAGCCATGTTTCCCGGCTTTGCCCGCCCTTCCACGCGCGGGTGGTGAAGCCGAGAATCTCGGTCTTCACCCCGCACCGCTCCAGCGTGCGGGCGAGGATGTCGGCGGAGATCGCTGCGATCGAGATCGGCCGCCCCCGCATCGATCCCGAATTGTCGATCAGCAGCGTCACCACCGTGTCGCGGAAATCCGTCTCGCGCTCGATCTTGTAGCTCAGCGACTGCCCGGGGCTGGTGACGACACGGGCGAGGCGCGCGGCATCCAGCATCCCCTCCTCCTGATCGAAATCCCAGGCCCGGCTCTGCTGCGCCATCAGCCGCCGTTGCAACCGGTTGGCCAGTTTCGACACCGCCGATTGCAGATGCGCCAGTTGCTGATCCAGATAGCCGCGCAGCCGCGTCAGTTCTTCCGCGTCGCACAGGTCCGCGGCGGTCACCACCTCGTCGAACTGCGTCGTCCATGGCTTGTAGTCGAACTGCGGACCCGTATCGGCCGGGGGCCGATTGGGGCGGACGGGTTGCATCCCCTCCTCGCCCTCGTCGCCGGGTTCGCCGTCCATATCGTCGTCGGGTGCGTCGTCGCCCATCTCGTCGGACTCGCCCTCGTCGCCGTCCGCCTCGCTCTGCTCGCCGCGTGCCTCGACCTCGCCGTCGCTCTGGCCGCCGTCTTCCGCGTCGTCGGTATCGTCGTCCGCCTCGTTCTCGGCCTCGCCTTCCTCGTCGCTGTCGCCCTCGTCGGTCTCGTCGGGCTGCTCCTGCCCTTCGACCAGTTCGAGATCGACCAGCATCCGCGTCGCCAGCGTCTGGAACGCCCGCTGGTCGTCCAGCGCCAGTGCCAACGCGGACAGGTCGGCCTTGTCTGCCACCCAGTCGCGGACCAGCGCCAGTCCCGGCGCGGTCACCGCCGGCGCCTCCCGCCCGGTCAGCGCCTCGCGCACCAGCAGATGCAGCGCAGTGGGCAACGGCACTTCCGCACGCGACCGCGCCCGCGTGATCGGGTCGGCCCGCATCTTGGCATCCAGCGCCTGCGCCAGATTGTCGCCGATCCCGTCATAGCCGCGCGACCCCAGCGCCTCGATCCGCGCGGTCTCCATCGCGTCGAACACCGCGCGAGCCACCGGCTCCGCCGGCGCGCCCCGCTGATGCATCGCCGTATCGTGCAACCGCAGCCGCAGCGCGAACGCATCGGCGAAGCCGCGCGCTTCCGCCACCTGATCCGCCGGCAGCGCCCGCGCCGGCATCGGCACCTTCAGATGCTTGCCCGACTGCACCGGCGCGTCCGCGGTGAAGGCCAGTTCCACCTCCGCCTCGTCCGCCAACGCACGCGCTGCACCGCCGAGTACCGCCTTGAACCGGTCGAGAGGAGTTTCGTTCGCCATCAATCCTCTAATGCCAGTTCGGCAGCCGCACGCGCCAGTGGTACTTCGACCCTCGCAAGGTCAAAAATGATGACAGCGTCAATATAACGATATTCGTGCCGCAGGCGATTGCCCAGCGCCCGCATCTTTACGATCGGCAAATCCGGTCCCAGCAGAACGGCATCGTCAGATTCGATCTGGATCGCGGCCTCGGTGATGCGTTGAGGCAGACACGCAACCGCGAACATGGTTCGCTCATCCGCACGGAACGCGGAAAGGCTCATGCCGTCGATGAACATCGCGATACGATCGACGTCTTCAATGATGTCCTGAAGCCGCAGCGCCGCTTTTCTAGAAAGCATCGATGCAGTCCCGATCGATCTCGGCTTGCAGTCTGGGTCGATCCACCGGTTCCGTCACGATGTTCACCGCGGCGCCTAAACACTGCCGCGACCCGCTCGTCCAGCGTGAAGAAATCCCAGCCGAGCCTCATGTCCGGTCGCAATTTAACGGCAAGATCGAGATCGGAGTCCTCATATGCGTCGTTACGCGCGGTAGAGCCGAACAGCGCTACATGCTCGATCCCCATTGCGTACAACGGTGTCTGATGCGTCCTGAGCTGCGCCACTGCTTCGGTCCGCAACATGACGCGCCGTTCCTCAAGCCTTGCCAACCACGCTCTCCGGCAGATCCTTGCCGAACACGCGCTGGTAATATTCCGCCACCAGCGGCCGTTCCGCCTCGTCGCACTTGTTGAGGAAGCTCAGTCGGAACGCGAAGCCGACGTCCTTGAAAATCAGCGTGTTTTGCGCCCAGGTGATGACGGTGCGCGGGCTCATCACGGTCGAGATGTCGCCATTGACGAAGCCCTTGCGCGTCAGGTCGGCGACGCGGACCATCGCATCGACCTGCTTCTTGCCATCCGGCTTGTCGTATTCGCCCGATTTCGCCAGCACGATCTGCGCCTCGACCGCCGCGGGCAGATAGTTGAGCGTGACGACGATGTTCCACCGGTCCATCTGGCCCTGATTGATCTGCTGCGTGCCGTGATAGAGGCCGCTGGTATCGCCCAGCCCCACCGTGTTGGCGGTCGCGAACAGGCGGAACCACGGGCTGGGGCGGATCACGCGGTTCTGGTCGAGCAGCGTCAGCTTGCCCTCCGTCTCCAGCACGCGCTGGATCACGAACATCACGTCGGGCCGGCCGGCATCATATTCGTCGAACACCAAGGCGGTCGGCGTCTGGAGCGCCCAGGGAAGCAGGCCCTCACGGAACTCGGTCACCTGCTGGCCGTCGCGCAGCACGATCGCGTCACGCCCGACCAGATCGATGCGGCTGATATGCGCGTCGAGGTTGATGCGGATGCACGGCCATTTCAGCCGGGCGGCAACTTGTTCGATATGCGTCGACTTGCCGGTGCCGTGATAGCCCTGCACCATCACCCGCCGATTGAAGGCGAAGCCCGCCAGCACTGCCAGCGTCGTATCCGGGTCGAACACATAGGCGGGATCGAGATCGGGCACGCGTTCGTCCGCCACGGAGAAGGCGGGCACCTCCATGTCGCTGTCGATACCGAACAGGTCGCGCACGCTCGCCATCTGGTCGGGCGCGTCGAGGATCGTCGTCTCGCGCGTGTCGGAAGGCGCGGCGCCGGGGCGGGTGTCGGGGATGTCGGTCATGGTCATGTCGCCTAACGCCTTAGGCGAAGCGACGCTCCCGACTCAACATCGTCGTCTGTCATTATCGCACGACCATCGGGCGAAAGGCGCGGGTTACGGCTGTCGTCGGGAAAACTGTTCCTTCCTGGCCATCATGTCCCGATCCGGGGCAGCACCGTCCGCGCCGCGATGGCAATGCGCGGGCGATCCTGTAGAGCGCGGGCTGTTCTGGGGGGAATCGAACATGACACGAATATCGCGCATCGGGCGCTTGGTCGCGGCCGCCACCTTGGCATGGGGTGCCGGATCGGCCGCGCAGGCCGCATCCCGTGTAACGTTCGATGTCGCGGTCACAGCCTGCGACGTGACCGGCAACGCCGATTGCACCGGCTTCGCACCGTTCCGGTTCAGCCAGACCTATCGCTTCGGCCCACTGACGCTCGACCAGGAAATCCAGACGCCGTCCCAGACCATCCGTCTGCTGTCGGCCACCGGCACCGCCGATCGCGAGCCGGGGCATGACGACCTGGCCGCCGGTTTCGGGCTGGCCGGCGAACTACGCGGTGCCGGCGTGATGCTGGCCCGCACGACGGACGCGGGCAATAACGCCGTCAGTTTCTTCCAGCGGAACGAGATGGTCGTAGGCGACGTGACAACCGGCTACGCCACGGGCATCGGCAATCAGGGGTTCGCGGTTCCGTTCGGCGGTTCGGATGACGCGTTTCTGGCCGCCCTGCTGGCGGGCGGATCGACCTTCGACTTCTTCGCCGGTTTCACGCGCACCGGCGACAGTGATGCGACCGTCGACTTCAGCCGCTCGTTGAGCGGCACCGCCACCGTCGCCAGCTTCGGCGACGATGTCAGTGCGGTGCCGGAACCGGCCGGCTGGATGATGATGATCCTGGGCTTCGGCGCGATCGCGACCGGCTTGCGTCGGCGGCGGCCATCGATGATGCCCGCCACCGCCTGACGCCCCGCCCGCCGGCGTTCACGCGAATGCCGGCGCCTGCCGCAGCTGCTGATAGGCTGCGATCACCTTTTGCAACATGTCCTCATGGCTGCGATCACCGCCGTTGCGATCGGGATGATACCGCCGCACCAGTTCCGAATAGCGTTTGCGCAACGCCGACCGGTCGGCGCTCGCCGCCAGTCCCAGTATCTTCAGGCTCGCCCGGTCCTGCCCGCTCAGCGGCTTGCCATCGGTCCGCTCCGGTGCCGTCTCGCGACGGAAACGCGCGCCGATCGCATCGAGGGGATCGGAAAAATCCGACCAGCGCGGCCCCTGATCGCCGCCGCCCGCCCGTGCGAAGGCACGCGTTTCTCGTTCCCATCCCGCCAGCGGCCGCTGCGCGTGATGAATCTCGTCGGCGGTCATCCCGTCGAAGAAATTATAGCGGCTGTTGAACGCGCGGACATGGTCCAGACACATCCAGCGGAACCTGGGGGGGCCGCCGCCATCGCCCGCGCCTTCCAGTGGGGGTGCGCGGAACTCGCCCGGTTCCGCGCACCCCGGTGCCTCGCATACCCGACCCGTTCCCTCGATCCGGCCGTGAAACCGGGGCGATGGCCGTTCCTTCCTGTCGTTCCGATCCGCCACGTCGCTCCCTGCGCCAAAACCGGCTATATAGGGGCGATGACCAGCACCGCCACCGAACCGCTCGACCGGATCATCGCCGATCGACTGCGCGCCGCGCTCGCCCCGACCCACCTCGCCGTCTCGAACGACAGTGCGCAGCATCGCGGCCATATGGGCGACGACGGCACCGGCGAGACGCATTTCAGCGTGACAGTGGAAAGCGTTGCTTTTGCAGGACTCAATCGCGTCGCGCGGCAACGACTGGTGAACAATGCGCTCGCCGATCTGTTGGCTACCCGCATTCACGCGCTGGCGATCCGCGCCAGCGCCCCGGATGGATGACAGGACGCTGAAAAGGGAGGGGGCCGGAGATGGCGTATGAGCTATGGTACTGGCCGGACATCCCGGGCCGGGGCGAATTCGTGCGGTTGGCGATGGAGGCGATGGGCCTCGACTATGACGATTGCGCGCGCCGGATGGGCGCGGAGGCCCTGATTGCTGACCTGGCGGCACGACGGGGGCGCACTCCCTTTGCCGCGCCCTATCTGGCGAGCGAGGGGCTGGTCGTCGCACAGGTGCCGAACATCCTGATGTTCTTGGGGGAAAGGCACGGCATCGTCCCGTCCGGGATGCGCGACCGGTTGTGGCTGAACCAGATCCAGCTGACCATCACCGACATCGTCGCGGAGGTTCACGCCGTCCATCACCCGATCGCCACCGGCGATTATTACGAGGACCAGCGGGCCGAGGCGATCCGCGCCGCCACGCAGTTCCGCGACGAACGGCTGCCCAAGTTCCTCGACTGGTTCGATGCCGCGATCCGCGACACGCCCGGCGACTGGCTGATCGACCATCACTGGACCTATGCCGATACCTCGCTGTTCCAGTTGGTCGCGGGGCTGCGCTATATGTTCCCGCAGCGCATGGCGACGCTGGAGCCGGACTATCCCGCCATCATCCGCCTGCATGACGCGGTCGCCGCGTTGCCCGGGGTCCGCGCCTATCTGAGAAGCGATCGTCGCCTGCCCTTCAACGAGGATGGCATCTTCCGCCACTATCTGGAGCTCGACGCCGCGTGATTGTACCACGCCGTTCCCGCCCCGCCGCGCGCATCCTGCTGGTCGACGGACGGGGACGCGTGCTGCTGTTCCGGTTCGACCCCGCCGATCGCCCGCCCTTCTGGGTGACGCCGGGCGGCGCGGTCGATCCCGGCGAAAGCTATGCACAGGCCGCCCGGCGCGAACTGGCCGAGGAGGTCGGCCTGTCGCGCGACTGCGGGGCGGAGGTCGCGCGCCGCCAGGTCGAATTCCTGACGCTGGAGGGCGTGGAGGTCGACGCCGACGAGCGCTACTTCCGCGTCGATGTCGACGCGCACGAGGTCGTCACCACCGGTCACACCCCGCTGGAACGCCGGGTCATGACGCAATGGCGTTGGTTCACCCGTGACGAGGTGGCGGCGCATCCCGAACCGATCTTTCCGGTCGACCTGCTCGACCTGCTAGCCGCCACCGACCCGACGGAGATGCCAGCATGACCGATCTCACCCGCATTGCCCTGTCCACCGGGGTCGAACTCGACGTGCAGCTCGCCGGGCAGGAGGATGCGCCGGCGGTGATCCTGCTTCACGGCTTTCCCGAATCGCACCGGACATGGCGCGACATCGTCCCCGATCTGGCACGCGATCACCGCGTCGTGGCGCCCGATCAACGTGGCTATGCCCGCTCGTCCAAGCCGCCGCAGGTCGAGGATTACGCCCCCGACCGGATCGTCGCCGATCTGCTGGCACTGGCGGACGCGCTGGGGATCGGCCGCTTCACGCTGGTCGGGCACGACTGGGGCGGCGCGGTGGCGTGGATGGCGGCGCTCGGCCATCCCGACCGGATCGGGCGGCTGGTAATCGTCAATGCCCCGCATCCGCTGGTCTTCCAGCGGTCGCTGTTCGACGATCCCGCGCAGCGTGCCGCCAGCCAGTACATCACCCGGTTCCGCGACACCGGGCTGGACAAGGGGCTGGTCGGCGCGGGGCTGGAACGCTTCTTCGCGACCAGCTTCGCGCAGCACATCACCGGCGTGATCGGCGGGGCGGACAAGGCAGCCTATCTGGACGAATGGAGCCAGCCCGGCGCGATGACCGCGATGCTCAACTGGTACCGCGCCTCGCAGATCATCGTCCCCGCACCGGGGGAGGAGCCGCCCCGCCCCGCCTTTCTCGACGCCGCCTTCCCGCCGGTGACGCAACCGACGTTGGTGATATGGGGCACGCAGGACAAGGCGCTGCTGCCGGTGCAACTGGAGGGGCTGGACGCGCTGGTGCCCGACCTGACGATCGAATGCGTCGATGCCGGTCATTTCGTACCGTGGCAAAATCCGGCGGCGGTGGCGGCGGCGATGCGGCGGTGGAACATCTGAGCGGTTCCACGTGGAACGTTAATGGAACATCAATACGGCGCGACATTGCGCCCCCCTGCCCGTCCCGATAAGGCGCCCCTCGTGTCCGATACCGTGCCCCGCCCGCTCATCATCGCCGTGCCCAAGGGGCGCATCCTGTCCGAAGCGTTGCCGCTGCTGGCCGCCGCCGGTATCCATCCCGAAGCCGCCTTTTCGGACGAGGACAGCCGCGCGCTGCGCTTCGCCACCGACGATCCGGCGATCGAGCTGATCCGCGTCCGCGCGTTCGACGTCGCCACCTTCGTCGCGCACGGCGCCGCGCAACTGGGCATCGTTGGGTCCGACGTGCTGGCGGAGTTCGCCTATTCGGAACTGTACGCGCCGGTCGATCTCGGCATCGGGCACTGCCGCCTGTCGGTCGCCGAACCGGTCGCGCTGGCGGCGCAGGACGATCCGCGCGGATGGAGCCATGTCCGTGTCGCGACCAAATATCCGCACGTCACGCAAAGCCATTTCGCGCGGCGCGGCGTGCAGGCGGAATGCGTCAAGCTGAACGGGGCGATGGAACTCGCGCCGACGCTCGGCCTGGCGCCGCGCATCGTCGATCTCGTCTCGTCGGGCCGCACGCTGAAGGAGAACGGACTGGTCGAGGTGGAGCGGATCATGAACGTGACCAGTCGTCTGGTCGTCAACCGCGCGGCGATGAAGACGCGCGGCGACGTGGTACCGCTGGTCGAGGCGTTCCGCCGCATTGTCTCGGACAGGCAGGTGGCGGCATGATCCGCCTCGACGCCACCGCGCCGGGCTTCGCCGACGCCTTCACCGCGCTGGTCGAGGATCGCCGCGAATCCTCCACCGATGTCGCCCGCGACGTCGCCGCGATCGTCGCCGATGTGCGCGCGCGCGGCGCGGCGGCGGTGCGCGACCTGACGCTGCGGCTCGACCGCCACGATCTCGACGTCACCGGCTGGCGGGTCGATCCCGCCGAATGCGCCGCCGCCTATGCGGCGCTGGAACCCGGCCTCGCCCGTGCGCTCGATCTCGCCGCCACCCGCATCCGCGCCTATCACGAGCGGCAGAAACCCGCCGACACCGATTATGTCGACGCGGCCGGCGTCCGCCTCGGCGCGCGGTGGCGGCCGGTGGATGCGGCCGGGTTGTACGTGCCGGGCGGGCGGGCCGCCTACCCTTCGTCGCTGCTGATGAATGCGATACCCGCCAAGGTGGCGGGCGTCGGCCGGCTGGCAATGGTGACGCCGACGCCGGACGGGCAGATCAACCATCTCGTCCTCGCCGCCGCGCATCTGGCCGGAATCGACGAGGTATGGCGGATCGGCGGCGCGCAGGGCATCGCCGCGCTGGCGTACGGCGCGGGCGATCTCGCGCCGGTCGATGTCGTAACCGGCCCCGGCAATGCGTGGGTGGCGGAGGCCAAGCGCCAGCTCTACGGCGTCGTCGGCATCGACATGGTAGCGGGGCCATCGGAGATCGTCGTCGTCGCCGATGCGCTGAACGACCCGGAATGGACCGCCGCCGACCTGCTCAGCCAGGCAGAGCACGACGTGACGACGCAATCGATCCTGTTCACCGACGATGGTGCCTATGCCGATGCGGTCGCCGCCGCGGTGGAGCGGCAACTGGATACGCTGGCGACCGGTGCGGTGGCGCGGATCGCATGGGAGGCGAACGGCGCGATCGTCGTGGTGCCGACGCTGGCGGAGGCGATGCCGCTGGTCGATCGCCTCGCCCCCGAGCATCTGCAACTGGCGGTGGACGATCCGCAGGCGCTGTTCGACCGGGTGCGCCATGCCGGCAGCGTGTTCCTGGGCCGCCACACGCCCGAGGCGATCGGCGATTACGTCGCCGGCCCCAACCACGTCCTCCCCACCGGCCGCCGCGCCCGCTTCGCCAGTGGCCTGTCGGTGCTGGACTTCATGAAGCGCACCAGCTTCCTGGGGCTGGACGAAACCGCGCTCGCCGAGCTCGGCCCGGCAACGGTGGCGCTGGCGGAAGCGGAGGGCCTGCCCGCCCATGCGCGATCGGTGGCGTTGCGATTGCGGTTGAACCGGTAGGAACTACCATCCCCGTCGGTCACCCCACCGATAACAAGGCCGTAATTCCAGAAACATAACCAATATGGCTGAAACCGAACCGATAGAGGTCGGCCCACCTATAATGCATCGATCCAAGGGCTCCCCGGGGGATCGATGTCGCATTATACCATCAAAGCAAAACTGCTCCTCTGCCTAAGCCTGTTTGCGGTGGCGTTCGTGGTGATGCTGGCCATGCTGCAAGTGGGGCTGGTTCGTAATCAGGCGGCATTCCAGACGCTGCTGGTAGATCGCATCGAGCCGATGCGTGACCTGAAGATCATCGCCGATGCCTATGCCGTGACGATCGTCGACGCCTCGCACAAGGCCCGCAACGGCGGCATGACCTGGGCAGAGGCCGAACGGTCGGTCGCGGCGGGACGTGCCCGGATCGATACCCATTGGCGCAACTATACGGCAACGTCGATCACCGGCCATGAAAAGCGGCTGATGGAAACGGCCCGGCGGACGATGGCGGTGGCCGATGCGGACCTCGACAGGTTGCAGCGTATCCTGCGCCAGACCGACCGGGCCGGGCTGGACACGTTCGTCGTCGATCGACTCTATCCCGCAACCGATCCGGTTTCCGCCGCGATCGGCGATCTCGTTGACGAACAGTTGAATATCGCCGGTCAGGTGACGAGCCATGCGGAGGAAGCCAACCGGATCGCACAGATCGTGTCGATCCTGATCGGCGTGGCGGTGGCGGTGGTGTGGCTGTTCACCTTCATCGTCTCACGCCGCAGCATCAGCCAGCCGATCCATCATCTGGCCGCCACGATGGACGCGCTGGCCTGCAACCGGGAGGACACCACGATCCCCTATCAGGAACAGCAGGACGAGATCGGACGCATGGCCCGCGCGTGCGAGGTGTTCCGCGCCCATGCGGTCGAGCGAAGCCTTGCCGAGGAACGGGACGCCGCGACGGTACGCCAGGTCACGGGCGACCTGCGCCTCGCGATCGGCGCGATCGCCAACGGCGATCTCACCCATAAGCTGGTCGATGCTTTTCCCACCGAATACGAACCCGTCCGACACGATTTCAATGCGGCCTTGACCAACCTGCGCGACCTGATCGGGTCGGTCTCGGAGAGTGCGACCGCGATCCGTACCGGCTCGGGCGAGATCGCGCAGGCGTCCGAAGACCTGGCACGCCGCACCGAGAGCAACGCCGCCTCGCTGGAGGAGACGACGGCGTCGATCGCGCAGATCGACGATCGGCTGAAGGCATCCGCCGTCGCGGCCGGCCATACCGTCGATCGCGCCGATCAGGCGATCGCCACGGTCGGTGGTGGCCGCGCGGTGGCGGACGAGGCGGTGCAGGCGATGGGTCGCGTCAGCGACAGCGCCAAGGGCATCGACAGCGTCATCGAGGGGCTGGACAAGATCGCGTTCCAGACCCGCGTGCTGGCGATGAACGCGGCGGTCGAGGCGGGCCGGGCGGGCGATGCCGGGCGTGGTTTCGCAGTCGTCGCCGATCTGGTGTCGGCGCTGGCGATGCGTGCCGAGGAGGAAGCCAAGCGGGCACGCGACCAGCTGACGGTGACGCAGACCGACATCGTCACTGCGGTCGAGGCGGTGACGAAGGTCGACGGCGCGCTTGCCAACATCTCGGGCGATGTCGCGCAGGTCCACGAACTGCTGGCGACGATGGCGTCGGACAACCAGGCGCAGTCGGCAGCGATCACCCAGATTTCGGCGGCGATCGGGACGATGGACCAGTCGACCCAGCAGAATGCCGCGATGGTCGAGGAAACCTCCGCCGCCGCGCGCAATCTGGCGGGTGAAGTCGGGCAGCTTGCCGATCAGGCCGGCCGTTTCGTCATCGATCCGGCCGCGACGCGACGCCCCGCCCCCCGCCACTCCCTGTCGGCCTTCCCGCCGCCGCCCGCTGCCACCGCACGGCCACGGCCTGCCGTGCTTTCTTCGCCGATCGGGGTATCGCCGATGGCGTCAACCGGCATCGGCGACGACTGGCGGCATTTTTAGCGGCGTCGGCCGGGGCTGACACATCCGTCGCATCCGCCTACAGGCACCTGCATGTCCCGTACCTCTGCCCGTACCAAAGCGCGTGCCGCCGCCCGTCTTGCCGCCGTCCAGGCGCTGTATCAGCATGAGATGGAGGGGACGGTGATCCCCTCTCTCCTGCATGAATTCCATCAGCATCGGATCGGCGCGACGATCGAGGATGTCGAATATGCCGAGGCGGACGTCGATTTCTTCGACGATCTGGTCAAGGGCGCGACCGCGCGCGCCGGCGAGATCGACCTGTTGATCGAGGGGAAGCTGGCGACGGGCTGGACGCTCGTGCGGCTCGACAAGCCGATGAAGGCGATCCTGCGTGCCGGCACCTATGAATTGCTGGCGCGCGGCGATGTGCCGGTCGGCGCGGTCATCAGCGAATATGTCGATGTCGCCCATGCTTTCTACGAGAAGCGCGAATCGGGCTTCGTGAACGGGTTGCTCGATGCGATCGCCAAGGAGGCGCGTTCCTGAGCGTCGTCTGACGGAATCATGTACTTTTGCCACCACCCCGGCGAAGGCCGGGGTCCAGTTGGGCGAGGGTTCGCGATGATTTACCGCCGCCTTTCCAACTGGGCCCCGGCCTCCGCCGGGGTGGCGTATAATGGTTGGCGGACGCTTTTTCTTTGCGGGTGGCGGAAAGGGGGAAGCGAGTGAACGAACCCGAATTCCTGGCCGCGCTCCGCACCCTGCCCCTTCATCCCGGAGCACGTGGGCTGCGGGACGATGCGGCGGTGATCGGTGGTTTCGTGCTGACCACCGATACGCTGGTGGAGGGGGTTCATTTCCTCGCCACCGATCCCGCCGCCGACGTGGCGTGGAAACTGGTGGCGGCGAACCTGTCCGATCTGGCCGCCAAGGGTGCGGCGGTCGAGGGGGTGATGCTGAATGTGCCGCTGTCGGCGGATGACTGGGATCGTGGCTTCCTGAACGGATTGCGCGGGGTGCTGGCGGCGTTCGCGGTGTCGCTGATCGGGGGGGATACCGTGTCGCTGCCGGTGGGCGCGGCGCGGGTGCTGAGCTGCACCGCGATCGGCCGCGATGCGCCCGCCCCGTCCCGCACCGGGGCGCGGGCGGGCGATGCGCTGTGGGTGACGGGGACGATCGGCGACGCCGGGGCGGGGCTGGCCATCGCGCAAGGACGCGCGGGTCCTGCCGCGCTGCTCGCCGCCTATCGCCGGCCGCAGCCGCGGCTGGCGGCGGGGCGGGTGATCGCGCCGCATGTCCGTGCGATGGCGGACGTGTCGGACGGGCTGCTGATCGATGCGGCGCGGATCGCCGCGGCGAGCGGACTGGCGGTGGCGATCGATCTGGGTGCGGTGCCGCTGTCGGCGGCCTATGTCAGGTGGCGCGGAGAGGATCGCGACGACCGACTGGCGGCGGCGACCGCGGGGGACGATTACGAGTTGCTGTTCGCCGCCGATCCCGACTGGACGCCGCCGCCCCTGCCCGATGCCCTGCCCGTGACGCGCGTCGGCACGCTGGCGGCGGGGGCCGGGCTGACGCTGCATCATGACGGCGAACCCGTTCCGCTGCCGGCGCGGATCGGCTGGGAACATGGTGCCGCCGTTTGACTTGCGCAGACCTTCGAAAGGGATAACCTTCCACGATCCCGACGGACTCGCCCACGATGGCGGATCGCGGGCAGGAGAAGGAGCAGCGGATGACGACGGTCTATCTCGCCATGATCTGCGGTGTTATCGCCGTGATCTACGGTATCTTCACCAGCGCGCAGATCCTGCGCCAGCCCGCGGGCGATGCCCGGATGCAGGACATCGCCGCCGCGATCCAGGAAGGCGCCAAGGCGTATCTGGGCCGGCAATACACCACCATCGCGATCGTCGGCTGCGTGGTCGCCGCGATCCTGGCAGTGACGCTGGGGTGGATTTCGACGATTGGCTTCGTGATCGGCGCGGTGCTGTCGGGCGTGGCGGGCTATGTCGGGATGAACATCTCGGTACGCGCCAACGTGCGGACGGCGGAGGCGGCGCGGACCTCGTTGCAGGGGGGGCTGACCACCGCGTTCCGCTCCGGCGCCGTCACGGGGATGCTGGTGGCGGGGCTGGGGCTGCTGTCGATCGCATCCTTCTTCTGGTATCTGACCGGGCCGTCGGGACTGGCGCCGGGCGACCGGGTGATCGTGGAGGCGCTGACCGCGCTGGCGTTCGGCGCGTCCCTCATCTCGATCTTCGCGCGGCTGGGCGGCGGCATCTTCACCAAGGCGGCCGATGTCGGCGCCGATCTGGTCGGCAAGGTGGAGGCGGGTATCCCCGAGGACGATCCCCGCAACCCCGCGGTGATCGCCGATAACGTCGGCGACAATGTCGGCGACTGCGCCGGGATGGCCGCCGACCTGTTCGAAACCTATGTGGTGACGCTGGGCGTGACGATGATCTCGATCGCGCTGCTGATCCGCACCGACGCCGCCGATCTGATGCGGCTGATGACGCTGCCGCTGGCGGTGGGGGGCGTGTGCATCATCACGTCGATCATCGGCACCTATGCGGTGCGGCTGGGCCCCATAAAAAATGGAAAGGGGGGCACGATCATGGGCGCGCTGTACAAGGGGTTCTGGACGACGGCGCTGCTGTCGATCCCGGCGATCTACTGGGCGACGCAGTGGACATTGGGCGACATGAACGCGGTGATCGGCGGCGCGGGCTTCCTCGACGCGGGCGACGACGCGCTGACGGTGGGGGCGCAGACCGTGGGCGCGCGCTTTACGGGCATGGACCTGTTCTGGTGCATGTTGATCGGGCTGGCGGTGACCGGGCTGATCGTGTGGATCACCGAATATTACACCGGCACCAATTACCGCCCGGTCAAGTCGATCGCGAAGGCGAGCGAGACGGGCCACGGCACCAACGTGATCCAGGGCCTCGCCATCTCGCTGGAATCGACCGCGTTGCCGACGCTGGTGATCGTGGTGGCGGTGGTCGCCACCTATCAACTGGCGGGGATCATCGGCATCGCCTTCGCCGCGACCGCGATGCTGGCGCTGGCGGGGATGGTGGTGGCACTGGATGCCTATGGCCCCGTCACCGACAATGCGGGCGGCATCGCCGAGATGGCGGGCCTGCCCGACGATGTGCGGGCGCGTACCGATGCGCTGGACGCGGTGGGCAACACGACCAAGGCGGTGACCAAGGGCTATGCGATCGGCTCCGCCGGCCTCGCCGCGCTGGTGCTGTTCGGGGCGTACACCACCGACCTGCAGACCTATTTCCCCGACGTGACGGTCGATTTCAGCCTGTCCAACCCGTATGTGATCGTCGGGCTGCTACTCGGCGCGCTGCTGCCCTATCTGTTCGGGGCGTTCGGGATGACGGCGGTCGGCCGCGCGGCGGGCGCGGTGGTGGAAGAGGTGCGCGGGCAGTTCCGCGACAATCCCGGCATCATGGCAGGCACCAGCCGGCCGGATTACGGCCGCACCGTCGATCTGGTGACGCGCGCCGCGATCCGCGAGATGATCGTGCCGTCGCTGTTGCCGGTCGTGTCGCCGATCGCACTGTATTTCATCATCACCGCGGTGGCGGGACAGGCATCGGGCTTCGCGGCGCTGGGGGCCATGCTGCTGGGCGTGATCGTGTCGGGGCTGTTCGTAGCGATCTCGATGACCAGCGGCGGCGGCGCGTGGGACAATGCCAAGAAATATATCGAGGACGGCAATCACGGCGGCAAGGGATCGGAGGCGCACAAGGCGGCGGTGACCGGCGACACGGTGGGCGATCCGTACAAGGACACCGCCGGCCCGGCGGTCAACCCCATGATAAAGATCACGAATATCGTCGCGTTGCTGTTGCTGGCGGTACTGTCGGCGGGGGTGTAGGCGGCCGGAAAGTCACACCGGAAAGTCACGAAAGTCGCATCCTACAGGGGGTCGGACCTCCTGTTGTCCGGCCCGTTAGAGCGGGATGACATGAGGTTGATCCAGATGTTCGTCATGGCGAGCGGGATGGATCAGGCCGATGTCATCCCTTCCCTTATCGCGCCGGAGCGGGCGGGATCGGGGTGTATTGCGCGGACAGCAATTGCCAGCGGCCCCCAGCCCGCCGCGCGACATAGCGGACGCGGATCGACCGGGTGACGCCGCCAGGTAGCGTGAAGGACTGGCGACGCGTGACCAGCGCCATGTCGCCGCTGGCGCGCACGACGGTGTCGTCGGCGGTCATCTCCGGCGCCGGCCTCCGCGCGGCAGGGGCGTAGAAGCCCAGCACCGCCGCGCGTGGATCGACCGTGCCGATCGGCGAGACCTCCTCGTAATCCGGCGCCAGCGTCGCGGCGAGCGCGACCGGATCGAACCGCGTGCGTGCGTCCTCGAACCGGTCGACCAGCGCCTGCACCGCCCCATCCTGCGCCGTCCTGCGCCGTCCTGTCCTGCGCCGCGACCGGTGACGCCGCCAGCATCGCGACCGATGCGATCATCCGTGATGTTGCCCGCATGAACCCTGTTCCCCCTGCTCATCCTGTATCCGTCAACGCGGAATATATTAATCCGATGTAGGCGTAGCGACGCAACCCAGCACCGGATCAGGATGCCCCGAGCCGCCAAGCTACGCTCGCCATGACGAACATCCGGTTCACCCTGATGTCATCCAACTCTAGACGCAAAGCCGGCGTGTAGGACAGGGACCCATCGACCGGTCGAGCCGGGGCGGGATGCCGGATCAGGTCTGGTGCCAGAACAGGAAGACGCGGACCCTGCCGTCACCAGCGGGCGCGAAGCCGATGTTCGGGCCTCCGCTGTCATTGACACCCCAAGCGACCTGTCCGGTTTTTAAGCCCCTGGCAGCCTCTGGATTCCAGTTTCCGTCCCGAGGTCCCAGAAGGGCATTTGCCTCTTCGGAAAATTCCGGCGCGTATGGTGCCCGATGAGCTCGTCAGTGATCGTGGTCACCATGATGGTGACCTCCTTGCCTCCATCCCAGTTATAACAATCATACATGCAATATTCAAAATCTACTTCGCAATGACGCCCGACCTTTCCTTCGGCTATGACAACCTCTCCCTTGCCCCGGCGGGTATATCCGCCGATCGCAAAGTACCAATCGGCGTTTTCGGCTTGAATGTTGTAACCGCCCCCCCCCGAAGATGGATCGAAAGAGATGCCGCCCGACAGGCAGCGTTCGAATGACTTGCTGTGCTTGACGAAATTCCAGCATCATACCGACCTGCGCACTGGGCACCGAACGAACCATGTCTTCAAGATCAATCCTGTAGGCAAGTCCGGTGTTCAACAGATAATGCCGCAGATGCCGCGTCGCCTTCACCCCGGGATAGAGATTGGGTGCCCCGTGCATGACCAACCCGGGCAATCCTGCATGTTGTGCGATCGCGCCGGCGGTCTTGGCTCTGGAATTCCAGGGCCCGGCCCCCGGATCGGATTTCAGCGGCGGATCGCCAGTGGCGGTCGCTGCCGCAATAGCCAGACAGCGGCGGCTTGGGGGGCCGGCGCGGGTTCGCCCCGACGTGAGAAGTTCGTGGCCATACACGGCCTCCTGCCCGGTCCCCGATACCATCGCGACGATCATGGTGCCACCATGTCATCAGGTGGACCATCGTCGCCGCCGGATACGAAAGAACCCGCCCCCTCCCTAAGGAGGAAGCGGGTCCGTATCGTCACTGCCGCGACGGGCGGGGTTCAGGCGGTGCGCGTGCCCGACATCGGGAAGCTGCCGAACGCGCCGGCGCCGACGGTGCCGACCAGCGTGTCGCCGTCGATCGTCGCTTCGCAGTCGAGCGTCATCGGCATCGGCACGGTCATGCTCTGCTTCCAGCCGATCCGGTTGCCGTCGACCGTGCCGGTCACGTCCATGCTGCCCATCGCGCCCGACACGTCGCCGGTGAAGCCGTCGCCCTCGCTGCGAACGGTGAGCGTCATCTTCTGATCGCCCAGCGGCGATTTCACGGTGCAGTCGTAGCTGCCATCGACGGTGGCCATCGGCTCTCTCCTTACTTCGCGGGGGCCGGCGCCGGAGCGGCGGCGGGAAGGCCCAGCGAGCTTGCCGTCACCAACTCGACCGGCATCCCCAGCGTGTCAAGCTGCGGCTTCACCTTTGCCGCCTCGCCCACCACGATCCAGGTGATGCGCGACGGATCGATCGCCTGGCCGATGGCGGTGCGCAGCTGCGGCAGCGTGAGTGCGCGGTAACGCTGTGCGATCGTGGCGTAATAATCGTCGGGCCGCTTGTAGAGATCGTTCTGCTGCATCGCCGACAGCACCGCGCCCGAGGTTTCGAACTGGCCGGAGGACGACCGGATTGCGCCGTTGATCGACAGGTCGAACTCCGCCTCGGTCATCGGCCTGGTGGTGAGGAACTCCTTCACGTCCTGTTGCAGCGCGGCGATCGACGGACCGGTCTTGTCCGCCTGCACCGGTGCCCGCATCAGATAGGGCGCGGCGAATTCGGCACGCTGGAACCCGCCGTTGACGCCGTAGGACCAGTGCTTACCCTCACGCAGGTCCATGTTGATCCGGCCGAGGAAGCTGCCGCCCAGGGCATCGTTGGCGGCCTGCACCGGCAGCAGTTCCTGCGTACCGGTCAGCCCGTTGCTGACCGCACCGGTGATGAGCGACTGCGGGCTGCCCGGCCGGTCGAACAGCAGGATGCGCGGACGCGTGGCCGGCGGCGTGACGGACGATGCCTTGGTAGGCACCGCGCCGGTGCCGCGCCAGTCGCCGAACCGGGCGTCGAGCGCCGCCTTCACCTCGGCCAGCGGACGATCGGAGACCACGAAAATCTTCGCCTTTTCGGGCCGCAGCCACGCCTGCTGGAACGCGACCAGATCGGCGCGGGTCAGCGCCGCCACCACCGCGGGATCGCCACCGCCTTGCGCCTTTTCATACGGGGTGCCCGCCGCGACGATGCGGGGGACGATCCGGCCCGCGATACCGGCGGGGTTGGTCAGTTCCTGCTGGATTTCCGCCAGCCGCTGGTTCTTGAGCCGCGCGACTTCGGGCTCGGCGAAGGCGGGGTTGCGGGCGATGTCGGCGAACAGGTCGAGCGCGGGGTTGAGGTTGGCACTGGGCACGCCCAGTGTCAGCACCGTGCGGTCGAGCGTCATGCCGGTGCCGATCGACGCGCCCAGCCGTTCGCGGGCCTGGGCGAGGGCATTGGAGTCGAGCGTCGTCGTCCCCTCGTCCATCATGTCGAGCGTCACCTGCTCGGTACCCAGCTTGCCGGCGACATCGGCGGCATAGCCGGCATCGAAGCTGATGACCGCCTGCGTGATCGGCACCGCGGTGCGTTGCGCATAGACTACCTCGATCCCGTTACGCAGACGGGTACGGGTGACGGCGGGGAAGCTGAGCCCGGCGACCTCGCCGACCGCGGGCAGCGTGCCGCGCGTGCCCTTTGCGGGCTGTTCGGGGGCGGCCGCGACCGGCACGGCGGCGGGGACCTGCGCCTCCTGATAGGCGTCGCGATCGCCCGGCACGACGTTGATCGCCAGCACCGGCCGGGTCAGCCACTTGTTCGCCGCCGCCTTCACCGTGGCGGGGGTCTGCGCGGCGAGCGCCGCCAGCTGCTTCTTGTAGAAGCCCGGATCGTTCGAATAGAGCGCGCCTTCCGCCAGCGCGACCGCCTTGCCGCCGAAGCCGCCGACCGATTCCAGCCCGCGGATACGCCGCGATACCGTGGAGGTGACGAAGCGCGACACCTCGTCCGCGGTCGGCCCGTCCTTCAGGAACTGCGCCGTCACTTCGTCCAGCCGCTTCGTCGCCAGCGCGACGTCGACGCCCGGCCGCACCAGCCCGTCGATCGAGAAGGTGCCGACCTGCGCGAAGGCGCTGCTGTCGGCGGACACCTGCGTGAACAGCTTTTCCTTGCGGACCAGCTGGTCGGTCAGCCGCGACGAGGCGAGCCCGCCCAGCACGCCGGCCGCGACATCGAGCGAGGCGGCGGCGGGATCGTTGAGCCCCGGCGTCGCCCAGTTGCGGGTGATCAGCGTCGCGGCCACGCGATCACGGATCGTCTCGTTAACGGGCGCGGGCAGCGTGACGACGGGGGCGGCGGGCAGGTTGCTCTTCGGCCCCGCCTTGATGCCGCCGAAATATTTCTCGGCCAGCGACCGGGCGGTGGCGACGTCGACATCGCCCGCCAGCACCAGCACCGCGTTGTTGGGGCCGTAATGATCGTGGAACCAGTCCTTCACCGTCTGCACGCTGGCGGCATCGAGATCGGCCATCGAGCCGATCGTGTCATGACCATAAGGATGGGCGGCGGGGAACAGCCCCTCGGTGATCTTGTAGCCGAGCAGGCCGTAGGGCTGGTTGTCGTTCTGCCGCTTCTCGTTCTGGACGACGCCGCGCTGTTCATCCAGCACGCCCTGCGTGATCGCGCCGAGCAGATAGCCCATCCGGTCGGATTCCAGGAACAGCGCGCGTTCCAGCGCCGCGGTCGGCACCGTTTCGAAATAGTTGGTGCGATCGAAATAGGTGGTGCCGTTGTAATCGGTGGCGCCGACCTGCTTCAGCGGTTCGAAGAAATCGCCGGGCGCATTCTCCGATCCGTTGAACATCAGATGCTCGAACAGGTGGGCGAAGCCGGTCTTGCCCTTGGGCTCGTGCTTGGAGCCGACATCGTACCAGACGCTGACCGCGACGACGGGCGCCTTGCGATCGGTGTGGACGACGACGCGCAGGCCGTTGGCCAGCGTGAAGGTCTGATAGGGAATATCGACCTGGCTGACGAGGCTGGCGACCGGCGCGGCGGCGGCGACCTTCGTCTGGGCGTGGACGGACGGGATGAACGCAATCACGGCGGCGCCGACGAGGGCGGCGGACTTGAACGACATGCGACATGGGCTCCTGCTGGATGGCGTGTGGTAAGCATCGAAACCGCCCCTGTGCAATGGGCTTCGCTCCACTACATCGCCGGTGAGCCGGTTTATTTCCGCGACCACTTGTGTGCTATATTGGCAACACTATCTTGGCATGAAGGCAACAGGACCGATCATGAACCTCGAAAAATTCACCGACCGCGCCAAGGGCTTTTTACAGTCCGCGCAAACCGTTGCGATCCGCATGAACCATCAGCGGATCGCCCCCGAGCACCTGCTGAAAGCGTTGCTGGAAGACGAGCAAGGCATGGCCGCCGGGCTGATCCAGGCGGCCGGCGGCGAACCGCGACGCGCGGTGGCGGACGTCGATGCGGCACTCGCAAAGATACCTGCGGTCAGCGGATCGGGCGCGCAAGGCTCCCCCGGGCTCGACAACGACCTGGTGCGGGCGCTCGATTCGGCCGAGCAGATCGCCAGCAAGGCCGGCGACAGCTTCGTCACGGTCGAGCGGCTGCTGGTCGCGCTGGCGCTGGCGACGACGACCGCGGCGGGCAAGGCGCTGAAGGCGGCGGGCGTATCGCCGGAGGGGCTGAACACCGCGATCAACCAGCTGCGCCAGGGCCGCACCGCCGACACCGCCGGCGCCGAGGACCGGTACGACGCGCTGAAGAAGTTCGCGCGCGACCTGACGCAGGCGGCGCGCGACGGCCGGCTGGACCCCGTGATCGGCCGCGACGAGGAGATCCGCCGCACCATCCAGGTGCTGGCGCGCCGCACCAAGAACAATCCCGTCCTGATCGGCGAACCCGGCGTGGGCAAGACCGCGATCGTCGAGGGGCTGGCGCTGCGCATCGCCAATGGCGACGTGCCCGATGGGCTGAAGGACAAGACGCTGATGTCGCTGGACATGGGCGCGCTGATCGCGGGCGCGAAATATCGCGGCGAGTTCGAGGAACGGCTGAAGGGCGTGATCGACGAGGTGAAGGCCGCCGATGGCGACATCGTGCTGTTCATCGACGAGATGCATCAGCTGATCGGCGCGGGCAAATCCGAAGGCGCGATGGATGCGGGCAATCTGCTGAAACCGGCGCTGGCCCGCGGCGAACTCCACTGCGTCGGCGCGACCACGCTCGACGAATATCGCAAGCATGTCGAAAAGGACCCCGCGCTCCAGCGGCGGTTCCAGCCGGTGTTCGTCGGCGAGCCGACCGTGGAGGACACGATCAGCATCCTGCGCGGATTGAAGGAGAAATACGAGCTGCACCACGGCGTGCGGATCACCGACGGATCGCTGGTGGCGGCGGCGACCTTGTCCAACCGCTACATCACCGACCGCTTCCTGCCCGACAAGGCGATCGACCTGATGGACGAGGCCGCCAGCCGCATCCGCATGGAGGTGGAGAGCAAGCCCGAGGAGATCGAGGGCCTCGACCGCCGTATCCTGCGCCTGAAGATCGAACGCGAGGGGCTGCGCCGCGAAAGCGACGAGGCGAGCCGCGACCGGCTGGAGACGCTGGAGGGCGAACTGGCCAATCTGGAACAGCAGTCCGCCGAACTGACCACGCGCTGGCAGGCGGAGAAGGACAAGATCGGCGCCGAGGCGAAGCTGAAGGAGCAGCTGGACGCGGCGCGGCTGGAGCTGGAACAGGCGCAGCGCGGCGGCGACCTCGCCCGCGCGGGGGAGCTGTCGTACGGCACGATCCCGCAGTTGCAGAAGCTGCTGGCGGCGGCCGAGGGCCAGACCCAAGGCGCGATGCTGCGCGAGGAGGTGACCGCCGACGATATCGCCGGCGTGGTCAGCCGCTGGACCGGCATCCCCGTCGACCGGATGCTGGCGGGCGAGCGCGAGAAGCTGCTGCGCATGGAGGAGACGATCGGCAAACGCGTGATCGGGCAGGCGGAGGCGGTGCGCGCCGTCTCCACCGCCGTGCGCCGCGCGCGGGCGGGGTTGCAGGACCCGGGCCGGCCGATGGGCAGCTTCCTGTTCCTGGGGCCGACCGGCGTGGGCAAGACCGAGCTGACCAAGGCGCTGGCCGAATTCCTGTTCGACGACCCCAACGCGATGGTGCGGATCGACATGAGCGAATTCATGGAGAAGCACGCGGTGGCGCGGCTGATCGGCGCCCCCCCGGGCTATGTCGGGTATGAGGAAGGCGGCGTCCTGACCGAAGCCGTGCGCCGCCGCCCCTATCAGGTGGTGCTGTTCGACGAGGTGGAGAAGGCGCATGGCGACGTGTTCAACGTACTGCTGCAGGTGCTGGACGACGGGCGGCTGACCGACGGTCAGGGCCGGACGGTGGATTTCAGCAACACGCTGATCGTGCTGACCTCCAACCTCGGCGCGCAATATCTCGCCAATCTGGACGAGGGGCAGGACGTGGAGGCGGTGGAGCCGCAGGTGATGGACATCGTCCGCGCGCATTTCCGCCCGGAATTCCTCAACCGGCTGGACGAGGTGATCCTGTTCCACCGGCTGGGACAGGCGCATATGGGCCCGATCGTCGATATCCAGGTGGGGCGCGTCGGCAAGCTGCTGGCCGACCGCAAGGTGACGCTGGACCTGACCGATGCGGCACGCGCGTGGCTGGGCCGGGTGGGCTACGACCCGGTATACGGCGCGAGGCCGCTGAAGCGCGCGGTGCAGCGCCATTTGCAGGACCCGCTGGCGGACATGATCCTGCGCGGCGAGGTGAAGGACGGCACGACCGTGGCGGTCGACGAGGGCGACGGCAAACTGGCGCTGGTCGTCGGGTAACGCGAAAAGGGGCGACGCATCGCTGCGCCGCCCCTTTTTCTAGATCGATGGTCGCCCTGCTCAGAACCGGAAGCGGGCACCAGCCGTGAAGGCCCGGCCGAACAGATCGAAGTCGGCGGACGTTTCCAGACCGGTCGGCGTGTTGAACGGCGTACCGGGCAGATATTGCGGCTTCTTGTCGAAGACGTTGTCGATGTTGAAGAAGAAGGTGAACCCGGCCGTCACTTCCTGGCTGATCTGCAGGTTGTGCAGCCAGTAATCCTTGACGTCATTGAGGGCGACGACCGCCGGATCGTTGCTGATGAAATTGTTGACGGTGAACGGCCCTCCACTCAGGAACGTCGTCTGCCAGCTCAGACCGGTGCCATTGGTCCGATAGGTCGCCCGGACATTGGCGCGGTGTTCCGAAAAGCCGCGACCGAACGAGCCGGCGAATTCGTCCACCGGGGACGCCGGATCGGTCTGCAACCGGTAGTCGATCTGATAGGTGTAGTTACCGATGATCGACAGATTGTCGTTTTCCGTCAGACCCAGTGGCCGGCTGTAACGCACCGACGCATCGATACCACGGACCTTGTAGCCGGCGACGTTGATGAGCTGCGCGTTCACCGTCTGGAGATAGCCGGTCGGTGCGAAGCGGAGCACATTGTCACAGAACACCGCATCACCGGTCAGCAGGCACTTTTCGACCGTGTCGCTGCGATCGAGCGTGTTGATGGCATCGTCAACACGGATATCGAAATAGTCCGCCGTGAACTGAAAACCGCGCAGGAAATCGGGCGTGAAGGTGAAGCCGGCCGTGATCGTCTTGGCCGTTTCCTCCTTCAGGTTGCGGTTACCGCCGACGAAGCCGTTGATGCCCTGCGTGTCGGCCAGCGTATAAGCGAACGTCCCGTTCGGATTGGCGGCAAAGAAGGCCGCGATCCCGGGGACGGCGCGACAGGCCGCATCGCCGCCACCCGTCGAGGTACGAGTGATGCCGTCGCAGGGATCGGTCACGCCGGCGAACGTCTCGCTCGGGGCGCTGAACAGCTCGCTGTTGTTCGGTGCCCGGTTGGCGACCGCGTAGCGGCCGCGCAGCCGGAGGCCGCGCACCGGTTCCCATTCGGCACCGGCATTCCAGCTCAGGACGCCGCCGATCGTGTTGTAATCGGAATAACGGATCGCGCCGTTCACGCCGAGATAGCGGAAGAGGCCACGATCCGACAGCAGCGGCACGTTCACTTCGCCGAACACTTCGCGAACGCTTTGCGAACCGCGCAGATCGGGGATCTGGTTGCCCGAATTGCCGCCGGTGTTGGTCAGGATATCGAGATCGTCGACCACCGATTCCTTGCGATATTCGACGCCGATCGCCGCGCCGACCCCGCCGGCACCCAGATCGAACAGCGACGACGACGACACGCTGGCCGTGATGACATGCTGTTCGTTGGTGATCTCCTCCGACTTAGGCACGACCGCCTGGACATAGGAGGCCGCCCGCGGGTCCGCCGTGTTGAGACCAAAGAGATTGATCGGGACGCAGCCATTCGCCCGTGCGGCGACATCGCGACAGACGATATCGGTGCCGACGACGTTGCCGGCGCCGATCCGGATCGAATCGAGCGACTGGCGATACCGGGCGGTATCGACATCCTGACTTGCGTTGAAGTCGTTCAGATGGCCGAAGACGTAGCTGACGTCGTAGTTGAACTTCGACCCCAGATCGCCGCGTACGCCCGCAACCGCGCGCCACGTATCGCGCTTCGCCCGGTTGCTGCGGCTGAACACATCGTTCTGACGACGGCGAAACGCGATCGACGTGATGTCATTGGCGGAATTGGCATCCGAATTCGCCAGATTGATCGCGTTGGCGATCGAGGTCGGGATGAAGGCGTTGGTGATCGGGATACCACCGCTGGCGTAGATATCGGTTTCGGCCAGCGCGGATGCCTCCAGCGAGGCGTTGGAGCTGGTCCGGCCATAAGTGACTTCACCATAGGCCTTCATCGAATCGGTCAGCTCGTAGTTGACGATCGCGTTGGCCAGATACCGCTCGAGCGGCACCGAGATACGCCGGACGCCGTTGCGGTTGAACCCATAGGCGCCGCCCTGATAGCCCCGCAGCAACGCCAGCGATCCATCGGGATTATACGAGAAATTCGATACGCCACCGGGCAGTGCGGATACCGCCGCGTTGGCCCCGTTGATGAGCTGGAATTGCCCCTGCGGTGCGAACGAGCTGTACGACGCCGGGCCGCAGACGAGATTGGCGCAATCCTGAGCCGAGATGGCCCGGTCCGACGAGAACAGGCCCTGATCCCGGTCGTAGGACACATTGAACAGCGCGTTGCCGCGATCGTCAGCGCCCCATTTCGTGCCGCCGGTCACGCTGACGAGATAGCGACCGCTATCGCCGCGCTCCGTGATGCCACCCTGCGCGCGTACCTGCAGCCCTTCGAAGCTGTCGCGCATGATGAAGTTCACGACACCCGCGATGGCGTCCGACCCGTAAACGGCGGACGACCCACCAGTGATGTTGTCGACGCGCTCGATGAGATCGACCGGGATATTGTTGAGGTCGACGGCGGTATCGCCACCGAAACCACCGATGAAGCGACGGCCGTTCACCAGCACCAGCGTGCGGTTCGATCCAAGGCCGCGCAGATTGACGGTGGAGATACCCGTGCCCGATGTCAGGAAATTCGAATTGGTGCGGGTCGATCCGACCGCGACCTGAGGCAGTTCGTTCAGGATATCCGAGACGTTCGGCGATGCACGTTGCAGCAACTGCGCATTCGTGATCGTCGTGACCGGCACGGGCGAGTCGACTTCGGGACGAGCGATACGCGAACCGGTGACGACGATGTCATCGGCACTTTCCGTCGCCTGGGGGTCCGCCGGGGTCTGGGGCGCGGCCTGCGCATGGGCGGCCGTCGATAGTATCACCGCGAACGGCATCACTGCCGCAAGCAGCGCAGCCTTCCGCGTGGAACGATGGGTCGTATTCATGGTTATACCTCGCCTGCCCACATCGGCTTGCTTTGTGACAATGCCGATGTCGGTTCTACCAATGCCCCATAGCCTGATCAATTGACCGAGGGACGCTGGGAAGGGCATGATCGGACGGGATTTTCCTGTAAAGCCATTGCAACAGGATCAACATACGTTTGACATCAGGCTGTGGTCAAAATGGCACATTGCATGTCCTATAGTCGGAATATTGCTGACCAGTATACAATCGATTGAGCGGATGCCGGTCAACGATGGCCATTTGGGACAGGTATCCGAATATTTCATACCGCCAGTATAATGGCGCCCTGCTCCGACCGACCCACAATCCGCCGCCATTGTCCGGCAGACCCTGCCTGGATATCTTCCGGCCTATTCGATGCAGGGCTGCGACGTTGACACGGAAACGATGGCTGCAATGATGTTTGAACCGGTTGGTAGCGCACGGTCGATGTCGTGCATCGATGACGGGGTTGAAACGCCCGCCCGACCGATAATGGACACGACATCGGCGATGGAGGCCCATATACGATGACCGGAACGCTGGGCCTCGATTTCGGGACGACCAATTCCGTCGCCGCGGTCGCGTCGGGCGATGGCGCCGCGCTGGTGACCATGGCCGGCCCCGATGGCGGCGAGTCGGTGTTCCGGTCGGCCTTGTGCTTCTGGGAGGACGGGGACCAGCCGGGCGGACTGGGCGTGGAGGCCGGGCCATGGGCGATCCGCGAATATCTCGACTTCCCGGAAGGCAGCCGCTTCATCCAGTCGTTCAAGTCGGTGGCCGCCAGCGCCAGTTTCGAGCATGCCACGATCTTCGAGCGGCGGATGCGCTTCGAGGATCTGGGGCGGCAGTTCGTCGCGAAGATGGCAGCGCATGCGGGCGGGGCGATGGACGGGGGCGCCACGCGCGTCGTGGTCGGCCGGCCGGTGGCGTTCGCGGGCAGCCGCCCGGACGAGGCGCTGGCCAGGGCGCGCTACGACGCGGTGTTCGGGTCGCTGGGGGCGGAGGTCCATTATGTCTACGAACCGCTGGGCGCCGCGTTCAGCCATGCGGCGACGCTGACCGACCCCGCCACGATCCTGGTCGCCGATTTCGGCGGCGGCACCAGCGATTTCTCGGTGGTGCGGGTCGAGGCGCCGGGCGCGGCGCGACGCTGCGTCCCGCTGGGCCATGCCGGGGTCGGCATCGCCGGCGACCGGTTCGATACCCGCATCGTCGACCATCTGGTGATGCCGATGCTGGGCAAGGGCGGACAGTATCGATCGTTCGACAAGATACTGGACATACCGGGCGGCTATTTCAGCGATTTTTCCGACTGGTCGCGCCTTGCCCTGATGCGCAACCGCCGCACGCTGGCCGCGCTCGACACATTGCGGCGCGCCGCGATCGATCCCGAGGCGATCGAGCGGATGATCGCGGTGGTCGAGCAGGAACTGGGCTATCAACTGTACGACGCGGTCGGCCGGCTGAAGCGCGCGCTGTCGACCGCGGAGGAAGCGACGTTCCGGTTCGAGGGCGCGGGGCTGGCGATCGAGGCGCCGGTGACGCGCGCGGCGTTCGAGGCATGGATCGCGCCCGACATCGCACGCATCGACCAGACGGTCGACCGCGCGCTGGCCGCCGCCGCCACCGGGGACGCGGCGATCACCCGCGTGTTCCTGACCGGCGGCACCTCGCTGACCCCGCGCATCCGCCGGCTGTTCGTGGACCGGTTCGGCGAAGGACGGATCGCGACCGGCGGCGAACTGACGTCGATCGCGCACGGGCTGGCGCTGATCGGGCGACAGGACGACATCGCGGCCTGGGCGAGCGGGTGACGGCGCGGCATGGGCGGGCGGATGAATGGCGGGAAGCGCCCACACCCGGACATCGCGGCTGAAAATCTATACTCCTGAAAGCCGTCATTCGCACGCCGCGACCATTCCCGTCTCTGCGTCTTCAAACGGCAATTCGGAAACGGACTCCGGGAAAGCGGATGCTTCAAGCGCTCTTGAGCAAAATCAGCAGGGCGACTGTTCCGCTATGGATTCGTTTGTGAGAAAGTCGGTGGCCCGTGCGGGATCATTCGCTTCGTAGAAGCTATTGCTGGAGCAATCCAAAATGCCTGCCGGTCGCGCCGATCTCGCTGATACGGCCACGTTCCTGGCCCTTGCCCGGCAGCGTAGCTTCCGGCGCGCCGGACGCGAGCTGGGCGTCAGCGCGTCAGCGGTCAGCCACGCGCTGAAGGCGATGGAGGCGCGCCTTGGCGTCCGTCTGCTCAACCGTACGAGTCGGAGCGTCACCCTGTCGGCGGCCGGCGAGGAATTATTCGCGGCGCTTGATGGGCCCGTGTCGGCGATCGGCTCCGCGTACGACAGCCTCAACCGTTATCGGGTTATGGGCGAAATCATGGGGCGCATCCGCCTCAACGTGCTGGAACATGCCAGCACGCTTCTCATCGCCCCCGTCCTGCCCATTTTCGCCGAACGACATCCGGGCGTGGAGGTGGATGTCCGGGTGACCAACGACATGCTGGACGTGGTTGCGGCCGGTGCCGACGCCGGCATCCGTTATGGCGGCACCGTACCCGAAGATATGGTGGCGCAATGCCTGTCCGCCGATCTTCGCTGGGTGGTGGTCGCCGCCCCGGCCTACCTCAACCGGTATGGGGTTCCGGCGCACCCGGAGGATCTGCGCGCCCACCGCTGTATCCGTGTTCGGCTCGGCGATGACCGGCTCTACCATTGGGAATTCGAGCGGGGCGGCGATCGGGTGGAGATCGACGTGCCGGGACCGGTGACGATCGATAATACCCAGTTCGGCCTGACGCTTGCCGCGGCGGGGGGAGGTTGCGCCTATCTTCCCGAAGCCTGCGTCGCGCCGGCAGTGGCGCAAGGAGCGCTACAGATCATCTTGTCGGATTGGGCCCCGAGCGGACCGGGTTTTCACGTCTATTATCCCAGCCGCCGACAGCTTCCGATTGGCCTGCGCCTGCTCATCGACCTTATCCGCGAAGTGGCCCCGCTCGGAACGCGGTCGTGAGCGATGAACGAGGTTCATCGGTTCGATGAGACCTGAATGGCCTGACCGATGTAGCTACTCCACCTATCTCGATGACGGATCAACCGCATACGAGACACCCGTCACATGACCAACGCTCAACGTTTCATCGGCAAGGTTGCCTTTGTCACCGGTGCCGCCAGCGGCATCGGCCGCGCCGCCGCCATTGCCTTCGCACGCGAAGGCGCGAAGGTCGCAATCAGCGACCGGTCAGAAGACGCGCTGGAGCAACTACGCGCCGAGATCGAACGCAACGGTGGCGAGGTGCTGGCGGTGACGTGCGATGTGGCCGAACCAGGGCAAGTCGAGACGGCCATCGCCCGCACCGTTGAGCGGTTCGGCCGGCTCGACTGTGCGTTCAACAATGCCGGAGTCGAGAACAAGGCAGCGTCGGTTCACGAAATCCACATGGACGAATGGGACCGTATTCTCGACATCAACCTGCGCGGTACTTTCACCTGCATGAAACATGAATTGGCGCAGATGGTCGCGCAGGGCAGTGGCGTGGTGGTGAATACGTCGTCGGGTGCGGGCATTCGCGGTGTCGCAGGCGGCGCGGCCTATTCAGCGTCCAAGCACGCTATCATCGGGCTGACGCGCTCGGCCGCGCTCGATTATGCTGCGAAAGGCATCCGCGTGAATGCCGTCCTGCCGGGCAATATCGAGACGCCAATGATGGACCGCTTCACGGGCGGGGATATTCAGAAGGCGATCGACCTCGAACCCGTCGGCCGGCTTGGCAAGCCCGAAGAGATCGCCGAGGCGGTGCTGTGGATGTGCTCAGACCTTGGCGGGTTCGTCACGGGCGCTGCGACCGTCATCGATGGCGGATGGTCTCTCTGACGTTACCATTTGTCGGGAAAGCTGCCGCTCTTTCGAAATCCGATCGTTTTTGGGAGAGGCGGTGCCGCGCTACGTCGACTGCGGCCGGCATTTTCGGCTGACCCGGCCTTCTATTCGATCAGCGTCTTCAAATCCCGCGCGGGATCGGCGACGGCTGCCGGGTCCGCCATGACGGCGCCGGTCACCAGCGCGCGGCCCTGTACATAGTCGCGGACGCGGTTGACGCAGTCGAGGGCGATGACGCGGCCGGCGCGGAAATAGACCAGCGAGAAGCTGCGCGTCGCCGGATCGCCGCGCAGGACGGTGGCGTCGTAGCCGGTGGAGAGGCCGACCGTCTGCAGTTTCAGGTCGTACTGGTTCGACCAGAACCACGGCACCGCTTGATAGGGTTCGGGGGCGCCGGTCAGCGTCCTGGCCACCACCATCGCCTGATCGCTGGCGTTCTGCACCGATTCCAGCCGGATCGTGGCGCCGCCGGCAAAGGCGTTGGCATGGGCGGCGCAATCCCCGATCGCAACGATATCGGGCAGGGTGGTGCGGCACTGCGCATCCACCATCACGCCACCCGCCTGCCCCGCCGCACCCGCCACGATCAGCGGGTCGACCGCGGGGACGATGCCGATGCCGACGATCACCATGTCCGCCGCCAGCACGCGGCCATCGGCCAGCCGGACGCCGGAGGCCGCGCCGTCGCGTTCCTCGATACATGCCACCGCGACACCGGTGCGCAGGTCGACGCCGTGGGCGCGGTGCTCCGCCTCGTAGAAGCGGGACAGGGGTTCGCCCGCGACGCGCGCCAGCACGCGGGGCAACGCCTCCAGCACCGTCACCGGCTTGCCCAGCTTCGTCAGCACCGCCGCCGCCTCCAGCCCGATATAGCCACCGCCGATCACCACCACCTGCGTCACGGCGGGCAGTTCGGCGATCATCCGGTCGACATCGGCACGAGTCCGCACGCCGTGGACGCCGCGCAGATCGTGACCCGCACAGGCCAGCCGGCGCGGCGCGCCGCCGGTCGCCCAGATCAGGTGGCGATAGCCGATGGTCGTGCCATCGGCGGTGGTGACGCGGTGGCCACCGGCATCGACCGCCACGACGGTGCGGCCGGGCAGCAGCGTGATCGCCCGGTCCGTCCAGAAGGCGGCGGGGCGGAGCAGGATGCGGTCGAACGGCTTGTCGCCGGCCAGATATTCCTTCGACAGCGGCGGGCGTTCATAGGGCAGCGCATCCTCACTGCCGAGCAGCGCGATCGTGCCGTCGAAGCCGCGCTGGCGCAGCGCGATCGCTGCCCCCGCCCCGCCATGGCCGGCGCCGACGATCAGGATGTCGTAATGGGGATCGGGCAAGGGGAGCCTCCGTGCGGTATCGTGCCGGCTTCGACGTTCGATGCAACCCGGCAATCCAGCCGTTGCGCGACACGCTCTGGATTGCTTCGCTGCGCTCGCAATGACGAAGCTAGTGGTTCCTACCATCGCGCAGGAACGGGCGCATCGCGGAGAAGTCGCGGTCGCCCTGCCCGGCGGCGGCCAGCGCCTCGTACAGGTCGCGGGCGCGGTCGCCCATCGGCACGGGGCTGCCCGCGTCCGCCGCGGCGTCGGTGGCGAGACGCAGGTCCTTCAGCATCAGCGCGGTCGCGAAACCGCCGCGATAGTCGTTGTCGGCGGGGGTGACGGGGCCGACGCCGGGCACCGGGCAGTAGCTGGTCATCGACCAGCTCTGCCCCGACGAGACGCTGGCGATGTCGTAGAAGGCCTGCGCGTCCAGCCCCAGCCGTTCCGCCAGCACGAACGCCTCGCACGTCGCGACCATCGTCGCGCCGAGGATCATGTTGTTGCACATCTTGGCCGCCTGCCCCGCGCCGTTGCCGCCGGCGCGGATCACCGCCTTGCCCATCTGCGACAGGATCGGCTCCGCGCGGGCGAACCCGTCGTCGTCGCCGCCGACCATGAAGGTGAGCGTGCCCGCCGCCGCCGCCGCGATCCCGCCGGATACCGGCGCATCGACCGCGACCAGCCCGCGCGCGGCGGCATCGCCGGCGACGGCCCGCGCGGTGGCGACGTCGATCGTCGAACAGTCGATCAGCAGCGCGTTGCCCGACAGCACCGGGAACAGCGCCGCATACACCTCGGCGACATGGCGACCGGCAGGCAGCATGGTGACGACCGCCTCGGCACCTTCAGCCGCCGCCACCGCGCTGGCGGCGGCGGTACAGCCGGCGGCCTCGGCGCGGGCGAGCGCGTCGGCGGACAGGTCGAAGGCATGGACCGCGTGACCCGCCTTCGCGAGGTTCGCGGCCATGCCGCCGCCCATGTTGCCGAGCCCGATAAAGGCGATGCGTGCCATCAGTTCATCCTCTTCCTGTGCTTATGGTCCCGGCGGAGCCAGCCGAGAAAGGCACTCAGCGCGGCCGGGACGCCGCCGATCAGCGCGACGATCGCCGCGACGCCCAGCGCCAGCCAGATCATCGCGTGCTATTTCCCCGTCCACGCACCGGCGCGCTTCTCGACGAAGGCGGCCATGCCCTCGCTCTGGTCGGCGGTGCCGAACAGGCCGTGGAACAGGCGGCGTTCGAACTGCACGCCCGCCGCCAGCCCGGTTTCGAACGCCATGTTCACCATCTCCTTGTTCGCCAGCACCGCGAGCGGGGCCATGGCGGCGATGGCGGCGGCGGTCTTCACCGCCTCCTCGACCAGATCGGCGGCGGGGATCACGCGGCTGACCAGCCCGGCCCGTTCCGCCTCGTCGGCGTCGATCATCCGGCCGGTCAGGCACATCTCCATCGCCTTCGCCTTGCCGACCGCGCGGGCCAGCCGCTGCGACCCGCCCATGCCGGGGGAGACGGCGAGCTTGATCTCGGGCTGGCCGAACTTCGCGGTGTCGGCGGCGAGGATGAAATCGCACATCATCGCCAGTTCGCAGCCGCCGCCCAGCGCATAGCCCGCCACCGCCGCGATCACCGGCTTGCGGGTGCGGGTGAACCGGTCCCAGCCGGCGAAGAAATCATGGCCGTACATGGTGGCGAAGCCCTGGGCCTGCATCTCCTTGATGTCGGCACCGGCCGCGAACGCCTTGGGCGACCCGGTAATGACCGCGCAGCCCTGCGACGGGTCGGCATCGAGCGCGGCCATCACGCTCAACAGATCGTCCAGCACCTGCGCGTTCAGGGCGTTGAGCGCCTGCGGCCGGTTGAGCGTGACGAGCGTGACGCGGTCGCGCCGTTCGACGATCAGGGTTTCGTAGTCGGCCATGCGGTATTTCCTCTATTCCGGGGTCCACGCCTCTGCCGGCGGCAGGGGGGCAAAGATCTGGTCGATCAGGTGATCGCTGACGCCGTCCGGGGTGGCGGGGTTCCAGCGGGGGGCATTGTCCTTGTCGACGATCACCGCGCGCACGCCTTCGGTAAAGTCGTGGCGCTGCACCACGCGGGCGGCGACGGCATATTCGTGCGCCATCTCGTCGGCGAAGCTGGCCATGCCGGCCCCGTCCTTCAGCAGGCGCAGCGACACCTTCATCGCCTGCGGCGACTTGGTATCGAGCGTGGCGCGTTGCCGGGTGGCCCATTCGCCGCCGTCCGCGTCCAGCGCGGCCAGGATGTCCTCCAGCGTGTCGGCGGCGAACAGCCGGTCGATCGCGGCGCGATCGGCGAGGATGCGGGCCTCGGGCGGCGGCGCGGACAGCGCAGCCAGCGCGGCGTCGATCGCGGTCGGATCGGCGAGGATGCGGGCCTTCGCCTCGTCCAGCCGGTCGGCGGGGAGGTAATGGGTGGCGAGGCCGAGGGCATGGGCCTCGCCCCCGTCCAGCCGCTGACCGGTCAGTGCCAGATATTGCCCGATGCGACCGGGCAGGCGCGACAGGTACCAGCCCGCGCCGACATCGGGGAACAGGCCGATCCCGGTTTCGGGCATTGCGAACTTCGTGTTCTCGGTCGCGATCCGATAGCGGCAGGGCAGCGACACGCCGACACCGCCGCCCATCGTGATCCCGTCCATCACCGCGACGATCGGCTTCGCATAGGTGAACAGCCGGTGGTTCATCCGGTATTCGGTGGCGAAGAAGTGCCGCGCCACCGCACCGTCACCCGCGCCGCTTTCCGCCAGCATCCGGATGTCACCGCCCGCACAGAACCCGCGCGTACCCGCCGCATGGTCGAGGATGATGGCGCGGATGCCGTCGTCGCCGCGCCATGCCTCCAGCGCAGCGAGGATGCCGTCGCACATCTCCGCCGTCAGCGCGTGGAGCGCCTTGGGTCGGTTGAGGGCGATCCGGCCGACCGGCCCCTGCACCTCGACGATCAGTTGGTCGGTCATGACAGCCATTCCAAGCGCACCCCCTCCGCGTCTTCGCGTCTCCGCGTGAACCCGATCTTCCTGTTCACGCGGAGACGCGGAGGCGCGGAGAAGAAGGTAATGGAAGGCGCTGCGCGCGGTTTCATCGTGTCAGGTCCCGGCCGACGATCATGCGCATCACCTGATTGGTGCCCTCCAGGATCGAATGGACGCGCAGGTCGCGCCAGAAGCGTTCGATCGGATAGTCCATCAGATAGCCATAGCCGCCATGCAACTGCAACGCGCGGTCGGCGACGGCGGAGCCCATGTCGGTGGCGAGCCGCTTGGCCATCGCGGCGAAGCGGGTCTTGTCGGGCGCGTTCGCGGTCACCTTGCCCGCCGCCATGTAGAGGAGCGCGCGCGCCGCCTCTAGCTCGGTCGCCATGTCGGCCAGCGTGAACTGCGTGTTCTGGAACTCGGCGATCGCCTTGCCGAACTGGTGGCGGTCCTTCGTGTAGCGGATCGCCTCGTCGAGGCAGCGCTGCGCGCCGCCCAGCGAACAGGCGCCGATGTTGAGCCGGCCGCCGTCCAGCCCGGTCATCGCGATCCGGAACCCCTCGCCCAGTTCGCCGACCAGGTTCTCGCCCGGCACGCGCACGCCATCGAACGTCACCTGCCGGGTGGGCTGCGAATGCCAGCCGAGCTTGCGCTCGTTGGCGCCGAACGAGACGCCGGGCATGTCCTTCTCGATCACCAGCGCGGAGATGCCCTTCGGCCCCTCTTCACCGGTGCGGACCATGGTTACGTAGACCTCGTTCTCGCCCGCGCCACTGATGAACTGCTTGGAACCGGTGACGATCCAGTCGTCGCCGTCCCTCACCGCCCGCGTCTTGAGCGCCGAGGCATCGGAACCCGATCCGGGTTCGGTCAGGCAATAGCTGGCCAGCCGGTCCATCGTGACCAGATCGGGCAGATACTTGTCCTTCACCGTCTGCGACCCGAACCGGTCGATCATCCACGATGCCATGTTGTGGATGGAGATGAACGCGGATGTGGAGGGACAGCCATAGGCCATCGCCTCCATGATGAGCGCCGCCTCCAGCCGGCCGAGCGCGATGCCGCCCGATTCCTCGGACACGTAGATCGCCGCGAAGCCGAGTTCGGCCGCCGCCTTGATCGTGTCGCGCGGGAAGATGTGCTTCTCGTCCCATTCCGCCGCATGGGGGGTGATGCGATCGGCGGTGAAGCGGCTCGCGAGATCCTGGATCTCGCGCTGGTCGTCAGTGAGATCAAATTGGTCGGTCATGCTCGCCTCAGCCCATCGTCGGAATGACGAACGCGTCCTGCACGCGCGAAGGTCCGCCGTCTTCGGCACCGCGTGGCAGTTCCGCTGTGCCGTCCGGCCAGCGTTGCGTGATCGTTTTCACCTTGGTCCAGAACTTCACGCCTTCCATGCCGTGCTGGTTGGTGTCGCCGAACGCGGACCGTTTCCAGCCGCCGAAGCTGTGATAGGCGACCGGCACCGGGATCGGCACGTTGATCCCGACCATGCCGACATTGACGCGCGCGGCGAATTCGCGCGCGGCATGGCCGTTGCGGGTGAAGATCGCGACGCCGTTGCCGTACTGGTGCTCGCTGGGCAGGCGCACCGCCGTCTCGAAATCGGGGGCGCGGACGATCTGGAGGACGGGGCCGAAGATCTCCTCCTTGTACGCGCTCATATCGGGCGTCACCCGGTCGAACAGGCTGGGGCCGATGAAGAAGCCGCGCTCATGCCCCTGCAACGCGAAGCCGCGCCCGTCGACGACCAGTTCCGCGCCTTCGTCGACGCCAGTCTGGATCCATTGCTCGACCCGCGCCTTGTGCGCCGCGTTGACCACCGGGCCGTAATGCGCCTGCGCATCGGTCGAGACGCCGACCCGCAGCGCGTCGATCGCGGGGATCAGTTTTTCGCGCAGGGCATCGGCGGTCTTCTCGCCGACCGGCACCACCACCGGCAGCGCCATGCACCGTTCCCCGGCCGAGCCGAACGCGGCCCCGGCCAGATCGGCGACGACCTGATCCAGATCGGCGTCGGGCATGACGATGCCGTGGTTCTTGGCGCCGCCCATCGCCTGCACGCGCTTGCCCGCCTCCACCCCGCGACGATAGACGTAATGCGCGATGTCGGACGAGCCGACGAAGCTGACCGCGGCGATGGCGGGATGATCGAGGATCGCGTCGACCATCTCCTTGTCGCCGTGGACCACCTGCAGGATGCCTGCCGGCGCGCCCGCCTCCAGCATCAGTTCGGCGAGGCGGACGGGAACGGAGGGATCGCGCTCCGACGGCTTCAGGATGAAGGCATTGCCGGTCGCGATCGCCACGCCGAACATCCACATCGGGATCATGCCGGGGAAGTTGAACGGGGTGATCCCCGCGCCGATGCCCAGCGGCTGGCGCATCGAATAGACATCGATACCGGGGCCGGCGCCTTGGGTATATTCGCCTTTCAGCACGTGCGGGATGCCGCAGCAGAATTCGATCACCTCCAGCCCGCGCTGGATATCGCCCTTGCTGTCGGCGATCACCTTGCCGTGTTCGGACGACAGCAGATGGGCGAGCGCGTCCATCTCGCGTTCGACCAGTTCCTTGAACCGGAACATCACGCGCGCGCGGCGCTGCGGATTGGTGGCGGCCCAGCCGGGTTGCGCGCCCTGCGCGGCGGCGACCGCGCGGTCGAGATCGGCGACGGTACCCAGCGCGACGGATGCCTGCACCTCGCCCGTGTTCGGGTCGTAGACATCACCGGTGCGGGCGCGTGTCGTCGCCCCGCCGCCAGCGATCACGTGATCGATGTTGCGCATCTATTCTCTCCTATGGCCGGTGATCTCGCCTGCCGCGCCCGTGGTGGCAAGGGGTAAGTTACCGTGTGCGGGGCAGGACGATGTTGGATCGCGACGATGGTTTCTGGCAGGGCACGGCGATGACCGTACCTGCCATGGCCGATACCGCCCCGGACCCCGTCCGCCCCCTGCCCCGCCCGCTGGCCGGGCTGGCCCTGCTGGCGATCGCCGCGCTGGCGGTGCTGCTGCTCGGCTGGCTGGTCGCGCGACTGCCGTTCGCGCCCGATCGCGCGATCGTGGAGGGGTTGCGCGCCTGGGGCGGGCCGCGCTGGCTGCCGCGCGTGGCGGTGGACCTGACCGCGCTGGGCGGCGGCACCGTGCTGACGCTGGTGGTGGTGCTGGTGGCGGGGTTCCTGCTGGCGCAGCGGCTGTGGCTGACCGCGCTGATGCTGGCGGCGGCGAGTTGGTCGGGCGGGCAGATGGTGGAGATCATCAAGCGCATCGTCGCGCGCGCGCGGCCCGATCTGGTCGAGCATCTGGTGCCGGTCCACAATGCCAGCTTTCCCAGCGGCCATGCCGCGGGCAGCGCGGTGGTGTACCTGACGCTCGCGGCGCTCGCCTCGCAGGTGGTGCCGGAACGGGCGGCGCGGCGCTATCTGTTCGGGGCGGCCGTGCTGCTGACCGGGGCGATCGGCACCAGCCGCGTATATCTGGGCGTCCACTGGCCGTCCGACGTGCTGGCCGGGTGGAGTTTCGGCACGCTGTGGGCACTGGGCTGGTGGTGGGCGACCGCCCGCACCCGCGCCGCGATCGGCGGGGAGCGGTAGGGGAAACGATTCTCCCCTCCCTTTCGGGGACGGGGTGCTTCCACAAGCGCGACGTTCGGGGAGAGGCCCCACCCCAACCCCTCCCCTGAAGGGGAGGGGCTTTCCAGGAAGGGCGTTGCTCTCTTACCGGTCCCGCTCGGCCAGCTTGCGCTCCCAGGCCAGCGCGTCGCGGACGATGCCTTCCAGATCGTCGCGTTCGGGGCGCCACGGCAGGGCGGCGAGGATCGCGCTGTTGTCGGCGACCAGTTCGGCGGGGTCGCCCGCGCGGCGGCCCTCCAGCTTGCGCTCGATCGTCATGTTGGTGACGCGGTCGACCGCGTCGAGCACCTCGGCGACCGAGAAACCACGACCATAGCCGCAGTTGAGCGTGTGGCTGCTGCCCGGATCGGCGCGCAGCAGATCGAGGGCCGCGACATGCGCGGCGGCCAGATCGGAGACGTGGATATAGTCGCGCACGCCGGTGCCGTCGCGCGTGTCGAAATCGGTGCCGAAGATCGAGACGTGGCTGCGCCGCCCCGTCGCCGCCTCGACCGCCACCTTGATGAGGTGGGTGGCGCCCGCCGTCGACTGGCCCGAGCGGCCCTCGGGATCGGCGCCGGCGACGTTGAAGTAGCGCAGCGCGCAATAGTTGATCGGATGCGCCGCCGCCACGTCGCGCAGCATCGCCTCGGTCATCAGCTTCGACATGCCATAGGGATTGATCGGCACGGTCGGGTCGTTCTCGGCGACGGGCACCTTTTCCGGCGTGCCATAGGTCGCGGCGGTGGACGAGAAGATGAAATGCCTCACCCCCTCCGTCACCGCGCTTTCGATCAGCGAGCGCGAGGCGGCGGTGTTGTTGCGATAGTATTTGAGCGGGTCGGTGACCGATTCGGGCACCACCACCGATCCGGCGAAGTGCATGATCGCATCGACATCGTAGCCGCGGATCGCCGCGCGTACCCGCCCCTCGTCGGCGATGTCGCATTCGACCAGCGTCGCGCGGTCGTCCACCGCCCAGTCGAACCCGGTGACGAGGTTGTCGACCACCACGACCTCCTGCCCCGCATCGAGCAGCGCCAGCACTGCATGGCTGCCGATATACCCTGCGCCGCCCGTCACCATAACCGCCATCGATCGTCTCCCTTTGCGGGCGCCCTAGCGGCTTCCTATCTTGGGATCAAAGGAGTTGGCGATGACGGAACGTGGGACTGAATATGTGACGCTCGCGGGCGGATGCTTCTGGTGTACCGAAGCGGTGTTCAAGGACGTGATCGGGGTGACCTCGGTCGAAAGCGGCTATATCGGCGGCACGGTCCCGAACCCGACCTACAAGCAGGTGTGCGGCGGCGACACCGGCCATGCCGAGGCGATCCGGGTGGGCTATGATCCCGAACAGCTCGATCTGGGCGACCTGCTCGACATCTTCTTCGCGACGCACGACCCGACGCAACTGAACCGGCAGGGCAACGATGTCGGCACCCAGTACCGGTCGGCGATGTTCCCGGCCTCGCCCGAACAGGAAGAGGCGATGAAGGCGGCGATCGAGCGGGCGGGCGAAACCGGCGGCCGGATCGTCACCACGATCGAACCGATGGATACCTGGTACCCGGCCGAGGGCTATCATCAGGATTACTGGGAAACGTCGGGCCGATCGAACCCGTATTGCATGGCGGTGATCCCGCCCAAGCTGCAGAAGCTGCGCAAGAGCTTCGCGGCGCGATCGAAGGCGGTCGCGGCGTGATGCCGGGCCCGTGGCTCCCATCGGAAGATCACGGGCCATCCTGATATCGATTCCCCGGCCTTCGCCGGGGAGGCGGCAATAGGCAGGGCCGGGTGACGCAGCCCTGCGTCGGTTAGCGGAAGTTATCCGCGTAGGCCTGCAGCTTCAGCGTCTTCGCGGGCGCGGGGACCACGGTGTAGTCGTGCCCCTCGCGCTCGCAATGCGCGATCGCCGCTTCAACAGTCGGGAACAGCAGGCGGATCTGGTCGCGGGTGTCGCCGCTGCCGGCCCAGCCGGTGAGCGGATCGGGATGCTTGGCCTCGGCCGGCTCGAATTCGAGCTGCCATTGGTCGGTCCGGGCGCGACCGGACTGCATCGAGTTCTTCGGGCGCTGGAAAATGCGAGCGGTTGCCATGACCGTCATCTACCGCGATCCGCCGCGCCTTGCATCCGCATTTTTCGTGCGCAGCGTCGCCGCCGCGCCAGCGGGGTCGTCGGGCCAGGGATGGCGGGGATAACGGCCGCGCATCTCCTTCGCCACCGCCGCCCAGCTGCCCGCCCAGAAGCCGGGCAGGTCGCGCGTCGTCTGGATCGGCCGCCCGGCCGGACTGGTCAGCGACAGGACCAGCGGTACCTGCCCCTCCCCCACCACCGGATGCACTGCCAGCCCGAACAGCGCCTGCACGCGCAGCTCGACGCGGGGACCACCTTCGGCGGCATAGTCGATCGCGTGGCCGCTGCCGGCGGGCGAGGTAAAGGCGGCGGGTGCCACCCGGTCGATCCGGCGCATCGCGTCCCAGCCGATCACGGTCCGCATCGCCTCGATCAACTCGCCGGGCGCGACCTGATCGAGCCGGCGCTTGCCGGCCAAGAGCGGCGGCAGCCACTCGTCCAGCCGGTCGAGCAGCAGCGCGTCGCTGTCGATCCCGGCATAGCCCGCGCGGTCGCGCAACTGCACCGCGCGGTCGTCCCAGGGCAGGCGCGCCACCCCGTGCTGACGCACCCCGTCGAGCAGCGCCGTCGCCACGTCGCGCGGATCGGCGGCGCTGTCCGGCCCCGATTGCAGCCGTAGCGCACCCAGCCGCCGTTCGCGCAGCGCCTGCACGCCGCCGGTCGCGGGATCGAAGGTGACGCTCCGGACCAGCCGGATCGCGTCGGCGAACAGCGATTCGATGCCGGCAAGGTCGATCGGGGCGGCGGACAGGATGCGCGCGCCCGCCGCCGACCCTTGCGTCTCCGCCACCGCCAGCCATTCGGCCCGCGCCAGCGAGGCGGTGGGATCGAGCCGGAACCCGCGCCCGCCGACGCTGGCCCATTGTTCGCCCGATGCATCGCGCCGCCGCGCCACGCGATCGGGAAAGGCGAGCGCGATACACAATCCCTCCGCGCCCTCCCCCGCCTCATCGCCGGACGCGACCAGCCGCGCCCAGCGTCCGGCCAGCTTGCGCGCGCCCTCCGCCTTGGTGCCGCGTTCGCTGCGCCAGCGCCGGCGGCGCACCTCCAGATCGGGGTCGTTGCCGCCCAGTCCGCGCTCGCCGAGCAGCACCGCCACCTCCGCCGCGATCCGGCCAAGGCCACGCCCACCCGCGACGATCAGCATATGCGCGAGGCGGGGCGGCATCGGCAGCGCGGCGATGGCGTGGCCGTGCGGGGTCGGCCGGTTGTCCGCGTCGATCGCGCCCAGCGTCGCCAGCCGCTCGCGCGCCTCCGTCACCGCCGCGAGCGGGGGCGGATCGAGCCACGCGAGCGACCGCGGATCGGCGACGCCCCAGATCGCGCTGGCGAGCAACAACGACGACAGGTCGGCCTCGACGATCTCGGGCGGATCGAAGCGCGGCAGGCCGGCGGTCGCCGCCTCCTCCCACAGGCGATACGCCACGCCCGACCCCTGCCGCGCGGCGCGGCCGGCGCGCTGCGTCGCCGCCGCCTGGCTGGCGCGTTCGGTGACGAGCCGGGTCATCCCCGCCGCGCGATCGTAGCGCGGCCGGCGGGCAAGGCCGGGATCGACTACCACGCGGATACCGTCGAGCGTCAGGCTGGTTTCCGCGATGGAGGTCGCCAGCACCACCTTGCGCGACGCGGCCGGGCGGATCGCCGCGCGCTGTTCGGCGGGATCGAGATTGCCGTGGAGGCGGAACAGCTCGACCCCCTCGGGCAGGCGATCGAGCCGTTCGGCCACCCGCTCGATTTCCGCGACGCCGGGCAGGAAGGCGAGCACGCCGCCCTCCTCCTCCGCCAGCGCGCGGCGGATCGCGCTGGCCACCTCGTCCTCCAGTCGGCGTTCGGCGGCGCGGCCCAGATAGCGCAGCGTGAGGGGGTGACTGCGCCCCTCGCTCTCGATCACCGGCGCGTCTCCCATCAGCGCGGCGAAGCGGGTGCCGTCGAGCGTCGCCGACATCGCCACCAGTCGCAGGTCGGGGCGCAGCGCCCCCTGCACGTCGAGCGCGAAGGCGAGGCCGACATCCCCTTCCAGACTGCGCTCATGCACCTCGTCGAACAGCACCGCCGACACGCCGGCCAGTTCGGGATCGGCCTGGATGCGCGCGGTGAAGATGCCCTGCGTCATCACCGTCACCCGCGTCGCCGCCGATCGCCGGCTGTCGAGCCGGGTCGCATAGCCGAACGTGGCGCCGACCGCCTCGCCCGCCAGTTGCGCCATCCGCTCCGCCGCCGCGCGCGCCGCCAGCCGGCGCGGCGACAGCAGCAGCACCTCGCCCGTACACCACGGCTCGGCGAGCAGGGCGGGCGCGACCGCCGTCGTCTTGCCCGCACCCGGCGGCGCGACCAGCACCGCCGACGATCCGCCACGCAACGCGGCAAGCAGGTCGGGCAGGACGGCGGTGATCGGCAGGGCGGCGGGGGCGGACATGGGGGTGCCCTGCCACAAGCCGGGCGGGTGCGGAAAGCGGGACGTTCTGCCAGCGATGATACGATCTAATTCCAACCCCGTTCGTGCTGAGCGCAATCGAAGCACCGGTCCTGGCAACGTCGAGGACGTTCCGTCCGTGGCGCCTCGGCTTCGCTCGGCGAGGCGCCCTTCGACTACGCTCAAGGCGAACGGGTTTGGGAAACGCGCTCGTCATAGCTACTGGCAGGATCGACGTTCGCGAAAGAGAGCACATGGCCGACCTGCACGATCACGATCACGGCCATGCGCATCATCAGGGGCACGGCCATGCCGGGCATGGGCATGGGCATGAGCATGGCCATCACCACGCCCCCGCCTCGTTCGACCGCGCCTTCGCGATCGGGATCGCGCTCAACATCGCCTATGTGCTGGCGGAGGGCGGTGCAGGGTGGTGGACCGGATCGGTCGCGCTGCTGGCGGATGCGGGGCACAATCTGTCCGACGTGCTGGGGCTGGCGGTGGCGTGGGGCGGCGCGTCGCTGGCGCGCAAGCCTGCGACCAAGCGCTTCACCTATGGCCTGAAGGGGTCGACGATCCTCGCCGCGCTGCTCAACGCGCTGTTCCTGCTGGTCGCGCTGGGCGCGATCGTGCTGGAGGCGGCGCAGCGGATCGGCGATCCGCCGGTGCTGGCCGGGCTGACGGTGTCGGCGGTCGCGGGGGTCGGCATCCTCGTCAATGCCCTGACCGCATGGCTGTTCGCGCGCGGGCGGCACGGCGACGTCAACATCCGGGGCGCGTTCCTGCACATGCTGTCCGATGCGCTGGTATCCGCCGGGGTGGTGATCGCCGGCATCGTGATCTGGGCGACGGGGATCGGATGGATCGACCCGGTCGTCAGCCTGGTGATCGCAGCGCTGATCTTCTGGCAGACCTGGGGGCTGCTGCGCGAGACGGTGGAACTGTCGCTGGCCGGCGTGCCGCGCGGGATCGATTACGACCGGGTGGCCGCCGCGCTGCTCGCGCTGCCGGGGGTGACGCGGTTGCACGACCTGCACATCTGGGCGATGTCGACCACCGAACCGGTGCTGACCGCGCATCTGCTGATGCCCGGCGGGCCGCCGGGCGACGCGTTCCTGGCGGACGCGCGTGACATGCTGCGCCGGGACTTCGCGATCGGCCATGCGACGTTGCAGGTCGAAACCGGCGAGGATTGCGTGGTCGACTGCTGAATCAGCGTTGCCGGGGCCGCACCGCGATGCCGCCGGCGATCAGGATCGCGGGCAGGTACACGAACGAATTGAGCGTCGCGTCCGCCATCGCCACCAGCACGATCACCGCCAGCGGCAGCGCGTCGTCGTCCCGCGCCCATGCACCGTAGCCGATCCGCCGGAACAGCACCGCCACCGCCGGCACGATCACGCCGCCGAATGCCAGCAACAACCCGATCAGCCCGAACTGGCCGAGGATCAGCATCGCCAGCCCCCAGGGCCGCGTGTCGAACGGCCGGAACCAGTCCCACCGCGCCGTCCCCGTCAGCGGCGCGGCGTGGATCGCGGGCAGCACCTTCGCATCCTGCGACAGCCGCCAGGTGAACGACCCCCGGCCGACGCCGCGTACCGCCCCCAGCACCTGCTGGCCGACCGTGGTATTGCGCGCGATATGTTCGAGCGGCACGATGCCGCTGAGGTGGACCGCCCCCAGCAGCCCGACCGATGCGACGCCCGCGATCATCACCGGCCGCACGATCGCGCGCCCGCGCAGGGCGAGGAACGCGATCCCCGCCGCCGCCAGTAGCAACGCCCCGACCGATTGCGCCGCGACCGCCATCGCCGTCACCACCAGCCACAGCGGCCATGCCCAGCGCGACCGGACGCCACCGCGACGCAGAAACGCCAGCCATGTCGCCGCCACCGCGCTGATCGCGATCCAGATGCCGTACTGGTTGCCGTTCTCGAACCATGCGAGCGGGCGATAGCCGACATACCGGACCATGCCGTCGGTGCGGAACGGATGCGCGCCGTAAAGCGCGTCGTAGAGGAACGGCCCCGCCACCCCCTCGACCAGCGCGACCGGCAGCAGCACCGCGCCCGCGCCGACGATCACCGTCAGCAGGGCGGCGCGATCGGCGGCATCGACGATCCAGATGCGCCCGATCAGCCATGGCAACCCCCAACTGCCGGTGACGTAGAGGCAGGCGAGCCATGGTGCGGGCGCGGGGTTCGCCGCCACCAGCCCGTCGATCAGTGGCCACAGGCACCAGAGCGCCATCGGCAGGTCGATCCAGCGCGGCCGCCATGCCCGCACCCGCGCGCCGTCGAACACCAGCCCCGCCAGCAGCGCCGCCCCCGCCGCCACCCATGCCTTGGTCGCGAGCATCGACGAGGGCAATGCGAGGCCGACGATCCACCATGGCAGGCTGCCGACTATTTCGGCGGGCGGAAAATGCCCGACCGGCAGCAGCAGCCAGCCGGCCATGAATATCACCGGGATCGCGGTCCGTGGCGGGCACCATCGGAACGACAGCAGGGCCAGCGCCGTGTAGAGCGCATAGATCGTGTATAGCAGCACGTGATTTTCCAGGCGGGTGGGCATCGATGGCCACGGCGCGCAGGCTAGGCGGGGACGGGGTGCAGATCAATTGGACGCTGGTGGCGGGCCTTGCCGCCCTGTCGCTCGCCGCGGCGGCAAACTGGGATGCGGGCACGGCGGCGCGGCAGCGGCGCGGGGCATGGCGAACGCTGACTTTGGTCTATCTGGTGCTGCTGGCCGAGCTGATCGGCGATACGCGGTTCGGCGCGGTGGCGGGAATCGATGCTGCGTTGCCGGGGGTCGGCCGGCATATGGTGCAGATCGGGCTGGCCTTGCTGATGCTGGTGGCGGCGGGCGGCGCGGCGATCGCCATCGTTCGGATCGGGCGCCGGTCGCCATGGTTCGCGCCGGCCGGGATGGCGGCGCTGGCGATGGCGGCATCGTTCGGGGCGGAGATACTGTCGGTGGGGCCGGTCGGCGCGCTGCTCTATCGACCCATCGGACCGATCATGCTGATCGGGTGGCTGTGGCTGGCCTGCGGGGCGGCGGCGGTGGCGATCGCGGCACTGGCGGTGCGATCGGTCAGGACGCGCTGATCGATCGCGTGGTCCGGCCCGCTCCCGTCAATACCTCAATAGGCCCGCGCCACCGCGAATTCGACCGCCTCGACCATCGCGTCCTTCGCCTTGCTGGCGGGGAAACCGGCGATCGCATCGATCGCGCGCTGGCCGTAATGGCGGGCGCGGGCCAGCGTGTCGTCGACCGCGCGGCTCTGGCGGACGAGGGTGATGGCGTGGGCGAAATCCTCGTCGCTGTCGCGCCGGCCCTCGACCGCGTCCTTCCAGAACTTGCGGTCGACGGCGTCGCCGCGCGCATAGGCGAGGATGACCGGCAGCGTCATCTTGCCCTCGCGGAAATCGTCGCCCGCATCCTTGCCCATCGTACCCGCGTCGGACACGTAATCGATCGCGTCGTCGACCAGCTGGAATGCGATGCCGAGGTTGCGGCCATAGGCGTCCAGCGCCATCTCCTCGCCCTCGGGCCGTTCCGCGACCACCGCCGCGATCCGGCAGGCGGCGGCGAACAACGCCGCCGTCTTGGCGCCGATGATGTCGAGATAGCGGTCCTCGGCCAGGTCGACGCGGCGCGCGGCGGTCAGCTGGTTCACCTCGCCCTCCGCGATCACGGCGCTGGCGTTGGACAGGATCTTCAGCACCTTGAGGCTGCCGTCCTCCACCATCAGCTCGAAACTGCGGCTGAACAGGAAATCGCCGACCAGGACGCTGGCGGGGTTGCCCCAGATGATGTTGGCGGTGCGACGGCCGCGACGCAGGTCCGACCCGTCGACCACGTCGTCGTGCAGCAGCGTGGCGGTGTGGATGAACTCCACCGATGCGGCGAGCCGGTGGTGACGATTGCCGGTATAACCGATCAGCCGTGCGCTCGCGAGCGTCAGCATCGGCCGCATCCGTTTGCCCCCGCCCGCGATCAGATGACCGGCGAGTTCGGGGATCAGCGGAATTTCCGACTGCATCCGGTCCAGGATCACCGCGTTCACGGCATTCATGTCACCGGTGACGAGGGCCATCATCGGGTCGAGCGAGGGCGGCTTGGCGCCGAGGCGGTGGATGGTCGCGGTCATCGGCCCCCAAGTGGCGGCAACCCCGCCGCAACGCAACCCCGCCACTTGCCCCCCGTGCCCTCCGTCGCGCAAAGGGGCGGTGAAAAAGGAGTCGCCCCGATGATGACCGACACGCCTTCCCCCGATATGGCTCTGGCCCCCGACGCGGTGCTCGACGGGTATCGCCAGTCGATCGACAATATCGACGCCGCGCTGGTCCATATGCTGGCGGAACGGTTCAAGGTGACGCAGGCGGTGGGGCGGCACAAGGCGGAACACGGCCTGCCCCCTGCCGATCCCGGCCGCGAGGACCGCCAGATCACCCGCCTGCGCCGGCTGGCGACGGACGCGCAGCTCGATCCCGAATTCTCCGAGAAGTTCCTGCGCTTCATCATCGACGAGGTGATCCGCCACCACGCCCGGATGCAGGCGTGACCATCGCCTTGCCTGCGGCCTTCTATGCGGTGGAGGGGGTGGACGGCTGCGGCAAGAGCGGGATGGTCCGTTACCTGACCGATCACCTGCACGCGCTGGGGTGCGAGGGGATCGCGACGCGCGAGCCGGGCGGCACGCCGCAGGGGGAACGCATCCGCGCGCTGATCCTGTCCGGCACCGACGATGCGTGGGACCCCTATGCCGAACTGCTGCTGATGACGGCGGCGCGGGTGGAGCATGTCCGGCGCGTGATCCTGCCGACGCGGGCGCTGGGCCGATTCGTGATCTCGGACCGCTATGTCGGATCGACGATCGCCTATCAGGGCGCCGGGCGGGGGATGGCGGAACGCTTCATCCGCGACCTGCATGCCACTGCGGTCGGCGCGGTCTGGCCGGACCTGACCATCGTCCTCGACCTCGATCCGGCGATCGCGCTGGGACGCAGCCGCAAGCGGCTGACCGACACCGCGGTGGACGAGGGCCGGTTCGAGACGCTGGACCTCGACTTCCATCGCCGCATCCGCGCCTCGTTCCTCGATCAGGCGCGGCGCGATCCCGACCGGCACGTGGTGGTGGACGCCACCGGGACGCCGGACGAGGTACGCGCCCGCACCGTCGCGGCGCTGGACGAATGGCACCGGGGACGCGCCGCGATCGCCTGATCAGTCAGGACGCCCGGCTGCCAATCCCGTTGATATAGGCTGACGGCATCGGACGCCCTATCTGGGGCGGATGACCGATCCTGACATCCTGATGCCGGCGCCGATGGCGGACGCGGTGATCGCCGCGCTCGACGCGCGCTTCGTGCTGCACCGGCTATGGGAGCAGGCCGATCCCGCCGCCTGTCTGGCGTCCGTGGGTCCGCGCATTCGGGGCATGGCGGTCAGTACGCTGGCGGGCCGGGTCGATGCCGCGTCGTTCGATGCGCTGCCCGCGCTGGAGATCGTTGCCAATTTCGGGGTCGGTTACGACAATATCGATGCCGCCGCCGCCGCGGCGCGCGGGATCGTGGTGACCAACACGCCGGGCGTGCTGGACGAGGAAGTGGCGGACCTAACGATCGGCCTGTTGCTGGCGACGCTGCGCCGGATACCGCAGGCGGACCGGTACGTGCGCGACGGGCACTGGCCGGACGGGTCGTTTCCGCTGTCGCCCACCCTGCGCGGGCGGCGGATCGGCCTGTTGGGGCTGGGCGCGATCGGCAAGGCGGTGGCGCGGCGGCTGGAGGGATTCGGCGTCGCGATCGCCTATCACGGACGGACGCGGCAGGCGGGCGTGGCCTATGACTATCACGATAGCCCCGTCGCGCTGGCGGCGGCGTGCGACGTGCTGATCGCGATCGTCCCCGGCGGGGCGGCGACGCGGCATCTGGTCGACGCGGCGGTGCTGGCCGCGCTGGGTGCCGAGGGCGTGTTCATCAACGTCGCGCGGGGCAGCGTGGTCGATCAGGCGGCCTTGGTCGCGGCGCTGCGCGACGGCACCATCGGCGGTGCGGGGCTGGACGTGTTCGAGGACGAACCGCACGTGCCCGAGGAGTTGCGCGCGATGTCGCAGGTCGTGCTGCTGCCGCATATCGGATCGGCATCGCGCGATACCCGCGCGGCGATGGGGCAATTGGTGGTCGACAACCTGACCAGCTGGTTCGACGGCCATGGCGCGGTGTCGCCGGTATCCGTTCCGGCGGGACCGCGCTGACCGGTCAGGCCGCTGCCGCTTCGGGCAGATCGGTGAGGGTGGAGGACCGGCGGAATTCGCCGCGATGATCGGCCAGCCATGCCTCCGCCGTGGCCCGGCCCAGTTCGCGCAATTCCTCGATCCGCGACCAGCGTGTGTCGATCTTGCTGGCACCGCCGCGCTGCGCCAGTTCCGGCGCCGCCGCCATCATGTGCAGGTTGGTCGCCGCCAGCGCCTGCATTCCCGGATCGCGCGAATGGGCATCGCGGGCGATCGCCTGCACCTGCGTCAGCGCCTTCAGGTCGCGGAGCAGACAGGCGTTGAAACCGATATCGCTCATCCGCCCCATGATCCCGGTGAGCGTCGAGGACACGTCCTCGACCGCGAACGGGGTGATCTGCACGACCAGCAGATCGGTGGCGCCATGCCCTTCGAAGATCAGTGGTTCGAGCGCGGGGTTGGCGGAAAAGCCGCCGTCCCAATAGTCCTCGCCATCGATCTCCACCGCCGCGAACAGTTCGGGCAGGCAGGCGGAGGCCATGATCGCGTCGAGATCGATGGCGTCATTGTCGAACAGGCGGGCCGCGCCATTCGATACCCTGGTGGCCGCGATATAGAGCGGCAACGCCGCCGGGCGAGTCAGTGCCGACAGGTCGATGCTCGACGACACCACCTGGCGCAGCGCACGCATGTCGCGGATGTGCGGGGCGAAGGGCGCGATGTAGCGGCCGAACAGCTTGCTCACCTCCAGCGAGCGGCGGAACCATGGCTCGAACAGTGGCCCACCCCATTCCAGATCGAACGCCTGCAACGGCGAGCTTCGCGATACCGCGCGCCACAGCCGTTCGAGGCCGGCGCGTGCCCCGTCCCGGCCACTGTCCGCCAGCCCGGCGACGAGCGCGCAGCCGTTCAGCGCCCCCGCACTCGCACCGCTGACCGCAACGATCTCGACATCCTCGTCGAGCAGACGATCCAGCACACCCCATCCATAGGCGCCGTGAGCGCCGCCGCCCTGAAGCGCCAGGGCAAGTCGCGGGCGGGCGATGGGGGTGACGATATCAGTCATGGCGGCGTTCCTTTGTCCGTCGCGACACCGATGGGGCGGCAGCGCGCGCGGGTTCATATCCGTTGCGGCCCTAACGAGCGGCCCCTGTTTTGGATGCAGTGCAACATGGAACGTTATCGTCGGAGGCCGGAGCCGGAAATCACGCGGCGATACGGATCGGGGTGACGATCGCCGGGTACGTCACATCACGCGGCCAAGATTGTTGATATGTGAGGGCGCGATGGCGTGGGCTGCCCTTCTCGTCGTTGCTGGCGCAACGACGCAATCTAAGGTCCTGCGCGTGACGCGATTGCTTCGCCACGCTCGCAACGACTGAGTGGGTTTCATGCCATCATGCCTCGCTCCGGCAGACGATCGGCAAATATCTGCAATGACCTACGGCAGCTTTCGATATCCGGCACGGCGCAGGCCTGCTCCGGAGCATATGGATGATGTTGGCAAGGGGCGCCGTCCGGTCGGATGACGCATGGCGGCTGCCGGTCAGCGCCTTCGCTTTATGAAGGCCATCTGCCGCCAGCCATTTGCGGCCATCCCCATTGCAGCGAAGCCACTCATGACCATCCGCTGCGACCGGTCGATGGTCGCGCCGCCATCCCCGAAAACGCAAACGGCCCGCCCGGCTGGATGCCGGGCGGGCCGCGTGGCTAGAACAGGATCGCTAGGATCAGCTGCCCTGCGCCAGGTTGACGGCGGCGTACTTGCCGCGACGATCGACCTCGATTTCGAACTGAAGGCGATCGCCCTCGTTCAGGCTTGCCATACCGGCGCGCTCGACGGCCGAGATGTGCACGAACGCATCGGGCTGGCCATCGTCGCGCTGAATGAAGCCGAAGCCCTTCATCGCGTTGAAGAACTTGACGGTGCCCGTCGCCTTCTCACCGGTCAGCTGACGCTGCGGTGCGCCACCCGGCGCGCCGCCGAAGCCGCCGCGATCGCCACCACCCTGACGGGGGCCACGGTCGCCGAAGCCACCTTCACGCGGCTCGCGCGGGGGCGCACGATCGGTGACGGCCATCGGCTCGCCATCGATCTTGAGCTCGGTCGCCGAGATGCGGCCACCGCGATCGACCAGGGTGAAGCCGAGCGGCTGACCCTCGGCCAGACCGGCCAGACCCGCCTGCTCGACGGCGGAGATGTGCACGAACACGTCCTCGCCGCCGTCATCGCGAACGACGAAGCCGAAGCCCTTCTGCGCGTTGAAGAACTTGACGACACCGGTGCCCTCGCCGACGACCTGGGGGGGCATGCCGCGGCCACCGCCGCCACCGCCGCCGCCGAAACCACCGCCGCCGCCACCAAAGCCGCCGCCACCGCCGCCGCCGCCGCGGTAACCACCGCCGCCGCCACCGCCGCCGAAGCCGCCGCGGTCACCACCGCCGAAGCTGCTGCCGCCGCCGCCGAAGCCGCCACGATCGCCGCCGCCGAAGCTGCTGCCGCCGCCGCCGAAGCCGCCGCGATCACCGCCGCCGAAGCTGCTGCCGCCGCCGAATTCGTCGCCACCGAAGCTGTCACGCTTGTCGCGACCACGTCCGCCACGGTTGCCGCGGCCGCCTTTATCGAAACCCATAAGCCCTGTTCGTCTTCCCGGTTCGCCCGTATGATACTTTATCAAGAACACGAGCCGGACGAAGTGCTCACGGTCTTTAGCGCGAAAACCTTTTGCGCTTACTCGAACGCATAACCGATTTGCCGAACCCCTGCGAACGAATTCGTCATCATTGTGGCAGGATCACGCCGCCCCGCGCGAAAAAAGCGGCGGGGCGTGGCCGTAACGGCACAGCATGGATCATGGCCGCCCGCCACGACGCCCGTCATAGGGCGCCGGTCAAGGTGCCCCGCCTTCGAGCGTCGCCATTGAGCGGAGCGGCGCCAGCGGCTACGGCCGTACTATGACCGTATATTTCCACGAGGAAGACATCCCCGCCGGCCTGTTCGCGCCCGGTGCCAGCATCGCCGTCGATACCGAGACGATGGGCCTCATCACCCCGCGCGACCGGTTGTGCGTGGTGCAGCTGTCGGACGGCGGGCCGGACGAGCATCTGGTGCGATTCGGCCCCGGCAGCGATTATGCCGCACCCGAACTGCGGGCGGTGCTGGCCGATCCGGCGCGGCTGAAGCTATATCATTTCGGCCGGTTCGATATCGCGGCGATCCAGCATTATCTGGGGGTCGTCGCCGGCCCCGCCTGGGACACCAAGATCGCGTCGCGGCTGATCCGTACCTATACCGATCGCCACGGCCTGAAGGAACTGGTGCGCGAACTGCTGGGGCAGGAACTGTCCAAGGCGCAGCAATCGTCCGACTGGGGCGGGCCGGTGCTGTCCGACGCGCAGAAGGAATATGCCGCCTCCGACGTGCGTCATCTCCACCGATTGAAAGAAGAACTGGAGCGCCGGCTGGCGCGCGAGGGACGGCTGGCGATCGCGCAGGCATGCTTCGATTTCCTGCCGGTCCGCGCCGCGCTCGATCTGGCCGGCTGGCCGGAGCAGGACATCTTCGCCCATGCCTGATCCCGCGCGTCCGCGCACGGCCCGCGAGGAATGGGCGGCGCCGGGCAGCCGGCACGACCGCCTCGTCGCGGTGATGCGCGTGGCGTTGCCGACCGGGATCGGCATCCTGTCCGCCTTCCTCGTCATGGCGCCGCTGACCGCGGTGGGCGACGTATCGTTCGTCCTCGACAAGAACAAGGTCGAGGTGGCGCATGAACGGATGAAGATCCAGTCGGCGCGATACCGGGGTCAGGATACGAAGGGCCAGCCGTTCGAACTGGACGCCGGCTCCGCGATCCAGCGCAGCTCGGCCGAACCGGTGGTGCAGTTGCGCGACCTGTCCGCCGGCATCCAGCTGACCGACGGTCCCGCCCGCGTCGTGGCGGGGCAGGGCCATTACGACATGGACACGCAGCGGGTGACGCTGGAGGGGCCGATCGCGGTGCGCGCGGCGGGCGGCTATCGCCTCGACACCAGCAACGCCACCGTCGATCTCGAATCACGGCGGATGCAGAGCGCGGGCGCGGTGACCGGCACGGTGCCGCAGGGGAATTTCAGCGGCAACCGGATGCGCGCCGACCTGGAGGCGCGCACCGTCACGCTCGACGGCAATGCCCGCTTGCGGTTCGTGCCGGGAGGGGCGAAATAGCCCGCCATGCGCATCCCTGCCCTTCTCGTCCCCGGCCTGATCGCCGTTTCGGCCCTTGCGGGTGCGCAGCAGCGGCATGACACCAACGCACCGATCGATTTCGGCGCGGACCATATCGAATTGCAGGACAAGGCGAATCGCGCGGTTCTATCCGGCAACGTGTCGGTCAAACAGGCGGAGATGACGCTGAACGCGACGCGGATGACGGTGGCCTATACCGGCCAGGTCGTCGGCGGCAGCCCACAGGTATCGCGGCTGGACGCCTCGGGCGGGGTCACGGTACGCCGGCCGGACCAGACCGCGAAAAGCCAATATGCGATCTACGACCTCAACCGCCGCGTCATCACGATGCTGGGCGGGGTCAGCCTGACACAGGGTGGTGGCAACACCGTGAATGGCGGGCGGCTGACGATCAACCTCGACACCGGCCGCGCGGTGATCGACGGATCGTCGGTGGCGGGCGGCAGCGGCGGCGCGACCGGAACCGGCGGCGTCACCCCGTCGCGCGGCGGCCGGGTGACGGGCACCTTCTCCGTCCCCCAGCGCAACTGAGGGACAGGTCGATGAACGCTCCTGACGCCCCTGCCCCCCTCCCCGACAGCACCCCCGCAAGCGTCCCGCCGCTGGCCGAACCGCCGGTGGCGCATGGCCTGCAGGTGGTGTCGATCGCCAAATCCTACGACAAGCGCACCGTGCTGACCGACGTGTCAGTCTCGGTCGGGCGGGGCGAGGTGATCGGGCTGCTCGGCCCCAACGGCGCGGGCAAGACGACCTGCTTCTATTCGGTGATGGGGCTGGTGAAGCCCGATTCGGGCCGGATCATGCTGGACGGCGAGGATATCACCGGCCTGCCGATGTACCGGCGCGCGATCCTGGGGCTGGGCTATCTGCCGCAGGAAACCTCGATCTTCCGTGGCCTGTCGATCGAGAAGAACATCCTGACCGTGCTTGAACTGTCGGAGCCGGACCCGGCGGCGCGCACCGCCAAGCTCGACCGGCTGCTCGACGAGTTCGGCCTGACCCGGCTGCGCGCGGCACCGGCGATGGCGCTGTCGGGTGGCGAGCGGCGCCGGGCGGAGATCGCGCGCGCGCTGGCGGCCGATCCGTCGATCATGCTGCTGGACGAGCCGTTCGCGGGCATCGACCCGATCTCGATCGCCGACATCCGCGATCTGGTGCGTGACCTGAAGCGACGCGACATCGGCGTGCTGATCACCGACCACAATGTCCGCGAGACGCTGGATATCGTCGACCGCGCGTACATCATCTATGACGGGCGGGTGCTGTTCTCCGGCAGCCCGGCCGAACTGGTCGCCGATGCGAATGTGCGGCGGCTTTATCTCGGCGAAACCTTCTCCCTCTAGGGTGATGGCGATGCGGCGCAGTCCTTTCCCCCGCCCGCCGTCATGAGCCTCGCGCCGCGTCTCGACCTGCGCCAGTCGCAGTCGCTGGTGATGACGCCGCAGTTGCAGCAGGCGATCAAGCTGCTGACGCTGTCCAATCTGGAGATCGAGGGGTTCATCGCCGAGGAGGTGGAGCGCAACCCCCTGCTGGAGGCGACGCAGACCGACGAGGTGGTGAAACCCGAACGGCCCGAACGCGAGGAGCCGGCGGCGGCCGATGAACTCGTCACGGGCACCGCCGCCGCCGATCCGCTCGACATCGATTACGCGACCGAGAGCCATCAACAGGATTCGGTAGCCGATGGCGGCGGCGGGTTCGATGGCGCGATCGCGGGGAGCGGCGGCGCGGCACCCGAGGATGGCCCCGACCTCGACAGTTTCGCCGACACCAGCCTGAGCCTCGCCGATCATCTGCTGGCGCAGGCGGGGCCGGCGGTGGCGGCGGCCGACCTGTTCATCGCGCAGCACCTGATCGACCAGATCGACGACGCCGGCTATCTGACCGGATCGACGCTCGACATCGCGAGCCGGCTGAGCGTGGCGCAGATGCGGGTGGAGGCGGTGCTGGCGACGATCCAGACCTTCGACCCCACCGGCGTCGGCGCGCGCGATCTGGCCGAATGCCTGACGTTGCAGGCGAAGGAGGCGGATCGATACGATCCCTGCATGGCGAAGCTGATCGCCAATCTCGACCTGCTGGCACGCGGCGACGTCGCGCGGCTGCGGCGACTGTGCAATGTCGACGACGAGGACATGGCCGACATGATCCGCGAACTGCGCGGCTATGATCCCAAGCCCGGTTGCCGGTACGGGGGCGAGGCGTCGCGCGCGGTGGTGCCCGACGTGTTCGTGCGCGCGGCAGGCCATGGCTGGGCGATCGAGGTGAACGGCGCCACCCTGCCCCGCGTGCTCGTCAACCGCCGCTATCATGCGCAACTGGCGCACGGCCCGCAGGACAAGGCGTCGAAGGCGTGGCTGTCCGACTGCCTCGCCAGCGCGACCTGGCTGGTCAAGGCGCTCGACCAGCGGCAGCGCACCATCGTCCGCGTCGCGACCGAGATCGTGAAGCAGCAGGAAGGCTTCTTCCGCCACGGCGTGACGCACCTGAAACCGATGACGTTGCGCCAGATCGCGGACGCGATCGAGATGCACGAATCGACTGTCAGCCGCGTCACCAGCAACAAATATCTGTCCTGCGCGCGCGGAATGTTCGAACTGAAATACTTCTTCACCAGCGCGATTCAGGCGACCGACGGCGGCGATGCGGTGTCGGCACAGGCGGTGAAGAGCGCGATCCGCGCCCTGATCGCGGGCGAAGGCGCCGCGATCCTGTCCGACGATACGCTGGTCGAACAGTTGCAGGCCAGGGGCTTCGACATCGCCCGCCGCACCGTCGCGAAGTATCGCGAGGCGCTGGGGATCGGCAGCTCGGTCCAGCGCCGCCGGGCGCGGACGCTGGGGGGCGGGTGAGCGCAGGCCAAAACACATCGTCATTGCGAGCGTAGCGACGCAATCCAGCGCACCGGGCAAAACCCTGGATTGCTTCGCTACGCTCGCAACGATGGATCAGATGAAAATCGGGGTTACGCCCTCTCAGTTCGGTCCCGCCGCCGCCGGTCCTGCCGCCGCCGCGCTGGTCGGCGGCACCGGCGGGGTGGAGGAGCGGGCGTCGCTGATCGCGTCGTCGTACCAACGTGACAGGTCGACCTTCATTTGGCGAAGTGCGTCGGGGTTGAGATAGGTCATGTGCCCGGCGGGGTAATAGGTGAAGGCGAGGTTCGCCTGTTGCGGGCGTTCCAGCATCATATGGCCGAGATCGTTTTCGGTGCCGAAGAACGGTGTCGCCATGTCGTAATAGCCGTTCATCGACAGGACCTTGAGATACGGATTGGCGCGCATCGCGGCGGCCAGGTCGATCGCGGTGTTCGGGTTGTTCTGGCCACCGCCGCCGCCACGGCCCGGCGCATCGTGCTTCCAGTTCCATGTCCAGCCCGCCGCGTCGCGCGCCGACAGGCGATAGGGCAGCTCGGTCTTGTACTTCAGCGTGCCGGTCAGATAATCGGTGAACGAGGCGATGTACGCACCCGAGATCGCATCGGACGATGCGTCCGTCTCCGGCCGCTCCCCCGCCGCGTCGGTGTCGATCCCGGTATAGCGCGAATCGAACCGGCCGATCGTGCGCGCCTGCCCGCGCAGCAATTCCTTCTGGAAACGCGGCAGGTCGATGCGCAGGTTGGCGCGCTTGATGTAATCGGGGCTGAGGCCGATCAGCCGACTCATCTGATACGCGATCGAGTCGCGTTCCGCGTCGGAGATCGACTGCCCCTTGGCGAGCGCGACCATATACGGCCCGTTCGCGAAGGCGCGTGCCTGCGCGACGGCGGTGGCGACATCGGCGGGGCGATCGGGCAGGCGATTGTGATACCAGGCGGTCGCGGCATAGCTGGGCAGATAGTTCAGATAGACCTGATCCAGCCCCGGCTGGCGATAGCCATAGTTCATGATCGACGACAACAGCACGACACCGTTCAGCGCCATGCCCCGTTCCTGCAACTGATAGGCGAGCGCCCCGGAGCGCAGCGTGCCATAGCTTTCGCCGAACAGGAATTTGGGGCTGCTCCAGCGCCCGAACTTGGTGGCGTAGCGCAGGATCGCCTTGGCGAAGGCGTCGGCATCCTCGTCGGTGCCGTAGAAATCGGACGGCTTCATATCGCCCAGCGGCCGCGAATAACCGGTGCCGATCGCGTCGAGAAAGACCATGTCGGTCTTGTCGAGCAGCGTGTCGGGATTGGGGCCGACGTCATAGGGGGCGGGGCGGATGAATTCCGGGTTGGTGGTGCGGATGCGGATCGGCGCGAACGATCCCATGCGCAGCCAGAAACTGGGACTGCCCGGCCCGCCATTGTAGAAGAACGTCACCGGCCGCCTGGTGCCGGGCTTCGTCCCGTCGAGCGTATAGGCGGTGTAGAACATGCTGGCGGTCGGCTTGCCCTCGATATCGCGGATCGTGAGCGTCCCGGCGGACTCGGTATAGGGCAGCCGCCGGCTGCCGACCGTGACGGTATCGCGGTGCGTCACTTCCTGTTCCGCGACGGGCGCGGTGGCCCAGCCGGCTTCCGCCTCCTGCTTCACCATCTCGGCATGGGATTTCGCGGGCGCAGCGGGTTTGGCGTCCTGCGCCAGGGCAGGTGTGGCGGTGGACAGCAGGGCAAGGGCGAGAAAGGACAGGCGCACGATCGGCAATTCCCCGGATGGTGGATACTGCCTTGTTCCCGCGATCAGCGGCGTTTGGCAAGCGCGTCATCACCGCTGACCCGAATCGGAAAAAGGGCCGCCGGCGCGATGCCGACGACCCTTTCCCGACGAACGCTTCGGGAAGTCGAAGCGATCAGGCGAAGGCGACGTTGCTCTTGCGGCGGCGATAGCGCGCGGTGGCACCGACCATGCCGAAACCGACCAGCATCATCGCCCAGGTGGCTGGTTCCGGCACCGCGGCGGTGAACTTGATGTTGTCCGCTTCCAGCGAGTCGACGCTGGAGGTGAAGCGCACGCCGCCGATCAGTTCGCCCGCATCCGCGGTGAAGGTGAGCAGACGGTTGGTGAGCGGGAAAGCCTGGTTGCCGCTGGGTGAGGCGGGCGCGGTCATCTGGGCGCCGTTGAACGAGCGGAGCAGGTTGCCGCCCAGGTCGAGCACGTCCACCGTGTTCCCCCAGTCGATCGACCCGATGTAGAACGATACCGCCTGATAGCCGGTGATGCCGGCCGCCACCGAGCGGATCACCGACGTGCCACCCGTGGAGATATAGAGGTAGCTGTTGCCGGCAGGGGCACCGAACGGGTTGGCGGCGACGTTCTGGGCGCTGTCGATCATCATCTGCCCGCCGGTACGCAGGAAACCGGCGGGATCGCCGATATTGCCCGTCGTCGCGCTTTCGAAGTTATATTGCGCGCCGTTGGCCGACTGCGCAAACACGGCGGTCGATCCGTTGGTGCCGACCAGCGTGACGGCGTGGGCGGGCATGGCAGCAAAACCGGTGATGGCAGCGGCGATGATAGCGATGTTTTTCATGATGGCGGTTCCCGTAGCAATGTTGCCTGCATCTCCCGAAGTTTCGGGGTCCAATGCCGTGCCCTGCTTTTCGCCTCTTTCCCCAAGACAAGCCAGAACAACTGCTGTCCCCATTTGGGATGGATCATGTCGGGACGATCTATAGCTAAATTATCATTAACCATGATCGTTTACTATTTGCTGATTACTCTCGCAGCGCGCTTACGATCCGATGATACAGGCGACCTTTGCCGAACGCCGCCGCTCCTTTACGGAGGCGCGATGACGAGGATGACACGACGGATCGGTGAATGGATGGCTGCTGCGGCGGTTGCCACGATGCTGGTCGGTTGCGGGCACCGGGAACGGCCGACGCCACCGGCGCCGGCGCCGGAACCCTCACCGACCCCCGCAACACCGCCACCACCACCGCCACCCACGATCAACAGCGGACTGGGGGACGAGGAGGCGCTGTGGCATCTGCGCGCCGCGCTCAATGTCGCTGCGCTCGGCTGTGGCCAGGGACCGGCAGGGGCCGGCATCGTCACCCGCTACAATGCGCTGCTGATCGAGCGGAAGGCGGTGCTGGCCACCGCCTACGCTGCCGAAAAGACCCGGTACGGTGCGGAACGCGGTGCGCTGGACCGGCATATGACGCAATTGTACAATTTCTTCGCCGATCCCGCCGCGCAGCGGGGCTTTTGCGCGGCCGCGGCGGAGGTGGTGGAACGGGTCGCCGCCACCCCCGCCGCCGCCCTGCCGGGTTTCGCGGTGACGGCCCTCGAACAACTGGAACGACCGGTCGTCGCGCCGCGAATGGCCATTGCATCCACGTCGAGGACAGCGGCATCGGCGCCCGAGCCGGCATCGGCGCCAGCCACGGCACCCGCACCCGCAGTGATGGCGGCCGCCACGCCCACCGCGTCGGCATGGCGTATCCAGATCGGTGCGTTCACCGGGCAGGCGGCGGCAGAAGCGGCCTGGGCACGCGCGACGACACGGGTACCCTCGCTGGGCGGATACAGCCCGATCTACCAGCCGGTGCCAGGCAAGCCGCTGGTGCGGGTGCAGGTCGGGGCGGCGGACGACCGGGCGGGAGCGATCCGGCTATGCGCCGCGGCGGCGGCCGGCGGGTTCGACTGCATGCCGGTCACCGCCCGGCGCTAGGCCGCAGTACCCTCGTCATTATGATCCGGCAGACGTGCCACCAGCGCCCGGATCGCCATGCCGGCAAAGGCCACGATATCCTCGCCGTCGATCGTCACCGGACGTTCGGGGGTCAGCAGCGCCTCCGCCTGCAATTCACCATCGAGGCGCAGCCATTCGCGCACCGCATGGTCCAGACTGGTGACCGCGGCGACTTCGCTGTCGCCGCGCGGCACATTCTCCAGCGCGGCGCTCATCCGCCAGTCGATCGTCGCCGGATCGATCATGCCAGATCGTTCTCGCTGACGACGATGATCGCCTGATCGGGATCGCGCGCCAGCGCCACCGCCGCCAGATCCATGATCTGCCCCTCGTGACGGTGGAACAGCGCCACCGCGCGGTCGTCCGGCACCTCGGCGGCGAGCGCCTCGATCAGGTCGTATTGCGCGGCGAAGGCGTACTCGTCCGTATCGGCGCTGGCGGAAAATTCGACGCGACGTTCGTCGACATTGTCGAACACGGTGGCGGGATCGATCAGCAGGGCATCGGCCATGACATACTCCTTCGGCAGGAGCGATGAAGCGCAGGAGTGCGGACGATGTTCCCTCGGCAAGGGCCCTGCCCTTCCGGTCACCGTCGTCAATCGTCCTCGTCCTCGAACCCCACCAGCGCCAGCGCGCGCGCCTTGATCTGGCGGGTCATGCACCAGTGGACCAGCGCCTCCTCGCGCCCGTGCGTCACCCACACCTCCTTCGGCGCGATTTCGGCCAACGTTTCGGTCAGCTCGTCCCAGTCGGCATGGTCGGACAGGATCAGCGGCAGCTCGATATTCTTCTGTACGGCGCGCTGGCGTACCCGCATCCAGCCCGATGCCATCGCGGTGATCGGATCGGGCAGCCGCCGCGACCAGCGGTCGTTGAGCGCGCCGGGCGGGCACATCACGACATGCCCCGCCATCGCCGCCTTCGGCACGTCCGCCACCGGGATCAGTTCGCCCAGCCGGACGCCGTGATCGGCATAGAGCGCGCACAACCGGGCGAGCGCGCCATGGGTATAGATCGGCGCATCGTGGCCGCGGTCGCGAAGCTCGGCGATCACCCGCTGCGCCTTGCCCAGCGCATAGGCGCCGACCAGGATGCAGCGATCGGGATTGGCGTGGAGCCGCGTGATCAGCTTGTCGATCTCGTCGCCGGTGTCGGGATGGCGGAACACCGGCAGCGCGAACGTCGCCTCGGTGACGAACACGTCGCATTTAACCGGCTGGAAGGCGGCGCAGGTCGGGTCAGGGCGGCGCTTGTAGTCGCCGGACACCACCACCCGTTCGCCACGGTGGTCGAGCACGATCTGCGCCGATCCCAGCACATGGCCCGCAGGCACGAAACCGACATCGACCTCGCCCCCCTTGCCATCGGACAGCCGGATCGTCTCGCCATAGGCGACCGGCACCCCGGTCTGCGGGCCATAGCGCGCATCCATGATCGCCAGCGTTTCCGGTGTCGCCCAGACCCGGTCGTGCCCGCCGCGCGCGTGATCGGCATGGCCATGGGTCACCAGCGCGCGGGGCACGGGTTCGGACGGATCGACCCACGCATCGGCGGGGCGGACATAGATGCCGTGCGGATGCGGTTCGATCCAGTCGCCCAGTTTCGCCATGCCCGGTCAACGCGGCACGGGGCCAGGAAGATCAATCCAGGCCGATGATTTGCCGACGGACCGTTTACGAACAGACTCTTATATCGCGACAAGCCGAACCGGGCGCGTCATAAGACCCCGTATATCTGCCCGGCGCCCAGCCGTGGCCAGGAGAGGAAAGACGCATTGTCGGCATCGGACGCCTCGCTGTCAGCCGCACCCGTCGGCCCGGCGCTCACCGGGATCGCCGGGCTGGACGATATCCTGAACGGCGGACTGACCCCCCACCGCATGTATCTGGTCGAAGGGACGCCGGGCACCGGCAAGACCACGCTGGGCCTCGGGTTCTTGCTGGCGGGTGCGGCGATCGGGGAAACGGGGCTGTACGTCACGCTGGCCGAAACCGAGGTCGAACTGCGCGCGGTCGCCGCGACGCACGGCTGGACGCTCGACGCCCTGAACCTGTTCGAGATGGTGCCCGCCGACGGGCTGGGCGAGGATCAGGAACAGACGCTGTTCCACCCCAGCGAGGTGGAACTGGGCGAGACGATCCGCGACGTGATGGCGAAGGTCGATGAACTGCGCCCCAACCGGGTCGTGCTCGACAGCCTGTCCGAACTGCGGCTGCTGGCGCAGAGCCCGATCCGCTACCGCCGCCAGATCCTCGCCCTCAAGCACTTCTTTTCGACCCGGCAATGCACGGTCCTGTTCCTCGACGACAAGAGCGGTAGCGGCAGCGACCTCCAGCTGCACAGTATCGCGCACGGCGTCATCTCGCTCGAACAGACGCTGTCCGGGTTCGGCGCGCAGCGGCGCCGGATGCATGTCGTGAAGATGCGCGGCGTGCGCTATCGCGGCGGCTATCACGATTTCGAGATCGAGCGCGGCGGCCTGTGCATCTATCCGCGCCTCGTCGCGTCCGACCATGCGACGCAGGAGGCGGGGCCGGCGGTATCGACCGGGTCGACGGCGCTCGACGCGCTGCTGGGCGGCGGGCTGGTGCCCGGCACCTCGACGCTGCTGACCGGGCCGGCGGGCGTCGGCAAGACGACCTCGACCGTGCAATGCATGCTGGCCGCGCTGAAGCGGGGCGAGAAGGCCGCCTATTTCCTGTTCGACGAACGGCTGCCGACGCTGCTGGCGCGCAGCCGGACACTGGGCATGGATCTGGACGCCTATATCGAGAGTGGCCAGCTCGACCTGCGCGCGGTCGATCCCGCCGAAATGTCGCCGGGGGAATTCGCCGGCGCGGTTCGCGCCGTGGTGGAGGAACAGGGCGCCAGCGTCGTCGTCATCGACAGCCTGAACGCGTATCTGCAATCGATGCCCAACGAACAGTTCCTGGTGCTCCAGATGCACGAGATGCTGACCTATCTGGGGCAGAAGGGCGTCGTCAGCCTGCTGATCCTGGGGCTGCACGGGGTGATGGGCGATATCCGGTCCGACGTCGATCTCAGCTATCTGTCGGATACCGTCGTCCAGCTCCGCTATTTCGAGGCGCATGGCGAGGTGCGGCAGGCGATCTCGGTCATCAAGACGCGCACCGCCAGGCACGAACGCACCATCCGGGAATTCCAGATCGGCAGTCATGGTCTGCAGCTCGGCGAACCGCTGCGCCAGTTCCAGGGCGTGCTGACCGGGGTGCCCACTTTCTCCGGCGAGGGGAAGACGCTGATGGCCAGCCAGATCGGCACACTGGATGCGCAGCGCTAGATGCCCGAACGCGTCCTGATCCTGGCGCCGCGCGGCCGGGATGCGGCGATCGCGGCGGATCTGCTGGGCCGTCATGGCATCCCGGCGGACATCTGCCCCGATCAGACGGTGCTGGTCGACCAGCTGCGCGACGGCGCGGGCGTCGTGCTGGTGACCGAGGAAGCGCTGACGATCGGCGACATGACCGAACTGTCCGCCTGGGTGGCGGCGCAACCGGCCTGGGCGGATGTGCCGTTCGTGGTGCTGGCGAATGGCGCCCGGGGGCCGCGACCGGCGGTCGCCACAAGGCGGCTCGATGCGCTGGGCAACGTGGTGCTGCTGGAACGGCCACTGCACGCGGAGGCGATGCTGGGCGCCGTGCAATCCGCGCTGAAGGCACGGGCGCGGCAATATGAGGTGCGCGACGCGGCCGACACGCTGGAACGCGCGGTGGTCGAGCGGACACAGGAACTGGCGGCGGCGCGCGACAGTTTGGAAATCGCGCTGGAGGCCGCCGGCATGGGCAGCTGGGATATCGACCTGACGACCGGTGCCGCACGACGGACGCTGCGCCATGATGAGATCTTCGGCTATACCAGGGCATTGCCGGACTGGAACGTCGACACATTTCTGGGTCATGTCGATCCGGCGCAGCGCGACACGGTATCCGCCGCGTTTGACCGCGCGAGGGAAACCGGCTCACTGGATATCGAATGCGCCATCATTTCCGCCACGGGCCAGCATCGCTGGATCGTCGCCAGGGGCCGTGTCCGGTACGACGCGGGCGGCGTCGCGGTGCGGATGACCGGCGTCGTCTCCGACATCACCGACCGCAAGGATGCCGACGCGCAGCTGTTGCAGGCGCAGAAGATGGATGCGATCGGCCAGCTGACCGGCGGTGTCGCACATGATTTCAACAACCTGTTGACGCCGATCGTCGGCAGTCTCGACCTTGTCCGCCGTCGCCACCGCGACGATGAGCGGACGCAGCGGATGGTCGGCGGTGCGCTACAGGCGGCGGAACGCGCGGCGACGCTGACGCAGCGGTTGCTGGCGTTCGCGCGGCGACAGGCGCTGCAACCCCGCGCGGTCGATATCGGCGCGCTGATCGACGGGATCGTCGACCTGATCCGTCGCTCGCTCGGCCCCTCGATCCGGGTCGTGCTGGATGTGCCCCGGCATTTGGCGCGGGCACGGGTCGACCCCAACCAGCTCGAACTCGCGCTGCTGAATCTGGCGATCAATGCGCGTGACGCGATGCCGGGCGGCGGCACGTTGACGCTGTCCGTCACCGACAGCATCGTCGATCGCGGCGGCCCGCCGGGGCTGAAGCCGGGCACCTATGTACGTCTCGTCGCCGCCGACACGGGTGTCGGCATGGACAAGGCGACACTGGCGCGGGCGACCGAGCCGTTCTTCTCGACCAAGGGCGTGGGCAAGGGCACCGGCCTTGGCCTGTCGATGATCCACGGTCTTGCCGCCCAGTCCGGCGGCACGCTGGCGCTGTCGAGCGAACCGGGCGCCGGCACCGCCGTCGAATTGTGGCTGCCCGCGACCGACGAGCCCGCCGCCGATCCGGGCGAACGCCCCGCCGAGCCGGTCGCGGCGCGACGCGCGGCGACGGTATTGCTGGTCGATGACGAGGATCTGGTCCGCGCCGCCACCGCCGACATGCTGCGCGACATCGGCTATACGGTGATCGAGATGGGATCGGGGTCGCAGGCGCTGGCGGCGGTGCGCGCGGGCGCGGAAGCGGACGTGCTGGTCAGCGATTACCTGATGCCCGGCATGACCGGCGGCCAATTGATCCAGGAACTGCGCGGCGGCGGCCATGCCATGCCCGCGCTGCTCGTCACCGGTTATGCCGCCGCGGGGGAGGATGTGCCCGCCGATGTCGCACGGCTGGCAAAACCGTTCCGGCAGGTCGATCTCGCCAGCAGGGTCGACGACCTGTTGCGCCCCGCCCCGCCCGCTGCCGCCACCACGCTGCGGGCGATCAACTGATTGGCGGCAGCCGGTATCGGGTCCTCTACCCCGGCTGCGCCACCTGCGGTCCCGCCTGGGTCGACGGATCGTAGCGCCCGGAATGGGCCTCGATGCTCTGCTGCATGTTACCCAGCAGGGCCAGCGACCGACGGAGGGTATGCGTCGGCTCCTTTTCCTCGACGGCGCTCTCCTGCTTGACCTGCATCGCGCTGTCGATGGCCTCCAGCGCCTGGGGTTTGGTCAGGGCACCATTGTCGAGCAGGCTGTGGATCAGGCTTTCGATCAGCAGCAGGGCCGCCTGCCCCTGTGCATCGGGTTGCGGATGGGTATCCTGCCTGAAGGAGGAATCGGCGTGCGACGTGTTGTTCGTCATCCTTGCGTTTCCGGGCTGATTGATACGGATCGGCGATTTATCCATAGCGGACGGCCCATCGCAAGCCATTGATCCCGTACCAGATCATCAAGCGCATCATCCGTCCCCCGCCCAACCGGCCGCACCTGGGAGAATGACCGATGCCCACCCACCAACATCCCGCGATCGACAGGCCGGCGCAATTGCAGGCGATGCGGGCGGCGGGCCGGGTGGTGTCGATCGGCCGCCGCGTCGCCTTTGCCGAGGCGACGCTGCGCGATGGCAAGGGCCGGCTATGTGCCTCGGCGACATCGACATTGCTCGTTTTCGCGCTGCCGGATTGACCGCCGCACCCGACCCGCTACCCCTGATATGGTGACGAGGAACCGCTATTACGCCGGCCCGCCGAGCGACCATTTCGATGGCGTCCGCTTCTTCAACCCCGATCAGCCGGCGACCGGGCGGGGGCTGCGCGACATGCTGCGCTGGAAGCTGGCAGGGGCGGCGCAACGCTGGCCGACGATGGTGCCGGTGACGCCGGCGGTACCGGCGGCGCGGGTGCCGGGCATCCGCGTCACCATGGTCGGCCATGCGTCGCTGCTGATCCAGGTGGCGGGGGTCAACATCCTGACCGATCCGGTATGGTCGCAGCGGGCCAGCCCGTTCCGCTTCGCCGGACCGACGCGGGTGACCGCGCCCGGCATCGCCTTTGCGGATCTGCCCCCGATCGACGTCGTGCTGCTCAGTCATTGCCATTACGATCATATGGACATCGCGACGCTGCGCCGGTTGCAGGCCGTCCATGCGCCGCTGATGGCGATGCCGCTGGGCAACGATGCGATCGTGCGCGCCGCGATTCCCGATGCACGATGCATCGTCGGCGACTGGTGGGAACGGCTGGACCTGGGCGGCGGGATATCGACCACGCTGACACCGGCCCATCACTGGGCGAACCGCTGGCCCTCCGACGTGCGCATGGCGTTGTGGGCGGGGCACCATCTGACGGCGCCTGTCGGCACGATCTGGTTCGCGGGCGACACCGGCTATGGCGACGGCCGGCTATTTGCGGATATCAAGGCGCGGCTGGCGGCGCCCGACATGGCGTTGATCCCGATCGGCGCCTATGAACCGCGATGGTTCATGGCCGAACAGCATGTCGATCCGGCCGAGGCGGTTCGCATCTTCCGCGACGTGGCGGCGAAGCAGGCGCTGGGTATCCATTGGGGTACCTTCCAGCTGACTGACGAGGCGCGCGAGGCACCGCGGCTGGCGCTGGCCACCGCCCTGTCCGCCGCCGGCATTCCGCCCCGCCGCTTCGTCGCCGCGCATCCGGGGGGCGTGTACGACTGGACAGACACTTAGCGACCGGCAGGTGAAATCGATATCTTTTCATGGAGATAGGACGGGGCGGACCATGTCGGCGCCCGCTGCGTTCCCCGTGCCGGAGGTAGCGATGACCGAAGACGACGAGAAATGGATGCGCATGGCGATCGAGGTCGCCCGCTCGAAGGGATCGGACCCGGCATCGTCCCCGCTCGGCGCGGTGATCGTGCTGGACGGCAAGGTGCTCGCCGCCGAGCGCAACCAGACCCAGGACCTGCCCGATGCCACCGCCCATGCGGAGATGATGGCGATCCGCCGCGCCTGCGAGGGAACGGGCGAAATGGAGCTGCGCGGCGCGACCCTGTATTCGACGCTGCAACCCTGCGGGATGTGCACGATGGCGTCGATCTGGTCCAAGGTCGGGCGCGTCGTCTACGGCGCCGGGGCGGCCGACGTGCATCCGATGTATTTCGAGACGCGGCATGTCGACACGCTCGATTTCGTGCGCAAGGCCTATCGCGACGACCTCGTCATCGAGGGCGGATGCCTGCGCGATGAGTGCGCGACGCTCTATTACCACCCCGACGACGATCTGCCTGCCGACGAACAGGCCAATCTGTAGGCACCTACCAGAAGCGGCTTCCCGGCCCGCCCTTGAACGGACCGGCGAGGTCGGGTGTTATCCAGCCTCCGTAGAAGCCGCCATCCTGCGGCACGACCTGCACCCCGTCGACGGTGCAGACGTCGAGCGGCGCGGGATAGAAGGCGATATGATCGCGCAGGGGTTCGAAAGCGGGGGTGGGCGCGGGATAGCTCCACGCCACGTCCTCGATCACGGTGCCGTCGACCACCAGATCATAATAGACCGCCTGCCCCTTCCACTCGCAGAACGATCCGCGCGCGGAAGGGCGGAGCGCCGTCATCAGGATATCCGAGGGCGGCAGATAATAGCCGGGTGGATGACTGGTTTCCAGCGTGCGGACGCTGGCCCTGGTGTCGGCGATGACAAGGCCGCGATGCTCGATGCGGATGTGGCGGGCGCACCGCTCCGCGATCGCCGGTCGCGGATAAGACCAGACGCTCTCCTGCCCCGGCGCGGGCCGGTCGGGCACCGGCCTCATGCCGACACCCGGTCGCGCATGATCGACTGGAGCCGGGGCCGGATGCGCAGGAACAGCAGATAGGCCCGTTCCAGCCCGGCAAGCACCAGCGGACTGCGCGCCGCGATCCCCAGCGGCCGCAACAACGGGATGGCCCGCCACATCGCCGCGAACGCCGCCGCGCCGGACAATAATTGTCCATCCTCGCGGGCGTGGAAGCGGGCGAGCATCGTGCGGCGATCGATCGGGCACGAACCGGCGGGATCGCTGGCATCGATGAAATCGATCGCCCCGCGCCGGTCCAGCCGCCGCATCAGCGCGATCTCCCGCTGGCACAGGGGGCAGGCACCATCATGCCAGACGGTGACGCGGGTCATGCCGCGTTCCGTTCCCGGATACGTTCGGCTAGCAGGGTGGCGAACCCCAGCCACGCGACGAACGGCACCGCCAGCGCCGCCGCCGGCCGGTCGACGCGGCCGGCCGCCGCGACATAACCGGCACCGGTCGCGATCATCGCCGCCGACGCCGCCGCGCTGGCCCCCAGCGCCTTTCGCCGGAAGAACAACTCGGTCCAGCCGCCGATCATCGCCGTGTTGAGCAGCCAGAGGCCGACGGCGATGTTGCGGCCATCGCTCGCCGGTTGCCGCAACAGGCGATAGCCGCCGATGCCCAGCCCCGTCTCCAGCACCGGCCACACCGCGCCGAAGGCGGCATCGGGCGGCGTATAGGCGGGCTTGTCGAGCCGTTTGTACCAGCGACGGATGCCGGGATGCGACGGATCGGGGGCGTTGCGCCGGCCGAGCCAGGCGCTGGCGCCCAACACCGCCGCCACGGCGGCGAACGCCAGCGGACGCGACAGGCCGGCACGGGCGGGGTCGATATCGGCGTCGGGCATGGCAAACTATCCTTGCGTGGCGGGCGCGATGCCCATCACCCAAGCGCAGCGGGCGCGCCGACGTTCCCTCGCCCCGACCGCCGTGACGATCATCGACCGTGGCCATGGATCATGGAGGCTCACCGATAGTTGACCCCCGCGTCGGCATCCCGTCGTCACTTTCGCCAAGGACATGCTCATGTCGGTTATGCTCAGCGCCACGTTCGATACCCGCCGCAATGCCGAAATGACGGTGGAGCGACTGGTTCAGCAGTTCGATCTCGATCGTGCCGCCGTGTTCATCACCACCGAGGGTGATCGCAACAGCGTCGGCGAGGAACAGGCGGGCTCGGACACCGAAGCCGGCGCGCCCAGCGCGGAAAATCGCGACGATGCCCCGCTGAACGGCGCGATCGTGGTGACCGTGGAAGTCGGGGACGAACAGACCGCCGAGGAAGTCCGCGATGCGTTCGGCGAGTTCGATTCGGCGGGCGTGGTGGAAACCGAGGACGCCGGCTGACCGGACCAGATACCGGCCCGACAAGCCGGTGTTCCGGCGGCGACATCATGTACGCGATGTCACCCGCCGCCGGATCGCCGCCGCCACGGACGCAGCCCCCGTTGCCGCGACCGGGGCCGCGGACGGGGGATCAGGATGGAGTGATACCGTTTGTCCCGCTGCCGGCCGGATGACCGGCCGGCAGCGGGACGATCCGGCTCACCGCACCGCGCCGCGACGAAAGAGGTTGATGAGCGCGAGCAGTACGATCGCGCCGATCAGCGAGACGACGACCGACTGGATGCTGATGACGCCACTGGTGATCGGTGCCCCGCCGATCAGCGGCGTCACGATGAACCCGGCCAGTACCGCCCCGACGATCCCGACCACGATGTTGAGCAGGATGCCCTGCTGGCCGTCGGTGCGCATCACCATGCTGGCGACCCAGCCGATCACGCCGCCGACGACGAGAAGTATGATGAGACCCATGTTCGTTCCTTCACGCTGTTTACCAAGTGAGGGTTAAACCGTCGTCGGTCCCATGATGTTCAGATCGCGAAATCCGGGCGATGCCGGTGGATAGTATGCCTGCACCACTCGGGCTGGTAGCGAACCATGGAACCGGGTGCGGGCATCGCACGCTTGATGCGCCATGCCATCACATCCCGCACCCGGTCTCCGCCATCTCGAACAGCTGATGGCGCAATTGATGGACGGTGTGATCCTGCTCGATCCGACCGGCACCATCCTCGGCGCCAACCCCGCCGCGTTGCGGATGCACGGGCTGGACGATGCGGCCGGACTGGGATCGACCGCGGAGGATTATGCCGGCCGCTTCTCGCTGCGCGCGGCGGATGGCCGGCCCCTGCGGCATCGCGACTATCCGCTGTTCCGCCTGCTCGCCGGCGAACCGTTTCCGGACGAGATCGTGCAGGTCGCCCCCGCCGGGGAAGACGAGGCGCGCTGGGTCCATCAGGTACGCGACGTCATCATGGACGAGGACGGGGGCGAGGCCGACTATCTCGCGCTGGTCATCAGCGACGTATCCGCCCGCTTCGACGCCGAAACCCGGTTCAACGCGATGTTCCAGGCCAATCCCGCGCCGGCGCTGGTGCTCGGACTGGCCGATCTGCGGATCGCGCGGGCCAATCCCGGCTTCCTTGCCCTGACCGGCTTCGCCGGCGAGCAATTGCACGGCAGATCGCTGTTCGCCCTCGATCTGCTCGGCGGTCTCGCCGATCCGGCCGACGTGCGCCGCCGCATCGCGGCTGGCGAGATCGTGCCGCAGGCGGAAGCCGACCTTCTCGTCGCCGACGGATCGCGACGGCTGGTGCTGTTCGCCGGCCAGCCGATCGACGTGACCGGCGAGGATGCGCTGCTACTGACCTTCGCCGACCTGGAACCGCGCCACCGGGCGGAAGCGGCATTGGCGGCAAGCGAACGGCATCTGGTCGCGGTGTTCGAGATGGCGCCGGTCGCGATGGCGATCACCCGCGACGCGGACCGGCGGATTTCCCGGGTCAACGCCGCGTTCCGCGAATTGACCGGGCATGACGCGGCGGCGGCGACGCATACGTTCGAGGATCTCGGTCTGTGGGATGACGACACGCCGCGCGCGGCGCTGGATGCCGCGATCGTCGACCGGGGCCGGCTGCGCGCTGGCGAGGCACGGTTGCGGCAGCGCGACGGCGGTGCGATCGACTGCCTCGTCGCGGCAGAGACGATCGACGTCGACGGCGCGGCCTGCATCCTCTGGGCGTTCGAGGACGTCACCGAGCGCCGCCGCACCGAAACCGAACTGGCCGGCGCGATCGACGAGGTGATGAAGGACGCCAGTTGGCTCAGCCGCTCGATCCTCGACAAGCTGGCGACGCTGCGACGTCCACAGACCCAGGCACCACCGTCCGACCTCACCCCGCGTGAACGGGAAATCCTCGACCTGATCTGCGACGATCTGGACGATGCCGCGATCGCCGCCCGGCTCAGCCTGTCGCGCAACACGGTGCGCAACCACGTCGCCAGCATCTATGCCAAGACCGGCGTCAACCGGCGCAGCGGCGCGGTGGTGTGGGGGCGCGAACGCGGCATGGGATCGCGCCGCGCCTGACGGGGGCGTGACGCCCCCCCTTTCCCCGCGCCCGATCCTTCCTATCTCGCCCTCCCTATCCCGGATGGAACGATGCCCCCTTATCCCCTGATCCTCGCGATCGGTGACAGTCTGGTCGCCGGTTATGGCCTTGCGACCACCGATGGCTTCGCCATGCAGCTGGAACGGCGGCTGCGCACCGTCCATCCCGCCGCCACGATCATCAATGCCGGCCGGTCGGGCGACACGACCGCCGACGTCCTCCATCGCCTGCCGTCGGTGATGTCGCGCCTGACATCGCCTCCTGATCTGGCGATCGTGCAGGTCGGGCCGAATGACGTGCTGCGACAGGTACCGCCCGCCACCACCCGTGCCGGGCTGGACGCGATCCTCGTCGAGCTTGGTCGTTGCGGCATACCCGTGTTGCTGACGAGGGTCGCGCCGCCGCCGATCCTGCACGACCGCGCCCGCCATCACCTGGGCATCCACGAGGAACTGGCCACGCGCCACGGGGCAACGTGTCGCGACTTCTTCCCCGCCGGCATTCTGGGCCGTACGGATATGGTGCTGGCCGATCGCATCCATCCCAACGCCGCCGCCATCCATCTGGTCGTCGATGCGATGCTGCCGACCGTGCTGCGGATGCTGGGCGAGGGCTGATCGACGATTAACGTCTTTGTTAATTGACTGCCTTGGCAACCATTGCCAAGGCATCGACATGCCTTTCTATGCCGACTCCGAGTTCGCACCCGATATTTCGATCGGCTATCTGATCCGGCGCGCGCACCAGCTTGGCGGCGTGGCGATGGAACCGGTGTTCGCGGCAGAGGGGCTGACGGGCATCCAATGGTCCGCGCTCGTCTCGATCTTCTTCGGGCGCGGGGTCACCGCCGCCGACCTTGCCCGCGATCTGGGCCATGACAAGGGCGCGATGACCCGGCTGGTCGATACGCTGGAGGAGCGCGGCTGGATCACCCGGCAACGCACGCCCGAGGATCGTCGCTGCGTGAAGCTGGCGCTGACCGGGGAGGGCGAGGCGGTGGCGCTGCGGTGCAAACGGCACGTCGTGGCCTGCTGGAATACATGGCTTGCCGACTGGTCGGAGGCGGAGGTGCAGATGATGATCTCGTTGCTCCAGAAGCTGCGCGGCACCCTCGCCGTCGCGGCCGGGGCACCCTGCGCATGACCCGCGCAGTGTTGGCCGCGGCACTGATGGTCGCCGGTTGCGCCGCCCCCGCGACCCGGCAGGCGGTGGCACCGGTCGCCCCGGCCGCGCTGGGTCTCACCGGGCAGGGCCTTACCGGGCAGGGACCGCAGCTGGCCGCCGACTGGTGGCGTGGCTTCGGCGATCCGCAGCTCGACACGCTGGTGGCGGACGCGGTCGCGGGGAACCCCTCGCTCGACAGTGCGATCGCCCGCGTCGCGCAGGCGCAGGCGGTGTTGTCGACGCGCCGGGCCGATACCGGGCCGCAGGTCACGCTCGATGCGCAGGGCCAGATCGCCCGGCTCAGCGGTCGCTACACCATCCCGCCGCCCTTTGCGGGATCGACCCGCTTCATCGGCACCGCGCTGGGCAACCTCAACTGGAATCTCGACCTGTTCGGGCGCCAGCGGGCGGCGATCCGCGCGGCAGAGGCGCAAGGGGCGGCGGCCGTGCTGGACCTAACCGCCGCACGACTGGCGCTGTCCGCCTCGGTGGTATCGACCTATCTCGATCTCGTCCGGGCCGAGGCACAGGGCCGCATCGCCGAACGCACCATCGCCACGCGGGCCAGCTCGCTGCGGCTGATCGATGTGCGTATCCGCAACCGGCTGGCCAGCGAACTCGACCGGCAATCGTCGGTGACGCTGCTCGCGCAGGCGCAGCAGGCGCTGGTCCGCGCCCGCGCGGCGGCGGTGCTGGCCAAGAACGCGCTGGCCGCGCTGGCGGGGCGCGGGGTCGATTATCCCGCCACGATCCGGCCGACCATGCTGCGGCTCGACGCCGCGCTGCCGCTGCCCGCCACGGTGCCCGCCGACCTGCTGGCGCGGCGCGCCGATATCGCCGCCGCGCAGGCCCGGATCGCGGCGGCGGCCGCCGGCAAGCAGGTCGCGCAGCGTGCCTATTACCCCAACATCAACCTCGCCGGGCTGGCCGGCCTCCAGGCGGTCGGGATCGGCAACCTGCTGTCGCTCGACGCCGGCAGCCTGGGGGTGGGTCCGGCGATCAGCCTGCCGCTGTTCGACGCCGGTCGCCGCCGCGCCGATCTGGCGGGCGCCAGCGCCGCGCTCGATCTCGCCACCGCCGATTACAACGACCGCGTCGTCGGTGCGGTGCGCGAGGCGGCGGACGCGATCGCGCAGATCGGCGCGGCCGAGGCGGATCGGGTGCAGCAGCGCGCGGTGGTGCGCGGCTATGCCGAAACCAATCGCCTGAACGCCATCCGCGTGGCCAGCGGGCTCGACAGCCGGCTCGACCTGATCGACAACGACATCCGCATCCTCGCCGCCGAACAGGCCGACGCCGATCTTGCCGCCGATGCCGCACAGGCACGGGTCCGGCTGGTGCTGGCGTTGGGCGGCGGCTTCGATGCTTCCCGGGACATGAACCGATGACCGATACCCGCGCCCCTGCGGCACCCGACACGCCGCCATCGCCCCCTGCTCCACCGGCACCGCCCGCCGGCAATCCGCGCGCGCGCAAGCGGGGGCTGATGCTGCTCGGCCTCGTCGTGCTGATCGCCGCGATCGTGTGGGCGGTGTTCCACTTCCTGCTGGCGAAACCCGAACAGGAAACCGACGACGCCTATGTCGCGGGCGATGTGGTGTCGATCACCGCACGCGATCCCGGCACGGTGCTGGCGATCCATGCCGACAACACGCAGATGGTGCGCGCCGGCCAGCCGCTGATCGACCTCGACGCCGCGACCGCCGATGTCGGCCTCGCGTCCGCCGAAGCCGATCTGGCGCGCGCGGTGCGATCGACGCGGACCAGCTTCGCCGCCGTGAACGAAACCGGTGCGGCGGTAGCGCAGGCCGAGGCGCAACTGGCCGAGGCGCGCGGCGATCTGGTACGCCGGCAGGGCGCGGCGGCGCAGGGCGCGGTGTCGGGCGAGGAACTGGCCCATGCGCAGGATCAGGTCCGTGTCGCCGCCGCCACCCTCGCGCTCACCCGCAGCCGGCAGGCGCAGTCGCGCAACACCGTGCAGGGCACCACGGTCGACACCAATCCGCAGGTACTGGCTGCGATCGCCGCCTATCGCCGTGCCGCGATCACGCTGGGCCACATGCACGTCGCCGCGCCGATCGCCGGCATCGTCGCACAGCGCACGGTGCAGATCGGGCAGCAGGTGGCGGCGGGTACGCCGCTGATGGCGGTGGTGCCGCTCGACCGGCTGTGGGTCGACGCCAATTTCCGCGAGACGCAATTGCGCGACCTGCGCATCGGCCAGCCCGCGACGGTGACGGCGGACATGTACGGCGATGACATCGTCTATCACGGCCGCATCGTCGGGCTGGGCGCGGGATCGGGCAATGCCTTCGCGCTGCTGCCACCGCAGAACGCCAGCGGCAACTGGATCAAGATCACGCAGCGGGTGCCGGTGCGGATCATGCTCGATCCCGCCGAACTGCGCGCCAATCCCTTGCGCGTCGGCCTGTCGGTCGCGGCGACGGTGGATACCGCCGACACGTCGGGCACCCGGATCGGGCAGCCGGGGCGACAGGCCTATGCCGGGCTGAAGACCGCCGCCGGCGACCCGCAGGTCGAGGCGCGCATCCGGCAGATCATCGCGGCCAACCGCTGATGGCCGCTCCCGCCGCCACGGGTGCGTCGCCCGCCCCGCTGGCCGGCGGCGCGCTGGCGCTGACCGCCTTCGCGCTGGCGCTCGGCACCTTCATGCAGGTGCTGGACGGCACGATCGCCAACGTGTCGCTGCCGACGATCGCGGGCAATCTGGGCGTATCCAGCGACAATTCGACCTGGGTCGTCACCGCCTTCGCGGTCGCCAACGGGGTCGCGGTGCCGCTGACCGGATGGCTGATGGGCCGGTTCGGCGTGGTCAGGACCTTCTGCACCTCGGTGATCCTGTTCACCATCGCCTCGTTCCTGTGCGGGATCGCGTGGGATCTGCCGTCGCTGATCGCGTTTCGCGTGTTGCAGGGCGCGGTATCCGGCCCGATGATTCCCGGCAGCCAGGCGCTGCTGATCGCGATCTTTCCCTCTGACAAGCGATCGACCGCGCTCGGCATCTGGTCGATGACGACGCTGGTCGCGCCGATCATGGGGCCAATCCTGGGTGGCTACATCTCCGACAATTACCACTGGAGCTGGATCTTCCTCATCAACGTGCCGTTCGGCCTGTTCTGCGGCTTCGTCAGCTGGCGCGGGCTGAAGACGCGTGAAACGCCGACCCGCAAGCTGCCGATCGATCAGGTCGGGCTGATCCTGCTGGTGGTCTGGGTCGGCGCGCTCCAGATCGTGCTCGATCTCGGCAAGAACGACGACTGGTTCGCGTCCGAACGCATCGTCGTCTGCGCGGTGATCGCCGCGATCGGCTTCGTCGCGTGGCTGATCTGGGAACTGACCGACGCCAACCCGGCGGTGAACCTGTCGCTGTTCAAGAGCCGTAACTTCGCGATCGGCACGCTCGCCTTCTGTCTCGGCTATGCGGTGTTCTTCGCCAACACGCTGCTGCTGCCGCTCTGGCTGCAGGCGCAGATGGGCTATACCGCGACCTGGGCGGGGCTGGTGGCGGCGCCATCGGGCGTGGTGGCCGTGCTGCTGACGCCGTTCGTCGCGAAGATGAGCGGCAAGATCGACGCGCGCATCCTGGCGACGGTGGCGTTCGCGTCGTTCGGCCTCTCCTATTACCTGCGGTCGGGCTACACCACCTATGCCAGTTTCCAGGACCTGATGCTGCCGCTGCTGGTGCAGGGCATCGCGATGAGCACCTTCTTCCTCGCGATGCTGACGATCTCGCTCGATCGCATTCCGCCCGAACGGCTGCCTTCCGCCAGCGGCATCTCCAACTTCGCGCGGATCACCGCGGGCAGCTTCGCCGCCTCGCTCATCACCACCGCGTGGGACCGGCGCGAGGCCCTGCACCAGAGCCACCTGTCGGAGGCGGTCGGCACCGGCATGCCCCTTACCATGGCGCGCGACGCACTGGTGCGGATGGGGTTGACCGACACGCAGGCCGCGGGGGCGATGACGCGGCAGATGGTCGGGCAGGCCTATCTGCTCGCCTCGACCGACCTGTTCCGCCTGTCGGCATGGCTGTGCCTCGCGCTGGTCGTCATCGTCTGGTTCACCCGTCGCCCCAGTGCGCCGAGCGGCCCCGTCGCGGCGGATTAGACGCCTAGTCCGCGTCCGGCCCGAGCGACGGGTCGAGATCGCGCGGGCGGGTGAAGCGGGTCAGCGTCGCCATGCCCCGGTCCGCCTCGTTCCACCGGCCCGGCAACGTCATCTGCGTCACGCTGCCGGTCGGATATTTCGCCTCGATCGCATCGCGGAAGGGATTGCCGTCGTCCGGGGTCAGCAGCAGCGCCAGATCCTCCAGACCGGGGTTATGCCCGACCAGCAGCACATGCCCCGCCATCTCCGGCAGTTCGTGGACGATATCGAGCAAGGTCGCCGCCGAGGCGAGATAGATGCGCCGGTCCCATTCGGCCGCCAGCGACCCGCCATAGCCGTCCTCGATCTGGGCCAGCGTCTCGACCACGCGCACCGCGGGCGAAGCGACGACATGGTCGAACGCATAGTCGGCCTGGCGCAGGTGCCGCCCCATCGTCCGCGCCGCCTTGTGCCCCTTGGGGTTCAGCGGACGATCGAAATCGCGGGCGACGGGGTCATCCCAACCCGACTTGGCATGGCGGAGCAGGGTCAGCGTCTTCATGGGCTCTCCGTCAGCCGGGCAGGTTTTCCTCATGCCCGATGCGCGGGGCCATGGAAAGCCGTGCCGCCACCCGTTCGACCGCCTCGTCCAGCGTCACGCGCGTAATCGGCACGCCCGGCGGGAACGCGGTCAGCAGGCGCGACGGCATCGCCGCCGACAGCAGCACGAATGCGCCGCGATCGTCGGCACGCCGGATCAGCCGCCCGAACGCCTGGGCCAGCCGCGCCCGCACGATCCGGTCGTCATAGGCGGAGCCGCCCCCGGCCAGCTTGCGCGCGGCGTGCAGCACGGTCGGCTTGGGCCATGGCACCCCCTCCATCACCACCAGCCGCAGCGAGCGGCCCGGCACGTCCACCCCGTCGCGTAGCGCATCGGTGCCGAGCAGGCTGGCGGCGGGATCGTCGCGGAAGATATCGACCAGCGTGCCGGTGTCGATCGGATCGACATGCTGCGCGTGGAGCGGCAATCCCTCGCGCGCCAGCCGGTCGGCGATGCGGCCATGCACGCCGCGCAACCGCCGGATCGCAGTGAACAGGCCCAGCGTGCCGCCCCCGCTCGCCACGATCAGCCGGGTATAGGCATTGGCGAGGCTGCCGATATCGCCGCGCTTCACGTCGGTGACGATCAGCACCTCGGACTGTCGGGGATAGTCGAACGGACTGGCCGCCTCGAACCGCATCGCCGCGCGGGCCAGATGCGGCGCACCGCTGCGCGCCTCCGCCACCGTCCAGCGCTCCTCGGCATCGGTGCCGCCACCGGTCAGCGTCGCGGAGGTGACGAGCGCGCCGTGCGCCGGTTTCAGCACGATCGCCGCGAACGGCCGGGTGGGATCGAGCCAGTGGCGATGCAGCCCGATATCGTAATCGCGCCCCTCCACCCGGTCGACCGCCAGCCAGTCGACGAAGTCGGGATCGATCGGCCCGCCGACCCGTGCCAGCAGCGCCAGCCATGCCGCCACCGTCTCCGCGCGCCAGCCGGTGGAGGCGATCGCCCCCTCCACCCGCGCCCGCGCCGCCGCGTCCAGCCAGTCGGGCGCTTCCGCCAACACCGCTTCCAGCCGCCGCCCCAGCGCCACCAGCGGACGCAGCAGCGCATCGAGCGCGTGCGCGGCGGGGGCGGCCGCCTCGATCAGTTCGGGGGTCGGCTCGGCGAGTTCGGTTTCCAGACCGTAGCCCGCGTCTCCCGGCTGTTCGGCGCGGGCATAGGTTAGGCCGCGCACCGCCGCGAGCAGCGTTTCGATCGGTCCGAACGGCTGCCCCTCCGCCAGTCGCCCGATCCAGCCGTCGGACGCCAGCGCCTGCGCCGCCTGCACCGCATCCGCGATCGCGCGCGCCCCGCCCTCGTCGTAACTGGCGACGTCGGACAGGCGCGCCTGCAACCCCCGCCGCCGCCCGCGCCCGCCCGCCTCCGGCCCCAATATCCAGCGGCGCAGCTCGATCGTCTCGCTACCGGTCAGGGCGGTGGCGAACATCGAATCGGCGGCGTCGAACAGGTGATGCCCCTCGTCGAAGACATAACGCGTCGGCCGCGTCGCCAGTTCGCGCCCCCGCGCGGCGTTCACCATCACCAGCGCATGGTTGGCGATGACGATATCGGCATCCGCACTGGCGCGCGCGGCATGTTCGATGAAGCATTTGCGGTAATGCGGGCAGCCGGCATAGACGCACTCGCCGCGCCGGTCGGTCAGCGCGGCGGGGCCGTTGCGCCGGAACAGCGTCGGCAGCCAGCCGGGCAGGTCGCCGCCCACCATGTCGCCGTCCTTGCTGTATGCCGCCCATCGCGCGACCAGTTGCGCCAGCACCGCCGCCCGGCCGGCGAAGCCGCCCTGCAACGCATCTTCCAGATTGAGCAGGCACAGGTAATTCTCGCGGCCCTTGCGCGTCACTACCCGTTCGGCGCGCAGCACCGGATCGGGATAGACGCGCGCCGTCTCCGCCGACAGCTGGCGTTGCAGCGCCTTGGTATAGGTGGATATCCACACCGCCCCGCCCGCTGCCTGCGACCACAGACTGGCCGGCGCCAGATAGCCCAGCGTCTTGCCGATCCCAGTTCCTGCCTCCGCCAGCACCAGATTGGGCGCATCGCGCATCGCGCGCGGGGCGAAGGCGGCGGTGACGGCGGCGGCATAGGCGCGCTGCCCCGGTCGCTCCTCCGCCGTCCCGCCGGTCAGTTCGGCCAGCCGCGCCTCGGCGGCACCGGGCGCGATCTCCACCGTGCGCGGCGCAGGGCGCGGCGGCGCCTCCTCCCATTCGGGCAGCTTCGAAAACAGCCAGCGTTCGTCGACCGTCGGCTTCGCCACGCGCGGGCCGATCACCGGCCCCCATGGCCAGCGCAGCCGGGTCAGCGACTGCGCCACCGCCCATGCCCCCTCCCGCTCCGGCCAGTGCCCCGCCGGCACGGCGAGCAGCGCGGCGGTGGCTTCCAGCAGAAACGCGGCGACATCCTCGTCCCGTTCGGGGGGTGACAGGTCGACGGCGCGGGCGAGGCCGGCGGGGGTCGGCACCGCGAAGCGCGCCGGATGCAGGAACGCGAACAGTTCGAGCAGGTCCAGCCCCGACAGTTCGGCATAGCCCAGCCGCTGCCCGATCAGCGGTGCGTTCAGCAGGATGACGGGCGTATCCGCCGCGATCCGGATCGCCTCCCCCCGGCCGACGCCGCGCGATCCGTCCGCCGTCGCGATCCAGATGCCGCCATGGCTGGCGTGGAGGGCAGGATAGGGCAGCATCACGCCATTTAGAGCGGAACGAAAGCGATACGCCACTGAATTACGACACCGGTCGCCGTCCGGCGATCACGAAATCGGCTCAAACGAAAAAGGCGCCCGGGTTTCCCCGGGCGCCTTTCCGATCCGGGCCGCGCTTGGGAGCGGCCGGAATCTTACCGGCAACCGTCGTGGATCAGAGACCGTTCGACAGGTTGGTGTCCGGATCGTTGGTGCGCATGTCCTCTGCCTGATTCTGGCCGGTCGCGCGCACGGCATCCGCCTGGTTCTCGAGCGCGTCCTCACCTGCTTCGGTGGTGGCGTTATCGGCGGCCTCTTCGAGGTTGTCGGCGACCGCCTCGGTGTTCGACTCGATATTGTCCGCCGCCTGTTCGGTGGGGCTCGTGTTGCAGGCGGACAGCGAGATCAGGCCGGCTGCGATACCGAGAGCGAACGTCTTCTTCATCATAATGTATCCCTGTTCCGAATGGCCGGAAAACCAAGAGGTACCAAATCCCGGCGGCCGGATTGGTTCCCGCCCGCCGAAATAATTTTTGGCGGATTTGCGCTTCGGTCCCCAAGGCGGCAGAGGCAGGGGCATCATGACCGATACAGACCTGCGCACCGCCGCCCACGATTCCAAGGCCTGGCCTTACGAGGAGGCACGCAAGCTTCTCAAGCGCTATCCGAACGGCAAGCCCGCCAGCGACGGCAAGCCCGCCCCGATCCTGTTCGAGACGGGCTACGGCCCCTCAGGCCTGCCGCATATCGGCACCTTCAACGAAGTGCTGCGCACCACGATGGTCCGCAACGCCTTCCACGCGCTCAGCGACCAGCCGACCCGGCTGATCGCGTTCAGCGACGACATGGACGGCCTGCGCAAGGTGCCCGACAATGTGCCCAACGGCGACATGCTCCGGACACATCTCGGCAAACCGCTGACGCAGATCCCCGATCCGTTCGGCACGCACGACAGCTTCGCCGCGCACAACAACGCCCGGCTGCGCAGCTTCCTCGACCAGTTCGGCTTCGACTACGACTTCGCCTCGTCGACCGAATATTATACCGGCGGCCGGTTCGACGATGCGCTGCGGCTGGTGCTGCGCCATTATCAGGGCATCATGGACGTGATGCTGCCGACGCTGCGTGCGGAACGGCGCGAGACCTATTCGCCCGTCCTGCCGATCAGCCCGAAGACCGGCATCGTGCTGCAGGTGCCCGTCGAGGTGCTGGATGCGGACGCCGGCATGATCGCCTTCACCGACGACGATGGCGAACGCATCGTCCAGTCGGCGCTGGGCGGCCTGTCCAAGCTGCAATGGAAGGTCGACTGGGCGATGCGCTGGGTCGCGCTCGGCGTCGATTACGAGATGGCGGGCAAGGACCTGATCGATTCGGTGACGCAGTCGTCGAAGATCGCCCGCGTGCTGGGCGGCCGCCCGCCCGAGGGGTTCAATTACGAGATGTTCCTCGACGAACACGGCCAGAAGATCTCGAAGTCGAAGGGCAACGGCCTGTCGATCGACCAGTGGCTCACCTACGGCCCCGACGAAAGCCTCGCCTTCTACGCCTATCGCGAACCCAAGAAGGCCAAGCAGCTCCACATGGGCGTGATCCCGCGCGCGGTGGATGAATACTGGCAGTTCCGCGGCAATTACGCGGGCCAGGACCTCAAGCAGCGGCTGGGCAATCCCGTCCACCACATCCATGACGGCAAGGTGCCGGACGAGACGTTGCCGGTCACGTTCGGCCTGCTGCTCAATCTCGCCAGCCTGCCCGGCGTCGGCGACGCCAAGACGATGTGGGCGTTCCTCCATCGTTACGATCCCGCCCTGTCGGCGGAAACCCACCCCGCGCTCGACAAGCTGATCGGCTATGCGGTCGCCTATGGCCGCGATTTCGTCGCGCCGACGCTGAACCGCCGCGCGCCGACCGCATCGGAAGCACAGGCGCTGCGCGAACTGGACGCGGCGCTGGCCGGCGAGGACGGCGTCGCGCGCGAGGGTGAGGACCCCGCCGTCACGCTGCAGAACCACGTCTACGAAATCGGCAAAGCGCATTACGGCAAGGAGGCGCTGCGCGACTGGTTCAAGGTGCTGTACGAAACGCTGCTGGGATCGGAACAGGGGCCGCGCATGGGCAGCTTCTTCGCGCTCTACGGCATCGACAATTCACGTCGGCTGATCGCCGAAGCGCTGGCGAAGGCGGATTGATCCCCCTGCCGCGCCCCACCCTGTCCCTGTCCAAAATCCTCAAAGGTGAGGCGGCGGGCGGGATCGTGCTGATCGTGGCGGCGGCGCTGGCGATGCTTGCCGCCAACCTGCCTGCGACGATGGCGGGCTATGCCGCGCTGCTCCACGCCCCGGCCGGGCCGCTGACGATCCACCAGTGGATCGACGACGGGGCGATGGCGCTGTTCTTCCTGCTGGTCGGACTGGAGATCAAGCGCGAGCTGCTGGTTGGGCGCCTCGCCACCCCGGCGGCCCGGACGCTGCCGTTCATCGCGGCGGCGGCGGGGATGGCGGTACCCGCTTTGGTCTATCTGGCGGTCGCGGGGGGCACCCCGGGGCTGGCGCGCGGCTGGGCGATTCCGGCGGCGACCGACATCGCCTTCGCGGTCGGGGTGATGGCGCTGCTCGGCCCGCGTGTGCCGGCGTCGCTCAAGGTGTTCCTGACGGCGGTCGCGGTGGTCGACGATATGGGCGCGGTCGCGATCATCGCACTGGCCTATAGCCACGGGCTCGATGCGTTCGCCCTCGCGGCGGCGGCGGGGTTACTGGCGCTGATGGCGGCGCTCAACCGGCGCGGCGTCACCGCGCTGACGCCCTATCTGCTGCTCGCCGCCCTGCTGTGGGTATGCGTGCTGCGATCGGGCATCCATGCCACCGTCGCCGGCGTGCTGGCGGCGTTCGCGATCCCGCTTTCCGCGCGGGACGGCGGCCGGTCGCCGCTCGTCAGGCTGGAACATGCGCTGGCGCCGTGGATCGCGTTCGTGGTGGTGCCGCTGTTCGCCTTCGCCAATGCCGGCGTCACGCTGGGCGGGATCGGGCTGGCGACCTTTGCCGAACCACTGGTGCTGGGCATCGCCGCCGGACTGTTCGTCGGCAAACAGGCGGGGATCATGGGCAGCGTCTGGCTGGCCGACCGGTTCGGCCTCGCCCCCCGACCGGACGGCGCGTCGTGGCGGCAGGTCCACGGCATCGCGCTGCTCGGCGGCATCGGCTTCACGATGAGCCTGTTCATCGGCCAGCTCGCCTTTCCCGGCGATCCGCTGCTCGGCGACCGGGTGAAGCTGGGCGTGCTGGCGGGATCGCTGCTGGCAGCCGGGTGCGGCTATCTCCTTCTGCGCCGTGCCGCCAGTAACGGGGCCAGTGACTGGATCGGTGACGAGGCCGGCGACGCGGAGCACCCGCAGATTTGATCCACGGGTGCTACCGCTTCGTCAGAACTCGTTCCAGTCATCCTCGGAACGGACCATTGCCGGGATGGCGGCGGCGGGCAGCGGCCGGACGGGCGAGGCATAGGCGATCTTCTGCGCCATCGAAGGCCGTGCCGGGGTGGCCGGGCGATGCGAGGCAGCGGACTCGCCGATCTTGAAGCGATTGGCCTGTTCCGAGAGATGGCTGACCTCACCCGCCAGATTGCGCGCAGCAGCGGAGGTTTCCTCCACCATCGCGGCGTTCTGCTGGGTCGACTGGTCCATCGTCCCGATCGCCGAGGATATCTCCGTGATCGCCGCCGACTGCGCCTGATTGTCCGACGCCATCGTCGCCAGCAGTTCGTGGACCTGCGCCACGTCGCCCGAGATGTTGGCCAGCGCCGCGTCGACCTTGGTGACCGCCTCGACCGCGGTGACGATGTCGGTCTGCGTCACCGTTAGCTGGTCACGTGCCCGCTTGGCTTCTTCCTCGGCGCGCATCGCGAGGGCGGAAACGAGATCGGCCACCACCGCAAAGCCACGGCCGGCATCACCCGCCCGACCGGCCTCGACCGCGGCGTTCATCGCCAGCACCCGGGTCTGGAACGCGATCTTATCGAGCCCCTCGATCACCGAATCGATGCCCTTGGCGCTGTCGCTGACGCGACCCATCGCCTGCACCGCCTCGTCCGCCACCGCGCGGCCACCACCGACCGTCGCGATCGCCTGATCGGCGCGCTCCACCGTCCGCACCGCCGCCATGGCGGACGCACGCAGGCGGCCATCCATCTGCGTCACCGACGCAGCGGTTTCCTCCAGCGACGCGGCGTTGCTCTCGGTACGGCGCGCCAGGCTTTCCGATGCCTGCGCGATCTCGCCCGAGCCGGTACGGATCGCGGCCGCGCTTTCCGCCACTGCGCCGGTCAGGTCGCGGATCGCGTCGACCGCATCGTTGAAGTTGTCCTTCAGCACCGCATAGTCGGACGGCAGATCGGCCTCGATCCGCGTCGTCAGGTCGCCGCTGCGCAGCTTGGCGAGATGGTTGCCCAGCAGCGTCACGACCGCCGCCTGCGCCGCCGCATGGGCCTGATTGGCGACCGCGGTGTCGCGGAACGTGAACATCGCCTTGGTCATCCGGCCGACGCAGTCCTGATATTCGGTGAACGCGATCGGCGATGCCAGATCGCCCGCGGCCAGCCCCTCCATGCGGACGACGGTGCCGACATAGGAATCGCACACGCCCCGCCGCATCGCCAGGCCGGCGACCACGACGATCGCCATCAACGCCAGCGTGACGCCGAATCCGACCCAGGGATATCCCGCCAGTGCCGATCCCAGTCCGATCAGCGCCGCCGCCGCCACCGATGCCGCCATCGTCATCACGACGACCGCCATCTTCTGCCTGATAGGTGCAACACGGGTAAACCAGTCCATCACATGATCCTCACCATCACGACACGGATGGGTCATGCACGTGCCGGCTCCTGCCGGTCGCGTCGAACATCCCATTCGCCAGCCATCAATGAGAGCAATTGTAGGCTGGAAAGAACCGCTATGGTCACATCGCGGTAAAATCAGTGATTTAAGCCCGTCGCAGCCTGTGCGGGGACCGGTCTGCACCGGTAGGGAGATATGGTGCGGCCAAGAAGACTCGAACTTCCACGGGCTTTCGCCCACAACGACCTCAACGTTGCGCGTCTACCAATTCCGCCATGGCCGCCCATGTCATGCACGCCGGATCAGACCCGGCGGCTGGTAGGCGAGCGCCCCTAGCAGAGGGTATCCGGCCCGGCAATGCCCGATCGGCGAAACCGTGCCACATTCTCGTTTTCAGTTCTCGCCTGCGAAGCTTAGTTCCAGCCGCCGCGACGTGGTCGGCACGTCCAGCTTGGCGGAATTGAAATCGATCGCCCCGCCCGGCGCCAGCGTCCGCCGTTCCGGCGTGATCGTCCAGCTATAGACCAGCTTGCCCTCCGCATCGCGCAGTTGCGCGCGGATATCGGGGATGCGTTGCAGCGTCGCGGAGGGGTTGAGCACCTGCCCGCTCACCGCGAACAGTTCCGATCCATTCTCCAGCTCGCGCCGCTCGATCGGATTGTCGCGCAGCCGCAGCGGCGATTCGCCCGGTCCGAACGACAGGCCGAACTGCGACGCGAGGCCCGGCGCCCCCGTCCACAGGATCGCCGCCACCGCCGCCACCATCGCCAGCCCGGCCAGCACCGCCAGGATCGCCCAGCGTCGCGCCGGGCGTCGCCGCCGCCGTGGCGGCACCGCCACCGGCAGCGGGTAGGAACCCGACGCGCCGATCGCGGCGACCCGCCCGCCGCGCGACGACTCCTCGGCATCGTCCCAGCCCTCGTTCCCGGTTGCCGGCCCCATCTCCGGCACCATGGCGGCGGGAGCGGCCGGGGCGGGCTCAGGCTCGGCCGGGGGGGCGTCGGCCGGCGGCAACGCATGGTCCGCGCCCAGTTCCAGTTCGGTGTCGGGCAGCGCCTGGAACCAGCTGTGCCGGCAACTGGCGCAACGCACGGTCCGCCCTTCCAGGCCGATCGCGGCATCCGGCACCAGATAACGGGTGCTGCATTCGGGACATTCGAGGATCATCGGGCGGGGTGCATGGCTCACGGAAAGGGCCATGATGGCCGTTCGCGCCATGATGTGCCACGCGGCCTCGGCGCGTGGCAAGCATCAAGCGCGCCGCCATGCTTGAAGCGCAGCCCCGCCCGTGCGAAGGCTGGCGCCATCCATGACGACGATCGTGCAGTTCGAGAATGTCGGCCTGCGCCATGCGACGGGTACGGAACCGGCGCCCGGCGCACGCCCGGTGCCGGCCATGGTCGCCCCGGACGATCCTGGGTCAGCCGCTGACACCGCGCCCGAGGTGCTGGCCGACATCACCGTCTCGCTCCACGCCGGCGTCTTCTATCTGCTCACCGGCCCCGGCGGCGCGGGCAAGACCTCGTTTCTCGATCTGCTCGGCCTGGTCCGCCGGCCAACCCGCGGCACGCTGCACCTGTTCGGCGAGGAGGTGACGGCCCTGCCGCGCGACCGGTTGCCGGCCCTGCGCCGTCGCATCGGCATGGTCCATCGCGACGGCCGGCTGCTGCCCCATCTGTCGGTGGCGGAGAACGTCGCGCTGCCGCTGCGGGTCGCCGGCCTGCACCCGGACGGGATCGACCGCGCGGTGGCGGGGATGCTCGCCCGCATCGACATGGCCGACCATGCCCATGCCTCGCCCGCCGCCCTGTCGGCAGGCGCGCGGCAGCAGGTGGCGATCGCGCGCGCCTTCGTCGCCCGCCCCGCGCTGGTCGTCGCGGACGAACCGGCCGGCATGGTCGATCCCGCCGCCGCGGACCGGTTGCTGGTCCTGCTCGGCACACTGGGCGATGATGCCACCACGGTCGTGATGGCGACGCATGACAGCCGGTTGTTCACCCGCCTGCCCCGCGCACGGATGCTGCGACTGGACCGGGGGCGGCTGCACGATCCCGCCGCCCGGCCGCCCGCCGCCATCCCCGATCCCGCCCCACCGGTGCCGGCATGACGCCGGGGCCCGCGTGGTTTCCCACCGAGGCGCGCGGCGATCGGGCCCTCGCGGCGCTGCTGGCGATGCTCGTCTTCGTGGCGATCGTCGCCACCGGGTTCGGGCTGGGCATCGCCGGCAGCGCCCGCATGTTCGACCGGCAGCAGGCCGGCCGGCTGACGGTGCAGGTACCCGCCGCCGCCGCTGATCGCGCGCTCGGCCTCCTGCGCGCCATGCCGGGTGTCGTGCGCGCCACCCCGGTCGATCCCGCCACGCTGCGGCGCCTGTTGCGGCCCTGGCTGGGGGAAGACGCCGCCGGGCTGCCGATCGCCGCTCTGATCCCCGCCATGATCGACGTCGATCTGGACGATGCCGCCGCCCTGCCCGCGATCGAGCGCCGGCTGCGCGGCGCGGTCGCGGTGATCCGGATCGACCGGGCCGATCGCTGGCTGGCCCCCGTCGCCGGATTGCTGCGCCGGTTGCAGTGGGTCGCCGCCGCCCTCGTGCTGCTACCGGTGGTGGCGATCCCCGTGATCGCCGGCCGGGCCATGCGGCACGTCCTGATGCGCCGACATGATACGATCGCGGTGATCCACGCACTCGGCGCCACCGATCGCCAGCTGGCGGCCCCCTTCCGGTGGCGGATCGCGGGCACGGTGCTGGCGGGAGCGGCGATCGGCGGCATCGGCGCGCTTGCGATGCTGGTCCCGGTCGACGCCGCGGTCGCCACGCTGGGGTCGGACCTGATCGCCGGTGCCGCGCTTGCCCCGCGCGACTGGGCGGTGCTGGCCGCGCTGCCGGTCGCGCTGGCGGCGCTGGCGATCGCGGCGGCTTGGCGTGCGGTGGCCGCCATGCTGGGGCGGCTGGCGTGATGCTGCGCTTGCTGTCCCTGCTGGTGCTCGGCTGGTGCTTCGGGTTCGTCGCCTTCACCGTGTCGCTGCCCGGCCCGCTGGAGAACAACACCAGCGACGCGATCGTCGTCCCCACGGGCGGGCCGGGCCGCATCGATCGCGGCCTTGCGATGTTGCAGGCGCATCAGGCGCGGCGGATGCTCGTCACCGGGGTCGGGCCGGGGGTGCGGCCTCGCGATCTCGCCCATACCTATCATGTGCCGCGCGCCCTGTTCGCCTGCTGCATCGATCTGGGCGCGGAGGCGGTCGACACCCGTTCCAATGCGGAGGAGACCGCCGCCTGGGTCCGCAGGCACGATTACCGCGTCGTGCGGCTGGTTACCTCGGACTGGCATCTGCCCCGTGCGCGGATGGAGCTGGCCGCCGTGCTGGGAAACCATGTCATCGTGCTGGGCGACGGGGTGCCGGGCACGCCGCGGCTCGGCACGCTGGTCAACGAATATAATAAATTCTTGCTGCGCCGGGTCGCCTTGTGGCTGGGGATCGGATCATGATCGTCCTCATCCGCAATATCCTGTTCGCCGTCGTCTTCTACACCCTGTCGGTGCCGATCGTGCTCAGCACGCCGCTGTCGGCGGCGTTCGGGCGGCGCGCGATGATCCGCCACGCCAGCTTCTGGACCCGGTTCCACGGCTGGACGGTGCGGTGGCTGCTGGGCATCCGCATCCGGGTGGAGGGGGAACGCCCCGCCGGCCCGGTCTTCTATGCCGCCAAGCACCAGTCGATGTGGGAGACGCTGGACCTGCAAAGCCGGCTGGACGGCCCGGCGATCGTGCTGAAGGAGGAACTGGCCCGCCTGCCCTTCTGGGGATGGTCGGCCCGGCGCTACGGCGCGATCGTGGTGAACCGCGAGGCATCGGCGCAGGCGATGCGATCGATGATGCGCGACGCCACCGCCGCCCGCGCCGAGGGTCGCTCGATCCTGATCTTTCCCGAAGGCACCCGTGTCGATCCCGGCGAAAGCCCGCCGCTCAAGCCCGGCTTCGCCGGTCTCTACCGGATGCTGAAGCTGCCGACGGTGCCGATCGCCACCGATATCGGCGTGCTCTGGCCACGGCGCGGGCTGAAGCGGCCGGGGGTGGCGACGTTGCGTTTCGGCACCCCCGTCCCCCCCGGCCTGCCCCGCGAGGAAGCCGAGGCGCGCGTCCATGCCGCGATGAACGCGCTGGAACGCGAGCCGGCCGGACGTTAGCGCGCGGGACCGCCCCTGATGCGATAGGCGCTATCGACGTCGCGCATCCAGCCCGCGCTCGCCACCGTGCCCGTTCCACGCGGGCGCCGTGCCGCCTCCAGGTCGATCGGCAGCGTGAAGCGCAGGCCCGCCAGTCGCGGGTTCGCCCACATAACCTCGGCGGCCAGATCGTCCAGCGTCCCCATCGAGACATAGACGGTCGCGCCGACGATCAGGTCGTTCTGGTTGTCGATGCACGCACCGTGCAGCGAAAGATTGCGGACGCGGCGCTCCAGGCGCATCCCCGCCACGACGATATTCGCGCGGATGATGACGCTGCTGCGCTTGTCGCGACCGTGCAGGGAGTCGTCGTCGTTCATGCCGACTACCCTAGCCCGAAAATCCTGCCGCCCCGTTAACCGGGGATCAGACCGGCAACCCCTGAAGCAATCGCGGCAACTGGCCGCTTTCCCCGCGTGCCTCCGCCATGAAGCGATTCTTGAGCGGCGGGATCGCGTTGACGGCGGAGATGCCGAAGCGCCGCACCGCGCTGGCCGTCCGCCCCGGCACACCGAACAATCGGGTCAGCCCATCGGTCGCGGCCGCTACCGCCAGCGTATCCAGCCCGCGCCACCGCTGATACCGCGCCAGCAGCTGCGCATCGCCGAGGTCGAGGCCGAGCCGCCGCCCCTCCACCAGCACCTCCGCCAATGCCGCCACGTCGCGCATCCCCAGGTTCAGCCCCTGTCCCGCGATCGGATGGATGCCGTGCGCGGCATCGCCGACCAGCACCAGCCGGTCCGCGGTGATCCGCGCGGCATGGTGGAACCCCAGCGGATAGCTGGCGCGCGGGCTGGGCGCGGACAGTTCGCCCAGGAACCCGCCCATCCGCGCCGATGCCTCCGCCAGGAACCCCCGGTCGGACAGCTTGACCAGCCCCGGCCCGTGTTCCGCCTTCACCGACCACACGATCGCCGACCGGTGGCCGACCGCGTCGTCGACCAGCGGCAGCAGCGCGAACGGCCCGGCGGGATAGAATATCTCGAAGGCGATATCCTCGTGCGGGCGTTCGTGGTGGAACGCGCCGACGATCGCGGCATGATCGTAGGACCAGCGCGCCACGTTGATCCCCGCCCCCTCGCGCGTCGGCGAATTCCGCCCCTCGGCCGCGACCAGCAACGGCGCGCGCAGCGTGCTGCCGTCGTCCAGCGTCGCGGTCACGCCGTGCGGGCCGCGTTCCACCGTGGTCGCGCGGGTCTTCATCCGCAGGTCGATCGCGGGCGAGGCGGTGGCGGCGTCGAACAGCGCCCGGCGCAGCAGCTTGTTCTCGTACATCGTGCCCAGCGCGCCGTCGTCGGCATCGGGCACGAAATCGAGCTTGCCGGGTTCCAGCCCGTCGCTGACCCGGATCTGCCGGATCGCGCAGCCCTGCCCCGCCAGCGCCGGCGCGATCCCGATCGCCTCCAGCATCCGCCCACTCGCACTCGCGATCGCGGAGGCGCGGCCGTCGAAGCCGGGGGCGAGCGTGACCGCCGGATCGGCTGGGTCGACGACCGCCGCGGTCAGGCCGGAGGCGGCCAGCGCCAGCGCCAGCGTCGAGCCGACGAGTCCGCCGCCGAGGATGATGACATCGTTGTCCATGCGTCCGTCCTACTCCCCCGGCGGCGGGCTGCCAATGTTCCCGGAAACTTGACGGGATGAACGCAAAGGCCGATGATTCCGCCCCTCAATCCGGATCATATTTCTAAGGAATCAGGGCGATGGCCAGCCAGGCGCAGCCGGCGTTGTGGCGCGAGACGGTGAAGGCCGGTGCGGTGCGCAGCGGCGCGTTGATCGCCGCCGTCGCGATCGGGGTGGTCACGCTGGCGCTGGCGCTGGCGCTGGCCAGTTATCATCCCGGCGATCCCGCCATCAACACCGCCGCCGGGCAGGGCGCGGCCAACCTGCTGGGGCTGCCCGGCGCGTGGATCGCGGACCTGTTGCTGTCGCTGTTCGGCCCCGTCGTCGCCGCGCTGCTGCCGGTCGGCCCGATCGTCGCCTCCCGCCTGTGGCGCGATGTGCCGCCAGGCCGCTGGGGCCGGATGCTGCGCGGCGCGACGCTGGGCGTGGCGCTGATGGCCAGCGCGCTCGCCTTCATCTCGACCTCGGCGGTGCTGGCGCTGCCGGCGGGCTGGGGCGGGATCGTCGGCATCGCGGTGGCGGGGGCGACCGACTGGGCGCTGGCCTTTACCGGCGAGCCGCTGGTGATGCTGTGGGGCGCCCGCGCGGTCGGGCTGGTCGCGGGGGTGGCGGGCGTCGTCATCTGGGCGCGCAGTCTGGAGATCGACCTGTCGGAGCATCGCTGGCGCCTGCGCCGCCCGCGCCGCGCGGTCATGGCCGGCGACGATGCCGACGCCGCTTACGCCGACGATCCCTATGCCGGCGACGTTGCCGAACCGGATGCCGATCCCGAGCCCCTCGACCTGAAACGCCGCGCGCTGCCCCGCCCGGACGAGGACGCCGCCCCCCGCCCCGCGCCGGTGATCGCCGATCGCCCGGCCGCGCCCACCCTCGCCTCCGCCCCGCCCAAGCGCCAGCAACCGACCGACCGGCCCGACAATTACGTGCTGCCGGGGCTCGACCTGCTCGTCCCCGCGCCCCCCTCCGCCGGCAACGTGATCGACAAGGCGGGGCTGGAGCGCAACGCCCGCCTGCTCGAAAACGTCCTCGACGATTTCCACGTCAAGGGCTCGATCATCGAGGTGCGGCCCGGCCCGGTCGTGACGATGTACGAACTGGAACCGGCGCCCGGCATCAAGGCCAGCCGCGTCATCGCGCTGGCGGACGACATCGCGCGCAACATGTCGGCGATCTCGGCGCGCGTGGCGGTGATCCCCGGCCGCAACGTCATCGGCATCGAACTGCCCAATGCCCGCCGCGAGACCGTGTCGTTCCACGAGATGGTCGGCAGCCAGGCGTTCGAGGATCAGGCCGCGCAGCTTCCGATCATCCTCGGCAAGAACATCGCCGGCGATCCCGTCATCACCGATCTCGCGCCGATGCCGCACCTGCTGGTCGCGGGCACCACCGGCTCGGGCAAGTCGGTGGGGTTGAACTGCATGATCCTGTCGCTGCTCTACCGGCTCACGCCGAACCAGTGCCGCATGATCATGATCGATCCCAAGATGCTCGAACTCATCATGTACGACGACATCCCCCATCTCCTCTCGCCGGTGGTCACCGATCCGGCCAAGGCGGTGCGCGCCCTCAAATGGGCGGTGGAGACGATGGAAGACCGCTATCGCCAGATGTCCTCGGTCGGTGTGCGCAACCTGGCGGGCTTCAACGACAAGGTCCGCGCCGCCAAGGCGAAGGGCCAGCCGTTGGGGCGCAAGGTGCAGACCGGCTACAACGCCGATACCGGCGCGCCGATCTACGAGGAGGAGAAGCTCGACTATGATCCGCTGCCCCAGATCGTGGTGGTGGTCGACGAGCTGGCCGACCTGATGATGACCGCGGGCAAGGAGGTGGAATTCCTGATCCAGCGTTTGGCGCAAAAGGCGCGCGCGGCGGGCATCCACCTCATCATGGCGACGCAGCGGCCCTCGGTCGACGTCATCACCGGCGTCATCAAGGCGAACCTGCCGACCCGGATCAGCTTCCACGTCACCAGCAAGATCGATTCGCGCACCATCCTGGGCGAACAGGGCGCCGAACAGCTGCTGGGGCGCGGCGACATGCTGTACATGCCCGGCGGCAAGGGCATCGTCCGCGTCCACGGCCCCTTCATGAGCGACGACGAGGTGCGCGCGGTCGCGGATCACTGGCGCGGTCAGGGGCTGCCCGACTACATCTCCTCCGTCACCGAGGAACCGGCGGAAAGCTTCGCGCTGGAAGGCGCGCCTACGGGTGAGGATTCGGCGGAGGAGCAGCAATATCGCGCCGCGATCCAGCTGGTGTGCGAATCGCAGAAGGCGTCGACCAGCTGGCTCCAGCGCCAGCTCCGCATCGGCTACAACTCCGCCGCCCGCCTGATCGAGAAGATGGAGAAGGACGGCATCGTCGGCCGCCCCGACCATGTCGGCCGCCGCGAGGTACTGCGCGACACCGAGGGCCACGCGATCTGAGGCGGGGCGGGCGGGGTGATGCGGATCGGCCCACCGCTGATCCCGCCGCCCTCACCGGTCGGATATGATTCATCCGATCCCCGCCGATGCCGCCCGCCATCACAACCCGAACCGGCCGGCGCCGGAACGTCTGAAAGTGGCGGAGAGCGGACGTTGCCTCAGACGCCTCTCGCGTCCCACCTCTCCCGTATCTCCTTGTCAGTCTCTGTGAGCGCCTCGTTTCCTTCGGTGCTGTCGCAGTCGGAAGCGAAGTAGACGATGCCAAGCGCGGCTCGCTGGCTATCGTAGCTTCCGACTTGCTTCATCAGTTCGACGCCTTGCTCCCAGACGAGCGGCGCGTCGTCGATCAAGGCATTAGCAGCGTGCAGAACGGGAGCCTTGAGCGGGTGATCGGGGCCAGCCGCCCACTCGGACAGAAGCTCTCGTAACCGCTCCTGCGAAACAGTGCGCGGATATGGTGGTCGGCATAGCTCATCCAAAACACAGAAGGCGGCATTAAGGGAGATTGCCCATCCTTGGCAGATGAGCTTCGAGGCGGACGCATCTTTATACGGGAAGCAACCGTCAAAGGAGGCTTCGAAAGGTTTTTCAGCGTCAGGGTCGAAAAGGATCATCTGTGCAAGGTCGCATCGATCACGAATGTCCGCAATTGGGCGACAGCAGAAGGGCCGCTCTCGGGGAGGTGGTCGGCGATAGCCGACCTTGCGTGGCGCGGCGGCCCTTCCCGATCGAAAACCCGAAGTGAGAACGTCAGACCGACTCGACCCTATTCAGGCGCGGTAATAGGCGGGCGGGGCACAGGCGAACACGCTGGCGTCTGCGCACGAAATCCGGTCGCCATCCCGCACCCCGACTACGCCCCCGAAAAGGGCAAGGGACCATGCCGCCGCGTCGCGGGTTCACGACGGGTTCAAGCCGGTGCCGCGAGATGGGCGGCAGCAAGGAGTATGCATGGTGTTCCGCTCGATCGTTCCATTAGCCCCCCTCGCCCTGATCGCCGCCGCGCCCGCCGCGGTGCCCGCCGCCGCGCAGGCATCGGACCTCGCCACCGTGCAGCGCCATCTGCAGGGCATCACCACGATGACCGCGGATTTCACCCAGGCCGACCGCAACGGCAAGGTGCTGACCGGCACGCTGACCTGGAAACAGCCCGGCAACATCCGCTTCCAGTATGAAAAGGGCGTGCCGCTGCTGATCGTCGCGGAGGGCGGCGCGCTCACCTTCGTCGATTATTCGGTGCGGCAGGTGCAGCGCTGGCCGATCCGCAACTCGCCGCTCGGCGTGCTGCTCGATCCCAAACGCGACATCGCCGGCTTCGCGAAGATGGTGCCGGGCGACGGCCGGCTCGTCTCGGTGGAGGCGCGCGATCCCAAGCATCCCGAATACGGCGTCATCACCCTGGTCTTCGCGCGCAACCCCGCCGCGCCGGCGGGGTTGAGCCTGCAGGGCTGGGTCGCGCTCGACAGCCAGAACAACCGCACCACGATTCGCCTGTCCAACCAGCGCTACGGCGCGCCGGTCGCCGCCAATGCGTTCCGCTGGACCGACCCGCGCCGCACCGCGCGCAACTGATTCGCAGCAGCGATACTCGGTTGGTCGCGAAAGCCGGGCGACAAAGGGTGTTTCTGCTGACCATTCATCTGGCTGACAGGTTTGCGCCGCTAATGCCGGTTTCGCGGATGTGGGGCGCCCGGGATTTCCCCCCTGTTGCCCGGGGTTCGACCCATATCCCGCCTGCGTGACGAACGCTGAGTCGGCCCTCGTTCCATGCCCCCGGAGCGAGGGCCTTTTCGTGTCCGGCCACCGGCCGCTGTCCTACAGCCGCCGGTTCTGCCAGACCGGGCGCGATGACCCCGCCCGCCGCCCCGTGCCGCCCTGTGCCGCTTTCGCGTGGGGGGCTGTAGGATGCGACGTTCGTGACTTTCCACCGTGACTTTCCGCCGATGACTTTCCGGGCGGGCGCTGCGGCATTATGGACCGGCACGTGAAGATCGTATCCTGGAACATCAACTCGGTCCGTTTCCGGATCGAGATCGTCGAACGCTTCCTGCGGGATGTGCAGCCGGATATCCTGTGCCTGCAGGAAACCAAGGTCGTGGATCAGGATTTCCCCCGCGCCGCGTTCAGGGCGCTGGGGTATGACTGGATCATCGTCCACGGCCAGCGGATGCATCACGGCGTCGCGATCGTGTCGCGCGTGCCGCTGGAGGCGGACGACCGGCTGGACTGGCAGGCGAATCAGGAGGCGCGGCATCTGGGTGTCCGCCTGCCGGGCGGCGTCCGGCTGGAGAATGTCTATGTCCCCGCCGGCGGCGACGTGCCCGATCGGGAGGCGAACCCGAAATTCGGGCAGAAGCTCGATTTCCTCGGCCGGATGACCGATTGGTCGGCGGGCCTTGCCGGCCCCACCATCCTGACCGGCGACTTCAACATCGCGCCGCTGCCCGAGGATGTGTGGAGTCACAAGCAGCTGCTCGACGTCGTCAGCCATACGCCCGTCGAGGTGGAGACGCTGGCGGCGTTGCAGGCGGCGGGCGACTGGGTCGATCTCGGCCGCCATTTCCACCCCGCCCCCGCGCGCCTCCACACCTGGTGGAGCTACCGCGCCAAGGACTGGGCCGCCTCCGATCGCGGCCGCCGGCTCGATCATATGTGGGCGACCCGCGACGTGGCGGCGCAGGCGACCGGCCACACCGTATTCGAGGATTGCCGCAACTGGCTGAAACCGTCCGATCATATCCCGATCATGACCGAGTTCGCCTTTTGACCGATGGCCCCGGCTTGACCGATGCGCGCGCCTCGAACGACGGGCGCAGCGTGGCGCGGGCGATCGATGCGATCCGCCGCGGCTGGCCGATCGCGATCCATGCGGCCGGCGAGGATGCGCTGACCCTGCTGGCGGTGGAAACCGCCGATGCCCGCGCGCTCGATGGTTTCGCGCCCGCCGGCCGCTATCCGGTGCTGATCTCCAGCGGCCGCGCGGCGACGCTGAAACTGACCAACCAGCTCGCCGCCGCCGATCCCGACCTGCCGGTGGTGGTCGCGCCTGCGCCGTGGCTCGACTTCGATACCGCCGTCGCGCTCGCCGATCCGGCGCTCGACCTCGCAACCCCGCTGAAGGGGCCGTTCCGTACCGAGTATATCGACCGACCGGTCGCGTCGCTGGCCGCGATCCGCCTGGCGCGGATCGCGGGGCTGCTGCCCGCCTTCTTCATCGACGGCATCGATCCGGACGTGACGATCGATCCGGTCGCGATCGGCCGGCATCAGGACGCGACGGCGTTGCGCATCGCCACTCGCGCCCGCCTGCCGGTGGCGGGGGCGGAGGACGCGGAGATCGTCGCCTTCCGCGCCCCCGACAGCGGTGACGAGCATGTCGCGCTGCTGATCGGCCAGCCCGATGGCCGCCCGCCGCTCGTCCGGCTGCACAGCGAATGCCTGACCGGCGACGTGCTCGGCAGCCTGAAATGCGATTGCGGGCCGCAGCTTCAGGCCGCCATCGATGCGATCGCCGCGCATGGCTGGGGCATCCTGCTCTATCTGCGGCAGGAGGGGCGCGGCATCGGCCTCGTCAACAAGCTGCGCGCCTACCGGTTGCAGGATCAGGGGTTCGACACGGTCGACGCCAACACCCGGCTCGGCTTCGCGGTCGATGCCCGCGATTTTGGGGTGGCGGCGCGGATGCTGGCGCTGCTGGGGCAGGACCGGGTCCGGCTGCTGACCAACAACCCCGCCAAGGTCGCGGGGCTGGAGGCGGCGGGGACCATGGTGGTCGAACGCATCCCCCATCACCTACCACCCAATCCGCACAACGAACGCTATCTCGCCACCAAGCGCGACCGGACCGGGCATCAGTTGTGACCGCGACCTATGCGATCGCGCTCGGCGGCAACCGTCGCGGGCCTCACGGCGGCCCCGCCGATGCGATCCGGGCGGCACTGGCCCGGATCGGCGGCATCGTCGCCGTCTCGCCGGTCATCGCCACCGCGCCGCTCGGCCCCTCCATTCGCCGCTTCGCCAACGCCGCCGCGCTGGTGGCGAGCGACGAGCCGCCCCCCGCCCTGCTCGCCCGGCTGAAGGCGATCGAACGGGGGATGGGCCGCCGCCCCGGCCGCCGCTGGGGCGCGCGACCGATCGATCTCGATATCGTCCTCTGGTCGGGCGGCCGCTGGGGCACGCGGACGCTCGCGATCCCCCACCCCGCCTTCCGCCAGCGCCGCTTCGTCCTCGCGCCGCTCGCCCGCATCGCACCGGGGTGGCGCGATCCCGTCACCGGGCGGACGATGCGGCAGTTGCTGGGACAGGTTGACCGGCGCGTCCCTCGCCCCTAGGTGCGCGGGTCGATGGCGGGGGTCCGTAGCTCAGTCGGTAGAGCAAGCGACTTTTAATCGAGAGGTCCCGGGTTCGAGCCCCGGCGGACCCACCATCGTATGATCACCGGCGTCCTTGATCCAGTATATGAACAAGCCGTTAATCACCCCTTGAGGTGATCGCGATTTATGTCATGATCGCTGTCGGTACTCGATCCCGAGCGTCTGGCAGTGACCCATCGGGTCGTTCTCCTGCCACCTCCCCCGGATTTACCGTCGAGGCCGAACAGGGAGAACCGTGATGGGGAAGACCATTCGATACGTGATCGCCGCTGCCCTTCTGGGAACCACCCTGCCGGTATCGCAGGCCGAGGCCGCGACGCTGGTCGTCGATGTCACCGGCGCGCAGAGCTATGGCATGTTCGCCAATGACCAGAACACCGTGCAGACGTTCAACATCGGCGGGCTGTCGCGGATCACCGCCATCGCGTTCGATGTCACCATCACCGCCTTTTCACCGAGCTTCCTGTCGGAGGCGTCGGTAGCGCTTACCGGCTCGGATACCGATGGCGATGGCGTGTCCCTCAATCCCGGTCTGGATGATAGGCGGCCCGGCACGGCCCGCTATTTCGGGGCGGTAAACCTGACCGGCCTGGGGCTGGACTTCGCCGTCGGGACCGATGGTATCCTGCGGCTCGAATATTTCGAGGATTTCAACGATACCCTGGTATCGCCCGATGCGCAGTGGGTCGGCGGCACGCTGACCGTCACCTATGACGAGGTCACCGCCGCTATCCCCGAACCGGCGACCTGGATGATGATGTTCGCCGGTTTCGCGATGGTCGGCGGTGCCGCCCGCTATCGTCGTCGCACCACGCGGGTCCGTTACGCCTGACGGCATCGCTTCGGATTACGGAAACGGGGGGTCGCGGATCGAAAGGTCCGCGGCCCCCTTGCCGTCAGGCCGGTCGCCGCGCGGTATGGACCAGCGCGGCCGTGGACAACAGGATCGCCGAGACGAGGCCACCGATCGCCAGCAGGCCCCGCGGCGTCACCCGCACATCCACGGCAAGGCGCATCCGCTTGCCCATCGTGAGGGAAAGATGCGCCTGCTGAACATCCGTCGGCGGCGGCCGACCGGCGGTGGAGTGCCTGTATTTCATCCGGCATCAACGTCGGACCGGCACCGTCGTTCACCGTCCCGCGACAACGGACTGGCCCGAACCTGCGCCCGCCGCGTTGGATGACGGATGGCCGCAGCCAGCCGAGGGGAGCGAAACATGGGCGTTCAGGACGACGACGCGATCTACGGGGAGGGCCATCGTGCCGGTCGGGACGGCAACCGGCTGGCGGTGGATTGCCCCTATCTGCCGGGCGTCGACCTGGTGAAGCGGCAACGGTGGCTGAAGGGGTTCAGCGATGGCCGCCTCGATACCCCGCCCCTGCCGGACGACAGCCTGCCCACCCCGGTGCCGACCCCGCACGCCGGCTAGGGACCGCGCAGGCGGTGACGGGGCGATATCGGCATCTGCCGTTCCCCAATCCCGCCCGCGTGCCTACATGCAAGAACGAATGGATCTTCCCGCCCCCCTTGCCGCATGGTTCGCGACGCGCGGCTGGGCGCCGCGCCGGCATCAACTGGCGATGCTGGCGGAGGGCCGCGCCGGGCACCATGCGCTGCTGGTCGCCACCACCGGCGCGGGCAAGACGCTGGCGGGATTCCTGCCGACGCTGACCGAACTGATCGAGTCGCCCGTCGAGGGGCTGCACACGCTCTACGTCTCGCCGCTGAAGGCGCTGGCAGTCGACATCCAGCGCAACCTGATCGGCCCGGTCGAGGAGATGGGGCTGGATATCCGGGTCGAGACGCGGACCGGCGACACCCCCTCCGACCGCAAGGCGCGGCAACGGGTGAAGCCGCCGCACATCCTGCTGACCACCCCCGAATCGCTGTCGCTGCTGCTGTCCTATCCCGATGCCGCGACGATGTTCGCCGGCCTGCGCACGATCGTGATCGACGAGGTCCATGCCTTCGCCACCGGCAAGCGCGGCGACCTGCTGGCGCTGTCGATGGCGCGGTTGCAGCGGCTGTCGCCGACCCTGCGCCGCGTCGCGCTGTCGGCGACGGTGGCGGATCCCGACGGCTATCGCGCCTGGCTGGCGCCGGATGGCGACATCGACACCGTCCGCCTGGTGATCGGCGAGGCGGGGGCCGATCCGGTGATCGAGATATTGCTGCCCGAGGACCGGGTGCCCTGGGCGGGCCATTCCGGCCGCTATGCCGCGCAACAGGTGATGCGCGAGATCGAGGCGCATCGCACCACCATCGTCTTCTGCAACACCCGCAGCCTCGCCGAGCTGATCTTTCAGGATTTGTGGAAGGCGAACGACAAGGGACTGCCGATCGGCGTCCATCACGGCAGCCTGTCGCTGGAGGCGCGGCGCAAGGTGGAAGGCGCGATGGCGGATGGCCGGCTGCGCGCGCTGGTCGCCACCGCCAGCCTCGATCTGGGGGTCGACTGGGGCGATGTCGACTGCGTGATCCAGATGGGCGCGCCCAAGGGATCTTCGCGGCTGCTCCAGCGGATCGGCCGCGCCAACCACCGGCTGGACGAGGCGTCGCAAGCGATCCTCGTGCCCGGCAACCGCTTCGAATATCTGGAGGCGCGCGCCGCGCTGGATGCGGTGGAGGCCGGCGAACTCGACCCCGACCTGTTCCGCCCCGGCACGCTCGACGTGCTGGCGCAGCATGTGATGGCCTGCGCCTGCGCCGCGCCGTTCCGGCCGGACGCGTTGCTGGACGAAATCCGCTCCGCCCTGCCCTATTCGGCGCTGACCGACGAGGTGTTCGACCGCGTGCTCGGCTTCATCCGCGACGGCGGCTATTCCCTGCGCGCCTATGACCGGTTCCGCCGGCTGGTGGAGGAGCCGGACGGGACATGGCGCGTCGCGCATCCGAAGTTCGTCGCGCAGCACCGGCTGAACGCCGGCATCATCGTCGAATCGACCATGCTCACCGTCCGCTTCCGCAACGGCCGCAATCTGGGCAAGGTGGAGGAGGGGTTCGCCGCCACGCTGTCGCATGGCGACACCTTCTTCTTCGCCGGGCTCAGCCTGGAAGTGGAGAAGATCGATACCGAGGATCTGATCGTCCGCGCCACGTCACGCCCCGCCCGCGTGCCCAGCTACGGCGGCAGCCGGATGCCGCTGTCAACCAGCCTCGCCGACCGGGTGCGCGATTTCCTGTCGAGTTCGGCGGAATGGGGGCGCTTCCCCGCCGACGTGCGCGAGTGGCTGGAAATCCACGAGCGTCGCTCCGTCCTGCCGAAACCGGGCCAGTTGCTGGTCGAAACCTTCCCGCGCGAGGGGCGGTATTACATGGTCGCCTATGGGTTCGAGGGGTGGAACGCGCACCAGTCGCTCGGCATGTTGCTGACCCGGCGGATGGAGATGCAGGGGCTGCGACCGCTGGGGTTCGTCGCCAACGACTATGCGATCGCGTGTTTCGGGCTGGAGCCGATCACCGATCCCGCCGCACTGTTTTCCGCCGATATTCTCGAACATGAATTCGTCGAATGGGTGCAGCAGTCGCACCTGCTGAAACGCGCGTTCCGCGAGGTCGCGGTGATCGGTGGCCTCGTCGACCGCCAGCATCCCGGCAAGCGCAAGACCGGGCGGCAGGTCACCTTCTCCACCGATCTGATCTACGACGTGCTGCGCAAATACGAACCGACGCATCTGCTGTTGCAGGCGGCGTGGGACGATGCCCGCGCGCGGATGACCGATGTCGGGCGGCTGGCGCATCTGCTCGACCGGGCGGGCGGCACGATGCTGCACGTCGCGCTCGACCGGGTGTCGCCGCTGGCGGTGCCCGTGCTGGTCCTGATCGGGCGCGAGAGGGTGTCGACCCACGCCAGCGACGATGCGCTGCTGGTCGAGGCGGAGGTGCTGGCGGCCGAGGCCATGCGGGTGGATTGAGGGCCGCGATGACCCGACCTCCCCCGTCCGATCCCCCCGGCGCACGGCTGGCCACGCGCTTGGCATTTCTGGTCGCCGGCTTCGTGATGGCGTGCTGGGCGCCGATGGTACCGTTCGCCAAGGCGCGCGCGGGCATCGACGACGCGACGCTCGGCCTGTTGCTGCTCAACCTGGGCATCGGTTCGGTGGTGGCGATGCCGGTTACCGGCGCGCTGGCGGCACGGCGGGGCAGCCGGCCGATGATCCTGGGCGGCGGCACCCTGCTGGCGCTGCTGCTGCCGGCGCTGGCGGTCGCGGACGGCGTGGCGACGCTGGCGGTCGCGCTGTTCGGATTCGGCGCGGCGCTGGGCACGATCGACGTGGCGATGAACGTCCACGCGGTCGAGGTGGAACGGCGCGCCGCCCGGCCGCTGATGTCGGGATTCCATGCGCTGTTCAGCATCGGCGGCTTTGCCGGCGCGGGCGGGATGACCGCGTTGCTGGCGGCCGGGCTGTCGCCCTTTGCCGGCACGATGGTCGCCACCGGGGTGGCGCTGACCGCACTGGCGGTCGCCGCGCCCCGCCTGCTGGCGGCACGGGGCGATCCGACTCCGCTGGCATGGCCACATGGTGTCGTGCTGCTGCTCGCCCTGCTCGCCGCGACGACCTTTCTGGTCGAGGGCGCGATCCTCGACTGGGGGGCGCTGCTCGTCACCGGCATGGGTCTGGTTGGGCTGGCACAGGGCGGGCTCGGCTACATGATCTTCGCGATCGCGATGACGGTGGGGCGGCTGGCGGGGGACCGGGCGGTGCGCCGGCTGGGCGCGGCCCGCATCCTGTTCGGCGGCGGTATCCTTACCGCGTCGGGGTTCGTGCTGCTGCTCGCAGGACCGTCAACGATCGCGATGGCGGGGTTCGCCGCGATCGGGCTCGGCGCGTCGAACATCGTGCCGGTGCTGTTCAGCGCCGCCGGGCGGCAACGGACGATGCCGCCCCCGATCGCCATCGCCGCCGTCACCACCCTCGGTTACGCCGGCATCCTCGCCGGCCCGGCGGGGATCGGGCTGGTGGCACAGCGGATCGGCCTGCCGGGCGCGTTCTGGATACTGGCCGGCCTGATGATCCTCGTCGCGCTGGCGGCACGGCGCGTGGCACGGGTCTGACCCGCCCGCGCCGCCAGCCCGGCGTCAGGCCGGTTCGCCCCGCCGCGCAAAGCTGTGGCGACGGCCATAGGCGACGTAGAAGACCAGCCCGATCGCGTTCCAGATGCAGAACCGGAACAGCGTCGTGCCCGGCAGGCTATAGAGCAGGTACAGGCAGCCCAGGATCGCCAGCGTGCCGACCACATAGGGCGCCGGGCAGCGGAACAGCCGCCGTGCATCGGGCGCGGTACGGCGCAGGACCATCAGGCACGCGCCCACCGCGATGAACGCGATCAGCGTGCCGGCATTGGCCAGTTCGGCGATCTCGTCGAGCCGGAAGAAACCCGCCACCGCCGCGATCGAGATGCCGGTCAGTACCGTGATCCGGGTCGGCGCGCCGGTCCGCTTGCTGACGGTCGCCAGTTGCTGCGGCAACAGGCCGTCGCGCGCCATCACGAAGAAGATGCGGCTTTGCCCGTACATCATCACGAGGATGACCGACGGCAGTGCGACCACCGCGGCCAGCGCGATCAGATAGGCCGCCTTGGGCTGGTTCAGCGACCGCAGCACCAGCGCCAGCGGCTCGGGCGAATTAGCCAGTTGCTGGAACGGCACCGCACCGATCGCCGCCACCGCGACCGCCATGTAGATCACCGTGCACACCAGCATCGATCCGACGATCCCGATCGTCAGGTCGCGGCCGGGCCGCTTGGCCTCCTCTGCCGAGGTCGCCACCGCATCGAAGCCATAAAAGGCGAAGAACACGATCGCCGCCGCCGCCATCACCCCGCGCTTGGTGCCGCCCTGCTCCACGCTGGCGAAGCCATAGGGCATGAAGGGGTGGAGGTTGTCCGCATCGAACGCCGGCATCGCGAAGACGACGAAGACGGTCAGCGCCACCAGCTTGATGATGACCAGCACGATGTTCAGCGTCGCGCTTTCACGCGTGCCCGCCACCAGCATCCCCATCACCGCCAGCGCGACCAGCACCGCGGGCAGGTTGATGATCCCGCCGGCGTGCGGCCCCACCAGCAGCGCCTGTGGCAGGACGATGCCCGCCGCCTGTATCCAGCCGACCAGATAGCCCGACCAGCCGACCGCTACCGTCGAGCAGGCCAGCGAATATTCCAGGATCAGGCTCCATCCCACCACCCAGGCGATCGCCTCGCCCAGCGCGGTATAGGTGAAGGTATAGGCACTGCCGGCGGCCGGGATCATCGTCGCCAGCTCGGCATAGGCCAGCGCGGCGCAGGCGCACACCGCCCCCGCGATCGCGAAGGCCAGGATCACCGCCGGCCCCGCCCGCTCCGCCCCGACCCCGGTCAGCGTATAGATGCCCGTCCCCACGATCGCGCCCACCCCCAGCGCGATCAGGTGCGGCCAGCCCAGCGTCTTGGCCAGCGTCTGGCCCGGCGGCGCATGTGCCCCCAGTTGCTTGCGCGGTCCGATGATCGACATGTCCTGTCCCCTGTTGTTGCGTGTCCCGCGCGCTGCGGCGCCACGGGCATAGCCGCTATGTCTGCCGCAATCGACGCCGATGGCAATCGCCTCCGCCGTTTTCGCTGTCTGCCGATGTGGCCGGATCGGCCGTCCCGCCCCGCCATCCGCCCCCGCTGCCGCAACCGGCTTGCCAGCGGCGGCCCTGCGGGCGATGGCGGGCAACCGATATCACGACGGGAGCCCGACGATGCGAATGCTGAGCCTGACCGCCGCGGGCGGGGCGATCGCCCTTGCCGCCGCGGTCCTTGCCGCCGGACCGAGAGATGCATCCGGTACCGCCCCGACCGCGGGCGGCAGCTCGAAGATCGGGGTCAACGTCGCGCCCGTAAACTACTGGCAGAACGAACCGACCTTCGCCAATCAGGCGATGAGCGTTGGCTGGCTCGACAACTGGAAACAGATTCCGAGCGATCGGGTGCGGCCGGACGGGATGCCGAAATCGGTGGAGCCGGGACATACGCTGAACGCGATCCTGATCCCCCCCGCGTCCGTCTACACCGGCGGCAAGACCGCGACGCGCTGCACGTGGAAGGGTACGGGGTCGCTGAGCGCCGGCGGCGAGCTGGCATCGGCACCGTTTCCCGGCGATCACAAGCTCGATTTCTCATGGAAAGCGGGCAAGCCGCCCCGCGTCTGGCTGGAACTGAAATCGTCGAGCGCGGCCGATCCGGTCCGCGATCTCGACTGCCGGTTGCGCACCGACGCACCCGACGCGGTCTTCACGACGCAGCTGATCGATTACCTGAAGCCCTTCGGCGTGCTGCGCTTCCTCGACTGGTCGAGCGCCAACGGCAATCCCGCCGCCGTGACCTGGGCGACGCGTGGCCAGCCCCGTGGCGTATCGGTCGGCGGCAGCGACGGGATCGCACTGGAATACCAGATCGGGCTGACCAATGCCGTCGGCGCGAGCCCGTGGTTCACCGTACCGCTGAACGCCGACGCCGATTACCAGCAGCGCATGGCGCAGATGGTCCACGATCAGGTGCCCGCCGGCCGGCCGGTCTATGTGGAACTGTCGAACGAGGTGTGGAACTACCAGTTCGGGCAGGCGCATCAGTCGCAGAAGGAAGGCGTGGCGGCGAACCTGTCCGAAAACGCGTTCCAGGCCGCGCAATATCGTTATGCGCAGCGGATCATCGACCTGATGGCGGTCTGGTCGAAGGTCTATGCGGATCGTCCGCGCGACCTGGTCCGCGTCGTCGCGACGCAGGCGGGCAATCCGTGGGTGGGCGAAATCCTGATGGACTGGAACGGCGGCAAGCTGCGCGGCAGTGTCGATGCCATCGCCATCGCACCCTATTTCTCGATCGATCTGGCGACCGGCGGTACCGGGGCGGGACCACAGGTCGAGCGGCTGGCGACGGCGGCACATTCGATCATCGCCAAGGAAGCGACCGCCTATGCCGCGCTCGCCAAGCGCACCGGCAAGCGCCTGATCGCGTATGAAGGAGGCCAGCACCTCGTCGATCCGGAGCGGATCGATCTGGTCAAGGCGATCAACCGCGATCCGCGCATGGCGGCGATCTATGCCGATTACCTGAAGGAATGGGGGGCGGTCAGCGGCGGCGATCTGTTCGCGCTCTACGCCGCGACCGGTCCGATCACCCGCTATGGCGCATGGGGTCTGCGTGAATATGCCGGTCAGTCGCTGGAAGAGACGCCCAAGCTGCGCGGGGTGATCGAGGCCCGGGGCGGCAGATAGGCAGGCCCTTCACCCGATAGAGGCCGCCATTGCCGATCGCGCATCATCGCCCTAGTCGGGGGCAATGAACGGCAGGAACCCTGACGCAGCGATGCACCCGCGCGAATTCGTCGCCTTCGTCGCGGCGCTGATGGCGGTCAACGCGCTGGGGGTGGACCTGATGCTGCCCGCGCTGGCGGATATCGGCCACCAGTTGAACATCGCCACCGCCAATCACCGGCAGTGGATCATCACCGCCTATATGCTCGGGTTCGGGGCGGGGCAGCTGGTCTATGGTCCGCTGGCCGACCGGTTCGGGCGGCGGCCGATCCTGTTCGTCACACTGGCGGGGTTCGTCGCGGCCAGCATCTTCGCGGCGGGATCGCAGACCTTCGTCGCGCTGCTCGGCGCGCGGGTGCTGCAGGGACTGATGTCGGCGTCCACCCGCGTGCTGGCGGTGGCGATCGTGCGCGACCGCTTCGCCGGCCGGCAGATGGCGCGGACGCTGTCGGTGGCGCAGATGATCTTCTTCCTCGTCCCGATTATGGCACCGGGGCTGGGGCAGTTGCTGCTCGGCATCGGGCCGTGGCGGTTCATCTTCTACGCGCTGGCGGGGTTCGCCGCATTCGTGCTGGTGTGGGCGGCGACACGACTGGATGAGACGCTGCCGGTGGAGCGCCGGTCGCCGCTGTCGTTCGCGTCGCTGGGCCGTGCGTACCGGCTGACGCTGACCAACCGGTTCTCGGCGGGGTACGCGCTGGCGGCGGCGCTGACGTTCGGCGGGATCATCGCCTTCGTCTCGTCCGCGCAGCAGATCTTCGTCGACGAATTCGGCGCGGGCGAGCGGTTCACGCTGCTGTTCGCGCTCTGCGCCTTTTCGATGGGATGCGCGTCGTTCGCCAACAGCCGGCTGGTCGAACGGCTCGGCACCCGTCTGATCTCGCAAGCCGCAGTGCTGGGGCTGATCGCGCTGTCGGTCGTGCATCTGGGGGTGATCGGCAGCGGTCATGAGACGCTGGTCACCTACATGATCTTCCAGGCGCTCAGCATGACCTGCATCGGGCTGTGCGGATCGAACTTCGGGGCGATGGCGATGGAGCCGGTGGGGCACATTGCGGGGACCGCCTCGTCGATCCAGGGCTTCATCACCAGCGTCGGCGCGGTCGCGGTGGGATCGCTGATCGGGCAGTCGTACGATGGCACGACCTGGCCGCTGGCGATCGGTTATCTGTGCATCGGCCTCGCCGTGCTCGCGGTGGTGATGGTGGTCGAGGGTGGCCGCCTGTTCCGCCCCCTTCACGCCGCCTGAGGCACGGGGGCGATCATGGCGGACAAGAGCTGGGGCGCATCCCCCTCACCTCCCTTCCGGATCAGGAGCAACGACAGTCCGGCCGACCGGGCGGCCGCCCGCGCTGCCGCGCGCGAGGCGCGGGGCGGTGACCGCGACGCGGCGATGGCCGCCCGGATGGAGGAACGCGCCGCCCGCCGCGAGGAGGAAACGAAAGCGCGCGAGGCTGCTCGCGAACAGCGCAGGCTGGACGAGGAACGGCAGGCCGCCGCCGATCCGCACGGCGCAGCCGCCCGTCGTCATCGTGGATCGGGTCGCAAGGACGTGGTGCGCGAACAGCGCGACACGCGCGGCTACACTACCGTCGTCGACGCCGACCGCATCCGCGCGCTGGCGAAGCGGGGTGCCTCGATCACGGGGCTTGCCGGCGCGTTCGGGGTGCCGGTGGAGACGATCGAGGATGTGCTGCGCGAGGGGGATCATGAATGAGGATGCAGCGAAGCAATCCGGCGTCCGGATTGCTTCGCTGCGCTGGCAAGGACGAAGGGACCGGTGGTCAGTCGACCCCTTGCTTGCGCGCCCCGACGATCATGCGGCGGGCGATTTCCCGTACCCCCTCGTCGTCCTTGGTCCCGTCGGTGGCGGGATCGCCGAGATGATCGAGACTGGCTTCCATGAAATCGAGCAGCCCCGGATGGCGCGCCTCGACATATTCCATCAGCTTGAACAGCAGGTGCTCGCTGGCGATCTCGCGCTGGCGGGCCTGAACGGCGGTGTCGTCGGTCATCATCGTCTCCATGGGTCGGGCAGTGGGATCGGTCGTGGACCGGCGTTCAGAGCATCGGCATCCCGCCCGTCACCGGGATCAGCGCACCGGTGATGTAGCTGCCCTCGTCGGAGGCGAGCAGGACATAGGCAGGGGCGAGTTCGGCGGGCTGGCCGGCGCGGCCGAGCGGGGTGTTGCTGCCCAGCGTCTCCAGTTCGTCCGACGGTTTCGCGATCGGCTGGATCGGCGTCCACACCGGCCCCGGCGCGACGCAATTGACGCGGATGCCCTGCGGCGCGAGCAGGTTGGACAGGCCGATCGTCAGGCTGGCGATCGCGCCCTTGGTCGTCGAATAGACGATCATGTTCTCGGTCGCGACCTTCGCCTGCACGCTGGTGGAGTTCACGATCGATCCGCCCGGCTTCATGTGCGGCACCGCCGCCTTGGCCAGCCGCACCATCGCATAGACGTTAGCGGCGAACGCGCCCTGCATCTCGTCGTCGTCGATATCGGCGAGGTCTTCATTGATCGTCTGCGCGGCGGCGTTGTTGACGAGGATGTCGATCCCGCCGAGTTCGGCCACCATCCGCTCGACCAGCGCGGCGCAATGATCGCGGTCGCGGATGTCGCCGGGCAACTGGATGCAGCGACGGCCCGCCTTTTCCACCCAGTCGCGGGTCTCGTCGGCATCGGCCTGTTCCTCGGCGAGGTAGGAGATCGCGACGTCGGCGCCCTCGCGGGCATAGGCGATCGCGACCGCGCGGCCGATCCCCGAATCGCCGCCGGTGACCAGTGCCACCCTTCCGGCGAGCAGGCCCTTGCCGACATAGCTGTCCTCGCCATGATCGGGCTTGGTCCGCATCGTGGTTTCCAGCCCGGGGCGGGGCTGTTGCGGCTCGTCCGGGAAACTGGTCGGCTGGCTGGTGCGGGGATCGCGCATGGGTTTCCTGTCTGTCGTTGTCAGCCGCATCAACGACTTGGGTGCAAGATCGCTCCGGCAGCACGGCCGGGACGGCTAGGCATCGCCCATCGTGTGATCTAGCATCACAGCATCCGGCCATGCTCGCCGGATGGAGGCCCCATGGCAGACGACCGCAACCCCCAACGCTCGTTCGACGTGAAGCTGAGCCTGATCCTGATGGTGATCGTCGCGATCTGCTTCCTCGGCTACCGCGTCAGCCATGGCGGGCCGCGTCCGGACGAGGTGCCCTGCGCGCCCGGTCAGGCCAATCTGACCGACTGCAACGAGGCGATGGCGGCGGACGAAGAGGGCGACGAGCAGAAGGGGCGCGAGCGCGAACTGGAAGGCTCGCCCGTAAAATAGTGGCGAGCCGTGCCGGAAATGGTCCTGATGATCGCGATTATGACTACCGGATCGTAACAATTCATGTCCATATTGCATTGCAGCATCATGAGGGATGGCAATGACGGATATGCTGGCGACATTCTGGTACGAGGCAGGAGCGGGTATCCTGTTGGTCGGGATGCTGGCGCTGGTCGGGCTGGTTCGGGTCGGCCGGCGGCTTTGACCCTGTACCGCCCGTCGCGACAGCGATGGTGCGGAACGGCGGCTGATGCGTTGAGCGTATCCAGCTAGGAGAGTGACATGCCCGACCCGACCGATCCCCGATCCGATTTCGACGCGCCCCGCCCCGCCGGCTCGGGTCCGGAGGGCTTCGGCGACCTGCCGATCCAGCCGACCGGGTCAGGCGTCGCGGACCTTGAAATCGCCTATGAGCAAATGCGGCTTGGCGAGGACGATGATCGTCCGGTCGACCCCGATGTGGCGATCCCGACCGAAGATACGAGCGACGCCGCCGACAGCGCCGCGCACCCGAGCTGAACCATGGCGGAGATCGTCATCAGCCCCAGCGGCCCCGGCGCGATCGAGGCGGGCCTCATGATCGACGAAACCGGCACACGGTTCGTGGTCCTGACCTTCAAGGAACCGGAGGGGGACCCGGTGATCGTCACCTTCACCATCCCGATCTTTCAGGGATTGGCCGCGCATCTGGGCACCGTCGCCGAGGCGGCGCTGGACGAGGCCAATTGGCAGGTGACACGGTAAGGTCGGGTTAGTTCGCGACGCCGTCATTGCCGGCACAGACGGGATGACATCGGCCTAACCCATCCCGTCGGTGCGAGCGTAGCGAAGCAAGCCAAGGCGTCCCGCACCGGGCTCTGGATTGCTTCGCTGCGCTCGCAACGACGGTGGGGCAGGCTTTACGTCATCATATCCGGATCATACGCTGACGGGACAATCCGGGGGCTGCTGGTGCGACACCCCGGATTGCTCCTCGGCGGTGGTCAACCGATCTGCTTGTCCTGCGCGCCGCTGTCCGGGCGGGCGGGGCCGAGGATCGGTTCCTCGCCCAGTGGCTTGTTCTGGAACACCGTGAACTCACCGCGCCCGTCGATCGACGGGCCGCTCGTCCAGCGGCCGTCCGGCACCGACCCGTCCACCGCTGTCGCGTAGAAGTTATAGTTGTTGGCCTGATCCTCCTCGCTCTGCGGGAAGGAATTGGGGACCGGCAGGTTGGCGGACGGGCCACCCAGTTCCTCCAGCACCGCCAGCCATTGCTGCTGGTGCATCGTGTCGCGCGCGATCATGTAGTGGAGCATCTTCTTCATGCCCTCGTCCTCGGCGGCATTGAACAACCGCACCGCCAGCACACGGCCGGTGCTTTCCGCCGCGACGTTGCAGTACATGTCGGCGGCCACGTTGCCGCTGGCATAGATGTGGCTCATGTTGAACGGCACACCATCCGAATCCATCGGCATCGCCGCGAGGCCGCCCGACAGCAGGTTCTTGTGGATCATGCCCTCGATCGCGTGCCGGCCATTGCCGCCACCCATCACCGCCCCGACGATACCGTCGGCCGCGCCCTCTTCCTGCAACGAGGCAGGGGCCTTGTCGAGATTGAGCGCGACCGCGGTCGCCAGCATCTCGATATGGCCGATCTCCTCGGTCGCGGTGTGGAGCAGCATGTCGCGATATTTGGTGGTCGGCGCGCGATTGCCCCATGCCTGGAAGAAATACTGCATGCAGACGCGGATCTCGCCCTCGACCCCGCCGATCGCCTGTTGCAGCATCCGCGCGAACCGCGGATCGGGCTTGTCGACGGTGACCGGATACTGGAGCCGCTTGTCATGATAGTACATGGAATTTCTCCGTCTGGATGGTTCGATGACAGGACGGGAAACTCGTGAATCGTCGCAAAGTCGTTGCCGATCCGGACCGAAAACGGCTTTTTCACAATAACTTGGATCAAATTCAGGCTATGCCATGACCCCGCCGACGCTGACCTCCGCCCGGTTGATCCTGACCCCGCCCGTGGCCGGGGATCATGCCGACATGGTGTCGTTATGGGCCGATCCGGCAGTGTACGAGGCGATCGTCGGCCGCATCTTCACGCCCGAAGAGGTGTGGCACCGGCTGCTGCGCTATATCGGTCACTGGCAGCACTGCGGCTACGGCCACTGGACGGTGCGCGAGGCGGGCAGCGGCCGGTATCTGGGCTCGGTCGGGATCATGGACTCGCGGCGGGAGACGGTGCCGGACTTCACCGGGACGCCGGAGGTCGGCTGGGCATTCCTCGGTCACGCCCACGGCCATGGCTATGCCGCGGAGGCATTGGCGGCGCTGTTCGGCTGGGCGGATGCGCGGCTGCCGCGCACGGTATGCATCATCGATCCTGCCAATATCGCGTCGCTGCGGTTGGCGGCACGGGTCGGGTACACCATCTATGCCGAGGGCAGCTATCGCGACCGCCCTACCCGTTTCCTCGAACGCATGGGGGGGCTCGCGTCCCAAGGCGGCGAGGCGTAAGGGAAACACTTACCGAAGTCGCTGCATCGGCCCCTTTGCGTGGGTCGCGGAGTTCGAGTCGAATGTCCTGGTGGGAAAAGATCGCGCTGGTCGTCGGCATGGTCGTGTTCATGGAATGCTTCGCCTGGGCGGCGCATAAATACGTCATGCACGGCTGGGGCTGGGGCTGGCACCGGTCGCACCACGAGCCGCATGAGGGCTGGTTCGAGAAGAACGACCTGTATGCGATCGTCTTCGCGATCGTGCCGATCGTGATGTTCGTCGTCGGGCTGTGGTGGGAACCGCTGTGGTGGATGGCGCTGGGCATCACCGTCTATGGCGGCATCTACGCCTTCGTCCACGATCTGCTGGTCCATCAGCGCGGCGGGTTCCGCTGGGTGCCCAAGCGCGGCTATTTCAAGCGACTGCTTCAGGCGCACCGGCTGCATCACGCGGTGGAAGGCAAGGACGGCACCGTCAGCCACGGCTTCCTGTTCGCGCGCAGCCCCGCCGCGCTGAAGGCACAGTTGCGCGGGCGCATCGATCCACGCCGGGCGGCCCCGGCTACCCCGGTAGCGCAAACGGCACCCGACCGGTGAACGCCGCCCGCCAGACCCGGATCGGCCTGACGCTGGCGGGTGCGATCGTCGCCGCATGGCTGGCGATCCATGTCACCGGCATCTTCTTCTGGCAGTGGAGTCTCGCGACGCTGCCGGTCGCGATCGTGATGATCGGCGTGCAGACGTGGCTCAGCACCGGGCTGTTCATCGTCGCGCACGATGCGATGCACGGCGCGCTCGCCCCCGGCCGGCCACGGCTGAACCGCGCGGTGGGTGCCTTCTGCCTCGCGCTTTATGCCGGGCTATCCTATGCGACGTTGCTGCCGCGCCATCACGACCATCATCGCCATGCCGGCACCAGCCTGCTCGACCCCGACTATCACGGCGGCGACCCGCGGCTGGTCGCGTGGTTCGGGCAGTTCTTCCGGACCTATTATTCGCATGGCCAGATCGTGCGCATCACGCTGGCCGCGCTGGTCTATACGCTGGTGCTGGGTGCGCCGCTGGGCAACATCGTGTTCTTCTGGGCGGTGCCGGCGTTGGGCGCGGTGGCGCAGCTGTTCGTGTTCGGCACCTGGCTGCCGCACCGCGATGGCGACACGCCCTTTCCCGACCGGCATCGGGCGCGCAGCAACGTCGCGTCGCCGCTGGTATCGCTGCTGACGTGCTTCCACTTCGGCGGCTATCATCACGAACATCACCTCCATCCCGGCACGCCGTGGTGGGGCCTGCCCGCGCGGCGCCGGGCGATCGCCGATGGTCAGGAGAAGCCGGCATGATTCTCGCCATCACCCTGTCCGCTTTGGCGATGACGGTGATCGTCGGCGTACGGTACCTGATCGTGTCGGGCGCGTTCGCGTTCGCCACCCGCCGCCGGCATCCCGGCCTCTATACCGGGCTGGACCCCCAGATGCGGCGCGAGATCGTCTGGAGCCTCGCCTCCGCCGCGATCTACGGCATCCCCGCCGGGATCGTGGCTTGGGGATGGCAGCATCATGGCTGGACGCAGGTATACGAGAATATCGGCGACCGCCCCCTGTGGTGGGCGCCGGTATCGGTGCTGCTGTACCTGCTGCTCCACGATACCTGGTTCTACTGGACGCATCGCTGGATGCACCGGCCCGAACCGTTCCGCATCGCCCATGCCCTGCACCATGCCAGCCGGCCGCCGACGGCGTGGGCGGCGATGGCGTTCCACCCAATCGAGGCGCTGACCGGCGCTGTGGTAATTCCGCTACTGGTATTCGTGATTCCGATCCCCGTCGCCGGCCTTGCATTGGTCTTAACCATCATGACGGTTATGGGAGTGACCAACCACATGGGGTGGGAGATTTTCCCACGGTTCATGTGGCGCGGTGCATTGGGTGGATGGCTGATTACCGCCAGCCATCATCAACGTCATCACGAACTCTACGGGTGCAATTATGGCCTTTACTTCCGCCACTGGGATCGCCTGTGCGGCACCGACCGGGGCATCGGCGATTTCGCCCGCGATCATGCCCGCGCTGCGAAGCGCGCGCTGGCTGCTGCTCCTGCCGCTGGCGGCGGTGTTGACGGGCGGGGCGGTACCAGTCGCCCGGCTTGACGTCTCGGTCGCGAAGATCCGGTCGGACAAGGGGCTCCTGCGGGTCTGCCTGACTGCCGATCCCGACAATTTCCCCGGTTGCGTCGACGATGTCCGCGCCGTCACCCGCTCGGTGCCGGCCGGTACGCGTACGGTGTCGTTCGCGGGCCTGCCGCGTGGCGGTTATGCCGTGGCGGTGATCCATGACGAGAACAGCAACAACCGGCTGGACACCTTCGCCGGCATCCCGCGCGAGGGTTTCGGCTTCTCGCGCAATCCGGCGATCCGGTTCGGACCGCCGCGCTTCGCCGCCGCCCGCTTCATGCTGGACAGTGATGCCGAAGCGCAACAGGTGCAGATGCGTTACATCTTCTGACCTGCCCACCGCGGACCTAATGCCATCGGCTGGCGTTACGCGGCCGTAATCTTCCAGGAGTTCGCGTCTTGCGCATCGTCATTCTTCCCCTGACCGTCGCGGCGGCAGCGGTCGCTTTCGCGACCCCCGCCCTCGCCCAGGACGCTGCTCCGTCTGCGGTTCCCACCGGGATCGAGGAACAGATGGCCGGTGACTCGATCACGGTCGGTGTCGCTGCTGCCTATATCACCGACTATGAAGGCTCGAATGATTATCGCTTCACGCCGGCACCCGGTGTGCTGGCGACGATCAAGGGCTATACCTTCACGCTGCTCGGCAACCGTGCCTCGGTCGACCTGATCCGCGACAATCCGGGTCCGACCTGGGACTTGCAGGCGGGGCCGATCGGATTGGTCAACTTCAACCGCAACAGCAACAAGAGCATCGACGACCGCCGTATCCGCGCGCTTGGCGAACTGGACACCTCGATCGAGCTGGGCGGCTTCGTCGGCATCGGCAAGACCGGCGTCATCACCAGCCCGTACGACAAGCTGTCGGTCACGGTCAGCTATCGCCACGACGTCAGCAACGTGCACGACAGCGCGATCTGGCAGCCGACGATCAATTATTTTACCCCGCTCAGCCGCAAGGCGGCCGTCGGCCTGTTTGCCTCGGCGGAGCGGGCCGGGCGCGGCTATGCCCGCACCTATTTCTCGGTCGACGGTGCGCAAAGCCTCGCCAGCGGCCTGCCCGTCTACAATGCGCGCGACGGGTGGAAGAACTGGTCGCTGGGCGTGATCGGCACCTATGCGCTGACCGGTGACCTGCTGAAGGGGTGGAAGGCGATCGGCGGCGTCGTCTATCGCGGGATGATGAACGACTTCAAGGACAGCCCGGTGACATCCATCGCCGGATCGAAGAGCCAGTGGGCCAGCGCGCTGGGGATCGGCTACACGTTCTGATCCCCGCCCCTCATAACCCTTGATCCGGACCATAAGGGTCCGGATCGTAAATAAATTTATAACGCCGGCGCGTCTTTCGACGATGCGCCGGCGTAACTGTGTCCGGTCCATGCCGGCAGTATCGTCAGGGGCCGCGTAAGAGAGGATGCTCGCCGTCACCAATGGTGTCGGCCTTACTCAGGGGATCACCAGATGACCGACAGCGTGCAACTGACAGACGCACTCGACCGGCGCGTGGAGCGCCGTGACGAAAGACGTGAATTCTTCAAGGCCGCCTTCGGCATGGGCGCACTGGCCGTTGGCGGGGCCGCCACGCTCGGCTTCGCCAAGCGCGCTGACGCACAGACCGCGACGATCACCGATCCGGACATTCTGAACTTCGCGTTGCAGCTCGAATATCTCGAAGCCCAATTCTATCTGTATGCCACCACCGGCCAGGGGCTTGCCGCCAACCTGCTGACCGGCACCGGCACGCAGGGGCAGGTCGTCACCGGCACCGGCGCCAACATGGCCCGTGCGGTGAATTTCGGCGGTGATACGGTCGTGCAGGCCTATGCCCGTGAAATCGCCGCCGACGAGCTTGCACACGTCACCTTCCTGCGCAGCGCCGGCGCATTGGGCAGCGCCGCCGTCGCGCAGCCGACGATCAACATTTCGGGCGGGCTCGACGGTCCGTTCACCGCCGCCGCCCGTGCCGCCGGCGTGATCCCGGCCGGCAACACGACGACGCCGTTCGACCCTTATGCCGATGCCAACAGCTTCCTGCTCGGCGCGTATATATTCGAGGATGTCGGCGTCACCGCCTACAAGGGCGCATCGCCGCTCATCACCAACAAGACGTTCCTTCAGGCTGCCGCCGGCATCCTGGCGGTGGAGGCGTATCATGCTGCGATCGTCCGCACGACGCTCTACGCACGCGGCGTCGCCACCCCGGCGTTGCGTACCAATGCCGATCTGATCTCGAATGCGCGCGACTCGCTCGACGGGGCGACGCGCGATCTCGATCAGGGTATCTCCCCCACCACGGTGGGCGGCGCGCTGGTGTCGAATATCGTACCGCTCGATACCGATGGCCTCGCGTTCAGCCGGACGCCCAGCCAGGTGCTGAACATCGTTTATCTCAATGCGGCGGCGGCCACGATGGGCGGGTTCTTCCCGAACGGCTTGAACGGCGCGTTGCGGGCCAGCGTCACCGCGTCCTGATCCGTCATAAGCCCTCGCATCCAAAATTTTCCTCAGGAGAGGACCTGTCATGACCGAAGAACGCTTCATTCTGGACGTGATCGAAGAAGCCAATGCCAAGCGCCGCGTCGAACGCCGCCGCTTCATGCGGGCGGCGGGCGGTGCGGCCATCGCCGCCGGCGGCCTGTCGCTGCTGGCCGCATGCGACGATGACGACGACGATGCGCCGACCCCCGTCCCCACCGCCGCGCCGACCACGGGCGTGTCCGAGGCGGACGTGCTCAATTTCGCATTGCAGCTCGAATATCTCGAAGCCAATTTCTACAGCTACGCGGCGTTCGGCACGCCGATCAACGCCGCGCTCACCGCCGGCATTGGCACGCAGGGCAGCGTGCAGTTGCCGTCCACCGAGGCCGGTCGTCCCCGCCCGGTGCAGTTCCAGGATCAGGTGATCGCGCAATATGCCCGCGAGATCGCCTATGACGAGATCGCCCACGTCACCTTCCTGCGTCGTCAACTCGGCGCCGCCGCCGCCGCGCAGCCCGCGATCAACATCTCGGGCGACGCCACCGGTTCGTTCACGGCCGCCGCCCGTGCCTCCAACGTCGTCGGCAGCACCGCCACCTTCGATCCGTACCTGAACGAGAACAACTTCCTGCTGGGCGCATACCTGTTCGAGGATGTCGGGGTGACCGCCTATATGGGCGGCGTCCAGTTGCTCAGTACACCCGCCTTCATCGAGGCGGCGGCGGGCATTCACGCGGCAGAGGCGTATCATGCCGGCTTGGTTCGCACCGTCCTGTACGCACGCGGCCTCAGCACCCAGTCGCTCATCACCGCGGCAGGCCAGATCTCGGCGGCGCGCGATACGCTGGACGGCACCATCAACTCGGGCCTGCTCAATCAGGGCGGTTCGCGCGATCAGGGTATCACCCTCACCAATGCGGCTGGCGTCACGTCCGCCAATCTGGTGCCGACCGATGCCAACGGCATCGCCTTCGTCCGCTCGCCCAGCCAGGTACTCAATATCGTGTACCTGAACGGCGCGGCGGGGACGAGCAGCGGCGGCTTCTTCCCGGCCGGCGTCAACGGTGCGGTGCGCACTACCGTCGCCAACACCTGATCCACCGATCCGGTCCGCTTGCCCCCCTCCGCGGGCCGGTAAAGGGGTCGCGCCATCCGGCGCGGCCCCTTTTCATTTGTGTTGTGGTAGCGACACACACTATGCTGGTCCCATTCCCCGGGGGAGCGCTCATGCGCGCTTGAGAGGCAGTCAGCAGGCTGCGACCCGCCGAACCTGATCCGGTTGATACCGGCGGAGGGAGGGAGCGGCTTTCGCCAGAAATCCGTGCCCGTTCTCCGACATTTGGAGAGACGCGACATGGCAGATATTCCCGCCCGTACCGAGATCGGCGTCACCACCGGCGCGATCCGTGGATCGAAGAAGATCCATGTCGGCCCGCTGAACGTCGCCATGCGCGAGATTTCGCTCGATCCGTCCTGCGGCGAGCCGCCCCTGCGCGTCTACGACACCTCCGGCCCCTATACCGACAACAACGCGCGCATCGACATCATGGCCGGCCTGCCGCAACTGCGCCGCCAGTGGATCGAAGGGCGCGGCGACGTCGAATCCTATGACGCACGCGAACTCCGGCCGGAGGATAACGGCCAGCTCGGCCCCGACCGGTCGGGCGGCGTCCCGCAATTCCCCCGCGTCATCAAGCGCCCGTTGCGCGCCAAGGCCGGCGCCAATGTCAGCCAGATGCACTATGCCCGGCGCGGCATCATCACGCCCGAGATGGAATATGTCGCGACCCGCGAGAATCTGGGGCGCGAGATGCTGCGCGATTACGTCCGCGACGGCGAAAGCTTCGGCGCGGAAATCCCCGATTACGTCACCCCGGAATTCGTCCGGAACGAGATCGCACGCGGCCGCGCGATCATCCCCAACAACGTCAACCACCCCGAATCCGAACCGATGGCGATCGGCCGCAACTTCCTGGTCAAGATCAACGCCAATATCGGCAATTCCGCGGTCGCCAGCAACGTCGCGAGCGAGGTCGACAAACTCGTGTGGTCGATCCGCTGGGGCGCGGACACGGTCATGGACCTGTCCACCGGCCGCAACATCCACGACACCCGCGAATGGATCATCCGCAACAGCCCCGTGCCGATCGGCACCGTGCCGATCTATCAGGCGCTGGAAAAGGTCGGCGGCATCGCCGAGGAGCTGACGTGGGAAATCTTCCGCGACACGCTGATCGAACAGGCCGAACAGGGCGTCGATTACTTCACGATCCACGCCGGCGTCCGCCTGCCCTATGTGCCGATGACCGCGAAACGCGTGACCGGCATCGTGAGCCGCGGCGGCAGCATCATGGCGAAATGGTGCCTGTCGCATCACAAGGAATCCTTCCTCTACGAACGCTTCGACGAGATCACCGAGATCATGAAGGCGTATGACATCGCCTATTCGCTGGGCGATGGCCTGCGCCCCGGATCGATCGCGGACGCCAATGACGAGGCGCAGTTCGCCGAACTTTATACGCTGGGTGAACTCACCCACCGCGCATGGAAAAGCGACGTGCAGGTGATGATCGAAGGCCCCGGCCATGTGCCGATGCACAAGATCAAGGAGAACATGACCAAGCAGCTGGAGGTGTGCGGCGAGGCGCCATTCTACACGCTCGGGCCGCTCACCACCGACATCGCACCCGGCTACGACCACATCACCAGCGGCATCGGTGCGGCGATGATCGGCTGGTTCGGCTGCGCGATGCTCTGCTACGTCACGCCCAAGGAGCATCTGGGCCTGCCCGATCGCGACGACGTGAAGGTCGGCGTGGTCACCTACAAGCTCGCCGCCCACGCCGCCGACCTCGCCAAGGGCCATCCGGCGGCCAAGATGCGCGACGACGCCCTGTCCCGCGCCCGCTTCGAATTCCGCTGGCGCGACCAGTTCAACCTGTCGCTCGACCCCGACACGGCGGAATCGTATCACGACCAGACGCTGCCGGCCGAAGGTGCGAAGACCGCGCATTTCTGTTCGATGTGCGGCCCCAAATTCTGCTCGATGAAGATCACGCAGGAAGTGCGCGACTTCGCCGCCAAACAAAACGCGCCGGTCGAAACGTTCGTCGCGGCCGAAGACGCCGAAGCCGGCATGGCCGCCATGAGCGAACGCTTCCGGGAAAAGGGCAGCGAGGTCTATCTGCCGGCAGCGGAGTGACGATCAGCCGGGGGATATATCCCCCCGGCTGATCCCATATTCCAGTATCTGTTACGCGTAGCGGATCAGCTTCCACGTCACAGCCACACCGCCATAAGGCGGCATCCGGTTTCCCTTTGCGATGGGGGCAGTCGTGGAAGGCGTCGATTGCGCCTGCCAAACGCCCGATTCAGGGCAGGTTTCACCGGTCCGTGCGGTGGTGCCGATAGGCTTGCGGATTGCGGTTGTCATTGTCGTGCCCTTTCGTCGTCAATCCCGTAGGCATCGCCGGGTTTGACTTGGAAAAACCAACCCACTAAATCACGTGCGCTTGCTTAGAGCACGAGGTGGGATGCCTGCCTTACATCAGGGCTGCCGATTGCCGTCGGCGGCCCTGATTTCGTTTTGCCGTCGGTCGCCTGAAAAGCAATTCGGCAACTGGCAGCAAGATCGTCCCCGCAGATGCGGGGGAACTGCCCCTGCTTAAATATGCATCAGGCCATAAGGGGGCCTATCCCCACACATGCGGGGTCAATGGACCCTGATGCAGGCACCATCAACCATATCTAATTTGCCATGTTAATTTGTCCATGCATCAAGCCATAAGGGTTATCATTTTTTGCGCTCTGGCGCCGCGACCATGGCGAGCGCTGCTCAACAAGCATTTTTGGTTGGATAAACGTGATATTTTACCCGACCATTGCAGTGAGACCAAGCGCAGGCTTAAGTTTGTAATGCTGTCGCCGCCGTCTAGCGCGCCAAAAAATCATAGCTCATTTTGACCGCTCCTGCGGCCGGACATCCTCACGGCTCAGACCATATGTATGCCGCACGAGCCCGTCCGCTGCGTTCATTGTCGGGGCTATTACCGTGCCGCCCCATGCTGCCAGCCTCCTGAGAGCCCTCAAAACGGGTGGAAGATCAGATACATGGACGTGGAAACACTCCGCTTCCTGCCCCTACTAGAACGGAATGACGTTGGTCTGACCCAATCCGTCATTGCGAGCGTAGCGAAGCAATCCAGCGCCGGACCAAGACGCCCTGGATTGCTTCGCTCCGCTCGCAACGACGAACATCCGGTTCAACCTGATGTCATCCGGCTCGAAGCTGACCCGGCAGGTACGTCGTGCAGCGCTATCGGGCCGGCCTGAGGCAGTCAGGCCGGCACCGGCGTCCGCACGATCTGCGTCAGGCCGTCCAGAAATTCGGCGGTGCAACGGCTCCAGTCGAACCGGCATCCCGATGCCGCCACCCCGTCCCGGTCCAGCACCAGTGCGCCGCGCACCGCCGCGACCAGATCATGGTCCAGCACCCCGGTCCCTGGCTCGATCACGTCGAGCGGGCCGGGCACGGGAAAGGCGGCGACGGGCGTACCGCTGACCACCGCCTCCGCCATCACCAGACCGAACGTATCGGTCAGGCTGGGGAACACCAGCACGTCGGCGGTGCGATACGCCGCCGCCAGCCGTTCGCCGTGCAATGCCCCCATGAACCGGGCCGCCGGATAGCGGTCGCGCAGGCCCGCCAGTGCCGGCCCCTCGCCCACCACCAGCTTGCTGCCGGGCAGGTCGGCGGCAAGGAACGCCTCGATATTCTTTTCCGGTGCCACCCGCCCGACATGCAGCATCACCGGGCCGGGCAGATCCTCCGCCTCGATCAGGCGCGGGCCTTCCGGCCGGAACAGCGCACGGTCGACGCCACGTCCCCAGCGGTGCAGCCGGGTCAGCCCCCGGCCGTGCAATTCGGTGGCCAGCGTCGGCGTCGCGACGAACACCCGGTCCGCCGCCGCATGGAACCGGCGCAGCGTCGCCCAGAAGATGCCCGCCGGCAGCCCCGTCCGTACCGCGAGGTAATCGGGAAACCGCGTATGGAACGACGTGGTGAAGGGCAGGCCGGCGCGCATACACCAGCGCCGCGCCGCCCAGCCCAGCGGCCCCTCGGTCGCGATATGGATCGCGTCGGGTGCGAAATCCGCCAGCCGTCGCCCGACCTCCCGACCGCTGCCCAGCGCCAGCCGGATTTCGGGATAGCTGGGGCAAGCGACCGTCCGGAACCCGTCCGGCGTGATCGTCTCGATCTCATGACCCAACCGTTGCAGTTCGGCGACCGTGGTGGTCAGGGTGCGGACCACGCCGTTGACCTGCGGTTGCCAGGCGTCGCTGATCAGGGCGATCCTCATCCCGCCACCCCGTCGACCACGACCAGCCGGGGCTTGGCCGTGCGGGCACGGTCGTCTCGCGCCTCGCGCTCGACCCGTTCGGCCCAGTCGACGATCGACAGCGTGCCGGCTCCATCCTCGACCAGTGCGGTGCAGCTCTCCACCCAGTCGCCATCGTTGTAATAGGTGATGTCGCCGATCTGGCGGATCTCGGCGGAATGGATATGCCCGCACACCACGCCGTCGACGCCGCGTTCGGCCGCCGCATGGGCGACCACTTCCTCAAAGCGGGAGATGAACTGCACCGCGTTCTTCACCCGCTTCTTCATGTGCGCGGCGAGCGACCAATAGGGCAGGCCGCACAGGCGGCGCAGCCGGTTCACCCAGCCATTACTCTTCAGCAGCAGCGTGTAGGCGCCGTCGCCCAGGAACGCGATCCACTTATGGTACAGCACGACATTGTCGAACTGGTCGCCATGGATCACCAGCAGGCGTCGCCCGTCCGCCGTCACATGCACGTCGTCGGCAAGCAACTCGATGCCGCCGAATTCCAGCCCGACATAATCGCGGAAATGCTCGTCGTGATTACCGGGAATGTAGATCACGCGGGTGCCGTGCTTCGCCATCTTCAGCACCGCACGGACGACGTCGTTGTGCGCCTGCGGCCAGTACCAGCCCTTGCGCAATTGCCAGCCGTCGACGATGTCGCCGACCAGATACAGCGTCTCGCATTCGTGGCGCTTGAGGAAATCGAGCAGCAGCCCGGCATTGGACCCCGCCGTGCCCAGATGCGCGTCGGAGATGAAGATGGTGCGATAGCGGGTCCGGCGCGCGCCCTGCCCGCCGCCGTCTCCGTCATCATCGCCGTCCCGAAGCCAGTCGGGCAACATCGGCGGCAGGCGGCGACCGCCCTGGGGTGGGTTGGCCGGTGGGGTCACGGATCGTGCAGTCACCGGTCGCGCCGACAGTGAAGCCATGAGGTTTCCTCCTCTGATCGGACGGCGATCACCCTCCCCGCCACACCCCGTATCTACGCCCCGATCAAGTCAATAGCGTGCAAACCACGTGACAACTTGGTTGCATTATTGCGTGATGACGGCGAACCGTCATCGGAACGTCCCGAAACTGCCATCGGATGCTGCGAATGCTGAACCGGTCGATGATCGGGAGCCGGACGCGGATGGCAACACGGATGACCACGAGCGGCGTCGCCCGCGCCTATGACCGGTGGGCACCGGTCTACGACCTGGTGTTCGGCCCGGTGTTCCGCCGAGGCCGCGCCGATGCGATCCGCGCGGCGGAACGGATCGGCGGCCGTATTCTGGAGGTCGGGGTCGGCACCGGCATCTCGCTGCCCCAATATTCGGGGGCCAACCGGATCGTCGGCATCGATCTGTCGGATGCGATGCTCGACAAGGCGCGCGCGCGGGTCCGCCTGCACGGTCTCGACCATGTCGAGGCGATCGCGGTCGGCGATGCGGCGGCGCTCGATTTTCCGGCGGACAGTTTCGACGTGGTGGTCGCGCAATATGTCGTCACCGCCTGCCCCGATCCCGAACGCGCGCTGGACGAATTCGTGCGGGTCTGCCGCCCGGGTGGCGAGATCGTCATTACCACCCGCGTCGGCGCCGCCACGGGCGTTCGCGGTTCGATCGAGCGGACGCTGATGCCCGTCACCAGCCGGCTGGGCTTCCGCACCGAGTTTCCGTGGAGCCGCTATGCCGACTGGGCGATGACCCGCACCGATATCGAACTGGTGGAACGCCGGCCGCTGCCGCCGCTCGGCCATTTCTCGCTCGTCCGCTTCGCCAAGCTTCGCCAGTCCGGGGAACAGCCACGATGACCAGCTTCCGCGCGCAACTCGCCGAACAAAGGTGGGACGACCATCGTTTCTACCATCACAGCCTGATCAACCAGAGCCTGCATTTCGTCAGCGCCTGCACCTTCATCACCGCCTATCTGGTGCTGTGGATCGATCCCGCGGTCGCCAGCCTGATGGCGTGGGGCGTGGCGATGACCAGTCGTCAGGCCGGGCATTTCTTCTTCGAGCCCAAGGCGTTCGACCATGTCAACGGCGTCAGCCACGACCATAAGGAAGAGATCAAGGTCGGTTACAACCTGTTCCGCAAATATGTGCTGATGAGCCTGTGGGCGGCGGTGCCGGTCGTGCTGCTGGTGCAGCCGACACTGTTCGGCCTGCTGATCCGCCCCGACGGGGTGGAGGCGTATCTGCGGCATGTCGGGATCGGCTGGCTGATGCTCGGGGTCGGGGCGATCGCGTTCCGCACGGTGCAACTGTTCTTCATCCACGATGTCGCGACCGGGCTGGTCTGGGCGACGAAGATCGTCACCGATCCGTTCAGCGACTTCCGCCTGTACAAGGGCGCGCCCCGGCGGTTGCTGAACGGCGAGCGGATGGATCATCCGGACGACGTGGCGGCCGCCTGACCACGCCGCAGGCGGGCACGCAGCCCCTCCCCCAGCACCGCCCGCCGCAGCGCCTTGTCGGTCAGCCCCGCCGGCGCGTCCCACCAGCCGTCCGCCGCCATCGCCCGCGCGCCCGCGACCACACGGGTCACGATCTCGGCAAATAGCGCATCGTCGATGTCGAGGCTGAAGATCAACCGGCCGGTCCCGACCCAGCTCAATGCCAGCCCCTCCGCCCGGAGATAATATTGCAGCATCCAGTTATACGCCGCCGGCCGGGTGTAGGTCATCGTCCACACCGTCTGCAGATGCGCCACGCGGACGGGCACGCCGGCCTCGGCCAGTGCGTCGTTCATGGTAGCGGCGCGGGCATCCCAGCACGCATCCATGTCGCGGTAGAGCGCCTGTACGCCGGGCGTCTCCAGCCGGCGCAGAAAGGCGTTCATCGCCCCCATCACATAGGGATGCGCGTTGAAGGTGCCGCGCGCGAAGCAGATGTCGAGCGGCCGGTCGTCGCGCCAGCGTTTCATCAACGCCGCGCGCCCCGCCAGCACCCCGACCGGCAGGCCGCCGCCCAGCGTCTTGCCATAGGTGACCAGATCGGGCCGGATGCCGAAATATTCCGCCGCCCCGCCCGGTGCCATTCGGAACCCCATGAACACCTCGTCCAGGATCAGCACGGTGCCGCTCGCCCGACACGCTTCGGCCAGCCGGTGCAGCCAGTCGCGATAGGCCACGGGATCGGCACCCGCCCACCGGCTGCTGTCGACGAGCTGGCTGTCGGACGGCGCACCGCGATTGGGGTGGAGCGCCTGCAACGGATTGACCAGCACACAGGCGATGTCGCGTCGGCGGCGCAGCACCTCCAGCGTCCGGTCCGACATCTCGGCCAGCGTCAGCGTGCGATCGGCGGAGACGGGATTGCCGATGCCCGGCTGCACTTCCCCCCACCAGCCATGGTACGCACCGGCGAAGCGCACGATCCGGGGGCGGCGGGTATGATAGCGGGCGAGCCGCACCGCCTGCATCACCGCCTCGGTCCCGGACATGTGGAACGATACCTCGTCCATCCCCGACAGGGCGGTCAGGCGGCGGACATTGTCGACGACCACCGGGTGATAGGCGCCCAGCACCGGCCCCAGTGCCGCCACCGTCGCCGCGCCCTCCGCCAGCGTCGCCTTGTAGAATTCCTGCCCGAACAGGTTGACGCCGTAGGAGCCGGTCAGGTCGATCAGGCGGTTGCCGTCGAGATCGACGACGACCGGCCCCTCGGACCGTTCGAGGAACGCCCCCGTCCCCAGGGTCGCGCGCACCCGCGCGCTGAACGGAAAGGGTACGCGGTACGCACCGGTGAATTGCAGGTCGGACAGTCCCGCCCGTGCCTCGCGGGTCAGCGCCAGCGTCTGCGGAAAGCGCGTGGCATACAGCGCGCCAAGCCGCTCGAACCCCGCCCGTCGCCGCGCGGCCACGGCGGCGTCGGCCCCGTCGATCCGGAAGAATCGATCGCCATGGTCGAACCCGCCGATCTGTCCCGCCAGCCGCTTGGCGAGGCGGACATGCCCGCTGGCGCCGGGATGCTTGGCCCGCGACAGGGCGAGACGGCGGCGGCCTTTGGTAAGGGCCAGGGTGCCGGCGGAGACGGCGGCGAGCGCGGCGAGGATCGGGATCATGCCGCCATCAACCCGGTGGAGGTGACGGGGGCATGACAAGGCCGGGCGGCGTGCGTGCCGCGCTGATGCGCATCCTGTTGCAGGAGGATCTGAACTTCCTGCTCACCAACCGGCTGCCCCGGCGGTTCGCCACCCGGATCGTCGGTCGGGTCGCCCGGGTCGAGCATCCGCTGGTCGCGCGGCCGGCGCTGGCGCTGTGGCGGTTCTTTTCGAACGTCGACCTGTCGGATGCGGCGGAGCCCGCGTTCCGCAGCCTGCGCGACGGGTTCACGCGGGCGCTCCGTCCCGGGGCGCGGACGTTCGATCCCGACCCGGCGGCGATCGCCAGCCCGTGCGACGCGATCATCGGGGCGCATGGCCCGGTGCGCGCGGGGGTCGCCTATCAAATCAAAGGATTTCCCTATCGACTGGACGAGCTGCTGCCCGATCCGGCGCTGGCCGCACGCTTCGCCGACGGGCGGTTCGTCACGCTGCGGCTGACCGCGGGCATGTACCACCGCTTCCACGCCCCCGCCGATCTGACGGTGGAGGCGGTGACCTATCTGTCCGGCGACTGCTGGAACGTGAACCCGATTGCGCTCGCCCGGGTGGAACGGCTGTTCTGCCGTAACGAACGCGCGGTGATCGAGGCACGGCTGGCCGACGGCACACCGATCCTGCTGGTCGCGGTCGCCGCCATCCTGGTGGCGGGCATCCGCCTGACCTTCCTCGACACCCCCGCCCTGCTGCGCGACCATGGCCCCGGCCGCGTCGCCTGCCGCGTCCCCCTCGCCAGGGGCGCGGAGATGGGCTGGTTCGAACACGGATCGACGATCCTGATGTTCCTGCCCGGTGGCCTGTCCCTCCACCCCGATCTGGCGGAGGGTCGCGACATCAGGGCCGGCGAGCGGCTGGGGTCGTCATGATCCGAAGGCGTGGATGACCGTCAGCATCGCCCAGTAGAGGAAGCCCGACAACAGCATCGCCGCGGGCAGCGTCATGATCCACGCCAATGCCATGTTGCGAACCGTGCGCCGTTGCAGCCCCGCGCCGTTCGCCACGGATGCGCCGGCCACGCCCGACGACAGGATATGCGTGGTCGACACCGGCAGGCCGAACCGCTCCGCCAGCAGGATCGTCGAGGCGGCGACCAGTTCGGCCGATGCGCCCATGCCGTACGTCAGGTGGGTCTTGCCGATGCGTTCACCCACCGTCACCACGATCCGCCGCCAGCCGACCATCGTGCCGAGCCCCAGTGCCAGCGCCACCGCGACCTTCACCCAGAGCGGGATGTACCGCGTACCCTCCTGCAACCGGTCGGTATAGGCGCCGACCGCGTCGAGTTCGGCCGCGGTCATCGTCGCGCGGGCCTCGTCGTCCTTGCGGACCAGCGTCGCCGCGTCGAGCACGAGGTACATGTCGCCGCGCAGGTTGGGCGTGGCTGCCGCCGGTACCTTGCCGAGCGAGCCATAGCCGGCGATCCGGTCCGCCACGTCGTCGCTCAACGTGGCGAGCGCGGCGTAACTGCGCGGCGGCTGGAGATGGCGGACGCGCAGCACGCCGGTCAGTTCCGCGCGTGCCGCCTCGGGCGTCATCGTCTCGCCCGCCGCCTGCCGGCGAAAGGCGCGCCCCGCGTCGGCGGATGCCTGGACGAAGGCCGGCGTCGCGCTTTCGGGCACGGTACGGTTGAGGGCATAGGCCGTCGGCGCGCAGCCGATCAGGATCAGCATGATGAGACCCATGCCCTTCTGCCCGTCATTGCCGCCATGCGCGAAGCTGACCGCGGTGCAGGTGGCGATCAGCAGCGCCCGGATGCCGCGCGGCGGTGGCCGGTCGGCGGCGGGTTCGCGGTACAGCGCCGGATCGGGCACGATCCGCTTCATCACCAACAGCAGCACGAACGCCGCCACGAAGCCGAGCAATGGACTGACCAGCAACGCCGCCAGCACCTTGCGCGCCTGCCCCCAGTCGACGCCCGACGTGCCGCCCGGCAGATCCGACAGGAACTGATTGGCCATCCCCACGCCCAGGATCGATCCGATCAGCGCATGGCTCGACGAATTGGGCAGCCCGGCATACCAGGTCGCCAGATTCCACCCCACCGCGGCCAGCAGCAGCGCGAAGATCATCGCATAGCCCGCCGCGCTGCCGACATGCAGCACCAGATCGACCGGCAGCAGCGTGACGACCGCATAGGCGACCGCGCCCGACGACAGCATCACGCCGAGGAAGTTGAAGAAACCCGACCACACCACCGCGAGCGGCGCGGGCATCGCATGGGTGTAGATCACCGTCGCCACCGCATTGGCGGTATCGTGGAAGCCGTTCACGAATTCGAAGCCGAGGGCGATAACCAGCGCCAGCCCGAGAAACAGGAACACGCCGATCGCCAGTTGCTCGCCAACCTGCTGCGTATCGGTGAGGATGCTCACCCCCGCATAGAGCAACCCGCCGGCGAGCAGCGCCATGAACACCCAGCGACCGGCGGGGTGAAGTTGCGAATCCAGTTGCGGGCCGGTGCGGGTAGCGGACGCAGGCAGGGCGGTGTCGATGGTGGCCATGCCGTCCGCCTTCTTCTCCCTATGCGACAAACTGATGACAGGGTCCGCGCGCGTCCGGCCACCGTACCGGATCGGGCCACCCGAAAGATCGGCCGGGCGATATGTCCGATCCGGGAACGCCCGATAGTGCAGATAGTTAAGCCCTGTCGATGCGCTTCCACCCTGGCGCTCAACGCAACGGGAAACTCCACCATGCCGGCTTCGATCACGATTATCGGCATGGGGGCGTGCGGCTCCGCCGCCTTCGCCGAAATGACCATCCGACTCGCTGCATCACCAGTACGCGGCCTTACGATCAACCTGGTCGAGCGCGACGAGGACCTCGGTCCCGGTCTGGCTTTCGGCACCGATCAGCCGGGCCATTTGCTCAATACCGAATCGCGGCTGATGGGCCTTTACGCACACGAAACCGGCGATTTCCGGCGGTGGCTGGGGGAGCGGCGGCCGCTCGATCCGGAGGCGGTCGAATATGCACCGCGCCACGAATATGGCCTCTATATCCGTCACGTGCTGGACGCGGCGATGGTCAGGGCCGCGGCGGCCGGGATCGAGGTGCGCGTCCATCGCGGCGAGGCCGCCGCGATCGAGGGCGACCGTGACGGCGCACGGGTGCGGATGACCGACGGCACCGTCTTCGACAGCGACTATACGCTGCTGGCGCTCGGCACCCCCCAGCCCGTCCGGTTCGAGGAACTGGATGGGCGGCGCGGTTATTTCGATTTCCCCTGGCCCGCCGCGCGGCTGCGTGAGGGGATCGACCGCGAGGCGGACGTGATCGTGCTCGGCAGCAGCCTCAGCGCGATCGATACGCTGGCGACGCTGCTCGATCAGGATCATCGCGGCCTGATCCGCTTCGTTTCCAAGGATGGCATGCTGCCCCGCGTCGAGATACCCCGACCGGAGGAGACCTATCCCCGCCGCCACTTCACCCTGGGCGAGATGCATCGGCTGATCCGGGAACGCGGTCCCCGCTTCTCGATCGTCGACCTGTTCCGGCTGTTCCGGCGTGAAGCGGAGGAGGCCGTCGGGGCACCGATCGATTGGCAGGCCGAGGACCGCACCGGCCGGCCCGCACTCGACCTGCTGCCGCTCGACATGGCGTGGGCGGAAGCCGGCGAGGAGGTCTTTCAGCGCATCCTCACCTCCGCCCGGTTCGAAGCATCGGCGATGTGGGACCTGCTCGGCCCCCGCGACCGGGCACGGTTCGGCCGCTGGCTGGCGCCGCATTTCGCCACCGCCCGCTTCACCATGCCGATGGTCAACGCCCGCCGCCTCGCTGCCGCCGCTACACGTGGACAGCTGCACGTCCATGCCGGCGTGGTGACGACGGAATGGGACGCGGACGAGGGCATGTTCCTCTCCCGTCTCGCCGACGGCACGGTGCTGCGCGCGCCCGTCGTCGTCAATGCGACCGGTACCGCGATGAAACTGGAGGAGATTCCCGACACGCTGGTCCGCGATCTCGTCGATCGCGGCTGGCTGCACGCCCACCCCTCCGGCGGGGTCGAGGCGCATCGCCACAGCGGCGCGGTCATCACCCGCGATCGCGCCGCACCGCGGCTCTACGCCATCGGCCAGCTCGTCAACGGCGTTCAGCGCGATACCAACGCGGTATGGTTCAACGTCGCCTGCGCGGAACGCACGGTGCAGGATATCCTGACCAAGATCACCGGTGAGCAGGAATGAGCGGAGGGTCGATGAGCGGCGGGCTGGGCGGTATCGCGACGCAGGTCCTGCCGCTGTTCGGCGTCGTCCTGCTGGCCTGGGGCGTCGGTCGCCATGTGCCGCGCGCGCCGAAACTGATCTCGACGGTGCTGGTCTACGCCTTCATCCCGCTACTGGTGATCGACAAGGTGCTGGGCGCCGAACCCAGCGAGTTGATGGTGATCCCGCCGATGATGTTCGCGGTCGCCGCGGCGATGGCGCTGCCCGCCCGCTGGCTGTCGGGCCGGATCGGCGACCGGTTCGATCCGCAACTGCTGTCGGCGAGCTTCTCGTTCTTCAACGTCGCCTTTTTCGGGATGCCCGTGGCCAGCGCGCTGTTCGGCGAGGCGGCGGTCTCCACCATCATCTGCGCCTTCGTCGGTACCGCCTTGTACGGCGACACGATCGGTTACTACCTCGTCGCGCGCACCAGGGAGGGCAAGCGCCGCGCCGCATCGAAGGCGCTGCGCATCCCCTTATTCTATGCCTTCGTCCTTGCCGTGATCCTCAAGACAGCGGGTGTCGAGGTGCCGGACGGCGTACGGCCCGTTGCCGACACGCTGTCAACGGCGGTGTCCGTGCTGGGCATGGCGGTGATCGGGTTCAATCTGGCCGGCGTGAAGGGCGGCGACCTCGATCTCCCGCTGCTCGGCAGGATACTCGCGGTGCGGCAGGCGAGCGCGGTCGTGCTGGTCGCGATCGTGCTGGCGCTGGAGGCCGCGTTCGTCGGTATCCTCGGCGGGCGCGAGCGGGCTCTGGTCGGGCTTATCGCCCTGTTCCCGATCGCCGCGAACGTCTCGCTGTTCGCCTCGCTGCTTGGCACGCGCGAAAAGGATGCTGCGATCCTGGTGGCGTTGTCGAGCCTGCTATCCCTGCTGCTCGTCACCCTTGCCGTCGCGGTCATGGGCGCGGTGGGCATCGGGTGATCCGCCACCATCGAAGAAATAATGGTGCAGATCGGGGGAGAAACGCTCCAGCCGCCGACGCAGCCGCCAGGTGGCATCGTCGGAGGGGGCACCCGTCTCGCGCAGTTCCATGCTCCAATAGGCGAAGTCGCGGTCCTCGATCACCTGATCGCTGATAACGGTGATGTCGGTATGCCGCGGATCGGCGCAGATGCGATCATAGGTGGTCGCGATGCTGGACGCCGGCCCCTCCAGCACCTGAAGATAGGAGCGGCCGTCGTGGAACAGCACGCCGGTGATCCCATCGATGCCGTTGTTGCGTTTCGACGATGCCATGATCGCACCCAGATCGGCGCGTCCCGTCGACCGGCTGTGATAGAAGATCTGGCGGAGCGGATCGTCGTGCATGGCGTATAAATATTAGCCCCTGTGGCCAGCCGCAATAGCCGGCCAATCGAACGTCGGTTCGATCGGCCGGCTATTGCGGCGGCAAAGGCTCAGAAGTCGAACCGCGCCGATGCGGAAATGGTGCGGCCGTTGATCGACCGGGCGCGGACGATACCGTTGGCGGGGATCGCGGCATCCTCCGCCTCGGTGATGCCCTTCACGTTGAACAGGTTGTTGCCGTTCAGGTTCAGCGTGACGCCCGGCGCCGGGCGAACCGACAAGAATCCGTTGACCTGGGTATAACCCGGCATCTTCAACTGGTTGACCGGCTGGGTATAGCTTGCCGTCGTGCCGATGACGTTGGCGCCGAACGACACCGCGCCGAGGTCGATCTGCGGGGTGGCCTGATAGACGAACTTCGCCTGGCGCTGCGGACGGTTGCCGGTAACCGTGGGATCGGTCGCATCGCGCGTGATCTCGGCATCGGTATAGGTACCGCCCGCCGCCAGCGAGAAGATGCCGCGGCGGATGCGGCCTTCCAGCTCGACGCCCGTCGCCTTGTAGTCGCGGCTGGTGAACTGCTGCTGCGACAACAGGTAGTTCGTCTCCTGCGTCTTGGCATGGAACACGGTGGCATAGAGAGCCGCGGCGCCCAGGTTGATCTTCACGCCCCCTTCGGCCTGACGGACATAGTCGTAGGGCTTGGCGCCATCGACCAGATCGCCGGTCCGGTTGTTGACGAGCGGACCGAACAGCAGGCGGTCGGCATTGGCACGGCCGCCCCGGCTGTAGCGGGCGAACAACGCCATCGTCTGCGACAGGCGATAATTGGCGCCCACCGAATAGGACAGGTAATCGTAGTCGTAACGGATGCGCGCCGTGCTGTTCGCCGCGATGAAGGCGACCGAACGCTCGGGTGCGCTGATGACACCGTTGCCGTCCAGATCGAGCGTCTGGAGCCCGCTGACGCCAGTGACTTCCGCGCCGGATATGTTGCCGCGAGCACGCCCGAAGTCGTAGCGCAGGCTGCCGTCGATGTTGAACTTGCCGATCTCGTAGCCCAGCTGCGCGAACGGGGCATAGGTGTCGTAGCGCATGTCGTACGACCGGCGGCAGCAATTGCCGAAGAAGGTCGCCGAATAACCGGAACTGCCGTTCTGCGTGACGGGCACGCCGGCGGCGGTGCGGATATCGACCAGCACCGACTCACCATTGCCCTGCACCGACTGGTAGAAGGAATTCCACAGCCAGTCGGTCTTCACGTCCTGCCGCGACGCATAGAAACCGCCGGTGACGGTGACCTTGCCTTCGCCCAGCGCGAAGTCGCCGTTCAGGCGCAGATCGTTGGTGATGTTGTTCAGGCTCTTCAGATCGACATCGAACAGCACCACGCTCGTCAGCAAGCCGTTGCCCCCGAGGGTCGACGGGCTGGTGATCCGCTGGCCGCCGAGCGGACCGCTGCCGTAGAACAGCTGCGCACCGGCACCGCCCAGCGCGTTGGCCGTGGTCTGCGCATCGCCCACGGCGGCCGGGAAGGGCGAGGTGAAATCGCCCGAGATATCGGAATAGCGGAACCGCTCGGTCAGGCTGATGCCGTCGGCGATCTCGACCTGGCCTTCGAGCCCGACCGACTTCACCACCGGGTGCATGCCATTGTCGATCCGGCGCGTCGTCGGCTGGTTGCGCCCGTCGAGCGACCGCACGTTCTGGATGTAGCGGCTGTGCAGCGTGTCCTCGTTGATCGAGAAGTTCGGCAGGTTGGTGTAGGTGGGGTCGCTGTTCGTGCCGGTGACGCGGACCGGGTTCGGCAGGAAGGCGAGACCGCGATCGTCGAGATACTTGCCGTACAGCCGGACATAGCCGCCGGTGAACTCGCGGGTGATGTTCGCCTTGATCTGGCCGCCGCGCATCGCGTCGTACCCGACGTCGCGCGGGCCATCGCCCAGCCGGTAGAAGCCGCTCAGTTCGTACCGCGTCTTGTCGTCGATATGGCCGCCATAGGCGAAATCGGTGCGGAATTCGCGATAGTCGAGCCCGCTTGACAGCTGGAAGGCGCCGCCATCCTCCTCACCGGTCTTGGAGATGAAGTTGATGATGCCGCCGGGAGAATTGGAGGCGAAGGTCGAGGCGGAGCCGCCACGGACCGATTCGATTCGCGCCAGCGACAGGTCGGGCCGCAGGAAGATGTCGGCATTCCCGAACACGATGTCGCCGAATTCCAGGATCGGCAGACCGTCTTCCTGCAACTGGAGGAACTTGGAACCGCCCGATGCGACAGGCAGGCCGCGAACCGAGATGTTGGCATTGCCTTCGCCACCCGACGCCTCGACCCGGATGCCGGGGAGGTTGCGCAGGATTTCGGCGGTGTTGCGGGGAGCCAGCTTCGTCGTCAGGTCGCTGCCGATCGAGCTGACCGATACCGACGTGTCGAGCCGGTTGGTACCGCGTGCGACGCCGGTGACCACGATATCAGCATTGTCGCCATCGGTCGCCGCAGCCTGATCGGTCGCAGCCTGATCGGTCGCAGCCTGATCCGGTGTCGTCTGATCGACCGGGGTCGTCGTCTGTGCCGCTCCGGCCTGGGCGACCAGCATCAGCGCCGTGCCGGCGAGCAAATTCGTGATCCGCATAAACCCTCTCCTGTACAAATGTCGCGTGAGACGCGATCTCCGATGCCCTCAATATTCCTATTACAAACGATTGCAATGCAAAGTTACAATCGGTTGCAGGGTGTGGCTTTACGGTGACTCATCTCATTAGGCGATGCGACGGGACGATCGGTCAGGATCGCCGTGCCGATGGCCGGCTGCCCAGCGCGTCGAGCGCATCGGCATTGTCGCGCCCCCACGCATAGAGCAGTTCGACCGGCTCAACGAACCGGCGGCCCAGTGGCGTCAGCCGGTATTCCACCGCCGGGGGCATCGTGCTTTCGACATGGCGGGTGATTAGGCCCGTCTGCTCCATCTCGCGCACGGTCTGCGTCAGCATCTTCTTGGAAATGCCCGGCAGACTGCGCAGCAACGCCCCGGTCCGCGCCGCGCCGTCATGCTGCGCGTGCAGCGTATGCAGCACCATGCTGGTCCATTTGGTTGCGAACAGCGCCAGCACGCGCCGCGGTGCGCAATCCTCGCGCCATTCCGGTTCCGTCGATCCCGGCTGCATCGGTGGTTACCCCCTGGTGCCTGGCCCCCTGTTCGGTGCCGTCTAGAAGATGGCTCCGCCGCTGCCTAGCTTCCTTTCCTAACAGTCATTTACCGAAGGGATCGACATGGCCGGCACGGCATTGGTGGTGGGTGCGAGCGGGATAGTCGGCAGCGCGACGACGGCGTTGCTGGTGGAACAGGGCTGGACCGTCCACGGCCTCGCCCGCCGGCCTGGTGAACAGGCAGGCGTGCGGCCGGTGGCCGCCGATCTTCAGGATGCCGCCGGCACCGCCACGGCACTGACGGAGATCGATCCCGACGCGGTCTTCATCACCACCTGGGCACGGCAGGACAGCGAGGCGGAGAACATCCGCGTCAATGCCGTCATGGTGCGCAACCTGCTGGACGGCCTGCCGAAGCCGACCCGGCCACGCCATGTCGCGCTCGTCACCGGGTTGAAGCATTATCTCGGGCCGTTCGAGGCTTATGGCAAAGGCACGTTGCCGCAGACGCCGTTCCGCGAGGAACAGGGGCGGCTCGATGTCGAGAACTTCTACTATGCGCAGGAGGACGAGGTGTTCGCCGCCGCCGCGCGTGACGGCTTCACCTGGAGCGTCCACCGCCCCCACACCGTGATCGGCCTGGCGGTCGGCAATGCCATGAACATGGGCACGACGCTGGCCGTCTATGCGACTCTGTGCCGCGAGACGGGGCGGCCCTTCACCTTCCCCGGTTCGGCCGCACAGTGGAGCGGGCTGACCGACATGACCGATGCCGGCCAGCTCGCCCGCCAGTTGCTCTGGGCGACCGGGACGACGGCGGCGCACGATCAGGCGTTCAACATCGTCAATGGCGACGTCTTCCGCTGGCAATGGATGTGGAGCCGGATCGCCGACTGGTTCGGGATCGAGGCGGCGCCGTTCGACGGCATCGTGCGGCCGCTGGAGGATCAGATGGCGGACGATGCCGCTTTGTGGCGTCGGATCGCCGAACGCGAGAGGCTGGCCGAACCCGATCTGACGCGGCTCGCCTCGCCCTGGCACACCGACGCCGATCTCGGCCGCCCGATCGAGGTGGTCACCGACATGTCGAAGAGCCGCCGGCTCGGTTTCACCGCGTATCAGCCGACCGACGATGCCTTTTACACGCTGTTCGGGCGGTTGCGCGCCGCCCGGCTGATCCCTTGATCCCCCATCCGGAGCCCGCCATGATGATCGACCATGCAGCCCGCGATGCCGGCATCGCGATCAATACCTATACGACGGTGCTGCGGCGCCCCCAGGTCCCCCATGATGTCTTCGCGACCTATTGGCGAGACGTGCATGGTCCGCTGTGCTCGCGCGTGCCGGGGCTCGGCTGGTACGTCCAGTACCACCTCGATCGCGAGCAGGATGCCCATCTCTGGCCGGCGCGGGACGGGATCGCCGCCTTTCCGGATTACGTACTGGACGGCGGTGTCGAGATCGGGTTCGCCAGTGCGGCGGACCAGCAGGAGTTCGACGCCGCATCGTCGATCCTGTTCGCCGACGAACAGAACATGTTCGCCGCCACCGTCGCCTATGCGCTGCCGCATGGATCGCGGACGCTGGTCGACCGGATCGCCGATCCCAGCCCCAACGGTCCTGACGGGCTGGACCGGATGCACGTCCATTTCAGCCCCGGCAATACCGATCCGGATGCGTTCGTGGGCTTCATGACGCGCTTCGCCGCCATGTTGGCCGACGATCCCGCGCTCCTGCGCGTGCGGCTTCACCTTCCCGATGCCTATGACAATGCCGATCCCGCCCCACCCGCGCCCAACGTCGCCCACCAGGTGCCGCCCGAGCGTGAACGCATCGCCGTGCTGGACCTCAGCTTCGCCACGCCACTGACCCGGCGACGCTTCTTCGCCTCCGACCGCTTCACCGCGACGGTGGCCGAACAACAACGGCATATCGGCCATGCCACCGCCTTCGCGGTCAGCGGTATGTACACCTATGTCCGTGACGGGGAACTGACGCTGGCGGGCCTGCGGGGAAGCCGGCCCGCGCAGTTGATCGAACGGCTGGGCGCGGTCAACCAGACCCGGGCGGATGTCCGCCACCTGCTGTTGACCGGCGAAATCTGAGGCCCCGCCGGGAGGGGGCGACGCGCATCCCTATAGCGCGATGCGCGTCGCCTCCTCCCCCAGTCCTTCGAACAAGGCGATCTCCGTCCCCGTCATCCAGGTCTGGCCGCGTCCTTCCAGCCGCATGAACAAGGCCGCCCGTCGCTGCGGATCGAGATGCGCGGCGACCTCGTCGAGCAGCAGCACCGGCGCACGGCCCGTCCGCTCCGCCACCAGTTCGGCATGGGCCAGCACGATGCCCAGCAACAGCGCCTTCTGTTCGCCGGTGGAGGCGAGCGCCGCCGCCCGTCCCTTGTCGAGATGCGTCACCGCCAGATCGGCGCGGTGCGGCCCGGTCAGCGTCCGTCCCGCCACGGCATCGCGCCGCCGCCCCATCGCGAGCGCCTGCGCGAATCCGTCCGCCGCCACCGCCTCGCCGATCAGGGCCAGCCCCGCCCGTGCGAACGGCCCCGCCGGCACCGTCGCCAGCCGCTCCGCCAGCAACGTCACCGTCTCGTGCCGCGCCGCGTCCAGCGCCGTGCCATGTTCGGCCATCCGCGCCTCCAGCGCGGTCAGCCAGTCGGGGTCGGCCGGCCGGTCCCCCGCCAGCAGCCGGTTGCGTTCCCGCATCGCCGCCTCGTACCGGGTCGCGTGCAGCGCGTGGCCCGGCGCCAGCGCGAGCGTCAAACGATCCAGAAAGCGCCGCCGTTCACCGGCCGGCTCGACGAACAGCCGGTCGGTGGCGGGCGTCAGCCACAACACGGTCAGCCATTCGGGCAGCGTCGTCGCTGGCGTCGCCGCCCCCTGCACCCGCACCAGCCGCCGGTCGGGCGCGCTCGCCAGCGTGCCCGTCGCGACCGCCACATCGTCCGCCACCGTCGCGGCGATGCCGAACCCGCCCGCCCCGCCCTGCCGCGCCATCGCCCCCGGCATCGCGCGGCGCAGGCCACGCCCGGGCGCCAGCAGCGACACCGCCTCCAGCACGTTGGTCTTGCCCGCGCCGTTCTCGCCCGTCAGCACGACGAAGCCGGCCCCGGGCGCGATCGTCAGCGTGGCATGGTTGCGGAAATCGGTCAGGACCAGCCGGGACAGCGGGGCACCACTCATCCGGCCACGTTACCGTTGGCGCGCCCGGACCGGGCGAGGGGATGATCTGGACGTCGCATCCCGGATGTCATGGCATCCGCTCCCCTCCGTTGAAAGTCCACCACCGGTCATGGCACGACCGGTAACGAACGAACCTCGTGTCCGACCCCCGCGCCGGTTGCCACACGCACAGTTGGGGCGGGCCCGGTGCCCACCACATGACCTTCCCGGAACAATACGGGTGATGGCGAGGTGATCTACCCGTAACCCATTCCACTCATTCGATCCGGCGGGGGTGACGGGCCGGCCCGACCGCCTTAGGGTCGATCGATGGCTGGCATCATCGATCGTTTCCTGCCGGCAAGACGCTGGACACCGGCGCGGTACCGCGCCCTGCTGCGCGCGCGCGGCCCGCAATCGGTGCAGTTCCGGACGCGGGCGGCGATCCTGATCGGGGCGATCCTGATCGGGATCGTCGCCACGCTCTTCGCGGAGGCGTCGGACCGGGCCGGGGCGGCCTTCGCCCGCTACGCCGCGACCTGGCACTGGCTGCCGCTGGCCACCACGCCGCTCACCTTCATGGGGCTGGTCTGGATCACGCGGCGTTATGCGCCGCTGGCGCGCGGGTCGGGTATTCCGCAGGTGATCGCCGCGCAGGCGAACCCCAACCTCGCCACCCGGACGCTGATCTCGATCCGGACGGTCGCGGCAAAGGCGGTGTTGACGATCGGCGCCGTACTCGCCGGGGCATCGGTGGGGCGCGAGGGGCCGACGGTACAGCTCGCCGCGGCCGTCATGGGGCTGACCCATCGGATCGTGCGCGTGCCGCTGCGCGGCGGGGTGTTGATCGCAGGGGGAGCGGCGGGGGTCGCGGCGGCGTTCAACACGCCGCTGGCCGGGCTGCTGTTCGCGATCGAGGAACTGGCCTCCGCCTACGAACAGCGGGTGACGCTGCTGGTCCTCGTCGCGATCGTCATCGCCGGCATGGTCGCGCAATCGGTGCAGGGCGATTACATCTATTTCGGCGCCATCGGCGCGCATCTGCCGCTCCTGTCCGCCCTGATCGTCGTGCCGGTCGCCGGGGTGGCGGGCGGTCTGGCCGGCGGGCTGTTCTCGCGGATCGTGCTGACGATGGCGCTGGGTCGCAACCGGGTGACGCGCTGGTCGCGCGCGCATCCCGTCCGGTTCGCCGGCCTGTGCGGCGTCGTGGTCGCGTGCCTGGGTGTAGGCACCGGGCTTACCTGGGGCACCGGCTATCCGGCCGCGCGCGCGATGATCGTCGGGGTCGATGCGCCGGTATGGTTCGGCCCGGCCAAGCTGCTCGCCACCGCGGCGACCGCGATCGCGGGGCTGCCGGGCGGCATCTTCGCGCCGTCGCTCGCCGTCGGCGCGGGAGTCGGCAACCTGTTGCGCGGCGCCTTCCCCGGCGAGCCGGCCAGCGCGGTCGTGATCCTCGGCATGGTCGCCTATTTCGCCGGGGTGGTGCGCGCGCCGCTGACTGCGGTCATCATCCTGTCGGAGACGACCGCCAGCCGCGGCCTGATGCTGCCGATGTTCGCGACCGCCTTCATCGCCGATGCCGCCAGCCAATGGGTCTGCCGCGAGAAACTGTACCATGGCCTGTCGCGGACGTTCGCCATGACGGAGACGCCGACATCGCCCCGACCATGAAACGACTCCTGTTCCTGCCGCGCCGCTGGCTGGCCACCGCCACCAGGGGCGTCGATCATGACGGCATCCTGCGACAGATCGCCGACGAGGCGGGATGGTCGGGCCGCTACGTCTTCCTCATCGTGATCTCGGCCGCGATCTCGCTGCTCGGCCTGCTGATGCCCTCGGTGGCGGTGCTGATCGGCGCGATGCTGTTGTCGCCGCTGATGATGCCGATCATCGGCCTGGGTTTCGGCATCGCCACACTCGATTTCCACGAGATCCGTCGTGCCGCGACTGCGCTGGCGCTGGGATCGGTCATCGCGGTGACGATGTCGGTCGTGCTGATCCTGCTCTCTCCCGTCCAGACCATCACCAGCGAGATCGCGGGGCGGACGCAGCCGACGCTGTTCGACCTGCTCGTCGCACTGCTTTCCGCCATCGCCGGCGGCTACGCGCTGATCCGCGGGCGGGGCGGCACGGTGGTGGGCGTCGCCATCGCCATCGCCCTGATGCCGCCGCTGGTCGTGGTCGGCTTCGGGATCGCGACGTGGAACTGGGTCGTCTTCTCCGGCGCGCTGCTGCTGTTCCTGACCAATGCGATCACCATCGCGCTGACCGCCGCGCTCGTCGCGCGCTGCTACGGCTTCGGCAGTCACCTGTCGCCGCATCATACCGGGTGGCAGCTCGTGCTGTTCGCGGTGGCGATCGGCCTGTTGTCGGTCCCGCTCGGCGCCGGCCTGCGCCGCATCGCCTTCGAGGCGGTGGCGCAGCGCCAGGTCAGGGACGCGCTGGGTGACGATTTTCCCCCCGGCGCCCGGCTCAGTCAGGTCGAGATCGATCACGGCATCGATCCGGTCCGGGTCAGGGCGGTGATGCTGACGCCGCGGATCGAACCCGATGCGGATCGCAAGCTGGCCGCCGATCTGCGGCGGCGGCTGGCCCGCGCGGTCGATGTCCATATCGATCAGGTCCGCATCTCGCCGGAGAACGGGGCGGTGGAGGCGGCACAGATCGCCCGCGCCGGCCATGGCGAGGCCCTGTCGGCCGCGACGGCGGCGCGGGCGCGCGACCGCGCGGTGGCGGACGTCGCGATGATCGTCGGGGCCGCCCCCGCCACGGTGCGGGTCGACGAGCCTGCCCGCACGATCCGCGCCACCGCCGCGCCGCTGCCCGGCCTGACGGTTGCGGGCTATCGCGATCTGGAACGGCGCGCGGATGCCGCGGCCGCCGGCTGGCAGGCGATCGTCGCGCCACCGGACGACGTCGCCCTGCCCCTCGTCGCGATCAGATCGGGGGTAATCGACGATGCCGCGCTCGGTGAGGCCGGCTGGGTCTCCGCCCGCCTCGCCCGCACCCTGCTGGTCGACGGCGCCACCCTGCGCCAGCGGACCGCCGTCGCGGGGGGGATCGTCGCGCGCGGTGGCCTCGCCGCGCCGGGCCGGCCCGGCGGGCGCCTCCGTCTTCGCTGGATGCCACCGGCGGCGGAATGATCGTCACGGCCCGGCGATGCCATCATCGTCGACCGCCCCGCGAGAAGGCGGGTGACACCGTGACACCCGCCGCCTAGCATCGGGCAGGTGCCCGTATCGGCACGGTCAGGCCGGAGACACACGCATTGAGCGGCATCGCCCTGTTCGCGGTGGCATTGACCTATGCGGGGCTGCTGTTCGTCGTCGCCTACCGGATGGACGGTCCGGTCGCGGGCCGGTTTCGACGGCGCTGGCGGGGCACGGCCTATGCGCTGTCGCTTACCGTCTACTGCACCAGCTGGACCTTCTACGGCGCGGTCGGCAGCGCCAGTGTCGGTGGCTGGTCCTACCTGCCGATCTATGCCGGGCCGATCCTGCTGTACGCGCTGGGTATCGGCTGGCTGGAACGGCTGATTGTCGTCGCCAAGCATGTCGGCGCGACCTCGGTCGCCGACTTCATCGGCGCCCGGTTCGGCCGCAGCCGGGGTGTCGCCGCGCTGGTGACGTTGCTGGCACTGGCGGGAACGGTGCCGTACCTCGCGCTTCAGCTGCGGTCGGTCGGCACCACCTATGCGCTGCTGTCGGGCCGTGCCTCGCCGTTGCTGCCGATGGCGGCGACCGCGGTGGTGCTGGCGGCGTTCGCGATGCTGTTCGGCACCCGACGCTACGAGGCGGCGGGGCAGAATCCCGGCGTGCTGTTCGCGGTCGCGGTCGAATCCGCCGTCAGGTTGATCGCCTTTCTGGCGATCGGCTTGTTCGCGGTATTCGCGGTCGCGTCGGTGCCGGCGGCGACGCGGGCGGTCGCGGTCGACCGGCTGGCGGGGCTGTTCGCACCGGATCGACTGGGGGTGGACGTGGTGGTCACGACGCTGCTGGCGGGCGCCGCCGCGATCTGCCTGCCGCGCCAGTTTCACATCGCGGTGATCCAGGCGCACGACGCGACGGACATCCGGCGGGCGCGCTGGCCGTTCGTCGCCTATCTGGCGTTGTTCAGCCTGCTGGTGGTGCCGATCACGCTGGCCGGCGTGGCGGCGGCACCGGGCGGCATCGCCGACATGCTGGTCATCACGCTGCCGCTCCAGGCGGGCGAGCGGGCATTGGCGCTGCTCGTGTTCGTCGGCGGTTTCTCCGCGGCGACGGGGATGGTGGTGGTGGAAACCATCGCGCTGTCGACGATGGTGTCGAACGACCTTGTCGGACCGCTGCTGGTCCGTCGTCTGGCGATCGCCAGCGAGGCGGATGTCGGTGCCGTGCTGCTGCGGGTGCGGCGGACGGTGATCGCGGCGCTGATGGCGATCGCGCTGGGCTATGCGGCGGCGATGCCGGACGGCGTGACGCTGGCGGGGATCGGGCTGGTTGCGTTCGGCGCGATGGCGCAGTTCGCCCCCGCGCTGGCGATGGCGGTGGCGGCGGATCGCCGCGATGCCCCGGCGGCCAAGGCGGGGCTGGTGACGGGCTTCGCGATGTGGGCGATCTTCGTCCTCGCGCCCGCGCTGGGTGCCGCCGCGCCGTGGCGCGGGCTGACCGACGCCACCGGGTTGAGCGCGCCGGTGGCGGGCGCGGCGTGGAGTCTGGCGGCCAATCTGTTCGTCCACGCACTGGTCGCGGCGCGCGGTGCGCGGCGTCCCCGCCTGACGATCGCGCGGGCGGACCGTGCCGGTGCGGGCCAGCTGAAGACGCTGGGCGAGCTGGTCGAATTCGTCGCGCGGTTCGTCGGCCCGGACAAGGCGGCCTATGCGCTGGCGGGCGATGCGGGCGCGTCGGTCGGCCGGGCGCAGGCGCGCAGCGCCGAACGGCTGGTGGCCAGCGTCGTCGGCGCGCCCTCCGCGCGATCGCTGATGGCCTCGGCGCTGTCGGGCGCGTCGCTGAACGCCACCGACGTGGCCCGGATGCTCGACGAGAGCGGGCAGAGCCTGCAATTCTCGCAAGGGCTGCTCGCCGCGACGCTGGAGAATATCGATCCCGCGGTCAGCGTCGTCGATCGCGATCTGGCGCTAGTCGCCTGGAACACCCGTTATCTGGAGATGTTCGGGTTCCCACCGGGCATGATTCGCGTCGGCGCGCCCGTGGCCGATGCGATCGCGTTCAACGCGCTGCGCGGCGAGTGCGGCCCCGGCGAGGTCGACAGTCATGTCGAACGGCGCCTCGCCAACATCCGCCGCGGCCGGCGGCACAGCTTCGAGCGGACCCACGCCGACGGGCGCGTGCTGAAGACGGTGGGCGGGCCGATGCCCGGTGGCGGCTATGTCATGTGCTTTTCCGATGTGACGGCGGAGGCACAGGCGCGCCGCGTGCTGGAAAGCGCGCGCGCCGATCTGGAGGCCCGCGTCGCCCTGCGCACCGCCGAATTGACCGCGGTCAACATCGACCTCGCCCGCGCGACGGCCGACAAGACGCGCTTCCTGGCGGCGGCGAGCCACGACCTGATCCAGCCGCTCCACGCCGCGCGGCTGTTCACGGCCGCGCTCGACCGGGAGCTGGGCGGCCATCCCCTGGCCGGGAAGGTCGACCAGTCGATCGTCGCCGCCGAACGCCTGCTGCGTGCGCTGCTCGACATTTCCCGGCTCGACGCGGGCGGGATCGAGCCGGTGGTGCGGCCGCTCGCGCTGCGCCCGCTGTTGCGCGAACTGATCGACGGCTTCGCGCCGCAGGCCGCGGCCAAGGGGCTGACGCTTCGCCTTGCCCCCGGCGACGCGGTGGTGGCGAGCGACCCCGCGATGGTCCGCTCGATCGTGCAGAACCTGGTGTCCAACGCCGTCCGGTACACGATGCGCGGCGGCGTCGTCGTCGGCCTGCGTCGACGGGCGGCACATATCGTGATCGAGGTGTGGGACAGCGGCCCCGGCATCCCGTCTGCCGACCGGCAGCGCATCTTCGGCGAGTTCGAACGGCTGGAAAACAGCGACGATGTCGGCGTCGGACTGGGGCTGGCGATCGTCGAGCGGACAGCGCGACTGCTCGACGTGCCGCTCACCCTCACCAGCGCGGTGGGGCGCGGCAGCCGGTTCGCGGTGGCCTTGCCCCGGACCACGGCAGCGCCGGCCCCGGTCAGCGCACCCTCGCCCCACGGCATCGCCCGCCCCGCGACGATCCTCGTCGTGGATGACGACAGGCGGGTGGGCGATGCGATGGCGGCGATGCTGGCCGCCCGTGGGCACTGGGCGATCGCCGTCCGCGACGCACCGGCCGCGATGGCGGTTGCGGAACGTTATGACGCGGCGCTGGTCGATTTCCATCTGGGCGGTGCGCTCGATGGTCTCGCATTGATCGCCGCGCTGCCCGCCATCCCGGCGGCGCTGGTGACCGCCGATCCCGATCCGGCGCTGGCGCAGCGCGTCGCCGCGCAGGGGCTGGCGCTGCTCGCCAAGCCGCTCGATCCATCGGCGTTCGATGCCTGGCTGGCGAACGCCCTCAGTCGGTAACGCCGAGCCCCAGCGCGCGGGCGGCCAGCGCGGCCTGGGTGCGGTTGGTGACGTCCAGCTTGCGCAGCACTGCGGTCATGTGGGCGCGCACCGTCGCCTCGCTGATGCCCAGATCATGGGCGATCTCCTTGTTGTACCGCCCGTCGAGCACCCCCAGCAGCACCTTGAGCTGGGTCGGCGTCAGCGACGCAACGCGGGCCGCCGCGTCGCTGATCGCGTCGTGCGGCCCGCCCTCGTCCGCCGCCACCGCTTCGCCGTCCAGCGCCGCCGCCACCGCACGCTCGATCGCGACCAGATCGGCGTCCTTGCCCAGGAAACCGACCGCACCGAACCGCCGCACCTCGGGCAGCGCCTGTGCGGGATCGGCGCTCGACACGACGAGGATCGGCACCGCCGGCCGTTCGGCATGGAGGAGTGCCACTCCCGAATAGCCCGTCGCCCCCGGCATCTTCAGATCGAGCAGCATCAGCAGCAGGTCGTCCGTTTCCGCCGCGAGCGTCGCGGCGCGGGCCAGCGTGCCCGCCTCCACGATCCGCGCCATCGGGCGCACCGTCGTGACCGCCAGCGCCAGCGCCTGACGGAACAGCGGATGGTCGTCCGCGATCAGGATCGTGCCGGTCAGCCGACGCGATCCCGGACCAGCGCATCGACCACAGACGGGTCGGCCAGCGTGGAGGTATCGCCCAGGCTCGACGTGTCACCCTCCGCGATCTTGCGCAGGATGCGGCGCATGATCTTGCCGCTTCTGGTCTTGGGCAGGCCCGGCGCGAACTGCAGCGCATCGGGCACGGCGATCGGGCCGATCTCCTTCCTGACCCATCGGCGCAGTTCGTCGCGCAGCTCGTCGGACGGCGCGGTGTCCGCATTCAGCGTCACATAGGCGTAGATGCCCTGCCCCTTCACGTCGTGCGGCATCCCGACGACCGCGGCCTCGGATACCTTGGCATGGGCGACCAGCGCGCTCTCCACCTCGGCGGTGCCCATGCGGTGGCCGCTGACGTTGATGACGTCGTCGACCCGGCCGGTGATCCAATAGTCGCCGTCCGCATCGCGCCGCGCACCGTCGCCGGTGAAGTACTTGCCGGGATAGGTCGTGAAATAGGTCTGCACGAACCGTTCGTGATCGCCCCACACGGTGCGCATCTGCCCCGGCCAGCTATCGGCGATGACGAGATTGCCTTCGGTCGCGCCCTCCAGCACCTGCCCCTCGGCATCCACCAGTTGCGGCTGCACGCCGGGCAGGGGCTTGGTGGCGCTGCCCGGCTTGGCGTCGGTCGCATGGGGGGAAGGCGCGATCATGATCCCGCCCGTCTCGGTCTGCCACCAGGTGTCGACGATCGGGCAGCGGCCATCGCCCGCGACGTCGTGATACCAGCGCCATGCCTCCGGATTGATCGGTTCGCCGACGCTGCCGAGCAGCCGGAGCGAGGCGCGCGACGACCGCTTCACCCAGTCGTCGCCCTCGCGCATCAGCGCACGGATCGCGGTGGGGGCGGTGTAGAAGATGTTGACGCCGAGCCGGTCGATCGTCTCCCAGAAACGGCCATGATCGGGATAGTTCGGCACGCCGTCGAACATCACCGTCGTCGCGCCGCTGGCCAGCGGACCGTAGACGACATAGCTGTGGCCGGTCACCCAGCCCACATCCGCCGTGCACCAGAATACCTCGCCGTCGCGATAGTCGAACACGTCGCGGAACGTCTTGGTCGCCCAGACCAGATAGCCGCCGGTCGTGTGCAGCACACCCTTGGGGCTGCCGGTCGAGCCGGACGTGTAGAGGATGAACAGCGGGTCCTCCGCGTTCATCAGCTCGGGCGTGCAGTCGGGCGCGGCCTGCGCCATTGCCTCGTCGTACCAGAGGTCGCGGCCCGCCGTCATCGCCACGTCCCCGCCCGTGCGCCGCACGACCAGAACACTGGCGACATCGGGGCAGTTCGCGAGCGCGGCATCGACATTGGCCTTGAGCGGAATGCGCTTGCCGCCGCGGCAGCCCTCGTCCGCGGTGATGACGATCCGCGATCCGCAATCGCGGATGCGGCCGGCCAGGCTGTCGGGCGAAAAGCCGCCGAACACGACGGAATGGACCGCGCCGATCCGGGCGCATGCCAGCATCGCCACCGCGGCCTCGACGATCATCGGCAGGTACAGCGTCACGCGGTCGCCCTTCGCCACACCCTGCGCCTTCAGAACGTTGGCGAAGCGGCAGACCCGTTCGTGCAGGTCGCGATAGGTGACGCGCAGCGTCTCGCCCGGCTCGTCGCCTTCCCAGACGATCGCGACCTGATCGCCGCGCGTGGCCAGATGCCGGTCCAGGCAGTTCGCCGACACGTTCAGTTGCCCGTCCGCGAACCAGCGGATGCGGAAATCGGCGGCGTCGAACGATGTGTCCTTCACCTCGCGATACGGCACGATCCAGTCCACGCAGCGGCCATGGTCGCGCCAGTAGCCGTCCGGGTCGGCGGCGGCCGCGGTGCGGGCGCGGTCCAGGGCATCTGCGGGCGCATCGGCGCTCTGGTCGTCGGGCCGGTGGATCGCGACGGACATCACTCTCTCCTGATCTACTATTGCTGCGCGTTCTAGGGACTGGCGGCGGCGAGCGGTATACGACGTTTATCGCGGTTCCACAGCACCAGTCGCTGGGCGATGATGCCTGCAAGAAAAGCACGGGTACGCCCCGTCACGGCAGGAGAGGCGGATGAGCGGGCGCGCATATCGAATGCCACGGCCATGGGCGCTGTCGGGCGTCGCCGCGCTGGCCCTCACGCCGATCCCGGCACATGCCCAAAACGTCAGCGCGCGCGAAGCGGCGCTGGAGGCGCGGCTGAAGATGCTCGAACAGGCGGTGGTCGATCTCCGTGCCGAACTGGCCGGGCGACGCGGGACGGCGGCCACCTTCCCTTCGCCACCGCCGCCGGTACAGGCAGCACAGGCCCCCTCCACCCCGACGCAACCGGCACCCGTCGCGGTCGCATCCGGCCCGACGCGCGAAGCGGCCAATCCGCAGGTGGCGAACAGCGGCATCGCCGGCCGTCCGACCGCCAACAGCGCCGCCACCGGCACGGCGACGGCGTCGAACGACGGGTTCCGGATGGGCAACACGACGGTGAAGCTGGGCGGCTTCGTCCGCCTCAACGTGATCGGCAGCCGGTACAGCGACGGCGAGGTCGCGGTCGGTGGTCTGGGCAAGGAGTTCTTCCTGCCGCAGCAGATTCCCGTCGGCGGCGGCTTCTCCAGCCAGGACCTGCTGTTTTCAGCACGTCAGACGCGGCTGGTGTTCAGCACCGCGACGCCGGTCAACGGCATCGAGGCCAAGACGCTGGTCGAGTTCGACTTCGCGCTGGCGACCGCGCCGGTCGGCGCGCAGCGGGCGACCAATCCCTATGTACCGACCTTCCGGCGTGGCTTCATCGAATATGGCAACCTGCTCGTCGGACAGGAATGGTCGACTTTCCAGAACCTCGGCGTGCTGCCCGAAACCACCGATTTCGTCGGGCCGCTCGACGGCACCGTGTTCAACCGGCAGGCGCTGATCCGCTACACGATCCCGCTGCGCCCTGGCCTGTCGCTGCAGGTCGCCGCCGAAAACGCCACCACGCAGACCGCGCTGCCGACCAACCCCGCGCTGGTCGATACCGACGACGACCGGCTGCCCGACATGGTCGCGCGGATCAACTGGAAGGCGTCGCTGGGCGAATTCGCGCTGGCCGGCATCGCGCGCGAGATTCGCACCGACACGCTGGGCGTCGGCCATTCGACGTTCGGCTGGGGGCTGTCGGGATCGGGCAGGATCCCCATCGGACGACGCAACGACCTGCGCGTCATGGCGACCTATGGTCAGGGGATCGGCCGTTATCTGGGGCTTGGATACGTACCGGATGCCATTTTCGGCGGGACGGTGCAGCGGCTGGCACGGATCGACAATTTCGCCGGTTTTGCGGCGTTGAAGATCGGCTGGACCGATACGATCCGCTCGACCTTCATGGGCAGCTACCAGTCGGCCGACTATCCCGATGGCATCGCGGTGACCGGCCTGTCCAACGCCAGATCCTATGGCGGGGCGGCCAACCTGTTCTGGTCGCCGGGCAAGGGCTTCGACATCGGCGTCGAATACCGGCACGCCGTCCACGAATTGCTGTCGGGCGACACCGGGGCGCTCGACCGCCTGGAATTCGCATTCAAGTTCGGTTTTTAAAACAATCAGGGAGAGCGGCGCGATGGCGACGACATATGACGGGGCGACCGATCCGGGCGCGACGTTCCAGAGCGACAAGAAGGTCATCATCGCCTCGTCGCTGGGCACCGTGTTCGAATGGTATGATTTCTACCTGTACGGGCTGCTCGCCACCTACATCTCGGCGCAGTTCTTCTCGGGGGTGAACGAGACGACCGGGTTTATCCTGGCGCTCGGCGCGTTCGCGGCGGGTTTCGCGGTCCGGCCGTTCGGCGCGCTGGTGTTCGGGCGGATCGGCGATCTGGTCGGACGCAAGAACACGTTCCTCGTCACGATGGGGATCATGGGCCTGTCGACCTTCTCGGTCGGCCTGCTGCCCTCCTACACCTCTATCGGGGTCGCCGCGCCGCTGCTGCTGGTCCTGTTGCGACTGCTCCAGGGGCTGGCACTGGGCGGGGAATATGGCGGCGCCGCGACCTATGTCGCCGAACATGCGCCGCAGCATCGCCGCGGCCTCTATACCAGCTTCATCCAGACGACTGCGACGCTCGGGCTGTTCGCGGCGCTGCTCGTGGTGATCGGGCTGCGCTATCTGCTGGGCGAGGAGGCGTTCGCGGCATGGGGCTGGCGTCTGCCGTTCATCATCTCGATCCTGCTGCTGGGCGTATCGCTATGGATTCGCCTCCAGCTCGCCGAGAGCCCCGCCTTCCAGCGCATGAAGGACGAGGGCAAGACCTCCAAGGCACCGCTGACGGAGGCGTTCGCCCGCTGGGGCAACCTCAAGATCGTGCTGATCGCCCTGTTCGGCGCCGCGATGGGTCAGGCGGTGGTGTGGTACACCGGCCAGTTCTATGCGCTGTTCTTCCTCGAAAAGATGCTGAAGGTCGACGGGGCGACCACCAACGTGCTGATGGCGGTGGCGCTGGCGCTGGGCACGCCCTTCTTCGTGATCTTCGGCTGGCTGTCGGACAAGATCGGGCGCAAGCCGATCATCATGACCGGCTGCGCGCTGGCGGCGCTCACCTATTTCCCGCTGTTCGGCGCGCTGACCCAGGCGGCCAACCCGGCACTGGCGGCGGCACAGGCGGCCTCGCCGATCACCGTCGTCAGCCACGACGCCGACTGCTCGGTGCAGTTCGATCCGATCGGCCGCAACAAGTTCGACAGCAAGAGCTGCGATATCGCCAAGTCGTTCCTTGCCAAGAACGGCGTCAACTACACCAATATCGAGGCGCCGGCCGGCACCGTCGCGCAGATCCGCATCGGGCAGCAGACCTTCACCGCGCCCGATCCGACGCAGGTGACCGGGGCGGCGCGCGCGGCCGCGATCACCGCCTATCAGGGCGAACTGAAGGGCGCGATCGCCGCGGCCGGCTATGCCGCCAAATATGATCCGGCGGGCATGAACACGCCGCTGGTCATCGCGATCCTGTTCTTCATGGTGCTGCTGGTGACGGCGGTCTACGGCCCGATCGCGGCGCTGCTGGTGGAGCTGTTCCCCACCAACATCCGCTACACCTCGATGTCCCTGCCCTATCATATCGGCAATGGCTGGTTCGGCGGCTTCCTGCCGACCACCGCCTTCGCGATGGTCGCGGCGACGGGGGATATCTATTACGGGCTCTGGTATCCGGTGGTGCTGGCGGTGGTGACGCTGGTATTGGGGCTGCTGTTCCTGCCCGAAACCTTCAAGCGCGACATCAACGCCTGACAGGGCACGGGGACGCCGGCGCGCCATGCGTCAGCGTCCCCGTTCATCGCCCTCGGGTCATGGAACGTCGCATCGCTGATCCTGCGCCTCCGACACCGCAGGCTGTCCACACACCAGCCCGATGCTCACCCACCCCATTGACGGTCTGACCCTCGGCAGAACGCCTTCCCCCAGGCGAAGTCCAGGTGACCGAGCGGTACGGCCGATCGCGATCGGCGGATATATTCAACGGACGATAACGGGACATCCGGTCGGCAAGTATGCGACATACCGCAGCGACCGCCCCACTCTCCCGCGCCGATAACCCGGCTTGTGCCACATGGATGCCGCCATGCAGGTAGGCCATGGCGCAAGCCGCCATCGCGCCGGTACGGAAGTTGTTAATTTCCAAGCCTTATCATCGCTGCGACAGCGGTGGTATCGGGATGCTGATGTTCAAGAACCTGTTCAGGGAGCGGCGTCGTTCCGGCGTCGCGCACGGCCTCTCCATCCATGATGCATCGGGGGAACCTGGCTTCACCCGCTTTGCCGATGATGCAGCGCTGGCGTTCAACGCACCCATCGCTGCCCTGACCCTGATCCATGACGACCTGCAGTCGATCATGGCCAGCCATGGTTTCCCGCTCGACTGCATGGCCAGAAGCAACAGCTTCTGCACCTATGCGCTTGATCGCCCCGGCGTGCTGGAATGCTGCGATCCCGAAGTGGATGCCCGCTTCGCCGCTTTGCCCGGTGTGACGGGCGATCCATGGGTCCGCTACTATATCGGCGCGCCGTTGCGGCTGCTGAGTGGTATCGATGTCGGCACGCTGTGTGTGATCGATACCGTCAGGCGTCCCCCCGCATCGGCGGATCAAACCGCCTATCTGGTCGGCCTCGCACGCCAGGCATCGACAGCGCTCGACGCCCGGCTGGACATCTGGGGCAATGCGGCATGATGCGCGTGGCGTGGTGCATTGTGCAGGAACACGACCTGCGCCTCGTGATCCTGGCGCTTCTGGTCGCGCTGGTGGGGTCGGCGGCGACCATCCAGCTTTCCGGCCGCATCAGATCGACCAGGGGATATAGCCGCCTCGGCTGGGTCGTGCTGACGGCAGTTGGCACGGGTACCATGGTCTGGGCGACCCATTTCGTCGCGATGATGGCGTTTCGCACGCGTGCGCCGGTGGTGCTCGACCCGGTACTGACGCTCGTCTCCCTGCTCGCCGCCATCACGCTGGCGGCACCCGGGCTGGCGATCGCCGTCCATCGACGGCGATGGGCGGGCCTGCTGGGTGGCGGGATCGTCGGCATCGCGATCTCGATCATGCACTATCTCGGCATGACCGCGTATCGGGTCGATGGGCTGGTCACATGGGACGGGCGGTATGTCGCCGCGTCGGTCGCCCTGTCCACGCTGATTGCGGGGGCCGCGTTTCACGTCCTTCGCGGGCGTGGTGTCCGCAGCAGCGTGAGCGCCGCCGGGCTACTCGCCCTGGCCGTCGCGGCGCTGCATTTCACGGGCATGGCGGCGATGAGCATCGCCGTGCTGAAGCTGGGTGACGGGCTGTCCGATCTGACCATGACGACGCTGGCGGTCACGACGGCGGTGGCAGCGGGGATCGTTGTCGGCTGTGCCGCGATCAGTGCCCTTATCGATGGTCACACCCGGGGCGAATCCTATCGCCGGCTGCGGCGCATGGCCCTTCATGACGCCCTGACCGACCTCCCCAACCGGATGAGTTTCAACGAGGAACTGGAACGCCGGTTCAAGGTGAAGGGCGGATACGGTTGCATGGCGGTCGCGATGCTCGACCTCTCGCGGTTCAAGGTCGTCAACGACACCTATGGCCATCAGGCCGGCGATCAGGTGCTGATGGCGCTGGCGGCCCGGCTCTCGGCCAATCTGCAGCCGGGAGAGTGCGTGGCGAGGCTGGGCGGCGATGAATTCGCCGCGGTCATATCCTATCGGGAACCGGACGACCTGACGCGGTTTCTGGCGCGGCTGCGCACCGCTTTCGATAACCCGTTCGTGTTCGACCGCTTCAGCGCCTCGATCGGTGCCAATATCGGTGTGGCGCTGGCCCATCACGATGGCTTCGATGCCGACGCGCTGCTCGCAAAGGCCGACCTTGCCATGTACCGGGCCAAGGCCGCCCATTCGCCAGAGCCCTGCTTCTATGACGCGCAGATGGACGATGCTGTACGTGCCCGCCGCGAACTCGTCGCCGATCTCCGCAATGCGATCGAGACCCGGGCGTTCGAACTCCATTACCAGGTCCAGGCATCGCTCCCGACAGGCGAGATAAAGGGTTACGAGGCGCTGGTACGCTGGAACCACCCGACCAGGGGCATGATCTCGCCCGCCTGCTTCATCCCGCTGGCGGAGGAAAGTGGCGAGATTGTCCCGCTGAGCATCTGGATATTGCGTCAGGCTTGTGTCGAGGCGGCCCTCTGGCCGAACCGGCATGTCGTGTCGGTCAATCTGTCGCCGAAACACCTTGGCGATCCCCGTCTGGTCGAGACCGTACGGGCAGCCCTTGTGGAAAGCGGACTTCCCGCCGAACGGCTGATGCTCGAACTGACCGAAAGCGCCATCATCGATGACCGTCAATTCGCGCTCGGGCAGCTGCAGGCGCTGAAGGCGATGGGGATCGCGATCGCGCTCGACGATTTCGGCACCGGCTATTCTTCCCTCGACGTGCTGCGATCGTTTCCGTTCGACTGCATCAAGCTCGATGCCTCGTTCGTCGCGGAGATCGACCATGACGAACAGGCGGTCCTGATCCTGCGATCCGTCGCAACGCTGGGCCGGACATTGAACATGGCGGTGCTGGCGGAAGGGGTCGAGCAGCCGTCGCAACTGGCGATCATTGCCCGGGAAGGATGCTCTGCGGTTCAGGGCTACATCATCGGCCGACCCTCACCTGGACTCGTCGACCCTGAACACGTCAAACGGATGATGATGCTGAAACCCCACACGGTCGACGCGAACGCAGCAAGAGCGCGGACCCACGCCAAGGCCCTCTGATGCATTCGCAGACGGCGTTCGGACCAGGCCGGTAGCCGCCGCGACGAATGGGACATCACCCGTGAATGCCGGGGAATGTTGCGGCACCATCACGGGCCCGGTCACCGTTCGCTTCCCCCTGCTCGGCTTCCACGCCTCACAGACGCGGCCGGCTGTGAAACGTCCGGCAGCTATTCAAAGCAGCAATAGCCGTATTCACTGACAAGCAAGGCCGCGTCCTGCTCATCCTCGCCTTCGTCGAGCAACTCCGCCACGCCGACCAATGTCCATGGCCCCAATTCCGCCGGCAGATTGGCACCGTCTTCATCGCTGGTCAGCGCATGAAGCGTGTTTTGCCCTTTGTAATGCCAAACATCCATCCGGAGGCTTTCTTCATCAAATTAGCGTATGCGCGTCCGGCGTGGCGTACCGCCGTGATGCCCGCTTCCTGGTATTATTGCCGGCTTGCCGCCTTTGTCCGGTTAAGACATTCCCGATCTTCGATGGTCTGTAAATTATTCCGCTATCACAGATCAGGGGATACCATCACGTCCCTCATGACGAACTTTTGAATCTTGCCGGTAACGGTCATCGGAAACGCATCGACGATGCGGATCAGTGCCGGAATCTTGTGGTGGGCGATTTTGCCACGACACCAGTCGCGTACCGCTTCGCCGTCGATGTTGCCGCGCACCTGAAGCCAGGCGCAGACCTGTTCGCCGAAACGATCGTCCGGGATGCCGAACACCGCTGCGTCGATGATGTCGGGATGGGTCAGCAAAAATCCCTCGACTTCCGCGGGATAGACGTTTTCGCCGCCGCGGATGATCATGTCCTTGATCCGCCCGACGATCCTGATGCGACCGTCGCCATCCATCGTGGCGAGGTCGCCCGAATGCATCCATCCGTCGCGGATCGCCGCCGCCGTCGCATCCGGCTGGTTCCAGTAACCGAGCATGACCCCCGGCCCGCGCGAGCAATATTCGCCTACGTCGCCCAGCGGCACGATCGCGCCGGCATCGTCGATCACCCGCCCCTCGAAATGCGGGAGCATCTGCCCGACGGTTTCGGTGCGCGTCTCGATATCCGCCGTGGCCAGCGTTTGCGTACTGAGCGGGCTGGTTTCGGTCATCCCATAGCCGATCGTGATGTCGCCGAGATGCATGTCGGCGATCATCCGCCGCATCATCGGTGGCGCGCACGGTGCCCCGGCCGCGATCCCGGTCCTGAGGCTGGACAGGTCGAACCGCGCGAAGTCCGGATGGTCCAGCATGGCGAGGAACATCGTCGGCACGCCGTGCAACGCGGTACACCGCTCCCGCTCGACGACACCCAGCACGGTGGCCGGATCGAATGCCGGCCCCGGGAAGACCATGGTCGCACGGGTGACGAGGCAGACGAGCACGCCCAGCACCATGCCGAAACAATGATAGAGCGGGACGGGGATGCACAGCACATCGCGATCGGTGAGCATCATGCCCGCCCCGGCGCTGACGGCGTTGTGCAGCAGGTTGCGATGGCTGAGCGTCGCCCCCTTCGGCGCGCCGGTGGTGCCGCTGGTAAACTGGATGTTGATCGGCGCGTTCGTGTCGCGTGGCGACGGCGGCAGGACCATGTCGTGGCCGGCCGCCACCATGGCATCGAAACCGATCCTCGCTGCGACCGGCGATCCCCCGATCTCGATGACGTGACGCAGATCGGGCAGCGCCATGTCGAACAGCGGCGGCGGCGTCGACCCTGCCGTTGCGGGCATCAGTTCCGCCAGCATGCCGACATAATCGGTGGTCTTGAAGCGCGATGCGGTGACGAGGACGCGAATGCCCGACAAACGCAACGCATGTCCCAGCTCGTGCGAGCGATAGGCGGGATTGATCGACACCAGCACCAGACCCAGGCGGGCGGTCGCCAGCTGAACGAGGACCCATTCGATGCAGTTGGGCGCACAGATGCCGACCCGGTCCCCGGTCTGCAGCCCCAGCGCCATCAGCCCCTTCGCGACCGCCTCGACCCGGTCGCGCAACTCGCCCCATGTCCAGCGGACATCCTGCCACGGCACGACGATCGCCGGACCGTCCGGTGCCTGCACCGCTGCCGCGTCCAGCCACATGGCGATCGTGCCGTCGGGAATCGTCCCCGATGACGGACCTGCCGCGTAGGACAGATCCGTCATCGCCCGCGCCCGGATACGAAGATCACAAATGCGGCCAGGGTTTCCACGGCGATCTGCCGCCCCCCTCGCCCGCTTGTCGATGCCGGAAGCAATGTCATCATCATACCCTGTGCAGAAGCGTCAGCCGCCGGGATCGCACGTCATAGCGTCAGTCGATCGTGGTCATCATCGCGCGCAGCCGTGCCGTGACCTCTGCGGTGGCGGCCGCCGCCGCCGGTACGAGCGCGGACAGATGAACGAAGCCATGCGTCATGTTGTCGAATTCCATCAGTTCGACCCGCACCCCCGCTTCCTGCAGGCGATGGGCATAGGCGACCGCCTCGTCGTGCAGCGGATCGACCGACTGGACGACGATGAGCGCGGGCGGCACGTTGGCGACACTGTCCGCCGCCAGCGGCGAAAGGCGTTGGTCGGACAGGTCCGAACCGCCGGCATAATCGTCGATATAGGTGCCGAGCTGTTCGGCATTCAGCGTCGGATCGGCATTGCGACGCCGCGACGGATAGTCCGCGTCCTCCCGCAAATCGACGGCCGGGTACAGCAGGGCCTGGACGTCGAACGACGCATCCCCGGCATCACGCAGCGCCAGGGCGATCGCCGCGGCCAGATTGCCCCCCGCGCTGTCGCCGGCAATCGCCGTGGGCAGGCTTTCCCCGCCCAGCTCGACGCGATGCGCAAGGACCCAGCGGGCCGCCAGCAGGCTGTCGTCGAACCCTGCGGGAAACGGATTTTCCGGTGCCAGCCGATAGGTGCTGGTGACGATCACCATCGACAGTTCGTGACAGAAGCGCCGCGCGGTATGATCCACCGACGGCAGGTCGCCCAGCGCCCAGCCGCCACCGTGCATGTAATGGACGATGCCCGCGGCGTCGCCGACCGGGCGATAGATCCGGAGCGGGATCGGGCCGCCCGCGCCATCGATGGAAAGTTCCTCCATGCTGCCGATGGGAGAGAGAGTCGCCGGGGGGGCGAGCATCGGGATGAAGGCGGCGGACATCTGCCGCAATGCCGGATAGTCGACGGGGCCCGGCGGCACGGCCGGAATCTGGTTCAGAAGATTCTGCAAAATGGGGTCGAGTGGCATGATCGGAGCCTTTTTCAGAGCCGGGGAAGTGGAAGGCCGAACGTGTCGGCCAGACGCGTGACGATGCGATAGACCAGCGGATCGACCACGCCGGACCGGCCGGCGCGATTGCGGACATAGGCAAAGCTGATGCCCGACGGCGCATGCGCGAAGGCCAGCGATCCGCCCATGCCGTCGTGGCCATAGGACCCGTCACCCAGCATCGGCTGGACACCGCCCGGCAGCATCAGGCCCGCGCCCCAGGTCGGACCGGGCATACCACCCCACTGGTCGCCCGTTGACATGATCGTGCATGCATCGGCGACCGTCGCGGCCGACAGCAGCCGTTCGCCATCGACCGGATCGAGCGTCGCGGCGTAAAGCCTCGCAAGCGAGGCAGCGTCCACCATCGCGTTCGCCCCCGCCAGTTCGGCGCGCTGGATCGCGGGATCGTTCACCAGCGCGGCCACGCCGCTGATGCGGGGGACGATCAGGCCGTTCATGCTGATCGGCCGTGCCATCAGGTCGTTGGGATCGATGTCGGGCGTGTCGTGTTCGGGGGGCACGTCGACCGTGGCGACGGGACTGGCGTCCGCGTCCGTCCGTCCGATCGCGATGTTGAGCGATCGTGGGCCGGCGACGTGGTGGCGAAGCCATGTCCCGATCGATTCTCCGGTCACCCGCCGGGTGAGTTCGGACGTGATCCAGCCGATCGTGATCGCGTGATAGGCATGGGCCGATCCCGGCGTGAACAAGGGCTTTTCCGCAGCCAGCCGCGCGGCCATGCCGATCGGATCGACCAGCTGCGCGCGATCGACCGGCCCCCCGATCACCGGCACGCCGGCGCGGTGGGCCAGCGCCTCGCGGACGGTGACCCGGTCCTTGCCCTCGCTGCCGAATTCCGGCCAATATGTGCTGACGGGCCGATCCAGATCGATCAGGCCGCGTTCGACCAGCGCCAGCACGCACAGCGCCGCGATTCCCTTGGTCACCGAAAAGACGGGCACGGCGGTGTCGCGGGTCCATGGCGTGCCCGTTCGCCGATCCGCGATGCCGCCCCATGCGTCGAGCACGGGTTTGCCGTGTCGATAGATGGCGCACGCCGCCCCCAATTCCCCGCCACCGGTGACATTGTCGCGGAACGCATAGAGGCATTCCGCGAAATCGGGATCGGCCCAGCCATGCACGGCATTGCCGGTCGTCATCGTCCGACACTCCCTGTCATGGCGTTCCCTGTCATAACGTCCCTCGTCATGGCGCCTTCCCGAAGCGAGGCCCGGGGCCCTTCGAGATGCAGGTGAAGGAACGGTGCGAACGTGCCGCCGAAACGGCGCCCATCGCCCCCGCCCCAGTTGTCGACGAAACTGGTCACGGACAGATCGGGAAACACGAACCAGCTATAGGCCTGTGCCGGCGCCTGATCCGGATTGGCGAAGACCAGACCCGATCCGTTGAGCGGTTGCCAGTTCCCGAACAGATCGTCGGACACCATGCCGTACAGCCCGGTCGGCCCGGTCGGTCCCTCGGGATCGAAGACGTGACGCTGCGTCACCCAGAACAGATAGTACAGCCCGGCATGATGGATGACGTGCGGTCGTTCCAGTTCGTTGTTCACGTGATTGGCGGTGATGATCGGCGGCAGGATCTGCCACGCCGCCCCCTTTGCCCGGGCGATGCCGATCACGCCGTTATAATCGGATCGTGCGGTGGCGTCCGATCCGGTGAACAGCAGATACGCGGCACCGTCTGCGGGATCGCGGAAGAATGCCGGATCGCGAAACCCCTTGATCTTGCCGATGGTGCCGGCGGGGTCGATCGTTTGCATGTAGAATGCCGGATCGCGTTCCACGACCTCGCGCAGGTCCCGCCAGCCGGTCAGCACCGGTGCGCCGTCATCGTCGATCAATGACACCTCGGCCGCGAACAGCCGTTGTTCGAACGACGTCGCCGCCTCTCCCCGGCGCCCGGCCGCGGTGAAGAACAACGTCACCTCCCGCCCGGCGGCATCGATGACGGCGGACCCGGACCATTCGCGACTGCCAGGGGAGAATCCGTCCGGCATCGCCGGGCCGGCATGCTGCCATTCGTCGCCCCGGCGGCGGAACAGGTGGATGCGCGCATGATCATGGCGCTGGTCCGGATCGTCGAACAGCGGCGTGGCCAGCGCCAGCCATAATTCGAAACCGTCCTTGGTTCGATGGATCGCACCGTCGAGCGTCTGCACCGGCCATGCGTCCCAGACGCCGATCCCCGCCGCGACGGGAACGACTTCCCCCGCCGCGATCACCGGCGCGGTCGGACAGGACCGCGCGGCCAGCGCGTCGAGATGCGCGCGGGTCCAGAGCGTGGGTGCGTTCATGACCGGCTCGATTTCGGCGATAGCGGGATATCGGCGCGCGAGGGCCAGACGGGAAGATGACGCGTCATTCGTAATTGGCCCGCAGCCGCAGGCCGATCGTCCGCGGGAACGGACCCGCCAGCAACAGGCTGTTGCGGACGAAGCTCGGCCCGCGTTCGTCGGCCAGATTCTCGCCGAACAGCGTCAGCTCCACCGGACCGCGCCGGATGCCGATGCTGGCGTTGTACAGCGAATAGGCGCCGACGTCGTAGCCGTCGTACATCAGCCGGTTGCCGGTCCGCGCTGCCGAGGCGTTCGCGACCAGTTGCAGGCCGTTGCCGATCGACCGGTCGTAATTGGCGTCGATCCGGTAATTATACTTCGCCGTGTTGCTCAGGCGGCGGCCACTGGTAACGTTCGGCAGCCCGGCGGAGACGGCGGGCAGGATGGTACCGAACTTGCTGTCGTTGACGTTCGCGATGACGCCGATGTTCAGGCCACGCACCGGTGTCCGCCAGCGGATTTCCGCATCGACGCCGGTCGTCCGCGCCTCGCCGACATTGGCGAACGCCGCGATGCCGAACGGCGTCAGGCCGAACTGCAGATCCTTGAAGTCGATCCGGTACAGGTTCAACCCGACCTGCACGGCACCGTCCAGCAGCCTTGCCTTCATCCCCGCCTCGTAATTGGTCAGCGTATCGGGGCTGAGCGCCGTCGTCCCCGGAATCCCGCTGGCCTGGAGCACGCCCGCCTGGAAGTCGGTCTGCGTGATCCCGCTGCGGAACCCGGTGCTCACGGTCACGAACGCGGTCAGGTCGTCGTTCGGAAAATAGGAGACGTTGGCGCGATAGGTGACCTTGTCGGGTCGCGTCCGGCCAAACCCACTGCCGGTCAGGGCCGATGCGGCTTCCAGCGTCCGGTTGTCCTTGAAATAGCGCAGCCCGAACAGCGGTACGACCTTGCCGCCGAGCAGGTCGTAGCTGACCTCGCCGAACGCCGAATAATTGCGGGTGCGCGTGGTGTTGAAGCCGCTCAGCGTCAACGCCGTCAGCTTCGCATCGAAAGCGAAGGTCGACTTCGCATCCTGGAAGAAGCCGCCGACCAGCCAGTGGAACGGCCCCTTACCGGCGGAGCGCAGCTGGATTTCCTGGGTCACGCTGTCGCCGGTCGTGCCGTTGAACAGGGAGCCGGTGCCGAGCGGCCCGAAATCCTGCCCGGCGAGGTACGAGAAATCGGCGTTCAGATAGCTGGTCGACGACGAGAGGTTGGCGACCTCGCCCTCATATTCGAGCGACAGGCTGTAGAGGTCGAAATTGCCCCGCTCGTTCCCCTTCACGCCGCCGGTGAACCATTGCTGGGGCGGATCGAGCGAATTGATGCTCTGGGTATAGTCCTGCCGGGGCTCGAAATGTGCCGCCTGTGCCCGGATCGTCATCGCGTCGACCGGCTTGAACAGCACGACCGCGCGGACGTCGCGGCTGGTGATGACGTTGGCGTCCTTGGCGATCCGTGGCCCCGTCGCTGGCGTGCCGCCATAGATGTCTACATAGCCCGGGCGCTTGTCATATCCGCCGCTGATGCGGATCGCCAGCTTGTCGTCGATCACCGGGATCGACACGGCGGCCGAGGCCGAATAGCCCGGCTTGCCCGCATCGCTCATCGTCGAGATCGACGCTTCGCCGCGCGCCTCCACCCGCGTCAGGTTGGGATCGCGGGTGTGGAAGATGATCGTGCCACCGGCGGAACCCTGACCATAAAGCGTCCCCTGCGGGCCGCGCAGCACCTCGACGCGGTCGAGGTCGACGAAGCGGATCGGCGGGGCAAGCGGCGTGTTCGGGATCGCGAACGGAACGTTGTCGATATAATAGCCGATCGGCGAGTCACCGACCCCGCCCGCCGCGCCGACGCCGCGCAGGCTGAAGGTCTTGATGACCGAACCGACCTGTTCGCCCTGCGACGCGCCCGGCACGGCGCTGACCAGATCGGTGGGCTCGCGGATGCCGCGATTGACCAGCTGCTCGCCGCTGAACGCCTGGATCGCCAACGGTACCTGCAGCAATGCCTGCGCGCCCTGTCGCGATGCGGTGACGACGATGTCCTGCGCGGCGGCGTCCTCGGCCGCCTGCGCGCCTGCATCCGGGGACGCGGGCGGGGCCGTCGGGGTCGGTGCGGTGGTGGTCTGTGCGGTGGTGGTCTGTGCCTGCGCGGCGGTGGCAACGGCCATCACATTGATGGCGACGCCGGCCAATGCGGCGATATGCTTGTGAAGCATTGTCTTTCCCTCTCCTTGAGGCGAATCAGAGCCAAGTTGCACTTGTACGTGCAATCGATTGTCCATTATTAGGCAAACGATTGCTCGACTGTCAAGCGGCATGCGAGTCACGGCCGATCTGATTCGGCATAGCCATGGAGAGGCGCATGATAAGTACCGCATTGCCGCAACCGGCCCGATCCGTACCGATGGCGCTGAAATTCTTCTATGGCAGTGGTCAGGCGATCAATGCGATCGTCGACGGCGCGATCAACACGTTCCTGCTCTTCTACCTGACGGCCGTCTGCGGGATGTCCGGTTCCGCCGCAGGTGCGATCTTTCTCGTCTCGCTGGCGATCGATGGCGTGCTGGACCCCTTTATCGGCCGCCTCTCCGATCGCTGGCGGTCGCGCTGGGGACGACGGCTGCCGTTCATGGTCGCCGCGCTGCCGCCGATGATGATCGCAGCGCTGCTCCTGTTTTCGCTGCCGCGCGGGCTGGGTTCCGGCCTGTTGTTCGGATACGTCCTGATCCTGAACCTGATGCTGCGGATCGGCCTGTCCGTCTTCGCGCTGCCCCATTCCGCCCTGAATGCGGAACTGACCGACGATTACCGCGAGCGCTCGGTTCTCAGCACCTTTCGGGCGCTGTTCCTCGTCGTCGGTTTCGCCGCCATTCTCGTCCCCTCCTTCAGCATCATCTTCGCCGGCGAGAACGGCTTGCAGGATCATGGCCGATATCCGTCGCTCGGCCTGCTGGTGGCCGTCCTGCTCGCAGTGTTCGGGACGATGTGCGTTCTGGGCATCGCCAGGGGCGTCCTGACCCTGCCCCGGCCCGAAACATCGGATCATGACGACGCAACCGGCTTCCTCGCGGAAATTGCCCAGTTGTTCAGGAACCCGTCCTTCGTCCTCCTGTTCACCGGCGCGGTACTGGCACTGGTGGGGCAGGGCATGGCGAGCGCGATCGGCCTTCACGCCCTGCGCTATTTCTGGAAACTGCCGGGCAACCTGATCCAGCTTCCGCTCCTGATCCAGCCGGTCGGTATGCTGCTCGGCACGGTCGCGGCCGGTCTCCTGCTCGGCCGGATCGAAAAGCGCGACGGCGTGATCGGCGCGCTGGTGGTGATCGCGCTTTACCCGGCGGTGATCGTTGCGCTCGCTACGACCGGCGTCATCGCTCCCGGGTCGTTCGTCGCCACGGTGCTGGTGGTCGGCAACGGCGCCATCTTCGGCGCGGGTGGCGCGATGTGTTTCGTCTGCTTCTATTCGATGATCGCCGATGCCGTGGACGAACACGATCTCCGTTTCGGCATGCGTCGCGAGGCGCTCTATGCGGCGGCGCTGATGATCGGTTCAAAGGCCGCTACCGGTCTGGGGGCGTTCGTGGCGGGTGTCGGCCTTCAGGCGATCGGCTTTTCCGCGGGTGCCGATGGTGGCACGCCGGCCACCTTGTCTGCCGGCACCACGCTGGGCATGGGGCTGTTATGGGGGCCGGGTTCGGCGATACTGTGCCTTGCCGCGATCCCCTTTCTATGGCGGTACAAGCTGACGCGTGCCCGACATGCGGCGGTGCTGGCCGGGCTGTCGACACGGCGGGCATCCGCGGTAGTCGCTTGACTATGCGCCTGTTTCTTATGTCGCAACGTCTCCCCAGAATCGCCAGCAGGCCTATAGAAGCGCCATGACCGACAAAAAGCCGAGTACGGCACGGACGAATCCCCTGAAGATGGCAGATATTGCCCGCCTGGCGGGCGTGTCCGCCTCGACCGTATCCCGTGCGCTCGCCGGCAGCGCCAAGATTCCCGAGCAGACCCGCGATGCGATCGAGGCGATCGCGGCCGAACACGGCTATGTCGTCAACCGGTCGGCCCGCAACCTGCGGCAGAGCCTGACCATGACCATCTGCGTGGCGGTGCCGCTCGGTCACGAGACGGATCAGCTCGTGACGGACCCGTTCTTCCTGCGGCTGTTCGGCCATATGGCCGACGCGGTGGCACGACGCCACTACGACATCCTGCTCGTCCGCGAACCCGCACCCGATGCGCTCTGGTTGCAGCGGCTGATCCGCTCGCAACGGGCCGACGGGTACATCATCGTCGGCCAGAGCGACCAGCATGAAAGCCTGAACCTTGCCGCATCGGAATTTCTGCCGATGGTGGTGGGCGGCAGCGAACTGCCCGACCAACGCTATTGCTCGGTCGGTTCGGACAATTACGAGGGAGGGCGGCTGGCGACCGAACACCTCATCCGCTCGGGCCGGCGCCGTATCCTGTTCATCGGCCCCGCCACGCTGCCGCAGGTGGACAGGCGCTTCGCCGGCTATATCGACACGCTTGCCCGGCATGGGATCGACCATGATCCCGCCCTGTCCATTCCCGCTCATTTCACCGGCAGCGAGGCCCATGACCGCGTGACCGCGGCGATCACCTCCGGCGTGGTCTTCGACGCCGTCTTCGCCGCATCGGACGGGATCGCCTGGTCTGCGATCCGTGCGATCGAGGCGAGCGGACTGCGATGCCCCGACGATATCGCAGTGGTCGGCTTCGACGATACCGACATCGCGGTTCAGGCCCGCCCGTCGCTGACGACGGTGCGTCAAGACGTCGCGGCAATGGGCGAAACGCTCGTCGATCTGCTGTTCCAGCGGATGAAAGGCATCGACACGCCTTCGACCGTCCTGCCGGTGGAATTGATCACGAGGGATTCCGCGCCCGATTGACGGCAACCACCGCTCCCGGGACCGGATCGCGGTGATGCGTGGCTGACGTGCGGCGACGCCGCCATTGATCGACAGCAATGATGCCGTGCTTTCCTTACCGTCAGGATGGCCTACCGTCGGGCGATGAACGATCATGACACTCGCGACATCGCTCGCCTACGCGTCTTGCGGAACACCCTGCTCGAAATGGAACGCCCCGGGTTCGTCACCGATGACGGCGAGGCGATCGCATCCTGCCGTGCCGACATCCACGCCATCGAAGCCGCATGGTCCGATGACCGGCTGGTCGATGCCTATGGGCGCTCGAGCCGGGAATCCGGCGATGCGGAGGCGGATGCCCTGTCCGCCGAACTGCGTCAGCGGGGACTGGAGGCATGAGCGGGGACAGGAACGTCGGCACCATCGAGCGCGCCTTCCAGCTGGCCCGGTCGGGGGCGTGCCATTCCGTCGAGGAAATCCGGGTGCAGTTGAGTGCCGAAAGGCATGACCGTATCCATGAGCATCTCGGCGGCATCAGCATCCAGCGCCAGTTGAAGGCGTTGCTGGTCGGTCGTGGCGTAAAGGCGCGGGCGGACGATGACGATGGTGCCGGCTGACCGACACCATCGACAGCGATGGCGGAGATCAGTGCGGGGCCGGCCCCGTACTCTGCCGGAACACGAGCTCCGCGGGCAGGACCACCGGCGTGGCGGGAGTCTGTCCGGTCCGTCGCTGCTCGATGATGAGTTGCACCGCGCGGGCGGATACGGCCGCGATCGGCTGGACGACGGCCGTCAAGGGCGGATTGGCATAGCGCATCGACGGCGTATCGTCGAAGCTGATGAGCGACAGGTCCGCCGGCACGCACAGGCCCTGCTCCTCGGCGACGAGCAACGCGCCGAGCGTCATCTGGTCGTTGCTCACGACCAGCGCCGTCACGCGGTCGTCCAGCCCGAGCAGATGCCCTGCGGCGGACTGCCCCGATGCATGGCTGAAGTCGCCGATGGCAAGCAGATCGTCCGTGCGCAGACCCGCAGCCTCCATCGCCGCACGCCAGCCGTCGATGCGCCAGCCGCTCAGTTCGTAATCGGCGGGACCGGCGACGAAGCCGATCCGGCGATGCCCCAGCCCGATCAGATGCTCGGTCGCGATCCTGGCGGCGCGTTCGTCGTCCATCGTCAGCTTGATCCCGCCGCCCGGTCGCACCGAACCGATCCGTGCGAAGCTGATCCCTTGTGCCTCCAGCAGATCGACGATCTGGCGATTGCCCGAATGCGGCGGGGTCAGGACGATGCCGTCCGGCTGTACCGCGGCGATCGCGGCGAGCAGTTCGCGGTCGAGATGGTCGCTATGCGTATCGACCAGTTCGATGATCATGCGATAGCCATGTTCGGCACAGGTCAGCATGCCCCCGAGCAGCATCTGGTCGACCCAGTCGGTACCCTGCCGTGCCCGCCAGTCGGCGATCGTGCGTTCGCGATCGTTGAGCGCGAGGATGAAATAGGAATGCGCGCCGGCCATCCGCTGGGCCGCCAATGACGGCACATAGCCCAGACGGTCGATCGATTCCTGCACCCGCCTCGCCGTCTCCGGCCGGACGTTCGGGGCCTTGTTGACCACCCGGCTGACCGTCTGCAACGATACGCCAGCGTCGGCCGCGACATGCCTGATGGTCACCGACTGCCGTCGTTTCGACATCGCCACGGGTTAACGCGACGCGCCGCAGTAGCGTGCGACATAGGCCCCGTGCGCGGGCAACCCCGCCACCGTCCGCCGCGCCGAATCCCGCAGCGACTGCAACAGCGTCGCCAGTTCGTCGTCGCGCAGCTTGCTCGCGATCGGATGCCAGCTTTGCGGCATGATCCCCTGGCCCATCATCACCTGCACCCAGCTGTTCTCGGCGAACAACTCCTCGTTGCGGCGAAAGACGCGCCCGGTTTCGCGGAACAGCTCGATCTTCTGCGCCAGCGTGTCCGGGATATCCATCGCCGCGCATTGCCGCCAGAACAGACTGTCGCGGCGTTCGGTGACCTTGTAGTGCAGGATCAGGAAATCGCGGATCTGCAACATGTCCTGATGCTGCTGGTCGTTGAATTCGGCGATATCCCGTAGAGAGACCGGCCCCGCCGGCATCATCCGGATCAGGCGCAGGATCGCCCGCTGGATCAGGTGGATGCTGGTCGACTCCAGCGGCTCCATGAACCCGCCCGACAGGCCGATCGCGATACAGTTGCGATGCCATTGCCGGCGCCTTGCGCCGGTGACGAAGCGCAGCCTGTTGGGCTGGGTCAACACCGGCCCGGTCAGATTGCCGAGCAGCCGCTCCAGTGCCGCGTCATGATCGAGGTAACGACTGCAATAGACGATGCCGTTGCCGGTGCGGTGCTGCAACGGAATGCGCCATTGCCAGCCCGCATCGTGCGCCATCGCGCGGGTGAAGGGCGGCGGCGGCCCGACATTCCCGGTCTGTACCGCGATCGCGGTGTCGCAAGGCAGGTAATGCGTCCAGTCGTCGAACCCCGCATGCAGCGCCTGCTCGATCAGCAGGGCGCGAAAGCCGGTGCAATCGAGGAACAGGTCGCCCTCGATCCGCGTACCCGATTCGAGCACCAGCGCCGCGATATCGCCGCTCTCGCCATCGAGGTCGACCCGCGCGATCCGCCCCTCGACCCGCCGCGTGCCGTCCGCCTCCGCCATGCGGCGCAGGAACTGGCCGTACAGCGTCGAATCGAGCTGATAGGCATAGTTCATCCCCTCGTCGGGCAGATGCGCGAACCGTCCCTCCGCCGCCGCCAGCAGTTCGAGGCAATAATCGTCGTAAGGCTGGGTATGCCCCTTCTCCCGCCCATGGAGCCAGAAGTGCTGGAACCCGGCCGACCAGTGATCCTTGCCGGTCAGGCCAAAGGAATGGAAATAGCTCTCGCCCGCCTGTTTCCAGCCGTCGAACATGATGCCGAGTTTGAACGTCGCCTGCGTCGCCCGCATGAAATCGGCTTCGTTGATACCCAGCAGGCGGTTGTAGGTGACGAGCGGCGGGATGGTCGATTCCCCCACGCCGACGGTGCCGATCGCGTCCGATTCCACCAGCGTCAGGTCGACGGTACGCCCCATCGTCCGCGCGATTGCCGCCGCCGCCATCCACCCCGCTGTGCCGCCGCCGGCGATGACGATGCGGCGGACCGGTGCCTCGCCGCTCATCGGCTCAGCGCCCGCAACAGGAAGGCGCGCAGCCGCCCCGCGCTTTCCGCGGTCAGCGTCGACAGGATGCTGCGCGCCTGTTCCGGGATATGCGCGGTCGTCGCCTCGTCATTGTCGAACACATAATGGTCGAACATCTCGCGCCAGTGCCTCTTCTGATCCTCGGGCAGGTCGCGCACCGCGAGGATCGCGTGGTTGAGTGCGTCCTGCGGTTGCCCCAGCCAGCGCGGCGTCGTCCGCCACCAGTAATTCACCAGCACGTTGAACGTCGCCAGCCCCTCGACATGATGCCACCACATCGCCGGAATATAGAGCGCGTCCCCCGCTTCAAGTTCGGCGACCTGTGCATGGCGCAGGGCATCGCGGAACTTCGGATGGGCGGTGAAATCGGGTGCGTGGAAATCCACCATGCTCACCGCACGCCCGGCCGGGGTATTGTCGATCGGGCCGAGGTACAGGTTGCGGAACTGTTCGCGCGGGAAGAGCGTGAACCGCCGCCGGCCGACCGCGACGCAGGCGAGGTTGTCGGGAACGTCGTTATGCGCGGCGATCCGCGTCCGCGTCCCCATCCAGATGCTGGCCAGCGGCGCGCGGTCGCCGAGATCGACATGGTTCGCCTCGTGCAATCCATCGAAATAACCCTGCATGTCGATCGAGGCGAGGTAGATCGGCCGGGGGTCGCCGCTCCGCTCGCCGGTGTCGATATGCGCGAACACCTCGTCCAGCCGCGCTTTGAAGGTGGCGAAGTTCATCGCCATCGCCGCATCGTAGAACAAACGGCCGTCGCTGCCGTTCGCGCCGACCGAGACGGTGAACGGCACGTCGCGGCGATGGTCGAGGATATAGCGTCGCGCCGCCGCCGCCGATCGCCGCCCGGCCTGCACCAGCGGCCAGTCGGCGATCAGGCCACGAACGACGAACGGGCGATCGGCGGTCCGCAGCGCCGCGTCGAGCGCCGCGGCATCCGCCACCACGCGTTCGGGAACGGGCGGCAACCCCGCGAAGATATCGGTACCCCGGTCAGTCATCGCCCAGCGTCTGGTTCTTGCGGGCGATCAGCCCCGGCAGGTGACTCTGCGACGCCAGCGCCATGAAGATCGGCATCAGATGCCCGCCGCGATGCAGATCGTCCAGCGCGGTGGCATCGAGCGCGCGCAGGCGTTCCTCGTCGATGACGTGAAAGCCGACCAGATTGTTGATCGATCCGTCGTCCAGCGGCACCTCCAGCGTCAGCGGTTCGAGCAGTTCGTGTCGATCGAGCGCGGCGAAGAAGGCGGCACTGGTACGATAGCCGGCATCGAGCGCCCCCAGTTTTTCGATCCGGTCTTCGAGAAACGCCGAGGGCCGCCCATTTTCGTCGAACAGCCGCGATCCCCCGGTCGAGCCGATCCGCGGGCTCGCCATGTCGATATGGACCTGCGCGCCCTCGTCGCCCGGCCGCGGCGCACCGATCAGCAACGGCTGGATATCCATCGCCAGCGGGATGTAGCCGGCATCCCAGCCACCGTCGGACAGATACAGATTCTCGCCATTCTCGAACCCGAACAGCGCGAGGGCGACGGTCGATCCATCCTCGATATGGCGGCGGAACAGGATCAGGTAATCACCCTGCACCCGCCGGAACTCGTCGGGAACGATCAGGCAGCTCATGACCGCATCGCCGAATGCGGCCCCGCGGTCGTGGTGGACACGCGTCTCGCCATGCGTCGCGGCGGTCAGGAGGGCGTGATCCGGCATATCGATCCTATCCAGTCGTCGGTGGCCTGCCCATGTCCGCGCCGGGGCGCGGACGCGGCTGTCCCGCACGGGTAGCCCTATCCCTTGCCGCCACCGCGGCAAGACGAAAAGAGCCATCGATCGCACGACGATGGCTCGCTCCGTTCGTCGCGGCGGACGCGGTCAGAAGTTGACCCGGACGCCGCCCGAATACCGCGCGTCCTGCCTGACCATGAAGGTCACGTTGCGATCCGATCGGCGATGGCCGCGACGGTCCGCCCCGGTGAGGTTGATCGCCTCGGCAAAGACGGTCAGCCCCGGCATCACCTCGACGCTGGCGCTCGCATCGACCTGACCATAACCCTCGGTATAGAACGGGTTGATGCCACCACCGGCCAGGAACTCCGCGCGCCAGTTGTACGATACGCGTGCCTGGATGCCGTTCTTGTCGTAATAGGCGCTGGCGTTGGCACTGTCCGACAGGCCGTTGACCGCGAATTGCGAGACGCTGGCCGGCAACGCGTTGTTATAGTCCTGATTGCCGTTGACGAGCGTGTAGTTCAGCTGGGTGCCGAACCCGGTGGCCCAGAAGCTGTGCTGAATCGCGAATTCGAAGCCGTTGATCGTCGCGGTCTCGTCGCTGTTGAACGGCGTCGAGATCACGAAGTTGACGGGTGCGTCGGCGGGCGAGCCCAGGATCGTGCCGTTGACGACACTGCCCGGGAAATTCGCGCCGATATAGTCGCGGATCTGCCCGAAGGTCGCCCCCGTACCCAGCGCGGCGATCGCCGCGCGGTAGCGCGGGCCATTGGACGGATCGGTCAGGCCGGCCACCTGCTGGCGGACCTGCGTCGTCCCGATATAATTGGACACCTGCTTGCGGAAATAGCCGACAGACATGTAGCTTTCGCGCGTGTAATACCACTCCGCCGACAGATCGATGTTCTTGGACTTGAACGGCACGAGGTTCGGATTGCCCAATGCGCCATCGCCGTTGCCACCGGCACGGAACAGCGTGTTGAGCGTCAGCCCGCCTTGCAGCGATCCGTAATCGGCCCGTGTGATGGTGTGGCTGTACGACGCGCGCAGCTTCACGTCGCGAAGGGGCGAAACGTCAAGATCGACCGAGGGCAGCCATTCGTCATATTCGCCGGTGAAGGTCGTGAAGGTGTTCTGCCCCGCCGGCTGGATGACGTTGAATTCATTCTGCGAATTCTGTCGCGTACCGGTCGATAGCGGCACCAGCGCGGTGGATCGGACCGTGGTGTTCTCGTAGCGCAGGCCGCCGATCAGGTGCGCCGTATTGCCGAACAGATCGAACGCGTTGTTGATCTGCAGATACGGCGCGATCGTCTTTTCGCGGATGCGCCGATCGGTGGTGTAGGGCGTCAGGCAGTTCCGGTCGCCGCCGCAGATATTGTAGGTCTGATCCAGCAGGTCGACGACCCGCTCGAAGCTGTAGCCATAGAATTGCCTGGCGATATCGGCGCTGCCGACGCCGTCGATCCCCTTGAACCTGCCGGGGATATCGATCGCCTGGAAGATGTCGTCGGGCAACAGCGCCGCCGCCGCCGCACGCTGCGCCGCACTGTCGCCGCCGGTGCCGCCCCAGGTGTCGTTCTGGAGCACGCCATAGGCGGAGCGCACCTTGTTGTCCGTGAAGGTGAAGCCCCAGTCGATCGAATCGAGGAAGCTGCCGTCATGGTCGTAATGCGCCTTCAATTGGACCTGGTTGATCCGGTCGCGGAAGTAGGAATTGCGGAACGCATTACCTGTCGGCACGATCAGCGCGGCGTTGAGCGGATCGATGCCCGGCTGCATCTGATAGGAGAAGACCGGCAGGTCGTTCTCGAAGTTGATCGTCTGGCTGGCGACGCCGAACACCGCGGTGCCGAGCGAATTGCTGTTGCCGTATTTGTTGGTCGGCTTCGATTCCGCGGTCGAGTGATGCGCATCGAGCGCGATCGTGACGCCACCCGGCGCTTCCCATGCCAGATTGCCGCCGATCGACTTGTTCTCGGTCCGGTAGGCGGTCAGCGCACTCGAATAGGACAGGTCCTTGGCTTCCGCCGCGGTGAACCGTTCGGTGTAGAATTGCGGGCCGGCGACGGGGCCGTCGGTCCATGCCGACGAGGTGTCGTTGTGGTTGAACCAGATGCCGACATTGGCGTTGCGCGTCTTCACCTCGTTGCGCGAATAGGTGTAGTCGATCGTCGCGGTCAGTGCGTCCGTCGGCTTCGCCTGCAACACCAGCTGCCCGTTGATACGCTCGCGGGTGATGTCGTTCAGGTCGTAGGACGCGTTCTGCGGCACTTCGTAGACGTCGGTCGGATCGGGACGGTTGGTGATCCGCGTCGCGCCCGGCGTGCCGGGCTGCGCCAGCGATCCCCAGTTGTTCTCCGACCCCAGATAGCCGTCGCGATAGCCGACATTGGCCTGGTTCACCGACGCGCGACGCTTCTGGTAGACGCCGTTCACGAGGATGCCGATGCGATCGTCGGCAAAGGTGGTCGAGAAGATGCCGGAGACTTCCGGCGTGATGTCGTTCTTGCCGTTCTGTGACGTGTCGATCACGCCGCGCGCGGCGATCGAGCCGCGCGTGCCGACCTTGTCGAGCGGACGCGGCGTGCGGATGTTGATCGTCGCGCCGATGCCGCCCGACGGGATCGAGGCACGACCCGATTTGTAGACTTCGAGCGCGGCGATGCCTTCCGACGCCAGATTGGCGAAGTCGAACGCGCGCGAGCCCGGCGCGCTGTTGCCGTCGCCGATGACCGACGTCGGCAACTGGCGGCCGTTGAGCACGACCAGGTTATATTCCGGACCGAGACCACGGACGGTGACGAACGAGCCTTCGCCGTTCGACCGGTCGATCGACACGCCGGTGATGCGCTGGAGCGATTCGGCCAGGTTGGTGTCGGGGAACTTGCCGATGTCTTCGGCCGAGATCGCGTCGACGATGCCCTGCGCATCGCGCTTGATGTCGGCGGAGGCGCGCAGCGAGGCGCGAATGCCGGTGACGACGATGTCGTCCGATTCGGCAGGGTCGGCCGCGGCCGGCGCCGGCTGGGGCGCAATCTGTGAGGACCCGGTGTTGCCGACGGTGGCGGCGGCATCCTGCGCCCACGCGACGGCGGGAACGCCGGCGAGGGCGACGGCCGAGGTGCCGATGATCAAACGCGAAAGCGAGCGAGCCGTGAAGCCACGCATCCTGTATCCTCCCTATGCGGCACGCATTGCTCGTGCCTTCTCCTGTGAACGTTCACTTCATTTTTTGCCGAAAAATGTCAAGCAGATGCAGCCGGTATTGTGAACGTTCACCGGATATGCTGTTGATGCCGTAACGGTGTGACAAATCTGCACCGCCGACTGCCGGCTGCCCACGATGCATCGCGGTCGGGATCGATAGGAGAGACGATGTCCAGATTGCTGCAAGTCGCCCTGGCAGGGGCCGCCACCGTGGCGGCGATCCAGACCGGCGCCGGCGCACAGACGACAACCGCATCGGCCACGACACCATCGGCCGCGACCGCCGCCGCGGCGCAAGCCCGGGCGCGCGCGGATGCGATCGTGGCGCGGATGACGCAGGACGAGAAGCTGCTGCTGGTCCATGGGCTTTTCCCCCCGATGGCGGCGGGCAAGAGCGCGAACGAGCTTATCCCGTCTGCCGGTCATATCGACGGCATCCCCCGGCTCGGCGTACCGCTGGTTCGGGAAAGCGACGCCTCGCTCGGCGTCGCCAACCAGGTCGAACAGCGCAAGGGCGACGTCGCGACCGCCCTTCCCTCCAGCCTCGCGACCGCGGCGAGCTTCGATCCCAGGATCGCGCGCGCCGGCGGCGCGATGATCGGGTCGGAGGCACGCGCCAAGCGCTTCAACGTGTTGCTGGCGGGCGGCGTCAATCTGACCCGCGATCCCTGGAACGGCCGCAACTTCGAATATCTGGGTGAGGACCCGTTGCTGGCGGGCACGCTGGCGGGCGCGCACATCGCCGGCGTGCAGAGCAACCGCATCGTCTCGACGGTCAAGCACCTCGCCCTCAACGCGCAGGAGACGGGGCGCATGGTCGTCGATGCCCGGATCGGCGAGGCGGCGCTGCGGATGAGCGACCTGCTGGCGTTCGAGATCGCGATCGAACAGGGCCGTCCCGGATCGGTGATGTGCGCCTACAACAAGGTCAATGGCGAGTGGGCGTGCGAGAACGGCCATCTGCTGAACGACGTGCTGAAGCGCGACTGGGGCTATCCCGGCTGGGTGATGAGCGACTGGGGCGCGGTCCATTCCACCACCAGGGCGGCAAACGCCGGTCTCGACCAGCAATCGGGGCAGGAACTGGACAAGGCCCCCTATTTCGGGGCGCCGTTGCGGGCGGCGATCGATCAGGGCGCGGTGTCCCGGCGGCGGCTGGACGACATGGTCGCGCGCTATCTGACCGGGCTGATCCAGACCGGGGCCTATGATACGCCGGTGCCCGCCGCCGCGACGATCCCGCCCTATGCGCGCAACGCCGATGTCGCGCAGCGCGCCGCGGAGGCCGGCATCGTGCTGCTGAAAAACCAGGGCGACGTGTTGCCGATCGCGCGGACCGCCAGGCGGATCGTGGTCATCGGCGGCAACGCGGACGTCGGCGTGCTGTCGGGCGGTGGGTCGTCGCAGGTCCGCTCGGTCGGCGGCGCGCCCGTCGAGACCCCGCTGGCCTATGGCGGGTCGGCGTCGTTCGCGCGCATCACCTATCACGCCTCCTCGCCACTCGCCGCGCTGCGCAAGGCGCTGCCCGGCGCGCAGGTGACATGGCTCGACGGTCGCAACTTCAACGCCACCGTGGATGCCGCCAAGGGTGCGGACATGGCGATCGTGTTCGCCACGCAATGGACGACCGAGGCGGACGACGTTCCCGACCTGCGCCTGCCCGATCATCAGGATGCTCTGATCGCCGCGATCGCCGCGGTGCAGCCGCGCACGGTGGCGGTGCTGGAGACGGGCGGCCCGGTGCTGATGCCGTGGATCGACCAGGTCCCGGCCGTGGTCGAAGCCTGGTATCCCGGCCAGCGCGGCGGCGAGGCGATCGCCAACATCCTGACCGGCAAGGTCAATCCCTCGGGCCGCTTGCCGATCACCTTCCCCGCCGCCGCCTCGCAGCCAGTGCGCCCCCGCCCGGTCGGCCTCGATCGTCTGACCGGGCTGGACGCCGCCGCGGCGGCCGATCCGGGGGCGGCATCGACGCATGCGCTCGAAAGCTTCCCGGTCGATTATGTCGAGGGGGCCGATGTCGGCTATCGCTGGTACGAGCGGAAGCGGATGACGCCGCTGTTCCCGTTCGGTCACGGCCTCGGCTATACGCGGTTCGCCTATCGCAACCCGGTCGTCACCGGCGGGCGGACGTTGAGCATCACCTTCGACGTGGTGAACACCGGCGCGCGGACCGGCGCCGACGTGCCGCAGATGTACGTGGCACGCGAAGCCGGCGGCGCGCCGATGCGGCTCGCGGGGTTCATGCGCGTCACGCTGAAGCCGGGGGAGAGCCGTCGCATCACCCTGACCGCGGAGCCGCGCATCGTCGCCGATTACGATGTCAGGCTGCCGGGCTGGCGGATCGACGCCGGCCGCTATCGTGTCGCGCTGGGCCATGATGCCGCCGATCGGACGATGGTGTCCTCCACCACGCTGGAGGCCGCGACGATGAAACCCTGACGGGGCCGGGGCGCGGTTGCCGGGGCCGCGCAACGCGGGCAGGATCGCGGATCGATGACCTTGCCGTCCCCGCCCCGCCGGTCGCCCGTCTTCCTGTTCGTCTTCGCGCTGGCGAATGTCGGCGGCGTCATCGCGTATCTGCCGCTGCTGACGCTGTTGCTCCCGCTGAAGATCGAGCTTCTGAGCGGGCCGGCGCGCATCGGCGTCTTCACCGCCTGCGTCACCGCCGGGGCGATCGCCGCCAGCGTGGCGGGCATCCTGTTCGGCTGGCTGTCCGACCGGTCGGTACAGGGCGGCATCGGCCGGCGCGGCTGGATGGCGGGCGGCCTGATCGCGACCGCCGCCGGCTATGCGCTGATGGCGCTGGCGACGACACCGGTCCAGATCGTCGCGGCGGTGGTCGTGTTCCAGCTGGCGGTCAACGCGTTGCTGGCGCCGATGATGGCGATCATGTCCGAGGAGATACCCGACACGCAAAAGGGCGTCGCCGGTGGCCTGCTGTCGCTCGGCAGCCCGGTCGCCTCGGGCGTCTCGGCATGGCTGGTCGGACAGGCGCTGCTGCCGGAATCGGCGCGGTTCGCGCTGGTTCCCGTCGCGGTTGCCGCCTGCCTGTTACCGCTGCTGATCAGCCGCCGACGCCTCGTGGTCCCCTCCTTCGGCGCGGGCGATGGCGGCGCTGTCCTGCCGCTGCTTCCGCGCCGCGACCTCGTCGTGGCCGGCATGTCGCGATTGCTGGTGCAGATTGCGGGTGTGGTGACCCAGGCATATCTGCTGTATTATTTCGAAAGCATCCTCGCGGACGGGTCACGCGCCGGCCTGCCGGCGCGGATCGGCCATCTGCTGACGCTGGCATTTCTGCTGCCGCTGCCGATCGCGCTGATGCTCGGCCGGCTGTCGGACGTGACGCGGCGGCGCAAGCCGTTCCTGCTGATCGCCGCCGGGGTGGCGTCGGCCGGGCTGATGGGCATGGCGGGTGCGACCGGCTGGGCCGGCGGCGCGACCGCCTTCGTCGTCTACACGATCGGATCGTCGGTATTCGTTGCGCTCCACGCCGCCTTCGCGATGCAGTTGCTCCCCGACCCCGCGCACCGCGGTCGTGATCTGGGGCTGCTCAATCTGGCCAACACGCTGCCGTCGCTGCTCGGCCCGCCGCTGACCTGGATGCTGGCGACGCCACATGATTTCAGTGCGGTGATGGTGATGCTGGGCGTGCTGACGCTGGGCGGCGGACTGGGGATGCTGGGCGTCAGGGCGTGGCGTTAGAGTCCGTCATCCGCGGCAACGGCGCCGCTTTGTGGCAGCGCCGCAACAGCGGGACGACAAACGCCTTCGACCGGCGCCGTCATCTTGCCGGGTGACGTGGGCCTCATAAGGTGTCGCCTGACCGGGCAGTGGCAAACTGTTCGGAACAGGGGGGAATTTCATGAAGCACGGAAAGTTGCTCACGGGCCTGTCGGCGTCCGTATCGGTACTGGCGTTCGTATCGTCCGCCGGCGCGCAGACGATCCAGTCGGCGCCCAGCCAGGAAACCACGGCCGAGGCGCAGGTCGCCCCCGAAGCCGATGCCGGCAACCAGATCGTCGTCATCGGCAGCCGGGTGGCCAATCGCACCGTCTCCGACAGCCCGGTGCCGATCGACGTCATCTCCGAAAGCGCGCTTCAGGCGTCGGGCACGGGCGAACTCAACAAGACGCTCAACCAGCTCGTTCCTTCGTTCAACTTTCCGCAGCCGTCGATCGCCGACGGGTCCGATGTCACGCGTCCCGCAACGTTGCGCGGCCTGAATCCCGATCAGACGCTGGTGCTGCTGAACGGCAAGCGCCGCCACGTTTCCGCCTTGCTCAACATCAACGGCACCGTCGGCCGTGGTGCTGCGGCGGTCGACATGAACATGATCCCGACCCTGGCGATCCAGCGGATCGAGGTGCTGCGCGACGGCGCCTCGTCGCAATATGGCTCGGATGCGATCGCCGGCGTCATCAACGTGCAGTTGAAGACCGCCAGTTCCGGTGGCCGCGCGCAGGTGAGTTACGGCAAATATGTGACCACGCTGGACGGCGTGTCCGACTTCGATGGTCTCGTCACCGCCGGCGGCCAGCCGGTGCTGGGCACGGCGGATACCCGCTATCTCCAGGCCAATGGCTCGGGCGAGCGCAAGGCGCGCGACGGCGGCTACACCACGTTCGGCGTCAATGTCGGCCTGCCGGTCGGCGATGGCGGCTATTTCAACTTCACCGGCGAATATCGCGATCGCAACTTCACCAATCGGCAGGGGTACGATCTCCGGCCCAATTACATCCGTCCCACCACCACGACCTTCGATCCGCGCGAAACGACGTTCGACCGGCTCAACTTCCGCTATGGCGATGCCAAGACGGAGGATTTCAACTTTCTCATCAACACCGGCGTGCCGCTGGGCGCGGCGGAATTCTACGGCTTCTTCACCTATGGTCACCGCGACGGCCTGTCGGCGGCGAATTTCCGCCAGCAATCCGCCGCGACCAACCGCGATTTCTCGACGCTGACGCCGACCACGGTGCCCAACAACGGCAATTTCGTCGGCCTGACGCCGGACGGTTACCTGCCGAAGATCCAGTCGAACATCGACGACATGTCGGCGACCAGCGGCATCCGCGCCGACATCGCCGGCTTCAAGGGCGACTTCTCGCTCGGCTTCGGCCGCAACGAACTGAACTACCGGACCGAGGACAGCGTCAACGTGTCGTTCGGCCCGCAGGGGCAGCGGTCGTTCGATGCGGGCGGGCTGGCCTTCTCGCAGATCCTCGCCAACGCCGATCTGGCCCGGCAATTCGATGTCGGGCTGGCGGGACCGCTGTCGTTCGCGTTCGGCGGCGAATACCGGCACGAAATCTATCAGATCCGTCCGGGTGACCCGCAATCCTATCAGACCGGGCCTTTGTTCGTGCCTGCACGAGCGACGACGAGCGCCAATTGCACCGTGCTGGGCGGCGTCTTCGCCAGCGGCATCTGCTCCTTCCCCGGTCGGGCCGGTGCGGCGGGTGCGCAGGGGTTCGGCGGATTGCCCGCGTCGGCCCGCACCAACGTCGATCGCGACAGTTTCGCGGGTTATGTCGAATTCGACGCGGATCTGTTGACCGGCCTCACCGCCACCGCGGCTGGCCGTTACGAACATTACAGCGACTTCGGCGACACGCTGAACGGCAAGCTGGCGCTGCGCTACGAATTCGTGGACGGCTTCGCCCTGCGCGGTTCGGTGTCGAACGGGTTCCGGGCGCCATCGCTGCACCAGCAGTTCTTCACGACCACGTCGACCAACTTCCTGGCGGGCGTGCCGGTGGACGTCTCGACCGTGCCGGTCAGCAGCCCCGTCGCCCGCGCGCTGGGATCGCAACCGCTCGATCCGGAAAAGTCGTTCAATCTCTCGGGCGGCGCGACGTTCAATCCCTTTCGGGGCTTCAACCTGACGGTCGATTATTTCCGGATCAAGATCACGGATCGCGTGGTGCTGTCGGAAAATCTCGGCGCGGCCGGTGTCGGCACGGCGGCGCAGAATGCCGCGGTGCAGGCGGTGCTGACCGCGAACGGCTTCAGCAATGTCGGGGCCGCGCGCTTCTTCATCAACGGTCTCGACACGACGACGCAGGGGGTCGACGCAGTGGCGACCTACCGGGCCAATCTGGGCGGGCTGGGCGCCTGGAATCTGTCGGCGGCCTACAATTACACGCAGAACAGGATCGACGAGCGGCTCAACAATCTTGGTCCCCTCGCCCAGATTCCGGGTCTGGTGCTGTTCGGCCGGGTCGAGGGCATCCGCTTCGAGCGCGGCCAGCCGCGGACGAAAGCGGTATTCGCCACCGACGGCAAGATCGCCGGGATCGGCGTATCGGCGCGGACCACGCGTTATGGTTCGGTGATCTCGCCGGAGACGACCGCACCGCTCGGGGCGGAAGCGACCAGCCTGACGGCGTTGGGCCCGGACGATCAGCGCCTGCGTCCGAAGTGGATCACGGATTTCTCGCTCAGCTACGAATTTCAGGGCCTGCAGCTGACGCTGGGCGTCGACAATGCGTTCGACGTCTATCCGGATCGTCGCCCGTTCGGCCCGCGTCCGGCAAGCGTCGGGGGCAGCTATCCGGCCACCTACCAGTTCCTGCCGTACAGCGGCTTCTCGCCGTTCGGCTTCAACGGCCGCTTCCTTTACGCACGGGCGGCGGTGAACTTCTGACCGGTGCGGGGGGGGTCTTGCGGGTCCCTCCCACCCGCGCCTCTCCAGCAGGCCATCCGGTCCGGTCCGGATGCGGCCCGCGTGAAGGACGATCGGACCTATCCGATCGGCTTGCGATTCGGCAGGCTGACCGGCCGGGCACGATCCACGGCAAGGCGGCCGTTGGTATAATCGAGCTCGGCGATCTGCAGGACGGTCCGCCGCCCCCATCGCGGATCGGTGGCCGCCTCCGGCTCGCCGGACTGGTGGACGAAATAGATGATGAACGCCCGATCGCCGACGACGACGATGTCGGGATGCTGCCCCTTTGCCCGATCGGTACGGGCGGTGCCGGGTTCGGCGAGCAGATACCCGTCCTGCCGCGTCCATCGCGTCGCATCGTCAGAACGCATGACCAGCAGGCCCTTCCAGGCATCCGACACCAGCCACCATTGCCCGCGCCACCGGAAGGCCTTGGGCCCCTCGCCCGGCGTGTCGACGACCCGGGGTCCCGGGGTCCAGTGAACGAGATCGGTGCTGTCGGCGCTGCGGATCGTCTTGCCCGACCGTTCCTCGTCATACCATAGCCGGTATCGGCCCGGGGCGATCTCGGCGACACTGGCGTCGATCACGCGGTCCGAGCCCAGCGCCAGCCGCTCGCCGCAGGTCCAGTTCCGCAGGTCGCGGCTGGTCAGGTGGACGATGAACCGCGGGCCCTGCCAATCGTGGAAGATACCCGGAACCACGGTCAGCCACATATGCCATTGGCCGCGGTAATAACCGATCTCGGGCGCCCACAAGGTCTCTCCCGTGCAGGCCGTCGGGATGGCCGCCGTCCCGCCATACCGCCAATGGGTACCATCCTTCGACACCGCGACGCCGATCGCCGTGCCGTGGACCCAGGCAACGTCCTTTTCGTCATCCCCCGTCAGGGTGGCGCGACGATTGGTGTAGAACATGCGCCATTCGCGCCGCGCCGGGTCATAGACCGTCGAGGCGTCCGCCGCCCCGTCCCAGACCGGGTCGCGGAACATCGGTTTGGCCGGCGGTGAGGGCGTCGCGACGGCAAGGGCCGCCGCGGCCAGGATGGATGTCCGGATCATCGCGACGTTGAAGCCGAAATTCCGCGCCGGGGGCAAGCCAATAGGAACATGGCGTATCCACCGATGCCACCCGAACATGCCGACGGGCGAAATGCGGGGAACGATCGACGCCCCCCACCCTTGATAGCGCGGCAGGGAGTCGGATGATGGGCGTATGGACGGCAGGGTTCTGGGGTCTCGTCGGGGGATCGGCGCTGATCCTGGGCGCGGCCATCGCCTGGTTCGCGACACTGCCCCAGCGGCTGATCGCATCGATCATGGCGATCGGGTCGGGGGTGCTGATCTCGGCGGTCGCCTTCGACCTGATGGACGAGGCATTCCGGCAGGGCGGGTTCGATGCCACCGCGTCGGGATTTCTGGGCGGCGCCATCGTCTACACCGCCGCGAACATCGTGATATCCCGGCGCGGCGCCAGGCACAGGAAGCGGTCGGGCTCCAACCCGCAGGCCCGACAGCCCGAGGCGCGGTCCGATTCCGGCGCGGCCATCGCGATCGGCGCCCTGCTGGACGGTATTCCGGAATCGGTGGTGATCGGCGTCAGCCTGCTGGGCGGCGGCGGCGTCAGCACCGTCACGGTCGCGGCGGTGTTTCTGTCCAACGTACCCGAAGGGCTGTCGAGCGCGGCGGGGATGAAGGCCGCCGGCAGAAGCGCCCGTTACGTCTTCGGCGTATGGGGCGGCATCGCGGTGATATCGGCGATCGCGGCGATGATCGGCAATGTCGCTCTGGCCGGCAGCAGCCCCGACCTGATCGCCGGAGTGACCGCCATCGCGGCAGGCGCCATCCTCGCGATGCTGGTCGACACCATGATTCCCGAGGCGACCGAAGCTACTCATGATTATTCCGGGCTGATCGCCGTTGTCGGCTTTCTCGCGGCATTCATCCTGTCGAAAAGCGGCAGGTGACGCGCATTCCGGCCAACGGGCACCCATGACGATACGCTGGTCTTGCATCACTCCTGCCCTGTCCGCAGGGTGGCGAAAAGGGGCGTCCGATCCTTCGACGAGGCAGACGCGGTTCGCAGGGCCAAATACGTCATTTTACCTGTCCCATACTGGAACAGTCGGTCGTCACACGCCAATGAAGTGTTAAAATTTGGTTACATCCGAACAAGCTACCCCTAGTGACGCCCCTGCGTCTCGCGAATCACCGCTGAGATGCGCGTAACCGGGTGTATTCATGACTTCCTTCAAGACGATGCTGCTTGCCGCAGCGGTATTTGCCGTGCCCTCGACCGCGAATGCAGCGCTGGTCGGCAGCCTGGGTGGCGGCACGGGTCCGTTCCGTACCCTGACCTCGGCCGGTCTCGACGACGGCGCCATTGCGACGCTTTCGGGCGGTGCGGTCTACACGGCAGATCTGCCCTTCGCCGACATTCCCGAGGGTGACATTGCCGGCAACGCGTTTCTCGCCGCCGGCGTTCAGGCCGGCCAGCCCGCCGTACTGAACTTCACGAACCCGACGACGTATGTCAGCTTCCTGTGGGGTTCGCCGGACGTCTACAACCGCCTGTCGCTGACCACCAGCGTCGCAACCTACGCGTTCGACGTCGCCAGCCTCGGCTTCGCGGTTCGTGACGGCAACCAGGCGTTCTCGCAGTATGTGCAGTTCGCGGCATCGGCCGGCGAGACGATCACCAGCCTGTCGTTCAGCAATTCGCCGATGACGGACGCGTTCGAAGTGGCCAACTTCACCGTCACCGCGGTGCCCGAGCCCGCTACCTGGGGCATGATGATCCTCGGCTTCGGCATGGTGGCCGGCGCTGCCCGCTATCGCCGTCGCAGCACGAAGGTCGTGTACGCCTGATATAGCCTCGGCTACGATCGTATCGATGGGCGCCGATCGGAAGATCGGCGCCCTTTTCGTTGCCGGGCAATCAGTCTCGCACCGCCGATGCGGCGAACTGGACCAGAGATCATCCCGGAAGTTGGTGAGCATGACGTCGACACAACCCGAATGTGACCATGCGCGATTGCGCGCGCTGCTGCTGGATGCGATCGTCGAAGCCGACAGATGCGATGACAATATCGTTGCCGCTCACATCGAAACCGCACTGGCCGTGCTCGGCGAACATGGACCGGATCAATCCAGCGATCGCTGAACGGCATATAGTCGTTCCAGCAGATCGCTGACGACGGCATGGCCCTGAACGCTCAGGGCCAGCAACTCACCCCGGCGATCGATCAGACCGCTATGTTCGAGGGCGCCGATCCAGCGTTCCGTGACGGATGGTGCAAGGCTTCCCGGCGGTGTCAGATCGCCGGCCGACAGATACTGGGCATCCTCTTCGGCGACATGAAGCGCCAGCAGGATGTCGAGGCCGGGCGAGCCATAAAGCCCGGACGGCAAACAGTCCGCCGCCACCCTCGATGCACACAACATGCGACGGGCGAGTTTTGCCGTCGTCGTCGCCGCCAGCGTGCGCGCGGGGCCATTCGGCGGGTCCAGCGTCTTGGTCATATCATTCCCCTGACCGATGCATCGGACTAGTGATTCCGCCGTCAATTCAAGGCGGTTATATGTCGCGTAGGAGTTGCATTCGCGCCTTGCAACGTTGGAACCAACGGGGAACGGCAGGGCCAGCGGATCGGGCATCCGCCGCTGACCACGGTCCGGCTTGACGTGACGTGACGTGACGGCCGGATCTGCGCACCTCACATCGTAAATCGTACGCCGGCTCGCACCCGCCGGTCGGCCGGGATGGGCGATACCGCCGCCCCGTCGGCCAGCGTCAGGTTCTCGCCCGCCGCGAACAATTCGAGCTTGGGGGTGAGCTGAAAGCCGGCCCTGGCATCGACCGCTACCGAATCGTCGACCGGGTAGAGCAACAGTTGCGGGGTGGCCGAGAAGGCGAACTGACGGGTGGCGGCGGTATATCGCGCCACCCCGGACAGAGACAGCCGCCCGACCGCATAGCCCAACGTGACGTTGGCCTTGTGTGCCGGCGTGGTCGATTTGGGCGAGAGCGCATAAGGGATCGGCAGGGCGGTGCCGCTCAGTCGCTCGTCCGTATGGGTCCAGGTGTAATTACCGCGCCACGACAGGCCGCCGATCATGCCCGATGCGGACACCTCGGTACCATAGGTGGTGAAATCGCCGACCGTCTTGAACCGCGCCACCAGCGAGGGGAGCGGGGTCAGGAACAACTCGGTCTGCAACCCGTCGCCGGGCGACGCGATCGCATCGTTGGTCCGCGTGGCGAACGCCGTCACTTCCAGCTTCGTCGTGCCGAGTGCGTGGACATAGCCGATCTCGCCGCTCCACACGCCGGCCGGATCGATCCGTGGCGATCCGGCGACGAAGACGGGCACCGGCGACGGCGTGATGATGGCCAGGCGCGTGCCCAGATTGGCCAGCGAGGGCAATTGATAGCCGCGTCCGCCATTGATCCGCAGCAGCCCCTGATCGCCGGTACGGACGAGCAGCGCGACGTTGAAGGTGACGCGGGTGAACGCCCGGTCGAAATCGCGGGGATCGTTATAGGCGGGCCGGGCGATCATGCCGTCCTGATGCAGCCACAGGCGATCCAGCCGTCCTGCCGCGGTCAGCGATATCCGGTCGTCCGGATGCACGTCCAGCATCGCATTCGCCGATGCCACATCGTACGAAATCTGCCGCGCGAACTGGTCGATCGACCGCAGCCGGCTGTTGCGGTATTCGCCGCCAAGACGCAGCGTGTCGGTCGTGCCGAGGCGGACGAGCGTGGATGCCTGGGTGACGATGATCCGGTTCTTCATCGTGATCGGAGCACTGGTATCGACCGCCGTGCCGATGCCGTATCGCGCATCGAGCCAGTTGACGTAACCGTTCAGCGTCACGCCGCCCCAGTTCGTATCGCGCGCCGCCGTGGCATGGACGTTGTCGCTGCGATAACGCTGGTTGGACAGCAACTGGCTCGGCAGATATTCCATCTGGCGGTTGGTGGCATGGCCACCGCCCACCACCAGATCCAGCCCGCCGAACGTGCCGGTGACGTCGCCCGACACCTGATCGCTCACGACATCGCCGATCATGGCCGGTCGCAACAGCGATGCGGGGATGCGCCGTTCGTTTTCACGGGCATGGCCACCCGCCAGTTTGACCCCGATCGCCGACGTGACGGGCAGCATCACCGATCCCGCCAGCTTGCCGGTGCCGTGATTGCCCCCTTCCGCCATCGCCGTCGCGGAGGGTGCCCCGCCGACACGCCGGGTGATGATGTTGACGACCCCGGTAGCGGCGTTGAACCCGAACAACGCGTTGGCGGGACCGCGCACCAGTTCGATCTGCTGGATCTCGTCGAGCTGGACGCCGAGCAGGTTCCAGTCGGTCATGCCGTAATGGTCGAGATAGACCTGCCGGCCGTCGAGCAGCACGAGCAGCCGGGCGTTATAGGTCTGCACCCCGCCGCGCACCGCGACGTCGCTATGTCCCGCCGTCCAGCGGTTCACGTCGATGCCGGCATAGGTCTTCAGCAATCCCGGCACGTCGCGGGCCGGCGAACGCGCGATCTCCGCCTGCGTGATGATGATCGTCGAGGCGGGCAGTTCGGACGCGCGTTGCGGCTTGCCGGTGACGCTGGTCGTCACCGGTTCGCCGATCGCGTCCTGCAACGCCTGATAATCGATCGACTGCGCGACCGCGGCGGGCGAGATGACGGCGGCGCTGACGAGGGCAACCAGGCGAAGGGTGCGGAGGCGGATGGAAGCGGGCATCAGATTTCCTTCACCAGCATCAGGAATGCCGATCCGAACCGGACATTGGCGGCACGGGCGGCAGCCCGGTTGACGGTGATCTGCACCTTGGGGCTGGTCGCGATCCCGACCACGCAACGGCCTGTCTGCACGCAGGCGGGGTCGGACGAGATGGTGAGCACCGACGAGCGCGCAGCCACGGCGGATATATTGTCCTGCTCCCCGCGCAGACCGGTCGTCACGAAGGCGACCTGATAGCCGGTCAGCGCGCCCATCGATCCGATCGGCACCCGCCGCGTCCTGATCGTACCGCGCCCCGCGCTGATCCCCGATCCCGTCGAACGCTCGATTGCCTCCGCTTCGGCTTCCGATGCCTCGTTACCGGGGGCGAACAGGATCGCCGCCGGGACGGCACCCGCGCGGGCGGGCAAGGTAAACGACACGACCCGCGCCGCGATGGGCACGTTAAGACCGGCCGACGTCGGCGTCGCCCACCCCGACACTGCCAGCGCACACGCTAACCTTCTTAGATGCAAAGAAATAACCCCTTCTCGATACCGAAGGGGGCATACGGATCACGACTATCCAACTGGTTAACGCGGCGCGTTCGGCATCATCGTCGAAGGCGGTCACGCGGCGCCCGTGCGCTTCCGTTCCACCGTGATGATACCCATGATCTTTCCCGTCGCGCCATCGATCGCACGAACAGGGACCATCAAGACCCGGTTGATCCGTGACATGAAAGAAGGGCCGCCAACCTCCCGGTTAGCGACCCCTCACTTACGCCCATGTCATGGGAGAAATCAGGCGTAGGCAATTTTCGTAGCACGACGACGGTAGCGAGCGGTCGCACCGATCATGCCGAAGCCGACCAACATCATCGCCCAGGTGGCGGGTTCGGGAACGGCGCTGGTGACGTTGAGGGTACCCAGGACGATAGCCAGCGAATTGCTGGAAAACAGCGTGAATTTACCTGTCGACAACGTTGGGGTGCTCAACGTGCCGGAGAACAACTGCTGACCGAAATATGAGGTGGTCGGCGAGTTGAGTCCGCCGCCATCAACCGATGTGTAGAATGTGAAGCCGGGAGCGGAAGATGCTGGCGCGCCATTGACAGTGTAATTCTGCACATCGACCATGAACGAATAAATACCCATGTTAAAAGATGATGGGTTGCTATCTATGTTGAAGGAAAAGCTGGGATATTCCGCTGCGGTTGCGGTAAAATTATAAAGCAGCGGTGCTGCCGTTGCAGAACCGGCCGTCACGGCGGAGCCAAACAGCGCCGCAGCCAATGCGATTTTCTTCATCGTCCATCCCTTTGAAGCCAGATTGCTCCGATGCGGCCTGATTGCTGCAGGATGGACGGCGCTGCAATAGTGTGGATATAGTTAACATATCCCGTATTGGGGCGATTGCCATTGTAGCGAAGCCGCCCTCCTCATAACCGGCGACCCCATTGTTGGTCGCAAGACCTTGAAAAGGGACGATGACTGGCGATCAGCGCTTCCCCACTCACGCCCAAAAAGGAAAGAATCAGGCATAAATGGTCCTGACGGAATGCCGACGGTAACGAACAGTCGCACCGACAGTCCACCAGCATCATCGCCCATGTCGGCATTTCAGGATCTGCCGCGGCGGCCCAATCACATGAAAATCACACCGCCAGGTGGTCCCCCAGGAACACCCGCAGCTAACTAACTGTTTTTATTGGGAAAAATGGTGCCCGGAGACGGATTCGAACCGCCGACACTGCGATTTTCAGTCGCATGCTCTACCAACTGAGCTATCCGGGCAGACCGCTGTCGCGATCGGAAGCGCGTCCCTAGTCGGGCTGTTCGGGGTTGTCCAGCCCCTCCGGCACCGGCGGGCCGGGGATACGATATCCCTCGCCCAGCCATTGCAGCAGATCGCGGTCGCGGTGCCGCGCCGAACAGAAGGGTTTATACGCGGGCACCGCAGGGTCACCGCAGATCGGACAGGTCGGCTCGGCCATCACGCACTCTCCCATTCGTGGACGACGCCGGTGCGCCGCGCCAGTTCCGCCAGCCAGGGCGGCCGCGCCGTCAGGGCCGCGTGCACCGCGGGCGTCACCCGGTGGCGCCGGTCGGATCGCGGCGGCGCCCGCTCGATCTGCCGGAGCAGCGCCCGCGCCGCCGATGCCGCCGGGTCGGCGCGCCACCGTTCGGGCAGCGACGCGCGCAGGCGCGGACAGACGATCTGGAGGAAACCGAACCCGTTCATCGCCGTCCGCTCGAACGGCATCGGCAGCGCGGCGTCGATCGCGGTGGCCACCGCCAGCCGTTCCGCCTTGCCCGCCACGGTCGGGAAATCGATCCCGATCGATCCGCCGATGCCATGCCGGCGAATCGCCGCCGCCACCACCGGCGCCGCCGCCAGCGCCAGGCTGGCGGCCGGTGGCGCACCGTCGACGTCGAACAGCGTCATCGCCGGGGTCGGCGTCATCCGCAGCGCGCCGCCGGCAAAATCGATATCGCCGTGCATCGCCTCGTCCAGCAATTCGGACCAGCCCGCCGCCTCCAGATCGTCCGCCTCATGCGCCTGCAACCGGCGGACGGGATGGCCGCTGGCGGCGATCCGCGCCCGCAGGTCGGGACCGGGCGCGGGCGGCAGGTCGCTCGGCATCGCCTTGGCGGGCTTCAGCCGTCGTCCCTCGGCCATCGCCTCGCGCGTGATCGCGATGGTCAGCGCCGCGCCTTGGGTGATCCCCGCCGGCAGCGCGCCCAGCAGCGCCTCGCCACCATCCTTCAGCACCACCCGCCCCCGCCGCACCGGCAGCAGCTCGACCAGCCGGGCGCGGTGGACGCCGCCGACCAGCGGCCCGGCATCGTCCGGCTCGATCGCCGCGGCGACGATCCGGCCGTCCTCGACCAGTGCGGCGCGCGCCTCGCCGATCCCCGCCTCGTACAGCCACTCAGCCAAGCGGCGCGTCGACCGGATAGCCCGCGGTCAGCAGCATCGCCCGCGCCTCGAACAGCGGCAGACCGATCACGCCGGAATGACTGCCCGACAGAAAGCGCACGAACGCCTCCGCCCGGCCCTGGATCGCATAGCCGCCCGCCTTGCCCAGCCCTTCGCCGCACGCGACATAGGCATCGATCTCCGCAGGCGTCAGCGGCTTGAACGCGACGATCGTGTCCGCGATCCTGGTGCGGACCGTGCCCGCCGCGTCGATCACGCACAGCGCCGACAACGCATGGTGGCGTCGGCCCGACAACAGGGCCAGCAGGCGGCGCTGCACCGCCTCGGTATCGGCGGGGGGCAGGATGCGGCGGCCGACCGCGATCGTGGTATCGCCCGCCAGCACGATCTCGCCCGGCGCCCGCGCGACGGCCTGCGCCTTTTCGGTCGCCAGCCGCAGCGCATAGGCGCGCGGCACCTCGCCCGCGCGCGGACCCTCGTCGATCGCGGGGGCGGCGATACGCGCGGGCACGACGCCGATCCGCGCCAGCAGATCGCGCCGGCGCGGCGAGGACGATGCGAGCACGAGCGTCACCGGCGCGGACCCGGCCGGCACCACGCCGTCACTTGAAGCGATAGGTGATCCGCCCCTTGGTCAGGTCATACGGGGTGAGTTCGACCAGCACCTCGTCGCCCACCAGCACGCGGATGCGGTTCTTGCGCATCTTGCCGGCCGTGTGGCCCAGAATCTCGTGATCGTTTTCGAGCTGTACACGGAACATCGCGTTGGGGAGCAATTCCACCACGCGGCCGCGCATCTCGAGCAGTTCTTCCTTGGCCAAACAAAATCCTCAGGCAAGCGTAAAGGCGCGTCGCCCTACCCGATCGGCGCCCGAAAGGAAAGACAGGACGATGCCCGTGACGATATGGGGTCGCCGCCGCCCCGCAAAAGGGCGTATCGCACGGGCCACCGCCACGGGGTCATGATGGCCAGCGGATATTTTCCCGCAGGGGAACCATCGGCACTGCCGAAAAATGCACCCGTTGTGTCCGGCCCGGCGCGCTGCCATGGACCTGATCGACTGTTCCTGTTCCGGAGTTTGCCCGCATGTGCGGTATCGTCGCCTTCGTCGCCGACCATTCCATCGCGGAGCGCACCGTCCGCGCGCTCGAGCAGCTCGAATATCGCGGCTATGATTCCTATGGTTTCGCGTTCGTCGTCGATTCCGGGCTGGAGATCGTGCGCGGCGTCGGCCCCCTGTCGGAACAGGCGCCGGCCCTGATCGCCGGTGGCCTGCCGACCGCCCATGCCGCGATCGCGCACACCCGCTGGGCGACGCATGGCAAGGTATCGGTGCCCAACGCGCATCCGCATCGCTCGTTCGACGGCAAGTTCGCGGTCGTCCACAACGGCGTCATCGACAATTATCTGGCGTTGCGGCGCGATCTGACCGCCACCGGCGTCGTCTTCGCCTCGGAAACCGATACGGAGGTGATCGCCCACCTCCTCGCGCGTCATTATGCCGACACCGCCGATCTGGACACCGCGCTGCATGCGACGCTCGCCGCGCTGTCGGGCGAATTCGGACTGGCGATCACCTGCACCGACCAGCCTGGGCTGCTCGTGGCGGCCCGCCGGATGAGCCCGATCGCGATCGGCATCGCCGGCGGCGCCGGCTATGTCTGTTCCGATCCGATCGCGGTCGCCGGGCAGGACGGCTGGATCGCCTATCTCGAAGAGGACGAGATCGCCTTCGTCACCGAGGATGCGGTCCGCATCGCCTCGTTCGCCACCCCCGACTTCCCGGTCCGCGAGGTTCAGAAGATCGCGCTGACCACCGTCGCGGAGGCATCCGAACTCGGCCGCTGGCCGCATTACATGATCAAGGAGATCAACGAGACCGCGGCATCGGTGCGGATGGTGGCGGGTATGCCGCGCAGCGCCTTCGCGCCCGCCGTCGCGCGGTTGGGCAAGGGGGATATCGCGCTGTGCGGCGCGGGCAGCTCGCACTATGTCTGCATGCTCGGCCAGTATTTCTTCCACCAGATCGCCGGCCGCCGCGCGATCTGCCATTCCGCCGACGAATTCATGAACCTCGCCCGGCTCGATGCCGACGCCACGCTGATCACCATTTCGCAGTCCGGCGAGACGTACGACACGCTGCGGGTGATGGAATATGCGCAAGCGGACGGCGCCGCACTGGTCGCGGTCAACAACGTCGCCGGCTCCACCGCGCAGCGCATGGCGGAATTCCCGATCCTGCAACAGGCCGGGCGCGAGGTGTGCGTGCTGTCGACCAAGTCGGTCGTCAGCCAGACCGCGATCGCCTGGCGCCTCGCCGCCGAACTGGCCGCCGGCCCCGATGGCGCCGACCTCACCGATCTCGCCACCCTCGCGACCCAGCTCGACGAGTTGGTACAGGGCATGTCGGATACGATCCGCGACGTCGCCGAACGCTATCGCTGGATCGAGCACTGGTTCTTCCTCGGACGCGGCCTCCACTGGCCGGTCGCCGCCGAATCGGCGCTGAAGTTCAAGGAGGTGTCGTACATCCATGCCGAGGCGATGCCCGCGGGCTTCCTGAAGCACGGCACCATCTCGCTGATCGATGAGAAGTTCTTCACCGTCGCCTTCATCCCGAACGCACAGACCGATCCGGAATCCTTCGCGCACGTCGTCTCCAGCCTGCACGAGATCGCGGCGCGCGGCGGCAACATCATCGGCTTCGGCCACGATCTGCCCGCCAGTTTCGCGGAAGGGTTGCTGGAGGCGTATGTCCAGCTGCCCAGCGTCTCGAAGTTCATGGACCCGGTGATCCAGATGGTCGCCGGTCAGCTCTTCGCCTATCATGGCGCGGTAAAGCTCGGCCGTAACATCGACCGCCCCCGCGCGCTGGCCAAGGCCGTCACCGTCCGCTGACGCTGTCCTACAGCGCCGCCTTGCGATAACCCTCGCCGATGGCCCCTTCCTGCGAAGGGGCGTCGGACGGGGCGGAGATGCGCGAGTGATGGCGGCAGGAGACAGGGGCAGGGCGATGACGGCCGTCATCGCCCTGCCCCTGTCGCTTTCGCACCCCTGTAGGATGCGACTTTCGTGACTTTCCGGTGTGACTTTCCGCGCGGCTTTCCGGCCTCAGGGGGTGGGCATCCGCCGCACCGGCGGCATCGCGTTGCAGATGTCCGCGCCCCCGGCCGGCACCACGAAGAACGGCGGCGTCCGGTTCTCCCGCGTCGCGATCCACGCGGTGAAGCGGGGATTGGCGGTCGCCCGGTACTGGTAGTGCGGCCGCTCCGCCGCCGGCAGGTCGCTCGCCAGCCGGACCGAGACGATCGCCGTCCGCTCGCCCTCCGTCTTGTAGAAGCCCAGATCGCCCGTGCCGCGCGGCAGCACCGACAGCCGCTCGATTCCCTCGATCACCCGGCCGACCACCGCGATGTTGCGGTCCAGCGCGCGCGGGGCATGGCCGATCGCCGTATACAGGTCGCCGCCGCTGCCCGTGCTGGGCGCCAGATCGCGCGCCACCCCGACCATGCCGTAGCAATGCGGCAGCCACGTCGCCGTGCCGCTCCCCGCCAGCGGCCAGCCATCGGCGCTGTAGCCCGCCCATTCGGCATAGGGATCGCGCCGCGTCAGCTTCGCGACCGGGGCCGCGCCACCCGTCCATTCATATTCGGCGGGCGGATTGGCGACGACGCCTTCGGGCAACGGTTTCTTCTCGGTCGCGTCGCCCCATTGCGCGACGTAATTGTCCTGCACCCGGTACACGCTGCCGCCGGCATCCCACCATCTGGCCGCGGCCAGCCGCCGGATGTTGCCGACATGCGCCGGCGCATATCCCGCCGCCAGCCGCACCGTCACCGTACCCCCGCCGGCCAGCGTCATCACCAGCACCTCGTCGTCGGGAATCGTCACCCAGTCGGCGGGCAACGGATCGGCGGGTTGAACCGTCACGGGCGCCGCCGGGGCGGCCGCCTGCATCGACAAAGCGAGAAGAAGGGCGATCATCCCGCGAACCTGCCCCAGCCCGCCCCTGCACGCAATCTCTTGCACCGACGCGCCCACCCGCCTAGGGGGCCTGTTCCAAGCATGCGGAGCGGTGGCCGAGTGGTCGAAGGCGCTCGCCTGGAAAGTGAGTATACGCCAAAAGCGTATCGAGGGTTCGAATCCCTCCCGCTCCGCCAAGTCCCTTTCCCAAGGGCAGTTCCACCGTCATCGGCCCTAAAGCCGGGCTACGCCCCTGGCGACCGGCCGCCGCCGATCCGCTGGCTGATGAAGTCGGCGTGCGACGGCATCCGCTGCGCGGCGAGCGCGGTCACATGGGCGATCCGGTCGAGGCGACCGGCGGCATCCGCCAGGGGCATCGTCGCGGCCAGCGGATCGTGGCCACGGGCGCACAACCCCTGTCCGTCCATCACGGCAAGCCAGCTCGTTCTGGTGAACAGTTCGTCCGCCTCGCGGAAAATCCGTCCTGTGGCGCGGTAGATACGGATCCGTTCGGCCAGCGTCTCCGGCACGGCCATCGTCCGCAGCCGGCGCCAATAGGCGGTGTCGTCGCGTTCGGTGGCATGGAAATGCAGGATCAGGAAATCGCGGATCGTCTCGAACTCGGCGGTCATCAGCCGGTTGTAGCGACGGGTGTCGGCCGGCTCGAACGCCCGCGTCGGCAGCATCTCCAGCAGTCGGGCGATGCCGGCCTGCACGAGGTGGATACTGGTCGATTCCAGCGGCTCCATGAATCCGCTCGCCAATCCCAGCGCCACGCAGTTGCCGACCCAGAACGCCTCGCGGCGCCCGGTGCGGAATCGCAGCAGCCGGGGTTCGGCCAATGCCTCGCCCTCCAGGTTGGCAAGCAGCGTGGCGATCGCCTCGTCGTCGGAAAGGTCGCCGGACGCATAGACATAGCCATTGCCGGTGCGATGCTGGAGGGGGATGCGCCACTGCCATCCGGCGGCGCGCGCGGTCGACCGGGTGAAGGGCGTCGGCGGCCCGTTGTTGGCGGAGGGCACCGCGACCGCCCGGTCGTTGGGCAGCCACGCGCTCCAGTCCTCGAACCCCGCGCCCAGCGCCTCGCCGATCAGCAGGCCGCGAAAGCCCGAACAGTCGATGAACAGGTCCGCGGCGATCCGCTCTCCCCCCGCCAGCACGACCGCCTCGATGAACCCGTCCGGCTCGCGGCGGATCACCTGCCCGACCCGCCCCTCGCGTCGCACCACTCCCGCCGCTTCGGCATGGCGGCGCAGATAACGGGCATAGAGGCCGGCATCGAAATGAAAGGCATAGCCGATATGCGACAGGGGCGAGTTGCCCCCGGGGACCGGCCGCATGAACCGGCCGCCGGCGGCGGCCGCCGCGCAGATCGAATAGGCGTCGAGCGGTTGCGCCTGCCCCGCCTGCCGCAGCCGATGCCACATGGCCTCGAACGGCACCGCGCCGGCATCGACGCCATAGGTGCCGAACGGATGGAAATAGCGGTGGCCGGGGCGCAGCCAGTCGACGAATTCGATGCCCAGCTTGAAGCTGCCCATGGTCTCGCGAACGAACTCGTCCTCGTCCAGCCCGAGCAGCGCGTTGAACGACTGGATCGGCGGGATCGTCGCCTCGCCGACCCCGATGGTGCCGATCTCTTCCGATTCGACGAGCGTGATCGCGATCCGCTGCGTGCCCAGCACGCGTGATAGCGCCGCCGCCGCCATCCAGCCGGCGGTGCCGCCGCCGACGATGGCGATGCTGCGCAACGGCCCGTCGCGGTTCATGCCGTCACCGCCCGGCCCGTTACCGCCCGGTCCGTCACCGCCCGGTCCGTCACCGCCCGGCATTGCAGGAACAGATTGCCCGTCAGCCGCCCCCGCCGCGGATCGGCGGCCGCTACCGGCGGCGTGCCGATCAGCCCGGAATGAAGCAGCCCCGCGCGGTACAGGATCAGCCGGTCCGGCCGTGCCGCGATCATGCCGATCCCCTCGAACAGGTCGTCGCCTGCCGCGACCGCATAGGCGGCTTCCGGTGGTGTCCGGACCAGTTCGGGATCAAGGGCGGCGCGGTAGGCGGCAAGGCGCGACGCGTCGATCGTCTCGTACCCGGTCGCCCGGTGGCGGAAAAAGCCCGTGCCGCCCGATCCGCCATCGCACAGGAAATGCACGGTGGCGAACTGGAGCGCGTCGGCGGTGTCGACATGCGGGATACGCTGCTCGACGGTCAGTTCGGCCGGTGGCGTCGTGACGAGCGAGAAATTGCCGCGCGCCCGCATGGGCGCGACGGGGCCAGTGTCGAAATGTGCTTCGATCAGCGGCAGGACCAACCGTACCATCGCATCGAGATACGTTGTCGGTGCCGGCCCCAACAGGCCGGGATAATGACTGCCCACCTCGCCTGCCGGCTGGAACCGCGTCCTTGCCGCCTGTTCGATCAGGGAAGCGACCGCACCGGTCACCCCGTCGACGATCACGACGGGCTGTCGTTCGGTGCCGACATGGATGACCTGCACGGTCGTATGATCGGCGGGCGGCAGGACAGTATCGATCATCGGGCCATCCCAAAAAAATGCCGACGCCAGGCGTAAGTCCTGCGCCGGCAGTCAGGGGGAGATCAATAGGTGGCGCGCAGCGATACGCCGAAGCGGCGGTCGTTGAGCTGATATTGCAGCGGCTGCGCCGGCGTGGTGATGTACGTAACATTCATCCGGTTGTTGAGGTTGACGACATCCGCCGACAGGGCGACGTGATCGTTCAGGTTCACGCTGATCGACGCATCCAGCGACGCATAGGGACGGGCATATTGCGCCACACCGTTCGCCCCTGCGCCGGTCGTCTGGTCGAGATAGCTGGACCGCCAGTTCCACGCCACGCGCGCGGTAAGCGGACCCTTTTCATAAAGACCGACCAGATTGTAACTGTGCTTGGACAGCTTCTCGAGCGGCAGCTGCTGCGGCAGCGACCCACCCGCGCTGGCGAAGGGGTTGGTGACGTTCGAGTCGACGAAGGTGTAGTTGGCCTGGACACCAAACCCACTCAACAGGCCCGGAAGGAAGTCGAAGAACTGCTGGTAGCCGATCTCGGCACCCTTGACCTCGCCATTACCCGAATTGAGCGACGTGCTGACGTCGTAGTCGCGTCCCTGGAACGACTGGACGAGGATACCACCGGCCAGGAACCCCTTTACCTTCTTGTAGAACACGCCACCGGTGAGCGACCCGGCCTTCGCGAAATACCATTCCGCCGTCAGGTCGAAATTGTCCGATTCGATCGGGTTCAGCTGGGGATTGCCCGAACTGGCGCTGGGCCGGCCCGTGACGGGATTGACCTGATTGGGATTGTTCAGGGTCAGGTTGGTCGAAAGCTGGTCGAAATTCGGACGCGCCAGCCCCTTCGAATAGGCGAAGCGCATCTGGAATTCGTCGGTCAGGCGCGCCCGCACGTTCACGCTGGGCAGGGCCCGCGTGTAGCTTTTGTCGATCGCCAACGGCGATGACGTGCCGTTCGCGTTGAACTGCGTTCCCCGCGATGTCAGGTCGGTCTTCACCACGCGGACGCCGATCCCGCCGTCGACGCGCACGCCGCCCGCCTCGAACGCATAATCTGCGATCGCCCAGCCAGTATAGGTCTTCTCCGTCTGGCTGTTCAGATCGCCGGCGGTGAAATTATCCTTCGTCTGCGCCCCGAACAACGCATACAGCGCCTTGGTCTGCGCCCATACGCCGTCACCGGCCGGAAATGCCGGGTAGAGGATGCCGCCGGTCACGCTGTTGCCATCGAACCAGTTCTTCGACGGCCCCGGCATGGACAGCTGCGGATTGCGTGACAGCGACGGCAGCAGGGCACCTGCCGGCACGTTGGACGCACCGGGCGCGTAATTTGCATAGAGGCCGACGCCGTTCCAGGTGCCACGCAGATCGATCGAGTTGTCCGAGAAACGGGCACCCGCGCGCAGCTTCTGCAGGAATCCGCCCTCGACGTCATACTCCAGGTCATAGGCGAGGGCGAGCGTGTCGGCATCGTTGCGCTGCAACGAGTCCGCGATGAACGGCGTGGTGTAGTTCGCCTGATTGGTCAGCAGCGCCTTGTTGCGCACGTCCCAGCGCGGGTATTTGCCCCGCAGATCGAAATCGACGATCGAGACGTTGGCCGCCGTCGTCGAATCCTGGCCCGTCCGCTGGTACAGCGACAGCACATGGCCGTTGCGGTCGGCATTATAATAACTATTCAGATATTGCGCATCGAACCGCATAGTCAGGCGGTCGGATGTCTTCCACTCCGCATTCAGCGTCAGGTTCTGGCTGGCGCTCCACAGTTCCTGGTCGAACCGGCCCGTCTCGAACAACTGACGCTGCAGCGTACCGGATGTCGCATAGCCTTCGCTGTTGAAGGTAAAGGCGGCGCCCGGCAGCGGATCAGCCGCATTCCGGTTGTTGATCGGGTAGTAATAGGCGCCGGTGCGGTTGAACCAGTATTTGGTGCCCTGATACTGTCCCGTTACCAGCAGGTTCTCGCCCGCCTGCCACTGTACGGCGGCAGCAATGCCGAAGCGACGACGATCGCCGCTGTCGTCGTAGACCTGGAAGCCCAGCGGTATCTGCGCATTGGCCGGCGCGCCGGCGATCGATCCCGCCACGATCGGTGCCTGCTGGTTGGCGAGCAGGCCGTCCTGACGATATTGGCTCTTGGAATAGACGGCGTTCACGAGGAAGCCGATCTCGCCGATCCCGGTGTCATAGCGGTTGCTGTAGAGACCGGAAACCGATCCCCCGAACTTGTCGGCACGGTCATAATGATTGCCGCGGGCGGTCAAACTGATGACCTGATCAGGCGTGTCGAACGGCCGGCGCGTGCGCAGATTCACCGCGCCGCCGACACCGCCTTCAATAATATTCGACGGTGCGTTCTTGTAAACGTCGATACCGGACAACAATTCCGGCGGAATACCTTCCAGATCGAAGGCGCGCCCACCCGATGCGGAATAAATGGCACGGCCGTCTAGGAAGTTCTGCACCTGCGTCAGGCCGCGAACAGTGACCGCGGGCGAAGTACGATGGTCGAAATCGGTGGCCCCCTCGCCGTACCGGCGCTGGATCTGGACACCGGTGATACGCTGAAGCGCTTCCGTCGTGTTGACGTCAGGCAGCTTGCCGATGTCCTGCGCATTCACCGAGTCGACGATCTGACTGGCATTGCGCTTCATTTCCTGCGCGGAATTGAGACTGGCGCGGACGCCAGTGACAATGATGTCGTCGTCGGCTTCGGGCTGCTGCGCCACCTGATCGGCGGTGATCGACCTGGTCGGACTGTCCTGCCCGGATGCCGGCACCGGTTGCCCCGCGGCAGGAACCGCCTGTTGCGCCGCCGCACCCGTTGCCATGACCAGCATCGTCGAAACCGACACCCCAGCCAGCAATCGCGCCATACGTATCATCGGTCATCCCCCCCTTTGGACGCGGCCCGATCTCGCATGGATCGTCACCGCCAATTGTCCGACCTGTTACGGGACAATAAAGCATCGCAGCAAGCAGTTTCGTATATTATATCAGCATAGCTGGCCTAAATAATCGGGTATCTCGCACCGGCCTCATTGCCGCAGCCAGGACAAATCGTTTCCTTTCCATGCGATCCAGAGCATGATGTTCGGAACATCAGAGAGGATATCCAGCGATATGGGGCGGAGCGCTGACAGCATCATGGCGACGATCGGAATGCCGATGACGTTACCGTCCGTGGCGCCAGACCCTCGCTATCTGGCCGGACCAGAGGATCGTCCGACGTTCACCGCAGATGCCGATCCCTCCCCCGTCTTCGCCATTCGCTTCAACGGCCGTCTCGGCATACGGGTGACCGGATGACCCGGTTCCCCCTGTTCGGGATAGCCGCCTTTCTGTGCTTCGTGCCCACCGCCGTGTCCGCCCGCAATCCAGTCCTGCCCCCACCAGCAACCGCCGTCGAGCCGACGGTCGCGATCACGATCACCCCGGAGATCGATCGTCCCGGCCCGGCGTTCGAGGGTTGGGGCACGGCACTAGCCTGGTTCGCCGATGTGACCGGCGGCTATCCCGATCCGGTCCGGCAAAAGCTGGCGGATCTGCTTTATGGCCGGAACGGCCTGGGCTTCACGATCGCCCGGTATAACATCGGCGGGGGCAACCGGGCAGGTACCCCGCCATATCTGCGGCCGGGCGGGGCAATCCCCGGCTTCTGGCGACAACCAGCGGGGGCGGTGGGCACCGATTGGTGGAATCCCGACCAGCCGGAGATGTGGGACTGGTCCGCCGACGCCCGGCAACGCTGGTGGCTGGATGCGATCGCCGCGCGGGTGAAGACGCCGATCCTGGAGGCATTTTCCAATTCGCCGCCATGGTTCATGACCGTCAGCGGTCGCGTGTCGGGGGCCGAAAAGGGCAAGGACGACAATCTCCGCCCCGGCCAGGAAGGGCGCTTCGCCACCTATCTGACCCGCGTGGTCGATCGTCTGCAGCGACAGCACCGCATCGTCTTTCGCACCCTGTCGCCGGTCAACGAGCCCAACACCGATTACTGGTTCGCCGCCAACCGGCAGGAAGGGTCGCACTGGTCACCCGCCCGGCAGGCGACGATGATCGACGCCACCGCCGCAGCGCTGCGGACGCAGCGGCTGGCGACGGTCGTGGCCGCGATGGACGAGACCAGTTCCGACCTGTTCCTGACCGACTGGGCGGCCTACCCGGCCGCGACGCGGGCGCGCATCGGGCAACTGAACGTGCACAGCTATGGCACGCTTCACCAGACCGGCGTGCGTGACGTCGCGCGGGCATCGGGCATCCCGCTGTGGATGTCCGAAAACGACACCCCCGGCGACAAGCTGCCGGAGGATTTCGACGATATCCGCCCCGCGCTGGCGCTGGCCGATCACATCGTCGCCGATCTGAAGCGGCTGGAACCGGTCGCCTGGGTCTTCTGGCAGGCGGTGGAGGATTTATCGGGGGGCGCACGGGGCACCGGATCGAACTGGGGCCTCATCAAGATGGACCTGCGGGCGCCTGCCACGGCACCCCACCCAATCCACCTCACGACCAGATACTGGGCCATGGCGAATTTCAGCCGGTCGATCCGGCCCGGCTACCGGCTGGTGCGGGTCGATGATCCCGATACGGTCGGCGCGGTGTCCGGCGACGGCCGCGATCTGGCGTTCGTCCACGTCAATGCCGGCATCTCGCCGCGACGGCTGACGGTGGCGGCACCGGGGTCATGGACGGCGACCACGACCGTCACGGCCACCGGACGTGACGCGGAAGCCGGCGCGCCCCAGCCTCCGACAGCCCGCCCCGCCATCATCGCGGCCCCGATGTCGATCACGACCATCCATCTGTCGAAACGGTGATGGACACGGCGCCCCGGCGTCCGGTCGCCTTTGGCGAAGGGCCGGCCCAGCGTAGCGTCAGGGCACGGAACGGGGGCAGCGGCATCGCATGATCCGCTGCCCCCTTCGGTCGATCAGGGACGGCGGATCGTCGTCGCTCGGCCGTCATAGACGGTCTGGGCGTCGTACCCGTTGCCGTCGGTCACCGGCTTGCCCGCCGCCGCCCATTTCACGCGGATGGTCCGCCGCGCGGGCATCCCCGACCATGCCTGCCCTTCCCGCGCGCCGAGCGTCACCGTGCCCGTCCGATCGTCATAGGCGATGGCGATGCGGCTGTACGCGCCCCGCTTGTAACCCAGGCTGGTGCCGTCGTCCTCGTACAGCGAGAAACGGCCATCGGCCCCGGGATAGACGACGATGGTCAGCGGTGCGGCGCGGTCGGCGTCGACATGCTGCATCACCGGCCCCATCGGCACGATCGCCCCGGCGCGCACGAACAGCGGCATGCGTTCGAACGGCGCCTTCACCGTCGCCCGGCCGCCGCCGCGATACGCCTGCCCGGTCGTGAAGTCGTACCAGTCGCGGGTGCCGGGGAAATAGACCTCGCGCTCGCGGGCGCGGTACTCGGTCACCGGCGCGACCAGGAAGGCATCGCCGAACAGATATTCGTCCGCCAGCCCGCGTGCGGCCCGATCCTGCGGGAAATCCGCCGCCAGCGGCCGGATGATGCTGCCGTCCCTGCCATAGGTGTCGGCGCCCAGCGTGTAGATATAGGGCATCAGGCGATAGCGCAGCTCGTCGTACCACACCATCGACGCCCGCATCGGCGACCCCGCCGGGCTGATCTCATAGATCTCGCGATAGGGATATTCGCCGTGGCTGCGGAACAGCGGGCTGAACGCACCGAACTGGAACCAGCGCAGATTGAGTTCGCGCCATTCGTCGAGATCGGCGGCGGTGGGCGTCTTGCTGGCGAACCGGTCCTCCAGCGCGAAGCCGCCGATATCGTGCGTCCAGTTGGGCAGGCCCGACATCGACGCATTGACCCCGGCCGAAATCTGGGCGCGCAGATCGTACCAGCGGCTGGCGACGTCCCCCGACCAGACCGCCGCGCCATAACGCTGAAGGCCGCCGAACCCCGAGCGGGTCAGCAGGAACGGCCGCACATCGGGCTTGAACGCCGTCCAGCCGTCATAGAAGGCCCGCGCGTTCATCAGCGGGAAGCTGTTGAAATACTGCGCCGCCGGGCCGATCGCGGTCGGCTTCATCGTGTCGATCCGCTCCGGGATCGACAGGTTGGAATGCATGTCCGGCTCGCTCGCATCGGCCCACCACGCATCGGTGCCCAGCGTCGCCAGCCGGTCCTCCACCTGCCGCCAGAAGATGCGGCGGCCGGCGGGATTATAGGGATCGTAGAAGGTGCTGGCATAGCCGGGGCCGACCCAGTCCTTGTTCCCCTGCTTCAGATTGCCCTGATAGACCGCGCCGGCCGCTGCCAGTTCCTTGTAATTGTCGGTGGTCGGATAGAATTTCGGCCAGACCGAAATCATGAAGTGCGCGTCCTTGGCATGGACCTGATCCACCATCGCCTTCGGATCGGCGAAACGCGCCGGATCGAAGCGATGGCTGCCCCATTCGGGATCACGCCAGTACCGCCAGTCGAGGACGATATTGTCGAGCGGGATGTTGAGCGACCGGTATTTGTCGACGACGCCCGTCACCTCCGCGGCGGTGTCGTAACGCTGGCGCGACTGCCAGAAACCGTAAGCCCATTTGGGCATCATCTCCGACTTGCCGGTCAGCTGGCGATAGCCCGCGATCGCGCCGTCGATGCTGCCGCCGGGGACGAACCAGTAATTCTTGGCCTGTGCCACCTCGCTGGTGAACCACAGCGAATGGCGGTCCGGCTCGGGCAGCGGATCGTTGTGCAGCAGCGCGATATAGCCCGCGTTCGGTTCCCATTCGATCCGGATCGCGGCCGTGCGCCCGGCGGTCAGCGCCACGTCGAAATTGGCGTACCAGGGGTTCCAGTTCTGGCGCCAGCGGTTCAGCACCTCGCGCCCGTCGACGAACACCTTGTAGTAGCTGGAACCGTAGAGCTGGAACTTGTGGTTGCCGGTCACGGTGGGGGTGACGTCGCCGGTCCACACCACCGTCTGCTTCTGCACCGCGTTGCCGGCGGTGTTCTGGCCGCCGGTCGCCGCCACCGTCTTCGCCTTGGCGGCGTCGGGCCATTTGGTCTGGTCGTTGATATACTGGTAGTCGATGGTCGGCTCCTGCCGGGTCACCACCTCCTTGCCGTCCAGATAGTAATGCGCGGTGAAGCCCGGCTTACCGCCGGAGGTGACCTTCATCCCCTTGCCGCCGCCCTCGCCCACCAGCGCATAGGGCCGGGGGTTGCCGAAGCGACTGATCGACTCGTTGTCCCACAACAGCCCGTAGCCACGCGTCGAGACGACGAAGGGCACCGCGATGTCCATATTGTGCTGCGCGAGTTCGACGTCCTCGCCGTTATAGTCCATCTGCGCGTTCTGGTGCTGACCAAGGCCATAGAGCCCCTCGTCGGTGCCGCGATTGAACTGCTGCGACACGGTGACGAACGCTTTGCCGTCGACGCGGGTCGGCGCGAAGGCGGGCGCCCCGGCCTCGTCCAGCAGCACCTGGCCCGCAGCGTCGAGGAACCGGACACGACCATCCGCCAGATCGATATCGGCGGTCGAGCGCGTCGCGGCGATCAGCACATGGCCCGCCCGTTCGGTGACGGTATAGGGTCCCGCTGCCGGGGCGGCTGGCACCATCAGGCTGGCGGCGGGCGGGCTGGCGGCAATGGAGCCAGCGCGGGGCGTCGCGACGACGTGGACGATGCCGTCGCCATGCACCGTCACCGCGACGCGCGACGCCGTTCCACCCGCCGGGGTGACCGCCACGCCGCCTTCGATCCGCTCGTATCGGCCGGTCTGTGCCCATGCCGGACCGGCGATGACGCTGCCGGTCAGCAACGCCGCGACTACCGCTTTCCTCATCATCCACTCCCTCGTCATCGATGGCGGCCCATCGCGATATGCCGCGATTGGGGCCGATCGATCGGATTGATACCGTAATCGGCCAGATCGCCGATGTACGGGACCGCCGTTCCGGCGCGCCCTTGACGGCATGTATGGCATGAACGATACCGCTAACACAACGGGAGTGGAGCGGATTGATGGCACTCGACAGGCGGCCTTGGCTGGACGCACTGCCCCATGACTGGCGCGACGGATCGTTCATCGGCCGCATCGCCACCCCCGATGGACCGTCCCCGATCATGCTGCGCGGCGGCGTCGCCCATGACATGGCCCGCGTCCGCCCGACCGTGGCGCATCTGATCGCCGATCGCGCGTTCGATGGCGGGACGCCGATCGATGCGGAGACGCTGGCGGGGTTCGACCTGCTCAGCCCGATCGACCTGCACTGCGTCAAGGCGGCCGGCGTCACCTTCGCGGTATCGGCACTGGAACGTGTGATCGAGGAGCGCGCGCGCGGCGATCATGGCCGCGCCGCGAGCCTGCGCGAGGGGCTGGAGCGCGCGCTGGGCGGCGATCTGCGCGGGGTCGTCCCCGGATCGGCGGAGGCGGACGCGCTGAAACAGCGGCTGATCGCCGAGGGAATGTGGTCGCAATATCTGGAAGTCGCGATCGGCCCCGATGCGGAGATCTTCACCAAGTCGCCGGTGCTGTCCACGGTCGGCTGGGGGGCACCTGTCGGTTTCCGTTCCGATTCCACCTGGAACAATCCCGAACCCGAAGTCGTCGTCGTCGCCGGCCCGGATGGCCGTGCGATCGGCGCGACGCTGGGCAACGACGTAAACCTGCGCGATTTCGAGGGCCGCTCCGCGTTGCTGCTGGGCAAGGCGAAGGACAACAACGCCTCCTGCTCGCTCGGGCCGTTGATCCGGCTGTTCGACGACAGCTTCACGATGGACGATGTTGCACGGGCGGAGATCGCGATGACGATCGAGGGCACCGACGGCTATCGCCTCGATGGGGCCAGCACGATGCGCGAGATCAGCCGCCATCCCGAAGAGCTGCTCCGTCAGGCGCTGAGCGAGCATCACTATCCCGACGGCCTCGTGCTGTTCTGCGGCACGTTGTTCGCGCCGACGCAGGACCGCGACGAGGCGGGACGCGGCTTCACCCACAAGGTCGGCGACGTGGTGACCATCGCGAGCGACCGGCTCGGCACGCTCGTCAACCCGGTCACCACCTCGCGCGATGCCCCCGTCTGGACGATGGGCATCGCCGGCCTGTTTCACAATCTCGCCATGCGCGGCCTGCTCGCGGCATGACCCTTCCGGACGATGCCATGCTGCAACAGACCAGACGCGCCACCCACGGATCGCACCGCCGCGCCGTCTACCCCAGTCTGGAGGACCGGCGCGTGATCGTCACCGGCGGCGCCTCCGGGATCGGCGGCGGGCTGGTCGAGGCGTTCGTGGCGCAGGGCGCGCGCGTGGGTTTCCTCGACATCCTCGACGGCGAGGCGGCGGCGCTGGTCGCGCGGACCGGCGACGGGGCGCGCCACATGCCGGTCTACCGGCACTGCGACCTCACCAGGCTGGACGATCTGGCCGCGGGCATGGCCGCGCTGGCGGACGAACTGGGCGGCGTCGACGTGCTGCTCAACAATGCCGCCAACGATGATCGCCACCGGATCGAGGACGTGACCCCCGCCTTCTGGGACGAGCGGATGAACGTCAACCTGCGCCACCTGTTCTTCGCGGCACAGGCGGTGGTGCCCGCGATGCGCGAGGCGGGTGGCGGCGCGATCGTCAATTTCGGGTCGATCAGCTGGCATCTCGCCCTGCCCGACCTGATCCTCTACCAGACCGCCAAGGCCGCGACCGAGGGGCTGACCCGCAGCCTCGCCCGCGATCTCGGCCGCGACGGCATCCGCGTCAACACGATCGTCCCCGGCAACGTCCAGACGCCCCGGCAGGAACGCTGGTACACGCCGGAGGGGGAGGCGGAGATCGTCGCCGCGCAATGTCTGGATGGGCGTATCCAGCCTGCCGATGTCGCCGCGCTGGCGCTGTTCCTCGCCTCGGACGACGCACGGATGTGCACCGCACACGAATATTGGGTGGATGCCGGCTGGCGCTGACCCCGCGCCCGCCGACCACCAACGAATCGGAGCGCCCCTCGAAGAGCGCCGCAAGGAGAGGATCATGGCCGTGGATGCCGATACCAACGATACCGGGCTCAATCGTGCGCTGATCGGCCGCATCGTCGCGGTGGCGACGATCGGCGGCTTCATGTTCGGCTATGACTCCGGAGTCATCAACGGCACGCAGAAGGGGCTGGAGGCGGCGTTCGATCTCGGCCGGCTCGGCATCGGCGTGAATGTCGGCGCGATCCTGGTCGGCTCGTCGATCGGCGCGTTCGGGGCGGGTCGCCTGTCCGACCGGATCGGGCGGCGGGGCACGATGATGGTCGCCGCGATCCTCTTCATCGTCTCCGCGCTGCTGGCGGGGGCGGCGGGATCGTCCGCGATCTTCATCCTCGCGCGCATCATCGGCGGGCTGGGGGTGGGCGCGGCCAGCGTCACCTCGCCCGTCTATATCTCCGAAGTCACCCCGGCGGCGGTGCGCGGACGATTGTCCAGCGTGCAGCAGGTGATGATCATCACCGGCCTGACCGGGGCGTTCGTCGCCAATTACGTGCTGGCCCGGTTCGCGGGCGGATCGATCGCGCCGCTGTGGCTCGACTATCCGGCCTGGCGGTGGATGTTCTGGCTGCAGGTGATCCCGGCCGCCCTCTATCTGGTCGCGCTGTACTTCATCCCGGAAAGCCCCCGCTATCTGGTGGTGAAGGGGCATGACGTCCGGGCGGAGGCGGTGCTGACCCGGCTGTTCGGCGCGGCGGCGGCGCGGCGCACGGTCGCCGATATCCGCGCCTCGCTGGCGGCGGACCATCACCGCCCGACGCTCGCCGACCTGATCGACCGGACGACGGGGCGGATCAGGCCGATCCTGTGGGTGGGCATCGGGCTGGCGGTGTTCCAGCAGCTCGTCGGCATCAACGTCGTCTTCTATTACGGCGCAACGCTTTGGGAAGCGGTGGGCTTCACCGAAAGCAACGCGCTCCAGATCAACATCCTGTCGGGGGTGCTGTCGATCGGCGCCTGCCTGCTGGCGATGGCGCTGATCGACCGGATCGGCCGCCGGCCGTTGCTGCTGGTCGGGTCGGCCGGCATGACGGTGACGCTGGCGGTGGTTGCCTGGGCGTTCTCCACCGCATTGCCGGACGGGGCCGGCGGCGTCGCCCTGCCCGGCCATTCGGGGCTGATCGCCCTGGTCGCGGCGAACCTGTACGTCGTGTTCTTCAACGTCAGCTGGGGCCCGGTGATGTGGGTGATGCTGGGCGAGATGTTCCCGACCCAGATCCGCGGCTCGGCGCTGGCGGTGTCGGGGTTCGCGCAGTGGATCGCGAACGCGGCGATCTCGGTCAGCTTCCCGGCGATGGCGGTGTCGCCGGGCCTCGCGGTCACCTATGTCTTCTATGCGGTGGCGGCGGCGCTGTCGTTCGTCTTCGTCCGCGCGGCCGTGGCCGAAACCCGCGGGCGCGAGCTGGAGGACATGGTGGGATAGGCACCGGCGCCGCTATCCCCGCTGCCGCACCCTGGGGCGCTGGCGGGGAGCGGCATCGGATTGCCGCCGGATCAGCGTATAGCCGAGCACCAGATGCTGCGGTTCGGCGCTGCCGCCGTTGCGCCGGTCGCGCAGCATTCCGGCCAGCAGTTCGACCCCCATCCGGCTCATCTCCGCGATCGGCTGGTGGATGGTGGTGAGTTCGGGCCAGATCGTCCGTGCGATCGCGCTGTCGTCGAAGCCGACGACGGTGAAATCCCCCGGCACGTCCAGCCCGCGGCGATGCGCCATCGCGACCGCTGCGGCGGCCATGTCGTCGTTGCTGGCGAACACGGCGGTCGGCGGATCATCGCGATCGAGCAGTTCCTCCGCCGCATCCAGCCCCGATCGATAGGTGAACAGACCGTGAGCCACCAGATCGGCATCGAATGCGATCCCCCGCCCCTCCAGCGCGGCGCGATAACCGGCCAATCGTTCGTCGCTGGCGGTCAGATTGGGGTTGCCGGTGATGAAGCCAATCCGCTGGTGCCCCAAGTCGAGCAGATGCTGCGTCATCTCGCGTGCCGCGGCCCGATCGTCGATCGACACCGCGCCGAATCCGGCCCGCGGATGGCTGGTCGCCACCACCACCGTCGGCACGCCGGCATCGCGCAGCAGATCCAGCACCAGCGGCGAATCGCAGAGCGGCGGCGGCAGGATAATGCCGTCGACGCCGCTGGCGATCAGGCGAGCGGCGACCTCGCGCTCATGATCGTCGAGTTCGCATTTCTGCACGATCAGCTGCGTGTCCGCCCGGCTCGCCTGTTCGAGGCTGCCGAGCAGGAATGCGCTGAGATAGGCGTCGGACGGATTGCTGAACAACAGACCGAGCCGCAGCTGCCCGGCCCCGGCAAGGCGGCGGGCGGAGCGGTTGGGGGCGTAGTTCAGTGCGGTGATCGCCGCCTGCACCGCCTCACGCGTGCTCGCCCGCACATTGCTTTCGGCGTTGATGACCCGCGACACCGTCATCGGCGATACCTGGGCGAGACGGGCGACGTCGGTGATCGTCGGCGCACCGGTTTGCCGGGAATTGCTGCGCCGTGGCTTGATGGGCTCCGTGGTCATGGCCGCACCGTATCACCGGACGAGGCAATGCAAAGCATTGTCGGACATTCCCGTCGCCCATGCCGGAACCGATGGCGTCCGGTCAGGACAGCCAGCCACCGGTGAACCCCGCCCGCGTCAGCCCGCGCCGGATATGCGGGTTGCGACGCATCACCTCCCACACGAAGCCGGTGCGATGGTTCTCGATCATCGTCACGATCGGCCCCTGATCGATGCCGAGATAGTCGCCATCGACCCAACCGATACCGGGAATGATCCGGCCATGCTGCAAGGGCTGCGGCGGTCGGGTGAGCGTGGGATTGAATGAATCGAGAAAACCGTATTGGCTGTAGATGCCGGCGCCGTAGCGCGCGTGCATCGCCGTGATCGCCGGCGTCACGATCTCGGGCGCGAAGGCGATCGAACCGAGCGCGGCGGTGGGGGCGATGGTGCCGTCGTCCCGCTCGCCCGGCCCACGCGCCGAATAGCTGAAATATTCGCGCGGGCGATCGCCGCCGGTGGTCGTGAAGTCGCCGGGACCGTCGCAAGCGGTCAGTCCCCAGCCATCCGCGCCATATCCCGCCCAGCCACCGGGATTGGCGATCGCATAGGCACGCTGGCGATAGGTCGCACGGCGGCTGTTCTCGAAATAATCGATGCCTTTGGTAGCGATGTAGGGGTCGCGGATATCGCGGAAATCGATCCAGACATGGCTGTACTGATGGCCGAACATCGGCGCGAAATGCAGGTGGGGCATATCGCCCTCCGCCGTCCAGCTCGCCTCGAACCGGTCGGTCAGCGCGGGCCATGTCTCCGGCGGCAACGGGTGGGTCGGCGATGCGAGCGCGAGGACGTAGAGGATCATCCCCTCGTTGTAGATGTTCCAGTCGCTACGGATGAACCCGGTTTCGGGATGCCAGCCCATCGATACGAAGGGCGGCCTCGGCACGATCCATGTCCAGTCGACCGCACGGTACAACTGCTCCGCCAGCGCCCGGATGCGGACTTCGTCCGGGTGGTCGCCATCATAGAAACTCTGCGCGAACAGCACGCCGCCCAGCAGCAGCGCGGTATCGATCGTCGACAGTTCGCACCGCGCGAAACGATGTCCCCTGGTCACGCCCAGGAAGTGATAGAAGAATCCCTTGTACCCGCTCGCCCCGATCGGCTCCGGCCCCTGCGGCGCATCGGCGAAGAAACCGAGCGTGGCGAGCGTGCGTGCGCGTGCCGCCTCGCGCGTCACCCAGCCGTGGCGGACGCCGATCGGATAGGCGGTCAGCGCGAAGCCGACCGCCGCGATCGAGGCGAATGACGGCGTCGGCCAGCGATCCATCGTCAGCCCGGTGGCAGGGTCGGTGGTATCCCAGAAGAAACGGAACGCGCGTTCCTGAATATCGGTGAGCAGGTCGGGCGTGGCCGCGCCGTCCGCCGCCCGGCGGCCGGGCGTCGTGCAGCCGGTCGCGAGGCCGGCCAACACCATGCCGGTCGTCCCCAGGAACTGACGTCGATCGAACAAGGCATATCCTTCGCGCAGATGTCCGGCCGGTGCGTCCGCCGACGGGCGCACCGGCCGGCGGGGATCAGAACCGATAACCGACGCGGAACTGAACGCGCCGGGGCAGCGTCAGCAAGCTGGTACCGATCCGTGGTTCGTCGAGCGGGTCGGTAACCTGCCCGGTCGCCGGGTTGATCCGGTTGTTCACGGACCCGTCGAAGCCGGAGAAGTTGCGGCTGTTGAACGCGTTGAGCAGGTCGACCGCGACCTCCAGCTGGCCGCCGAGAATCTTTGGCTTGTTGGCCAGCGTCAGGTTGACCTCGCAAAAGGCGAAGACACCCTTGATGCAATTCTTGCGCGGATAATCGGCGAAGAACTGACGCTGCCCGGGATCGGCGCCTGCGGTGGTGTCGGTGACCAGAAACGCCTCGCCGCTGCCCAGGGTACTGAGCGTGGAGAACTGGAAGCCGAGCGGCAGGTCGACGATGCCCGAGACGACGACGCGGTGACGTTCGTCGCCGTTGCGCGGTCGCCAGCCATAGGCATCGGGCGTCACCTCATCGAGGCTGAACAGGTCGCCACCGTTCTGCTCGCCCTTCGACAGGGTATACGCGATGTTCAGGCCCCAGCCCGAACTTTCGGTATAGTTCTTGTCGAGCTGGACGAATAGTGCCTTGTACCGGGTGTCGAGCCCGTCGAACCCGACCAGCGCGTTCGCATAGCCGAGCGCCCGCAGGCGCGCGGTCAGCGCGGAATCGATCGGTCCGAACCCGCCATTGCCGCGGGTGGCGAAGATGTTGGTATAGCCGTTGCGCCCGCGTTGGTACGACCCGGTCACCGATGCCTGGAAGATGCCGAGCGTCTGGCGCAGGCCGATGCTGAACTGGTCGTTGACCGGTGGCTTCGTATCGTTCTTCACCGCAAACAGTTCGGGCAGGCCGCTGGTCGAGCGCGCACGCAGGTCCAGCAGCCCTTCGCGCGTCAGATAACGCGGGTCCCAGATCGTGGTGGGCTGACCGTTGCGGTCCAGCCCGTCGCGCGAAAAGCGGAAGACGCCGACCGGATTGACGGTGCGCGACACCTCGTCGACCGTGTTGTTGAAGTTGTTGCGATCGTAATAACGGCCGTAACCGCCGAACAGCACTGTCGTCCCGTCGTCCTTGAAGTCGTAGGAAAAGCCGAAGCGTGGGGCGATCGCCTTGGCATAGGGTTTACGGTTGCGGCCGTTGGCGATGTAGTTTTCGGGATTGAAATAGGGCGTGGCCGGCAATGAACGCAGCGCCGTAGCGGCCGCGGCAGAGGTGACGAACTCGTTGTTGTTGCCGTTCGTCTCGTAATCCCAGCGGACGCCCAGGTTGAACTGCAACCGGTCGGTCAGGTCCCAGTCGTCCTGCGCGTACAGCCCGATCTGCGTGTTCGATCCACGCACCCGGCCATTGCCCAGCCCCAGTAGCGCCTCTGCGGGAAAACTGAAATCGGTGCGATTGTCGATATTGATCTGAAAATTATAGCGCGGCTGCAGGTAGGAAAGGTTGGAGAATTCGATATCGGTGATCTCGACCCGGCCGCCGAATTTCAGCGCATGGTTGTCGAACCCGCTATAGGTGAAATCGTCACGCAGCGTGTAGCCCGTCTGCACTTCGCGCCGGGTCGAGTCCTTGCCCCCGAAGATGATGACGCCACCATAATCGAACGTCGCCAGATCGGGATTGAGCGAGACCGGATTGAAGGTGTAGTTCAGATAGTTCGCATTGAATTCGTTGATGAAGTTGTCACCGCGATAGGTCCATTTATACAAATAGGTATTGACGCGGTTGATCTTGTTCTCCGCATTCTCGAACGACACGAGGCCCCCGAAATTCTGGATGTCGGTTTCCTCGCGCCGGCTGAACGACAGGTCGAAGGTCTGGCGATCGTCGGGCGTCAGCGTCAGCTTGCCGAAGTAGAAATCGCCACGGAACGGACTGACGAAATTGCCTTCGAATTCGCTGAGGCGGCGTCCCGAATTCGCCTCGAACGCGGCGATCTGATTGGCGGAGGCGGTGCTGTCGACGGACAGTGCGCGATCCTGATCGTTGCCTTCATAGGCCGCGAAGAAGAACAGCCTGTCCTTGATGATCGGGCCGCCCAGCGACACGCCATATTGCTTGCGTTCGAACGCCGGCTTCACACGGTTGTTGATGCGATCGAGATAGTTGGTCTCGGTCAGGCTGCGATCGGTGTACTGGCCGAACGCCTCGCCATGGAATTCGTTGGTGCCCGACTTGGTGACCGAGGTGATGATCGCCGAACCGGCCTGCTCGTATTCCGCCTTGTAGTTCTGGGTCAGGACCCGGAACTCCTGCACGGCGAGCTGGCCGAACGGATTGCCGCGGCTGTTCTGCTGGCCGGCGACGCCGCCTTCGCGCAGCTTGTTCTTCAGCGACACGCCGTCGACGAATACGTTGACCTGTGCCGCCGTCGCGGCGCCCGACTGGAAACTGCGGCCATCCTCGCGGTCGTTGTAGCGGACGCCCGGCGCCAGCGCGGCGAAAGACAGGAAGTTGCGGTCGGTCTGCGGCAACGTGCGCAACTGTTCCTGCGTCACGTTGGTCGCGATCTCGCTGGTGCGGGTTTCGACGAGGCGCGATCCGGTGACGACGATCTCGTCGCCGGTGCCGGTCGCGGTGCCACCGACCACGGTATCGCCCTCGGCCGGCGCGGTGCCGGGCGTCGCGCCCGAAGCCGCACCGGGTGCAGCGCGCAATATGGCGTCGAGCGAGGCGGACTGGCCGATGCCGACCGTCACCTGCTGCTCGAAGCTCCCGGCCGCCGCCGTGACGGTGATGGTATAGGCGGTCGGCCGCAGCCCGGTGAGCACATAGCGGCCCGATGCGTCGCTGGTCGTGCGCAATGTCTGGCCGGTGGCGGTGCTGAGCGCCACGATCGTGGCGCCCGCCACCGGCGCTCCGGCGGCATCGCGAATCTGGCCCCGGATCGTGGCGGTGGTGGTCTGCGCGGCCGCTGGTGCGATCGCGACGATGCCCATGGCGGCGATCGCCGTTCCGGCCAGCAGTGCCCCCGATATCATCCTGTGCGTCATCATTCTGTCTCCCCTGCATGTCCCGTTGACCGGGATGTTTGTAATTCCGGCATCATGTCGTCTCGCGGACGATCAGCATCGGCGCGCGCAATTCCATCGTGGTATCCGTCGCCCCGTCAATCTGCGCCGCCAGCCGAGTGACGGCGCGCATCCCGATCGCCACGATGTCGACGCGCATCGTCGTCAGCGCCGGCGAGATCAGTCGTGCGATCGGAATATCGTCGAACCCCGCCACCGCGATGTCACCCGGCACCGCCAGCCCCGCCTGACGTAACGCCAGCAGCGCGCCGATCGCCATCATGTCGTTGGCCGCGAAGATCGCATCGGCGCCGCGCCGGTCGGCAAGCAATTGCCGGACCGCGGCAACCCCCGATTCCTCCAGGAAGTCGCCTTGCAGCACGCGCCCGGTCACGCCCGGATGCGCCGCGATCGCGGTTTCGAACCCCAGCCGCCGCGCGGTCGCTTCGCTATTGCCCGCCGCGCCTGCAATGTGGACGATAGAGCGGCGACCGGTGGCGATCAGATGCGCGGTCATCGCCTGCGCCGCCGCGGCATTGTCGACGCGCATCTCCGCACGGCGTTCGTGATGCGGCGCGCAGTTGACCAGCACTGCGGGGATGCCGGCGGGCAGATGCGCGAACAGCCGGTCGGGATCGACATGCGGCGCCATCACCACCAGCCCGTCAACCCGCCCCCGCATCGTGTGCAGCGCCTCGATCCCCAGCACGGGGTCGTCGTGCATGTTCGACAGCAACAGCTGCAGGCCACGTGCCGACGCCTCACGGTCCATGCCCCGCATGATCTCGGAGAAGAACTCGCCATGCAGGTCGGGTAGTACCACCCCGATCGCTCCGGTCCGCGCCAGGCTGAGATTGCGGGCACCGGCATGGGGAACATAGCCGAGTGCCGCCGCAGCCGCCCGCACCCTTGCCTTCACCGCTGGCCCGACATTGTCATGCCCGTTCAGCACGCGCGACACGGACGCCACCGATACGGCGGCCTCACGCGCGACATCGCGGATCGTGGCATGGGACATCGGCCGTCGCATCCTCTCGCAACCCGTCGCGAAACGGGTCGTTCTCCCGTCGGCCGGAAACACCGGACCGATCGGATCACTCTTGATGTAACCGGTTACATCAACCAAGAGGGGCATTCAACATGGGCCAGCAACACGGCGGCCCGACCGTGACGAAATTGTCACGAAGGGAGAGGATCACGATGACCGAGCAGCGTATCTCGCGACGCGCCCTGATGATCGGTGGCGGCGCGATCGCCGCCTGGGCGGCGAGCCCCGCGCGCGCGCTGCTGGCGCAGATGGGTGGCGCCGCCCTGCCCGCCCCGGTCGAGGCGCTGGTCGCGCAGATGACGGTGGAGGAGAAAGCAGGCCAGTTGACGCTGATGGCGGCGGCCTGGGCCGGCGGGGCGGCGACGGCGCTGAACCCGATCGCCGCCACCGCCAGTTTCGACCAGCAGCTGGCGGAGGTGAAGGCGGGGCGCATCACCGGCGTCTTCAACGGCAATGGCGCAGCGATGGCGCGCCGGATGCAGACCGTGGCGATGCGCGAGCAGCGGCTGAAGATCCCGCTGCTGTTCGCAGCCGACATCATCCACGGCTTTCGTACCGTCTTTCCGATGCCGCTGGCCGAGGCGGGCAGTTTCGAACCCGCGCTCGCCGAACGCACCGCGCGCGCCGCAGCGGTCGAGGCATCGGCCGCGGGAATCGACTGGACCTTCGCGCCGATGGTCGACATCGCGCGTGACCAGCGCTGGGGCCGGGGGATCGAGGGGGCGGGCGAGGACGTGCTGCTCGGCCGCACCATGGCGGATGCACGCGTCCGCGGGTTCCAGGGCCGGCGCGGGCTGGCGGCGGACGATGCGGTGATGAGCTGCGCGAAGCATTTCGCCGCCTATGGCGCGGCGGAGGCGGGGCTGGACTACAACACCGTCGACGTTTCCGAACGCACGTTGCGCGACGTGTATTTCCCGCCCTTCCAGGCCGCGTTCGCAGCGGGATCGGGCACGACGATGGCGTCGTTCAACGAACTGTCGGGCGTGCCCGCCACTGCCAATCCGTGGTTGCTGGGTCAGGTGCTGCGGGACGAGTGGCGGTTCGACGGGCTGGTCGTATCCGATTATACCGGCGATCTTGAACTGATCGACCACGGCTTCGCAGCCGACGCGCGTGACGCGACGCGGCTGGCATTCATGGCCGGGGTCGACATGAGCATGCAGTCGGGCTTTTATCTCGCGCACCTTCCCGATCTGGTCGCGAAGGGCGAGGTGCCGATGGCACGGCTGGATCAGGCAGTGCGCCGCGTGCTGGCGCTGAAGGTTCGGCTCGGCCTGTTCGACGATCCGTTCCGGCGGATCGATCCCCGGCGGGAGAAGACGCGGGTCCGCACGCCGGCGCATCTGGCGCTGGCGCGGGAAGCGGGGCGGCGTTCGATCGTGATGCTGAAGAACGAGGGCGACCTGTTGCCCCTGCCCCGCAGCGGCAAGCGCATCGCGCTGATCGGGCCGTTCGCGCAGGGGCAGCAGAACCTGATCGGGCCGTGGAATGTCTACGGCTCCGATGCGGACGCGATCGACCTGCTGTCGGGGGTGCGCGCGACGGTGGCCGATCCGGCGCTGGTGACGGCGACCGCAGGGTCCGGGGTGGAGGCAGCGCTATCCGGCGGTATTGCCGCCGCGGTCGCCGCCGCGCAGGCGGCCGACATCGTCGTGCTGGCGATCGGCGAAAGCCAAGACATGTCGGGCGAGGCACAGTCACGCACCGAGATCGTCGTGCCTCCCGCGCAGATGGCGCTGGCGGAGGCGGTGGCGGCGACCGGCAAGCCGATCGTGATCGCGCTGCGCAACGGTCGCGCGCTGGCGCTGTCGGGCGCGGTGCTGGCCGCGCCGGCGATTCTGGTGACGTGGTTCCTCGGGTCGCAGTCCGGTCTGGCGATCGCCGACATCCTGTTCGGGGCGGAAGGTCCATCCGCGCGGCTGCCGGTCAGCTTTCCCCACGCCACCGGTCAGGAACCCTATCACTACGCCCACAAGAATACCGGCCGCCCCAATCCGCCAGGGCCGTTGCAGCCATTCAAGGCGCATTATCGCGGCACGCCGAACACCGCCGCGTTTCCGTTCGGCCATGGCCTGACCTATGGCCGGATCGATTACGCCGCGCTCGACACCGGCGGGGGCCGGCTGACCGCCGATGGCGTGCTGACGGTTACGGCGACGATCACCAATCGTGGTACCCGCAGGGCCGAAGAGGTGGTGCAGCTCTATGTGCAGGACGTGACCGCAAGCATCACCCGCCCGATCCGCGAGCTGAAGGCGTTCCGCAAGATCACGCTGGCCCCCGGCGCCTCGACGTCCGTGTCGTTCACACTGCGACGCGCGGACCTGACCTTCATCGGCACTGACCTGAAACCCACCGTCGAGCCGGGGCGCTTCCGCCTGTGGATCGCCCCCTCCGCCGAGGCGGAAGGCGTGGCGGGCGAATTCACGCTCGTCTGACAATCAGGTCCCGCGGCGGCGATGGAGTTCGGCCATCGCCGCGGCATGGGCTCCACGACGCAGCGGGTTGGCTGCCATCGCCACCACCGACAGCGCGGTCGCGAGGGCGGGGCCGGCAATCATCAGCCAAGTGATCCCGGTCGCCGTGGTCGCGCTCGCCGATCCGCTCCCCACATAACCGATCGAGCCGTACACCGTGCCGATCATCAGCACGGCAACCGCGATCGCCAGTTTCTGGACCAGCGCCGACACGCCGAACGCCATCGCCTCCACCCGGATACCGCCCGCCGCCTCGCCATGATCGATCGTGTCGGGCAGTAGTGCCCAACCGGTCAGGTTGAACCCGACCAGCGCCACCTGCATCCCGATCAGGAACGGTCGCGCCATCGCTCCCCCACTGACCGGAACGGCGAAGATGGCCGCACAGACGATACCCAACGCCGCCGCCACGAACCATGTCGACCGCGCGCCGATGCGGGTGGCGGCCAGCGTCCACAACGGGACGACCCCGACCCCGACAAGCCCCATCAACACCAACGTCGCGGCGCCCGTCGCCATGTCGCCGACGACGTGGCGATGATAATATAGCACCGACTGGTTCAGCAGCGTGGCGGCGATCCCCGCCGCCGCCATCGCCGCGTTCAACGTCACGAAGGCGCGGTTGCGGCCCAGCGCGCTGACGCAATGGGCGATGGAGGGTCGCAGGGCGGGGACGTCGGGTATCGCCTCCGGCGTCATGGCCACCACGAACAGCAGCAGGGGCGTCGCAACCAGCGCGAAGACCGCCGCCGCCGCACCATATCCTTCGACCGAGATGGCGCTGCCACCTGCCCGTTCGGCGATCCAAGGGATGCCCAGCGCGACGATCGTCGCCGCCCCCGCACCGAACAGCATCCGCGCGCCCGCCACGACCGTGCGGTCGCGGCTGTCCTCGCTGATCCGCACGCTCCACGCCGCATAGGGGATGTTGACCAGTGCATAGAGCGCCCGAAACGCCAGCTGCGCGGCGACCACTCCGCCGATCGTCCCGATGCCGGGCCGGCGATAGAGCAGCACGAACGCGATGCCGAGCGGTACCGCGGTCCAGCCGATCAGCCGTCGATAGCCGTATTGACCACGCTGCGCGATCATGCCCGCGAGCATATCCGCCACCCCGTCCCAGATCGCCCCTGCCATGTAGATCAGGCCAGCGGTGACGGGCGCGATCCCCAGCACATCGGTGTAGAAGAACAGCAGATAGAGCGTGACGCTCTGCCAGTAGAGGTTGCAGGCAAAGTCGCCGGCTCCGAACAGCAGCAGCCGCCATCGCCGCGGACGGCCGGCGGGGATCACCGCCCGCAGGCGCCATCCGTCGCGATCGCGCGATGCGCGACCCGTTGCAGATCGCCTGCCTGCCGGGGCGACAGGCCCAGGTCGGCGGCGGCAGCCTCGCGAACGCCCAGGCTGCGCGGATCGCGACCGGTGATCGACCCGAACAGCATCAGCGCCTCCAGATAATAACCGGCGGTACTGGCATGATAATGGTCGTCCCCCCACAGATTGAGCTTGCCGGGCGCGATTCCATCATAGGGATCGGCATCCGCCACGCCGGCGCGGATCGCGCAGGTAAAGGTCTGCCCCACCGGCACCACGCCGCGCACGACCGGCCGGGTCTGCGCGGCGGCCCGGTCGTAGGCGCGGCGCAGATCGTTTGCCATCGTCGCGATCGGTCGACCCGTCCAGGGATTGCCCCCGGCCCGAACCAGATCGGGCCGCGACCACGTCGCGGTCAGGTGCAGCCTGACGCCCGGGTTGCGCACTGCGAACAACCGGGCGAGTGTCTGGGTATCGGCAATGAAACGCGTCGGATCGCCGGGGCGCGCGGCGTCGAGCGTGCTGTACTCCTGCAACACGACATGGTCCCAGGCGCGGTCGATCCGCGCCCGGCGTTCCGCCAGATGCCAACCGAGGCTACGCCCCCCGCCCGTCTCCACCGCCACGTCGTAATCGAGACCAGCCTGCTCGGCGAACCGACGGAAGATCGCGGGCACGCCGCCGATCCCCTCGCCGTTCAGGTCTGTCACGCTGTCGGGACGATAGCGCATCGCGGCGGACCCTGCGCCGAAGGTAAAGCTGTTGCCGACGAACAGGATCGTCTCCGCACCCGCAGTGGCGCCCGCCAGCAGGACGATCGCGGCGGCGGCAAGGGAGCGGACGAAACGCCGACGGATCATGTCACCGATATTCCACACCATGGCGTATCCTTGGCCCGACCCGATCGTGTTCGACCGGCGATCGTCAAAGAGGGGGAGCTTCGATTGGTCCCGTAACGAGGTTGCCCCCCGTTCCGATTTGCGCGCGCAGATCCTGCAACGTGCCGTCGAGATGCAGGCGCATCAGCCGTTCCAGTTCGGCGGCATCGCGCGCCATCCAGGCGTCGATCAGCAGGCGATGCTCGAGATGCGCGCGCGCATCGCGCCCGGCCGGTTCGAGATGGGTGATGACATAGCGTTCGGCGAGGATCGACAACCGCTCGACCAGTTGCGTCGTCAGCGGACGACCGGCGGGGCGCACCAAAGCGGTGTGGAAGTGGCGATTGCAGACCGCGACGGCGGGAAGATCAGTGTTCGCCGCCTCGTCCAGCGCATGGAAGGCAGCCAGTGCCTCCGCCCTCTGGGTTTCGTCCGCCGCCAGCGCCCCCAGGCCACCGGCCGCAGGCTCGATCGCAAGACGCAGGGCATAGATCTCGTCGGCTTCCTCTGCCGACAGGGCGCGCACTACATAACCCCGATTGGCCTGGCTGCGCAGCAGCCCTTCCTGTTCCAGCCGGGCCAGCGCCTCGCGCAGGGGAATCTTGCTGACGCCCAGATCATGCGCCAGCGCATCCTGCCGGACCGGCGTATCGTCGGGCAGTACGCCGGTGACGATCCGCTCGCGAACGATCTCGAATACCTGATCCGCGAGCGTGCGGGCGACGATGGTCAAGAACGGAATCCTTCGGGCAGGCGACGGACGGGATCGACAATTCCCGATGATGTCACGTTACCGCCAAACCTTTCCAGAATGGATCATCGCGATCAATCCATATTGTTGCGATCAGTCCACATTGTGCCAAAACGATCGTGCCGCCAGCCATGCTGGCCGATCAAATTCCGTGTAATATGACCGGGATGCTCAACCGGAAGCATCGTCCTTATCAATCCGGCGCGCTTCCTCGATCAGCATCACCGGCACGCCGTCGCGGATCGGATAGGCAAGGCCCGCGGCATCGGAGATCAGTTCGTCCCGCGTGGCATCGTGGCGCAACGGGGTACGGGTGGCGGGGCAGACAAGGCGTTCGAGCAGCCACGGGTCGATCATCGTCATCCTTCGATCAGCCTATTGCAGCGTCACGCGGTTCTCGCCGCCATGCCGGCCGAAGAACTGCATCAGCTGGATGATGAGTTCGGCGCGCGATTCGACATCGGGCGCCTCCAGCAGCGCCTGCTTGGCCGCGACATCGAACGGGGCGATCTGGGCGATGCCGTTGACGAGGCTTTCGTCATCCAGCCGGCCGACTGCATCCCAATCGACCGCATAACCCTGCACCTCCGCGAAACGCCGCGATTCCAGTTCGAGCGACGACCGGCGGCCGAGCGACAGCGTCTCGTCGGGACGGACCGGGAGCAGCTTCGCCTCGATCTGGCGGAACGCGGTGGTCACGTCGAGTTCGCGCACCATCCGGAACAGCGCGACCCCCTCCAGGATCAGGTTGTAGCGACCATCCTCCAGCGCCTCGACCTCCGCGATCTTGCCGACACAGCCGATATCGTAAAGCGCGGGCCGCTCGGGATCGCCGACCTCCTCGTTCTGCATGTCCCGGGGCTGGATCATCGCCACCCGCCGGTCGCGCGCCATCGCATCGCTGACGAGTGCGCGGTAGCGCGGCTCGAAGATGTGCAACGGCAGATGCATTCCCGGAAACAGCAAGGCACCGGGAAGCGGAAAGATCGACAGGCGGGTGGCGGTCATCCGAACAGGATCGCGGACAGGCGGCGGCGCTGCGCCGATACCCACGGGTCCATCAGCCCGACCACCTCGAACAGCGTCAACAACTGGGTGCGTGCTGCACCCTCGTTCCATGTCCGGTCGGCGGCGACGATGTGGAGCAGGTTGTCGGCGGCGGCATCGCGGTCGCCCGCCGCCATCTGCGCGCCGGCTAGCGCGAAGCGCTTTTCGTGATCGTCGGGGCTGGCCGCCACCTCGGCGGCGAGGGCGGCGGTATCGTCGACCGGCGCGGCCGAGCGCGCCAATGCCAGCGCGGCACGGGCGCGGTCGATGCCGGGGTCCTTCAGGTCGGCGGGCAAGGCGGCGATCGCCGCCTCCGCCTCGTCGTGCAGGCCGGCGGCGACCAGCGCGCGGATATGGCCGGACAGGACGGCGGGGTTCTCCGGCGCCATCTCGATCAACTGGCCGAAGATCGACAGCGCACGTTCCGTATCGCCCTCCGCCAGCACTTCCTCGCCCATCGCGATCAGCGGCTCGATCTCGGCCGCCTCGTCGGCGGCGGCGGACTGGATCGGCAACTGGCGCAGCAACTGGTCCAGCATCGTGCGCAGCGCGCTTTCGGTGCGCGCGGGGGTCAGGTCAGCGACCAGCTGGCCCTGGAACATCGCATAGACGGTCGGGATCGACTTGATCTGGAACTGGCTGGCGATGAACTGATTCTTGTCGGTATCGACCTTGGCCAGCACCACGCCCTTGTCGGCATAGGCGGCGGCGACCTTTTCCAGCACCGGCGTCAACGCCTTGCACGGTCCGCACCATTCGGCCCAGAAATCGATGATGACGAGGTTCGTCATCGACGGTTCGACGACGTCATGGCGGAACGCGGTCACCGCGTCCTTTTCGGCTGCCGACATTCCCAAGGTGGCCAAGTGATATTCCCCAGATTGCGTCCCCACTATCTGGGGGCCGTGACTGCTTAATGAAAGTCCCGTGATTTGGGCAACACGCGCACGTCACGGGGATGCGTGGCGTGGGAATGGGTCGCGGGGGCCGGCTGGTGATGGCGGGGATCGGGGCTGCGGGTATAGACCGGCTTCACCACCGCGTCGGCGGGCGCGGGGCGCGGGTCGGCGGCATAGTCCGACGACAGGCGCGCCAGTTCGTGGCTGCGATCGTCGACCCGCGCGGTCATCAGGTGGACGACGCCCTCCTCGCTGCGCTGGACCACACCGTGCAGCACCATCAGCCGCGACGCCATCACCGCCCGCCGGTTCGCCTCGAAATCGCGCGCCCACAACAGCCCGTTGGTGATGCCGGTTTCGTCCTCGATCGTGACGAAGATCGCATTGCCCTTGCCCGGCCGCTGCCGGACCAGCACGATGCCTGCCACGCTGGCGCGGCGGCCGTCCTTCACCCGCGCCAGATCGGCGGCAGACAAGACGCCTTCGGCCCGGAACAGCGCGCGTAGGAAGGTCATAGGATGATCCTTCAGCGACAGCCGCGTCGTCTGGTAATCGGCGACGACCTGTTCGGCGAGCGGCATCGGCGGCAACGCGGCATCGGGCTCCACCCCCAGTTCGGGCGCATCGGCGGCGGCGAACAGCGGCAGTTGCGCGGGCGGGGTGCGCCGCACCTCCCAACCCGCGGTGCGCCGGTTCTGCCCCAGCGACCCGCACGCATCCGCATCGGCCAGCAACCGCAGCGCGCGGGGCGGCAGGGTGGCGCGGCGGGCGAGGTCCTCGATCGAGACATAGGGCGCGTGATCGGCGATCGCGGCGGCCCAGTCGCCCCGGAACCCGTCGATCTGGCGAAAGCCGAGCCGGATGGCGACGGTGCCATCCTCCATCCCCCCCTGCACCTCCCCGGCGGAAGCCGGGGTGCAGTTGGGCGAACCGGTGTGATGACATACCGGGGCCATCCCGACTGGACCCCGGCCTCCGCCGGGGAGGCAGGAAAGTGGCGATGCCGTTTCTTCGGGAAGAAAAACGGCAGAAGCCGCGGTAACCCCTGCCTCCACCGCATTGTCCCATCCCGAATGATTGACATCGACCGGCCGCACGATGACGCCATGCTCCACCGCATCGCGCACCAGTTGCGCGGGTGCATAGAAACCCATCGGCTGCGAATTGAGCAGCGCCGCGCAGAACACCGCCGGATGGAAGCATTTCAGCCATGACGACACATAGACCAGTCGCGCGAAGGACAGCGCATGGCTTTCGGGAAAACCGTAGCTGCCGAACCCCTCGATCTGCTTGTAGCATCGCTCGGCAAAGTCGGCGGGATAGCCGCGACGGACCATGCCATCGACCAGCTTCGCGCGAAAATCGGTCATCCCGCCGACGTTGCGGAACGTCGCCATCGCACGGCGCAACTGGTTCGCCTCACCACCCGTGAAGCCCGCCGCGACGATCGCCAGCTTCATCGCCTGTTCCTGGAACAGCGGCACGCCATAGGTGAAGCGCAGCAACTGGTGCAGTTCGTCCGCCGGCCCGTGACGCGGATCGGGGGCCGGAAACTCCACTTTCTCCTTCCCCGCCCGGCGGCGGAGATAGGGGTGGACCATATCGCCCTCGATCGGCCCCGGCCGCACGATCGCGACCTGCACCACCAGATCGTAGAACTCGCGTGGTTTCAACCGCGGCAGCATGTTGATCTGGGCGCGGCTTTCCACCTGGAACACGCCGATGCTGTCGCCCTTCTGCAGCATCGCATAGACGCGGTCGTCTTCCTCCACCGCCAGATTGTCGAGCGTGGGGCGGCCCAGCCCGTTCGCCGCCATCAGGTCGAAGGCCTTCCTGATGCAGGTCAGCATCCCCAGCGCGAGGATATCGACCTTCATCAGCCCCAGACAATCGATATCGTCCTTGTCCCATTCGATGAAGGTGCGATCGGGCATCGCGCCGTTGTGGATCGGCACCATCTCGTCCAGCCGCCCCTCGGTCAGCACGAACCCGCCGACATGCTGCGACAGGTGGCGCGGAAACTTCAGCAGCCGGTTCACCAGATCGTGCAGCCGCGCCATGTCCGGGTTGGCGAGGCTGTGGCCGGTCTGCTCGAACCGCTCGGGCCCGAACCGGTCGGAGAAACTGCCCCAGACGGTGCTGGTCAGCCGCTGCGTCACACCCTCGCTCAGGCCCAGCGCGCGGCCGATCTCGCGCACCGCGCTGCGCGGGCGGTAATGGATCACGGTGGCGGCGATCGCCGCCCGCTCGCGCCCGTAGCGGCGATAGATATACTGCATCACCTCCTCGCGCCGCTCATGCTCGAAATCGACATCGATATCGGGGGGCTCGTCACGCTCGGCCGAGACGAAGCGCGAAAACAGCAGGTCGTATTTCATCGGGTCGACCGAGGTGATGCCGAGCAGGAAGCACACCACCGAATTGGCCGCCGATCCCCGTCCCTGGCACAGGATCGGCGGCTTGCAGGCCCGCGCGAAACGGACGATGTCGTGGACGGTCAGGAAATAATAGGCGTAGTCGCGATCGGCGATCAGCGCGAACTCCTCGTTCAGCAGCCGCATCACCTTGTCCGGCACATGATCGTCGTAGCGGTCGAGCGCGGATCGCCAAACGAGATGTTCCAGCCACGCCTGCGGCCCCCATCCCGGCGGCACCGGTTCGTGCGGATATTCGTAACGGAGTTGGTCGAGCGAGAATTCGATCCGCGCCAGTAACCGCCCGCTTTCCGTCACCGCCGCCGGCCGGTCGCGGAACAGGCGCTGCATCTCGCCCTCGTCCTTCAGGTGCCGTTCGCCATTGGCGGCAAGGCGGCGGCCGGCGGTCTGCACGGTCAATCCTTCGCGGATACAGGTGACGACATCGTGCAGGTCACGGTCGCCCGGCCACGCATAGAGCGCGTCGCAGGTCGCGAGCAGCGGCACGCCGGCGGCATCCGCCACCGCCGCCAGACGCGCCAACCGCCGCCGGTCGCGGCCGGTGCGTGGCATCGTCACCCCCAGCCACACCGCATCGCCGCCCAGCCGGGTCAGCGCCGCCAGCGTTGCCGGCAGGCCAGGGTCGGTGCGAGCCGGCGGCAGTTCGGCCCCCGGCACTGGCACGGCTCCACGATCGCTCGATTCGTGCAGCACGATCAGCAGGAGGTCGCGGTGCAGCGCGATCAGGTCGCCCAGCCCAAGGACGCAGCCGCCCTTTTGCGCGCGACGATTGCCCATGGTCAGCAGCCGGGTCAGCCGCCCCCAGCCCTCGCGTGTCGACGGATAGGCAACGATGTCGGGCGTGCCGTCCGCGAACACCAGTCGCGCCCCCACCGCCAGCCTGAAATCGAGCGGCGGCAGCGTCGTACCGAGCAGGCCGATCCGTGCCCGCTTCAGCGCGTCATGCGCGCGGACGACGCCCGCCACGGTGTTGCGATCGGCGATACCGATGCCGGCCAGCTCCAACTCGACTGCGCGCGACACCATGTCGCTCGGCTGACTGGCCCCGTCGAGGAACGAAAAGGCGGTGGCCGCCACCAGTTCGGCAAAGGCCGTCATCGCCAGGCCTTCGCGATGCCCCTTCGTATGTCCGTGATGCGCGGTCGACCGTGTCGGCACATGCGAATAGTTGCGGCAACAGGTACCACCTCACCACCAAATCCTCCCCGGCGGAGGCCGGGGTCCCGTTGGGAAGGCCGTCGTGACCTATCGCGACCCTCCACCCAACGGGACCTCGGCTTCTGCCGGGGAAGCAGGGGGGGTCTTTGCGCATCTCTGCCAAAAGCGGGATGACCGCCCGTCGCGCGCATCACGCGAACAGCCCGTGGACGTACCAGCGCGGATTCTCCGTCTCCGCATACAGCCCGTGGCGGAAAATCCAGAACCGGCGGCCGCGATGATCCTCGATCCGGAAATAGTCGCGCGTGGGGATGGGCGCATCGTGGCGGCGCCACCATTCGCCCGCGATCCGTTCCGGCCCCTCGGCCCGTGCCACGTCGTGGACGGTGCGACGCCAGCGGAAGCGGGCGGGTGGGCCGTCGGGCGTTTCGGCGGCGATCGAATCGATCGGCTGCGGCGGATCGAACAGATAGATCGGGCGCAGCGGCGGCTCGCCCGGTTCAGGCCGCGGCCATTCCGCCGCCGCTGGCGGCGACGCGGCGGCGGGCAGCATCAGTTCGGCCTGTTCGGGAATATGGCTGTCGCGCGCCGCGAACCGGCGCACGCGCGATCGGCCCAGCCGCGTCGTCAGACGATCGACCAGCGCGGCGACCTCCTGCTGCGGGCCATGCACCTCACCGCCGCCCTCCAACCGCAACTGGCTGGTGTCGAGCCGCTCGGCCAGCACGACGTGCAGGCGGATCAGGTCGTAACCGAAACCGGGGTCGAGCGGATCGGCCAACCCCTCGATCCGCTCCGCGAATAGCCGCATCAGCACCGCCACGTCGCGCGTCGGCCGCCCCGTCTCGATGCGGAGATGGCGGATCTGCCCGTCACTGCGGAACAGCCGCGCCTCCCAGCGGCGGCCTCCTTCGGCTCGTTTCTCCAACGCCGCCGCCGCCTCGCCCGCTAGATCAGCGATCGTCGCCAGCGCGTAATCGGTGCGCGCGACCGGTTCTGCGAAGCGGCGCTCGACGATGACGGGCGTCGCGACAATGCGGGGCGTGACCGGGGCCTTCGCCTCACCAGACAGACGGCGCACCGCCATCGCCGCCCCCTCGCCGAACCGCGCCGCGATCGCCGCCAGCGGACGCGTCATCACGTCGCCCACCGTCTTCAGCCCGGCGCGGGTCAGCGCGTCGTTATCTTCCGGTTCCAGCCCCAGCGCCGCCACCGGCAGCCGCCGCACCGCCCCGCGCTCGTCCGGAGCGGGGGCGCCGGCGAACCGGGCCAGCGCATGCGCCACGTCCGCCGTATCGCCGAACGCATGGCGCACCAGCACGCCGCGCCGCGCCAGTCGCGCCTCGACATCGGCGGCCATCGGCCGTTCTCCCTCGAACGCATGGGTACAGCCGGTGATGTCGAGCAGCAGCGCATCGGGCGGCAGCAGCACCACGGTCGGCGTATAGCGCGCGCACCCGTCCGCCAGCCGTTCCAACCAGTCGAGATCGGCATGTGGATCGCCGTCATACACCTCCAGCTCGGGCACGCGGGCACGGGCATCGGCCAGCGTCAGCCCCGCCACCAGCCCCGCCTGCATCGCCGACCGGTCCAGCGCGGCGAGCCGCACCGCATTGCCGACTGTCTCCACCAACGCGAGCGGATGTTCACCCCGTCCGACGAACAGATGCGGGCGCGTCGCGCGCAGCCGCTCCACCGCCAGCCAGGGAAAGACCAGCGCCAGCCAGCGCCGGTTGCGCGCTGGCGCCGGGATCGAGGGGGTCGAAGCAACGGGTTTCACGGTTCCACTCCACGCGCCAGCGGGTGCCGGCGGGGCCGCCACGTCGCCGCAGGCATTCGACATTGAAGGCAGGCAGGCCGGGAACGTCGCCCCCCGCCCCCGCCGTCAACAGTTGCGACGCCGCGGCCGCGACGCCCCAGCGGGTGGCGGCCGCACTGGGCACCGGCTCGGCGCCAATCCGCACGCTCAGCACCGTCACGCCCGATGCCTCCGCCGCCAGCATCAGCCGCCGCGTCGCAGTCAGGTCCAGCCCGGCGGCGCGGCCCCGGCTTTCGACCAGCACCAGTCCCAGCCCCGGACAGCGCGCCGCATCCGCCGCCACGCGCAGCAGCGCCGGCTCGTCGGGTACCAGCACCAGCACCAGCGATTCGGGCGGCAGTCCCAGTTCGGCAAGCCCGGCGGCATAGGGGCGACCAGCACCGCGCTCGTCACGCTCGATCCGCACCCACAGCGCCGGCAGCGCTCCCGCCGCCAACGCCAGCGCCAGCGCGAAGCCGGTCGCCGCCGCGGCATCGTCCGGCGTTACGGCATAGACCTCATGCAATTGCGCACGCGTCATCCCCACGGTTCGCCACGCATCGCCCGGCGGCCCATCGCCCGCCACGACCGTCGCACCTGCCACGCGCCGCAACTGCGCGATCAGCACGGCGGATGCCGTTTCGGCAAGGAAGGCAGGCGATTCGATCATCAGTTGTTCTTGTAATGTTCTGTCGATGAAATCGCCAAGCAAGAAATTCGCTCATTTGCGCTTGCAGCATCCCCCACCCGCTGCTAGTGGCCCGCCTCACCCAGCCGGTCCGCCGGCTCATGGCGCCAGAGCGGGCGTAGCTCAGGGGTAGAGCACAACCTTGCCAAGGTTGGGGTCGAGGGTTCGAATCCCTTCGCCCGCTCCAGTTTTTTCAAATATTATCAAGCAGTTACAATAGTCTCTCGGGGCCACTTTCTGCGTCGCGGACTGTGTTATCAGCGGGAAAGCAGCGACAGGCCCAAAGGCTGAAGCAAAGCACGTCCGTATCCGGATCGAAATCATCCAGCGCGCTTCTATGACGAACCCGTATGGTGCGTCTTCACCACATCCCACCGACGGGATCATATCCGGAACCGGTTCTCCGGCGCCGGCCGCCACGCGGGACCGGCACCGGAAAAACCGTTAATGGTTAGAGATTGGCCTTGGGCTCATCCTCGCCGCCGACCTTGGCGATCGGGCCGCCCAGCACGGCCTTGAACCAGGTGACCACCCGGTCGATCACGGGCTGCTGGAACCAGGTCAGGTCGCCGTGCCCGGCCCCCTTCACCAATACATAGTCCGCCTTGCTACCCTTGGCCCGCAATGCCTCGAACAACTGCTTGCTCTGCACCGGCGAGACGAGCGCGTCGGCAGTGCCATGCATGATGAGGAACGGAGGCTCGACGCCGTTCAGGTGGCCCATGGAACTGGCGGCCAGCGCCTTGGCCGGATCGGTCGAAATCGCCGCGCCGGCAAAACCGCCGAACGCCGGGCCGTTGACCAGAAGCGCCTCGGTCACCGCGGGCGACTGGTGCGTCTGCTGAATCTTCGGCGGGAATCCTTCGCCGATATTGAGAAGATTCGAAATGCCGTACAGCGTGACCGCCGCCTGCACGTCGGACGACTGGTCAAGATAATCGCCCTTGTCGAAGCTCTTCTCGCCATTGGTGACGGCGACCATCTGCGAGACATAACCACCGGCGGAATCCCCGAGCACGCCGATCCGGGCGGGGTCGATGCCGTATTCCGCCGCATGGGCCCGCAGGTAACGGACGGCAGCCTTGCCGTCTTGCACCAGGGCCGGGAACCTGTCGGGAACGACACGATATTCGGCGGCCGCGACGACGAAGCCGGCCTGCGCCAAAGCGGAACGCATCTCGAAATATTTCTCGTGATCGGCGGAGGTGAAGCCCCCGCCCGGGAAATAGACGATTGCGGGCTTCAGATCGCTGGTCCGCGGCACGATCAGCGACATGCGCAACTGTCGGACCGCCCTTGTCGATCGGATTTGCGAATAGATCACGCCACTGATCTGATCGACCTGGCTCCGCTTTCCATCAACGCTGACGACCTGCGCACCGGCCGAATAGCCGGGCAGTTGTGCATCGCCCGCCGACGCCGCTGCGGCAACAACAGTCATGGCGATCACACTCCCCATCCGGATCATATTGATAAGGTTCATGTTTATTTCCCTGTGCCGTTCAGATGGCACAGTCTACATCAAAACCGATTCGGATGTGTGTCAGCAGTGGTGCGCCGGGCATTCAGTGGCCGGATCGATGGCAAGCGCGCCTGCTCCTGTAGCCAAGGGACAGGATTGCAGGGCGTGCGGCCTTGGCCATTCCGACCCGCCGGACGACAACTCAGACGGTCAAGGATCAGGAAATTTCCAGGTAACCAGGCAGCGCTGCCGGATGCTCGACCAGTGCCCGCGACGTCCTATTTCTGTGGACGCCGCCTGATCCCGGCACATCAGGATTACCCGTGCGGAGATTTGTTCGGCGCTGATCGCTTGCGGCCGATATCGGGCGCATCGAATGCCGACACGCCACTTCCCCCAACGATCAGATGTCGAGGATGATCGGAAGAAACCGAAATGGCGGAGACGGAGGGATTCGAACCCTCGGTACGGTTTCCCGTACGACGCTTTAGCAAAGCGTTGGTTTCAGCCGCTCACCCACGTCTCCGGATCGGCAGGGTGCAGGCTATAGCCATGGTATCGCGACCGATCAACCGCCTCGTGCGATCGGTCGTGCAGATCGTTCATTGCGCCGCAAGGCGGGAGTTGGTCTACGGGGGAACAGGCGAACGTCGGAACGGATAACGGGGACATGGGTCGGATGCGCAGCGTGTGGATGGGACTGGCGCTGCTCGCGTCGCTCGGTGGTCAGCCGGGCATGGCGCAGGTGCGCACGATCGATCCCAATCGGGCGATCGATGGCGATCTGGCCGGGCCGCCACCAGTGGCCACCGCGACGCGCACCGTGCCGAGGCAGGATGCGCCGCCGGTGCAGGAGCCGCTCGAACCCGCTCCCCCGGCCGCCGCCCCGCCCCTTCCGGCGGATCAGGCCGCCGCGACGCGTGCCGAACGGACCACGGCGGCGGCCGACACCTTCCAGCGCGACGACCTGCTGGCCGCGGGCGAGGGCGTGTTCGGCAAGGGCGCGGAGGGGCTCGCCGGGCTGCTGGAAAAGGTGCTGAAGGAACAGGGCCGGCCCAACGCCTATATCGCGGGGCGCGAGGCGTCGGGCGCGTTCATCGTCGGGGTCCGCTATGGCTCGGGGGTGATGACACACAAGGTGGAGGGGCAGCAGCCCGTCTACTGGACCGGGCCGTCGCTGGGCTTCGACGTGGGCGGCGACGCCAACAAGGTCTTCGTGCTCGTCTACAATCTCTACGATACCGAGGAACTGTTCCACCGCTTCCCCGGCGCGGAGGGGAGACTGTATCTGGTCGGCGGATTCGCCGCGACCTATCTGCGGCGCGGCAACGTGGTGCTGATCCCGATCCGGCTGGGCGTCGGCTGGCGGGCGGGTGTCAACGTCGGCTATATGAACTTCACCCACAAGAGCCGCTGGTTGCCCTTCTAGGTATCGGTGGCCAGCCGCCACGCCAGCGTTTCGCCCGCCATGAACGGCACCACCTCGGTTGCGCCTTCACCGGTCGAGGCCGGCACCTGCTGCGCGACGCGTTCCAGCGTCACCGTGCCCTCGTTGAGCGGCAGGCCATAGAAACGCGCTCCGTGTTCCGCGGCGAAGCCCTCGAACCGGTCGAGCGCGCCTTCCTCGTCGAACACGCGGAGATAGGCTTCGAGCGCGAAGGGCGCGTTGAAGATGCCTGCACAGCCGCAGCCCGATTCCTTCGCGCCGACGACGTGCGGCGCGGTATCCGTGCCCAGGAAGAAGCGCGGGCTGCCCGATACCGCTGCGCGCCGCACCGCCAGCCGGTGCGCCTCGCGCTTGGCGACGGGCAGGCAATAGGCATGGGGGCGCAGGCCGCCGTCGAAGATCGCGTTGCGGTTCAGGATCAGATGCTGCGGCGTGATCGTCGCGGCGATCGGGTGGTCCGCTTCCGTCACGAAGGCCGCAGCCTCGGCGGTGGTGATATGCTCCATCACGATCCGCAAGCCCGGATAGTCGCGGATCAGCGGGATCAGCACCCGCTCGATGAACACCGCCTCGCGGTCGAAGATATCGATCGAGCGGTCGGTCACCTCGCCATGGATCAGCAGCGGGATGCCCGCGCGCTGCATCGCCTCCAGCACCCCGGTCATCGCGCGAATATCGGTGACGCCGTGGGCGGAATTGGTCGTGGCGTGTGCGGGGTACAGCTTGCAGGCGGTGAACACCCCCTCGGCATGGCCCCCGACGATATCGTCGGGGGCGCTGTGATCCGTCAGGTAACAGGTCATCAGCGGCTGGAAATCCGTATCTTCCCCGAGCGCGGCCATGATCCGGTCGCGATAGGCGCGCGCCGTCGCCGCATCCGTCACCGGCGGCGTCAGGTTGGGCATGATGATCGCGCGGGCGAACTGGCGGGCGGTATGGGGGGCCACCGCATGCAGCATCGCGCCGTCGCGCAGGTGGACGTGCCAGTCGTCGGGGCGGCGGATGGTCAGGCGATCGGTCATGCCGATGCCCTAGGATCGCCGGCGGCGGGCGGCAATCCCGATCGCCCGCATTGTGCCGGACAGGTGGCATCGCCAGATAGGCGGGATGACGATGCTGGCGAACCGGACGGTGCTGAGGGTGGCGGGCGAGGATGTCTGCGGATTCCTGCAGGGGCTGGTCACGCACGATGTCGCCAGTGCGCTGCCGGTCTGGGCAGGGCTGCTGACGCCGCAGGGCAAGGCGTTGTTCGATTTCCTGCTCTGGGCGGACGACGACGATATCCTGATCGATGTCGAGGCGGCGCAGGCGGAGGCGCTGGCGCGACGGCTGACGATGTACCGGTTGCGCCGCGCGATCACGATCGCGATCGATCCCGCGCTTGCGGTTCACTGGTCGCGGGATGGCGATGCCGGCATCGCCGACCCGCGCCTGCCCGAACTAGGCCGGCGATGGCTCGCCCCGCCGGGCGGCACACCGGTCGACAACGCATGGACCGCGCATCGCCTGTCATTGGGCGTGACGGAGGGGAGGGGCGAACTCGGGTCGGGCGAGACGCTGTGGCTGGAATGCAATGCGCGCGAACTGAACGGCGTCAGCTTTACCAAGGGCTGCTATGTCGGACAGGAGAACACCGCGCGGATGCACCACCGCGCCAAGGTGAACCGCCGATTGGTCGTCGCCCCGATCGCGCCGGCGGGCGACCGCACCCGCGCCCTTTATCCGGCGCTGGGGCTGATGGTCGAGCATCGCCGCGTCGAAGCACTGGGCGACGCGCTGCGTCCGGCCTGGCTGGCGGCGGCACTGGCTGATTAACGCCGTGCGGCCGCATCCGCCCGTACCCGGTCGCGCGCCGACATGAACGGCCCGACCGGTGCCCTGAGCGGTGCGAAGCCGGCCAAGCCTGGACGGCCGGGCATGTCGACATAGATCGCCTCCATCCCGCCACGGGCGTGATAAGCTTCATGCCAGAAGCCCGCGCCTTTGGTGTCGTGCAGAAAATCACGCCACCACCCGGCATGGATGGCCGAGCGCGTGAATTGCTCCAGCGCCGCTGGATCGCGCCAGTATTGACGGATGCCGAGGTGGTTCCATCCGAACAGGAACTGTTCGTCCCCCAGCAATCCATCGGGGCGGTCATGCCGAATCATCCGCAGGCCCCGCCCGATCGCGATCAGCGCGGGCAGCGTGCGCAACGACCCGATCCGGAAGCCGAGCAGGACGACCACCAGATCGGGATAGCCGGTCAGGTCTACCGTTTCACGTACCGGTCCCGATTGCATGCCTTCGCCTCCTTGGCTTACACCGTACACATAGTGGCCATGTATACGGTGTAAACTGAGATGCAAGAGGCGGGATTGCGAGCTGCGTTGATCCAGGCGGCACTGAATCTTCTGGAGGGGGACGAGGCGGACATCAGCCTGCGTGCGGTGGCGCGGGCGGCGGGGGTGTCGGCCATGGCGCCCTATCGTCACTTTGCAGACAAGGCCGCCCTGCTCGGCGCGGTCGCGGATCGCGGCTTTTCAGAGTTGGCCGATCGGCTCCGCACGGCGGACGCGGAACGGACTGACCCCGTTGCGGCGCTGGTCGCACAGGGCATGGCGTATATCGATATGGCGTTCGACCGACCCGCATTGTTCCGGCTGATGTTCGCCGGCGCCCGACTGGCGACGACCGATGTCGATTGTGGCACCGCCGCCTATGCGGTGCTGGCGAAACGGGTTGCGACGATCACCGGCGACGATCGGCCCCATGCCGCGGTGGCGGCGTGGGGGATTGTCCACGGTCTCGCCATGCTGTCGCTGGCGGAACGCCTGCCCCCCGATCGGGCAGAACGGGAAAGTGTGCTGACCCTGTTCGCCACCGGGCTGTGTCGATCATCTGACGGGAAAGGCTGAGGCGGATCCCCCCTCGCCATGCGGGCGGCGGCGGGGCATGGGGTGGTGATGCATCGCGCCGCCTTCATCGCCCTCGCTGCGGCAGGCCTGTTCTGGGGACTGGGCTTCCCGCTCGGCAAGCTGGCGCTGCGCGCAGTGGAGCCGGCACACATGGTATTGCTCCGCTTCGCGGTTGCCAGCGTCGCCGCGCTGCCCTTCGCCCTGGCCAGTGCGGAGGCACGGGCGCTATTCCGGTCGCCGCCGGTGTTGCTGGCGGGCATGTTCTATGGCCTCGCCTTCATGGTGCAGTTCGAGGGGCTGGCCGGCGTCACCGTCACGCTGGCGGCACTGCTGGTCGGGGCGATGCCCGCGCTGATCGCGGTCGCGGCGCACCTGATGGGGGAACGCGTCAGCCGCGCGTCATGGACCGGGGTGGCCGCCGCGACGATCGGCGCGGCCCTGATCGCGGGCAAGCCGGGTGGCGCGGGAACCGCGATCGGCATCGCCTTGTCGCTGCTGTCGCTACTGATCTTCCTCGCCTGGCTGATCGTGCTGAAGCGGGCGCCCGTCACCCGCTCGGCGATGGCGGTTCCCTCGGTCACGCTGGTCGTCGCGACCGCCACCGTGCTGCCGGTCGCGCTGTTGCAGCACGGTGCGCCGCCACTGGCGCTCGGCACCGTCGCATGGAGCGGCATCATCGGACAGGGGCTGCTGTCCACCTTCCTCGCCACCGCAGCCTGGCAATATGGCGCGGCGCGCGTCGACAGCGCCAGCGCGGGCGTGTTCATCAACATCGAACCGCTGATCGGCGCCGCGCTGGGCATCGGTATGTTCGGCGATCCGGCGGGCTGGCCGCTGGTATTGGGCGGGGTGCTGATCGTGGCGGGCAGCATCGTCGTCGTCCGTGGCGAGCGATCCGACACCACCCGCGCCGCCGATGCGACCCACGGCCTGTCGCTGGATTGAGGCGGTCCGCGCAGCGCAGAAGAATGGGTTCACGCGGAGACGCGGAGGTGATCCGCTTCTTCAGCGGCCTGACGGTTAACGACCGCCGTTATCGCATGATCGGCTGCGCCGCCAGAATCCCTCCGCGTCTCCGCGTCTCCGCGTGAACCCATTCTTCTGAAAGCGCGTTACGCCGCCCGCCGGAAGGGCACCCGGACCGGTATCGACACGACGGTCGCCGGCGTCGCGGCGGGGGTGGTGACGCGCCCGCTGCGCTCCAGCTTGCCCCAGCCGATCCTCGGCCCCGTCACCGCCGCCGCGATCGCGCGCAGCACCACCGCGTAGAGCAACTGGCGATAGCCGAAGCGCATCGTCAGCAGCCGGATCGCCGGGAACCGCCCCTCGCGCGCGTCCATCCGGAACGCCGCCCAGCCGCAACCCAGATCGACCGCGGTGAACGCCGCCCAGAACGCCAGCACGGTGCCCGTATCGCCCCCCGTCGCCGACCAGCCATCGCGGGCGATGCGCCAGCCGGTGCCGATCACCGCCCCCGCCAGCGCCAGATCGATCAGCGGCGACACCGCGGCGAGCAGGAACTGGAACACGATCGCCTGGGGCAGGCCGATCCGTCCCAATCCGCCCCGACCGATCGCACCGCGATGCTTCCACAGGCATTGCAGCGTGCCATAGGCCCAGCGGAAACGCTGCTTGAACAGCGCGCGCGCCGTCTCCGGCGCCTCGGTCCACGCCACCGCCGCCGTGTCGCAGGCGATGCGCCAGCCGGCGCGCTGGATCGCGATCGTCAGGTCCTGATCCTCGGCCAGCGTGTCCTCCGGATAACCGCCCACCGCATCCAGCGCGGTGCGCCGCCAGGCGCCGACCGCGCCGGGCACCACCGTCACCGCCCCCAGCGCCGCCAGCGCGCGGCGTTCCAGATTCTGCGCGGTGACATATTCCACCGCCTGCCAGCGGGTGATCCAGTTCACCGCATTGCCGATCTTCGCATTGCCCGCCACCGCGCCGATTGCCGGATCGGCGAACCAGCGCGCCATCAACGCGATCGTGTGCGGTTCGAACTGCGTATCCGCATCGAGCGCGACGATCAGGTCGCCGCGCGCCTGTCGCAGCGCAGCATTGAGCGCCGCCGCCTTGCCCCCGTTCGCCAGCGTCAGCAGCGTGACGCGCGGGTCGATCCCGAACGCGGCCCGCACCACCGCGGACGTATCGTCGGTCGACCCGTCGTCGATCACGATCACTTCCAGATGCACGTCGCGGCTGTGCAGGATGCGCCGCACCGACGCCTCGATCACCCGCGCCTCGTTGAAGGCGGGGATCAGCACCGACACGAAGCGCGGCACCAGATGCGGCGCCGCCACCGGCGGTTCGCCGCGATGCCGATGCCGCCATGCCAGTGCGGTCAGCGCCAGCGACCGCCCCATGCCCAGCACGATCACCGCGACGAACAGCAGCCCAAGCCCTTCCCGCAGCCCCCACAGCCCGGCGAACAGGCCGCTCGTCCGCGCCGCCCGCACCGTCGTGCCCGCATCGAGACGCGGCATCGTCGCCGCGCGCGGCAGCCCGGCCAGCGTCGATACCGTCACGAAATCATAGCCGCGCGCGCGCAGCGTCCGGATGATCCGCGGCAGCGCCGCCACCGTCTGGCTGCGGTCGCCGCCGGCATCGTGAAGCAGCACGATCTGCGCCGGACGGGCATGGGTGCCCGCCATCACCTGTCGCACCGTGTTCGCGACGATCGCCTCGACGCCGGGCGCACGCCAGTCGAGCGGATCGACGTTCAGGCCGACCGTCAGATATCCCAGATCCGCCGCCGCCCGCGACGCATGCAGTTCGTCGTGCGTGCCCGGATCGGCGTCACCCAGAAAGGGCGGGCGGAACAGCCGCATCTCGCGCCCGGTATAGGCCTCGACCAGTCGCGCCGTCGCGTTCAGTTCCAGCTTCACCAGCGCGGCGGGTTCGCGGCCCAGATCGGCATGGCTGGTGGAATGGTTGCCCAGTTCGCTGCCCTCGTCGATGATGCGGTTGAGCAGCGCGCGCTGCCCCAGCGCATTGGTGCCGGTGACGAAGAACGTCGCGGGCGCATGTTCGCGCTTCAGCACGTCAAGGATCTGCGGCGTCCATGCCGGGTCCGGCCCGTCGTCGAAGGTCAGCGCCACCAGTCGCCGCCGCGCGCCGGTGCGCTGCACCAGATCGCCGCTCGCAAGCGCGTCGATCCGCACATCGCGGATCAGGCCGTCGCGGTCATAGGCCAGCGTTCGCCGCCCCGCCGTCGCCTGCCGGTCGAGCCGCATGATCTCGCCGACCCCCGTCACCTCGATCCCGGCCGGGGCGGGCAGCACCGACAGGTCGGGCCGCGCACCGGCCCCCGCCGCCAGCGCATCCCACAGCCGCGGGTCCTCGCTGCCCAGCCGCCACAGTGCGATGCCCGCCGCCCCGGTGCGCTCGATCGCGCGCCGCTGGTTCCACGCGGTCGTCGCGTCGAGCAACCACACCTGATGCGTCCGCCCGTTTTTTGTATAGGCGAAATGCGGATTGCCGCTCGCCCGGTCGAATTGCGGCGTCACCCCGGCCTGCGCCGCGAGTTGCCACGCCGCCGCCACCGTCAGCGGCGTCGTGCGGCGACCGTCCCAGTCATAGGCATAGTTGCCGATCGCGACGATCGCCTTGTCCGCGCCGGTGCGGGCCACCGCCGCCGCAACGGCCTGCGCGAACCAGCCCTGCGAGGCGATCGGTCCCGCCTCGCCCCCCATCCAGTGTTCGTCATACGCCATCAGCACCAGCCGGTCCGCGACGGCGGCATAGGCCGCCAGATCCCATGCCGGATCGCCGACCGGCACCGCCAGCATCACCGCCCAGCCGCGCGGCGCGAAACGGGCACGCAGTTCACGCAGAAACAATTGATAATCGCGGTGCGCCGAGGCGGGGAGGCTTTCGAGGTCGAGCATCACCCCCGCGCCCCGCTCCGCCGTCACCAGCGCGACGAGCCGGTCGGCGAACCGCGCCCGCGCCGGCGCGGCAGCAAGCAGACGGGCGGTGCCCTCCCCGTCCCAGCGTCCATCCGTCATCGCATTCTGGATCATCGGCAACAGCCGTGGCGACCGCGCCTGCCCGGCGAGCAACGTCGCCAGTTCCCCGTCATGCTCGTAAGCGACGTGGTGATTCGCCCCCGTCACCGTCGCCAGCCCTACCGCCAGCCAGTCGAGATCGCCAGCATGGGCGGCAAGCGACGCCCGAGATGCGGCATCCCACGGCATGTAGAAGCCGAGTCGAAGCGGCGCCTTGCCCGCCGCCGCGGTGCCCGCCTCGGGTAGCCACGCCGCCGTTGCGTCGGCGGAGGCGGCAACCGCCAGTCCTTGCGGGGCGTCGGCGTCCTCGACAAAGCGCAGCGGCGCATGGGGATCGCGCGCGCCCAGAACGGTCGCGGTCCACCAGACCAGCACCGCCAGCCCCAGCGCCAGCACCAGCAATATCGCTCCGGCGATTCGCCGGCGGCGGCCACTGGCGTCGTAGAAGATCGGTTGGGTCATGCGGACTTTCGGCACCAGAAGATGGTCCGGCGGCTACCCGATCAAGGCAAACAGCCCGTTAACGACGGGCGTTATCCTAGCCGGCGGGCAGCGTCCGTCGGCCGAATCCCCCGGCAGGGGGACGCCGCACCGGCATCACCGGTGCCGATCCGCTTTCGAGCAGCGCCAGTGTCTCGTTGAACAGCGGCCGCAGCCGCGCCACCGACTCCAGCGCCTCTTCGGGCGTATCCTGCCGCTCCACGCATTCGCGGGCGATCACCTCGATCGTCTCGGCCAGCGCGGCCAGCGGCATCGCGCCGAACTGGCGGGCCTCACCCTTCAGGGTGTGCGCGGGGATCACCAGTGCCGCCGCCTGCCCCTTGCGCATCGCCGCCTCGATCGCGGCGACGGATTTCACGCCGTCTTCGCGGAAATACCCCAGGATGCGGACGAAACCCGTTCCCAGTTCGGCACGGGCGGTCGCATAGGCCGCCCGATCCACCAACGTGTTTTCCTCGAACGACACCGTGCCTGCTCCGCCCCGTCTATTGCCACGTCCCGATCCTACCAGCCGGCGGTAAACAGGATGTTGCACAACGGTTCCGGCGGTTAGTCCTTCTGATCGAACGGATTCTTGGGTGCGCGCATGGTGACGCGCACCGGCACCGCGCCGAACCCCAGTTCCTTGCGCATCGAATTGACCAGATAGCGTTCGTAGCTGGCGGGCAGCTGGTCGACCCGCGTGCCGAAGATCACGAAGCTGGGCGGCCGCGTCTTCACCTGGGTGACGTAGCGCATCTTGATTCGCTTGCCGCCGGGGGCGGGGGGCGGGTTGGCCTCGATCGCGCGCTCGAACCAGCGGTTCAGTTCGCCGGTGCCGACGCGCTTCGACCACGCCTCGCGCACCTGGAACGCCGCGCTCATCAGCTGGTCGACGCCCTTGCCGGTGGCGCCGGAAACCGTGACGACGGTCACGCCCTTGACCTGGGACAGGCCATCCTCCAGCGCGCGCTTCACGCCGTTGAACAGCGACGACGGATTTTCCGCCACGTCCCATTTGTTCAGCGCGATGATCATCGCGCGCCCTTCCTCCAGCACCTTGTCGGCGATGCGCAGATCCTGCGCCTCGAGCCCCAGCGTGGCGTCGAGCAGCAAGACGACGACTTCGGCGAAATCGACCGCGTGCAAGCCATCGGCGACCGACATCTTCTCCAGCTTGTCCTGCACCTTGGCGCGTTTGCGCATGCCCGCCGTGTCGATCAGCTTCACCGGGCGCGGCTCGCCATGCGCCCCGCGCAACGGATCGCGCCATTGCCAGTCGACCGCGATCGAATCGCGGGTGATCCCGGCTTCGGGGCCGGTGATCAGCCGGTCCTCGCCCAGCATCCGGTTGATCAGAGTCGACTTGCCGGCATTGGGCCGGCCGACGATCGCCAGCTTCAGCGGCGCATCGAGACGTTCGTCCTCCTCGTCGTCGGGGATTTCCTTCCCCTCCAGCAGCGGCAACAGGACCTCGAACAGGTCGCCCAGCCCCTCGCCATGTTCGGCGGACAGCTGCACCGGATCGCCGAAGCCCAGGCTGAGCGATTCGAGAATGCCCTGATTCCCGGCATTCCCTTCCGCCTTGTTGGCGGCGAGGATGACCGGGGTGGAGGACTGGCGCAGCCAGCGGGCGATCTCCTCGTCCAGCGGCACGATGCCGGCGCGTGCGTCGAACAGGAACAGCGCGACATCGGCCTGCGCCACCGCCGCCTCGGTCTGCATCCGCATCCGGCCGGGCAGCGTCTGTGCGTCCTGATCCTCGTAACCGGCGGTATCGATGACGCGGAAATCGAGGCCGATCAGATGCGCGTCACCCTCGCGCCGGTCACGCGTCACACCGGGCCGGTCGTCGACCAGCGCGAGTTTCTTGCCGACGAGACGGTTGAACAAAGTCGACTTGCCGACATTGGGCCGGCCGACGATCGCGACCACGGGGAGTTTGGGCATCCTGCGCCCTTAGCCGCTGCCGGCCCCGCCGTCACCCTGTACGGACGGGATGAAACGGGGCCATGCGGGCGACGGTCACCGATAGGCGGTGATCCGCCCCTTCTGGTCGAGCGTGTAGAGCGTCGAATTGGCGACCACCGGCGACAAGGCGAACGCCACCTTCGTCTCCACCGTCTGCACCACGCTGCCGTCCGTGGGCGATGCGTAGACGATCTGCCCTTCCGAATTGGTCAGCACCAGCCGGTTGCCGGCCAGCACCGGGCCGAACCACGTGATCGGGCCGGACCGCTTCTTCAGATTGCGATAGCGCGGCAGTTGCGCGATCCAGCGCGCCTTGCCACTGGCCCGCGACAGCGCGGCGAGCCGCGCGTCGTCGGTCATCACGAACAGCCAGTCGCCCGCGATCCACGGGGTCGAGATGCCGCCCAGATTCTGTTCCCACAGCCGCTGCCCGGTCGACAGTTCCAGGGCGACCATGCGCCCGCCCTGCCCGACCGCATAGACCCGGCCGCCATCCACCACCGGCGCGGCGTCGATATCGGCCAAGCTGGATACGGAGGTCGTGGACGAGGTGCGCGACAGTGCATCCTGCCACAGCACGCGCCCGTTCTCGTAGCGATAGGCGGACAGTTCGCCCGACGAATAGCCCGCGACCACCGACCCCTGGCTCGCCGCCGGTGCCGCGACGCCGAACACGCCCTGCGTCTCCAGCGTGCCGGACTGCGCCCACTGCACCTTGCCGTCGAGCTGGTTGATCGCGAAGATCTGGTTGTCCTGGCTGAGGACATAGACGTTGCCGTTGGCGATCGTCGGTGCGCCGCGCAACGGCCCGCCGGGCTTGGCACGCCACAATTCCTTGCCATCCGCGGCGTTCAGCGCGACCACGTCGCCCAGTCCGTCGGTGGCATAGACCTTGCCGTCGTCATAGGAGGCACCGCCGCCGAAGCGCGAGGCGCTGTTCTGCTTGCCGGGCGACAGTTCCGCCGTCCACAGCACTGCGCCGGTATCGGCGGCATAGGCATGGACCGCGGCGGTCACGTCGATCACGAACAGCTTGTTCTCCGCGATCACCGGCGGCGCCGCCAGCCGTTCGCGCGGGGAGCCGCCGGCGATCGTCGCCTGCCATGCCCGTGCCGGCTGCGCACCCAGCGCCAGTTGCCCCATCGATTTGGCGGCATTGCCGCCCGACTGGGTCCAGGCGTCGTTGGCGGCGGCGGCAGGCAGCGTCACCGCCACGGTCGCCATGGCGGGGTCGGCGACGATGCCGTTCTCCGACGACAGGATCGACACCCGTTCGCCCACGGTCGGCGTCTTCTTCGGACCGCCGCCCTTGAAGATGCCGCAGGCGCTCAGCGCCATCAGCGCCGCCACCATCACCGGCGCACGGAAATGCCCTGTCATAAGACGGGGAGTCATCGGACGGGGGGTCATCGGGCGGCTTCCTGCGTAGCGGCGGGGGCCGCGGGAACGGCGTCGACGCCCAATAGGCCCGCCATCTGAACGGCGCGTTGACGGATCGATCCGGGCACGCCCTCGTCCCGCGCGATCCGGGCGAACAGCTGCCCGGCCTGTGCCTTCTGGCCGAGACGCAACTGCGCCACCGCCATCATCTCGCCCGCGCTGCCCAGCCACGCCCCGCCCGGCACCGCCAGCGGACGCATCCGCTCCACGACGACCTGGGGTTTCAGCGTGTCGAACTCGGCGGCGGTCTGGCGGATCAGCGCCAGATCGCGAATCGGCTGCGCCTGACCGGTATCGGCCGCCACCTCGGCGAACTTGGCCGCCGCGGCCTTCAGGTCGTTGCGCTGAAGAACGATGTCCGCCTCGGTGAACCTGGCCAGCGCGCGATAGACGTCGCGGTCGGAGGCGGCGAGTTCGGCGAGCGCGGGCTGCGCCTTGTCGATCCGCCCCTGGCCCAGCGCGTCATAGGCCGCCTGCAACCGTTCGCCCTCGGCCCCCGCGGCCTCGCGGCTGCGGTGCTGCCAGTAGAGGACGCCCGCCAGCACGGCGAGCGCCAGCACGATCGCGGCGATCGCGACCTTGCCCCAGCGGGTCCAGAACTGGGTCATCCGGTCGCGGCGGACCTCTTCGTCCACCTCCCGCATGAATACTTCGGCATTGGCATTCGGCGGCAGGGCCAAGGAACGGCTCCGGGATGCAGGGAAAACGATCCGGGCTCATAGCCGGGCGGCCCGCCAAACGGAAGGGCGCTTGCCGCCGCCGCCCGTCCCGGCGGCGGAAAGACGCCCCGCCGGGGGGAAGGCGACGCCTATCCCTTGGGCACGTACACCTGCTCCGCTCCCGGAAAGGCCCGTGTCCGCACCTCGGCGGCATAGCGGGCCGCGGCGTCGGAAATCCGCCCGCCCAGATCGTCGTACCGCTTCACGAAGCGCGGCACGCGTTCGAACATCCCCAGCATATCCTCCGCCACCAGCACCTGCCCGTCGCATTCGGCCGATGCGCCGATGCCGATCACCGGGCAGGCGACCTCGCGCGTGATCGCCACCGCGATCGGCTCCATCACCCCTTCAGCGACGATCGCGAAGGCGCCCGCCGCCGCGATCGTGCGGGCATCGGCGGCGATCTTCTCCGCCTCCGCCGCGCTCCGCCCGCGCGCGCCATAGCCGCCCAGCACGTTCACCGCCTGCGGGGTCAGGCCGATATGCCCCATCACCGGGATGCCGCGTTCGGACAGGAAACGGACGGTCGCGGCCATCGCCTCGCCTCCCTCCAGTTTCACCGCCGCCGCCCCGGTCTGCTTCAACAACCAGGCGGCGCTCTCGAACGCCTTTTCGGGCGATGCCTCGTAACTGCCGAACGGCATGTCGATCACGACCAGCGCCTGCAGGCTGCCGCGCACCACCGCCGCGCCGTGCGCCGCCATCATCTCCAGCGTGACCGGCACGGTCGAGGGCAGGCCGTAGATCACCTGCCCCAGGCTGTCGCCGACCAGCAGCATGTCGCAATGCGGATCGAGCAGTTGCGCGGTCCGCACCGTATAGGCGGTCAGCATCACCAGCGGCTCGCCCCCTTTTCGGGTGCGAATGGCGGGCACGGTCAGGCGCTTGCGCGGTGCCGGCGCGGGATTGGCGCGACTGGTCGCGGTGTCGATCGTGTAGGTCGTGGACATGGGCCGGATCGTAGCCGCGCCAAAGGCGGCGATCCAGCGCCCATGGCATCAGTCCATGATCGCCGCGTAGCGATCGGGCTTGAACCCCGCCTCCAGCACGTCGCCATGCACCAGCATCGGCCGTTTTATCATCGACGGCTGCGCCAGCATCAGCGCGATCGCCCGCGCCGCATCCAGATCCGCCCGTTCCGCCTCGGGCAGCTTGCGAAACGTGGTGCCGGCACGGTTCAGCACCGCCTCCCATCCCAGCCGCTCGACCCAGCCGCGCAAGAGGTCGGGATCGACGCCAGCCTTCCTGTAGTCGTGGAACTGGTAGGCGAGCCCTCGCGCATCAAGCCAAGCGCGCGCCTTTTTCACGGTGTCGCAATTGGGGATGCCGTACAGGGTGGCGGTCATGGGATGCTCTCGCAAGGGATGGATGGCGCGCGGCAGATGCGATGCCAGGGGACGGAAAGTCACGCCAAAAGTCACGAAAGTCACATCCTACAGGGGTGAATGCGCCGGGGCTGCGACCCGGCGATGCGAACGGCGGCGATGAGAAAGAGCGGTTCCGGCGGATGTAGCAGGCGGGCGACGTGTAGGACATGGGCGATGGCCGTACTCGCGGTTTCGCGCGCGACGCGGCGCCGAAAGCCGGCGGCGTACACGGCGCGATAAACCCGTTCGCGGCGTGACCGGGGGCGGCATCCTCCGCTCTCATGGTGAGTGGCGTTCCGCGGTGGCACGAGGCGCTCGAATGAAATGACTGCTGTCGCCCATTCGCAGACATTCGATCGGCGATCCTATTTCCTACTCCGACGCCAGAATGTTGCCCACGTCATCAAAGCCCAGGCGCCACCGATGGGCAGAAGGCCGCGGGTTGCGAAGAACCACGGCACTACTTGGGCACATGGCCTTAGGTCTTCAGGGCTATCGCATGGAAAATTGAGCAGGTTGACCGATATCCAGAGAAGGCCGAGCAACACGACGCAGGCGGCGGTGAAGCCCGCATAGGCAAAGATGGCGATGATACGTTTGCCGGTCATGCCGATACCATGTCATCCGCCAATGGCGAAGTCATGAGGGATTCTACACAATCGGGAAATGTCCGCTTTCCACCAGATTGCGACGTTCACACATGGGGCAACGGGCACCAACACCCACCGTTCCCCATCGCGCGCCAACCATCTGCAATATCTGGCCTTTCTTTCCAGACTCCGATACACTTCGCGCCATGGCCCGTTTCGCCACCTTTGCCGAGTTCTGGCCCTTCTATCTGCGCGAGCATGGTCGGGCGGCGACGCGGGGGCTGCATTATGTCGGCACGACGCTGGTGATCGCATGCCTCGTCGCCGGGATCGTCACCGGGCGGTGGGGACTGTTCCTGCTGATGCCGGTCGCGGGCTATGCGTTCGCGTGGGGCGCGCATCTGCTGGTCGAGCGGAACCGGCCGGCGACCTTCACCTATCCGCTGTGGAGCCTTGCCGCCGATTTCCGGATGTATGGCTGCTGGCTGACCGGCCGACTGGGCCGCGAACTCGACCGGGCGGGCGTGCCGCGACGGTGAGGATCGGGCGGTGAGGATGCGTGCCTTTCGCGCGCCTTGCGATAAGGACATGACCGCATGACCCATCCCTTCTTTTCGCTCCATCGCCAGCGCATGATCCGCGTCGCCGCCGCGACGCCGCCCGCCAGCGTCGGCGACGTACCCGCCAACGCCGCCGCTACGATCGCGCTGGCGCGGGAAGCAGATACGCGCGGCGTGGATCTCGTCGTCTTTCCCGAACTGAACCTGACCAGCTACGCGATCGACGACCTGCACCTGCAATCCGCGCAACAGGCGGCGACCCGCGCGGCGATCGATTCGGTGCGGGCGGCCTCTGTCGATCTCAAGCCGCTGCTGCTCGTCGGCGCGGCGATCGCGCGCAACGGGCGGCTCTACAATTGCGCGCTGGCGATTCATCGCGGCCGCATCCTGGGCGTGGTGCCCAAGACGTTCCTGCCCAACTACCGCGAATATTACGAGAAGCGCTGGTTCGCCAGCGGTGCGGGGCTGACCGGCCTGACGATCGATCTGGGGGGCGAACCGGAAAGGGAACCCGTCCCGTTCGGCACCGACCTGCTGTTCGCCGCCAGCGACCTGCCCTTCTTCACCGTCCATGCGGAAATCTGCGAGGATTACTGGGCGCCCACCCCGCCTTCGACGATGGGGGCGCTGGCCGGCGCGCTGGTCTGTTGCAACCTGTCCGCCTCCAACATCGTGATCGGCAAGGCGCGCGAGCGGACGATGCTCGCCGCCGCGCAGAGCGCGCGCGCGGCCTGCGCCTATGTCTACGCCGCCGCCGGGATCGGGGAAAGCACCACCGACGTGGCGTGGGACGGCCAGGGCCTGATCCACGAACTGGGCGAACTCATCGCCGAATCGACGCGCTTCTCCCGCACGCCCGAACTGGTCGTCGCCGACATCGATGCCGAGCGATTGCTGCAGGAGCGCGCCCGCACCGGCACGTTCAACGATGCCGCGGCCGTCGCCGGCCATCCCGAACTGCGCTTCCGCCGCATCGGCTTCGTGCACGGCGAGGATCTGGCGGATCGCGGGCTGGAACGCTCGATCCGCCGCTTCCCCTTCGTCCCCAACGATCCCGCCAAACGCGACGCCGACTGTTACGAGGCGTTCAACATCCAGGTCGAGGGGCTGGCGAAGCGACTCGAGGCGGCGCGCGCGGACACGCTGGTGATCGGCGTGTCGGGCGGGCTCGATTCGACCCATGCGCTGATCGTCGCGGCCAAGGCGATGGACCGCCTCGGCCGCCCGCGTTCGTCGATCCTGGGCTTCACCATGCCGGGCTTCGCGACCGGCGAGGGGAGCAAGGCCAATGCCTGGGCGCTGATGCGCGCGCTGGGCATCGCCGCCGACGAGATCGACATCCGCCCCGCCGCCCGCCAGATGCTCGCCGACATGGATCACCCCTTCGGCCGGGGCGAGCCGGTGTACGACGTGACGTTCGAGAATGTGCAGGCGGGCCTGCGCACCGATTACCTGTTCCGCCTCGCCAACCAGCGCGGCGGGATCGTGCTGGGGACGGGCGACCTCAGCGAACTGGCGCTGGGCTGGTGCACCTATGGCGTCGGCGACCAGATGAGCCATTATGCGGTCAATGCCGGCGTGCCCAAGACGCTGATCCAGTTCCTGATCCGCTGGTGCATCCGGACCGACCAGTATGATGCGGAGACGAACCATATCCTCGCCGCGATCCTGGCGCAGGAAATCTCGCCCGAACTGGTGCCCGCCGATGCCGATACGGGCGCGATGCAATCGACCGAATCGATGATCGGGCCTTATGCGCTGAACGACTTCTTCGCGCATTACGTGCTGCGCCATGGCCTCGCCCCGTCCAAGATCGCCTTTCTGTGCTGGCATGCGTGGCGCGATCTGGAGGCAGGGCGCTGGCCGGAGGATTTTCCGGCCGACGCGCGCGTCGCCTATGATCTGCCGGTGATCCGCCACTGGCTCGAATCGTTCTGCCGTCGATTCTTCCAGACCAGCCAGTTCAAGCGCAGCGCGCTTCCCAACGGGCCGAAGGTATCGGCCGGGGGCGCGGTCAGCCCACGTGGCGACTGGCGCGCCCCTTCCGACGGCACCGCCAGGGTCTGGCTGGAGGAACTGACCGCAAACCTGCCGCAACCATCTTGAATAATGGGCGACGACGGCGCATTGTGACCAGCCTATGACAGTGCCTCCTCCGGATGGATCGCGCGATCGCCGGATCGAGGATCCTTCCAATCTCTGGCTGATCCATCCGCTCGGCCGCCTGCTCCTGCCGATCGCGGTCGCGCGCGGAATATCCGCCAATGCCGTGTCGATTGCTGGACTGACGCTGGGGACCGGCGCCGCGCTCGCCTATGCCCGCTTCGCCGACTGGCGATTCGCGCTGATCGGGCTGATGCTGTCGATCGGCTGGCTGGTGGCGGACGGGCTGGACGGCATGGTCGCACGCGCCACCGGCACCGCCAGCCCGCTCGGCCGGATGCTCGACGGGCTGTGCGATCACGGCGTCTTCCTCCTGATCTACGTCGCGCTCGCGATCGTGTGGGGCACGCCGGCCGGCTGGGCACTGGCATTCGTCGCAGGTGGGCTGCACGCCGTACAGTCCAGCCTGTTCGAGGGGGAGCGTACCCGCTTCCACCGCCGGGCAAAGGGGGTGGCGCTGGTCGCCGCGCCGCCGGCACCCGCCGCGTCACCGCTGGTACGGCTGTACGACCACGTCGCCGGCATTCCAGACCGTCTGGCGATGGCGTTCGAGCAGCAATTGGCCGCCAGCCCCGATCCCGTCGCGACCGGCGCACGCTATGCGCGGGCGGCGGTGGCGCCGATGCGGCTATTGTCGCTGGAAACCGCCAATGTTCGTATTTTCATGGTCTTCGTCGCGTGTATGGCGGGCGATCCACGCCTCTTCTGGTGGTTCGAGATCGTTCCGTTGACAGCGATCCTGCTGGCAGGCCTCGCCTGGCATCGCCGGGTCGAGCGTGCATTTCTTTCTTCCGTCATTTCTTCCGCCCCGGCCGAGGCGCCGGCGCGATATCTCGTCAAGGAACAGGGACAGTAATGGGCACCATCCGCATCGCGATCGTCGGTATCGGCAATTGCGCCTCCAGCCTCGTGCAGGGCCTCGATTATTATGGCGAGGGCAGCAACGATCATGTCGGCCTGATGCATTACGAAGTCGGCGGCTATCGCCCCGGCGACATCAAGGTCGTGGCGGCGTGGGACGTCGATGCGCGCAAGGTCGGTCGTGACGTGGCGGAGGCGGTGTTCGCCAAGCCCAACTGCACCGCCGTGTTCGCCGCCAACCTGCCCGCCACCGGCACCGTCGTGAAGATGGGCAAGGTGCTGGACGGCGTCGCCGAGCACATGGCCGACTATAAGGACGACCGCACCTTCATCGTCGCCAACGACACGCAGCCGTCGAAGGAAGACGTGATCGCCGAACTGAAGGCGAGCGGTGCCGACGTGCTGATGAACTACCTGCCGGTGGGTTCGCAGGAAGCGACCGAATTCTATGCCGAATGCGCGCTGGAAGCCGGTGTCGCCTTCGTCAACAACATCCCCGTCTTCATCGCCTCCAACCCGGTCTGGGCGAAGCGGTTCGAGGATGCAGGCGTCGCGATCGTCGGTGACGACATCAAGGCGCAGCTGGGCGCGACCATCGTCCACCGCGTACTGACCGACCTGTTCGCCAAGCGCGGCGTGAAGCTGGACCGTACCTATCAGCTCAACACCGGCGGCAACACCGACTTTCTCAACATGTCGAACCATCGTCGGCTCGAATCGAAGAAGATTTCCAAGACCGAGGCAGTACAGTCGGTCGCAGCGGAACGACTTGACGACGACAATGTCCATATCGGCCCCAGCGATTACGTGCCGTGGCAGAACGACAACAAGGTTTGCTTCCTGCGCATGGAAGGCCAGCTCTTCGGCGGCGTGCCGATGAACCTGGAACTGCGCCTGTCGGTCGAGGATTCGCCCAACTCCGCCGGCGTGGCCATCGATATGATCCGATGCGCAAAGATCGCCAAGGATCGCGGCATCGGTGGCGTGATCGACCCCGCATCGGCCTATTTCTGCAAGCATCCCCGCACCCAGATGACCGACGACCTCGCCCAGATCGAGGTCGAGAAGTTCATCGCGGCCGCCTGATATGCCGATCTGCACCGGCGTGCTGCTCGCCGCCGGGCACGGCACCCGGCTGCGGGGCAGTGCGCCGTACAAGCCGCTCTGCCCCGTCGCCGGACGCCCGCTGATCGATCACGCGCTGACCGGCATGGCGGAGGCGGGGCTGACCCGCGCGGTCGTCGTGCTGGGTTACGGGGCGGAGGCGATCGCCGCGCATCTGGCGACCCGCCATTGGCCGCTGACGGTGGAGACGGTGATGACCCGCGACCACCGCGAGCCCAACGGCGTCTCCGTCCTCGCCGCCGCGCCGGTGCTGGCGGGGGAGCCGGCGGTGCTGGCGATGTGCGATCATCTCGTCACCCCCGCCCTCTATGCCCGCCTTGCGACGACCGGTACGGGCGGTGGCGCGACCCTGGGCATCGACCGGCGCATCGGCCACCCCTGGGTCGATCCCGACGACGTGACCTGGGTGAAGACCGATGGCGACGCGATCGTCGCGATCGGCAAGGGGCTGGCGGACGCCGACTGTTACGACACCGGCGTCTTCGCGATCGGCCCCCGCCTGTTCGCCGCACTCGGCAGCCTCGGCGCGCCGTCGCTTACCGACGGGATGCGCCTGCTCGCGGGCGATGGCCGCGCACAGGTGGTGGATTGCAGCGATCTCGACTGGATCGACGTCGACGATCCCGCCGCGCTGGCCAAAGCGGAGGCGTGGCGGCTGGCGCTGGCGGCATAGTCCGCCGGAACATCCGTCATTGCGAACATAGCGAAGCAATCCGGAGAATCGCGCGTTAGGCTCTGGATTGCTTCGCTACGCTTGCAATGACGGGATGGGTCGGTCTTGACGCTGTCGTCATTAAAACAACCGCCCGCCGTCCGGCACGCCCTGTGTCGGCGCGATCAGCACGACCTTGCCGTCCGCATCGGGAAAGCCGAGCGTCAGCACCTCCGAAATCATCGGCCCGATCTGGCGCGGCGGGAAGTTGACCACCGCCGCTACCTGCCGCCCGACCAGCATGTCGGGCGTGTAGTGTTCGGTGATCTGGGCGGATGATCGCTTGCGCCCGATCTCGGGGCCGAAATCGATCGTCAGCCGCAACGCGGGCTTGCGCGCCTCGGGAAACGGCTCGGCCACGACGATCGTCCCGACGCGGATGTCGACCTTGAGGAAATCGTCGAACGCGATGGTTTCGGCGGGGGTGTCCACGGCTCAAAAATCCAGATTGTCGTAATGGGCGGGCGGACCGATCATCTCCATCCGCTCGGCCAGCAGCGGGCGGAAGGACGGGCGGCTCTTCAACCCGCGATACCAGCGCGCGGTCTGGTCATGCCCCTTCCAGTCGATCCCGCCCAGATAGTCCGCGACCGAGATCTGCGCCGCCGCGGTCAGGTCGGCCAGCGTCATCGTCGCGCCGCCCAGCCATTGCCGGTGATCGAGCAGGTAATCGGTATAGTCGAGATGCCCGACCGCCGCCTTCATCGCCTCACGCAGCGCCTTGGCATCGGGCGTGGCGCGCTGCGCGATGCGCTTCACCATCCGCTCATGCAGCAGCGGCCCGGTGACGTCGTGATAGAAATGCGTGTCGAACCACGTCACCAGCCGGCGGATCTCGGCCCGGCTGGTCGCGGTGCCGTTGATCATCACCGCCTTGTCGATGGTTTCCTCGAAATATTCGGCGATCGCCATCGAATCGATCAGCAGGATGCCGCGATCGGCATCCACCATCACCGGCGTCTGCCCGGTCGGGTTCATGTCGACGAACTCGTCGCGCCGCAGCCAGGGTGATTCGCGGACAAGCTCGTACCCCACGCCCTTTTCACCCAGCAGCAAACGGACCTTGCGACTGAAGGGACACAGGGGGAATTGATAAAGCTGCCACATGGCGCACCGTTAGCGTCCCTCCGGCGGGGGCGGAAGGGCCGCGGCGGCGGTTATCGGCATGCGTTGGTTATGTTTCGGCATGGCGGGCGCTACAGCGGGCGGATGGACGCGGTGCTTTTCCTGTTGGCGGCGGCGATACTGGTCGCGCTGGGCGATCGCTGGCCGATCCTGCTGCCGGCCGCGGTGCCGGTGGCGGCGCTGGCGGGGACGACGCTGCCCGATCTCGACATGGCGCTGGGGCTGGGCCATCGCAGCGGCCTGACCCATTCGATGTTGCCCGTCATCCTGCTGGCGTCGCGACCACGCTGGTGGCCGGTCGCGGCGGGGCTGGCATTGGGCATCGGGCTGCACCTGTCCGCCGACGTGTTCCCCAATGCCATGCGCGGCTTCGCGACGGTGAAGGTGCCGGGCATGGGATCGATCGGGCGCGGCGGATCATGGACATGGCTGGCGGGCAATGCGCTGGCGGCGCTGGCGATCGGTACGCTGCTGCTGCGTCGGATCGCGACGGTCCGGATGACGGCGGCGGTGCTGGCGATCGTCGCGGTGATCGGCACGGCCTATCTGTTCGTCACCGATGGCGGTTGGCCGGCACTGCTGGTTTACGGCGCCACCGGCTGGGCGGTGGTGCGGCGGCGGCCTACCGGTTGAAGCATCGCCTACCCATTGCCCGGTCGCGTCACATCATCGATTTTCTCGCCCCGCCGTCTGCGTCGAAGTTGCCGTCATCCAGCCATGCCTCGAACCGTTGCCTCTGTGCGGGCCATTCCGGCTCCAGAAGCGAGAACCAGGCCGTATCGCGTCGACGCCCCTTCACGATGCTGTCGCCCCGCCATGTCCCCTCATAGACGAAACCGAACCGTCGCGCGGCGCGCATGGACGCCGCGTTAAGGGCATTACAGCGCCACACGACCCGGTGATAACCGAGCGCGAAGGCGTGTTGCATCATTAGGAATATCGCCTCCGTGGCGGCGCGGGTCCGCTGGAGACGCGGCGAGAACCAGATGCTGCCGATCTCGATCGCCGCATCGGTCGGCACGATGTCGCAAAACGAGGTCCAGCCCTCGGCCTTGCCGCTGGATGTCGGGATGACGGCGAAGAACGGTTGTCGGGCAAGGCCGCCGATCCGTTCGACATGGGCAGCCAGCGCCGCTTCCGTCGGGAAGGGGCCGTATCGCAGATAGGCCCATGACGCGTCCGCCGATCGGGCGGCATCCCACAGGTCGGCCACATGGCAGGCTGCCAATGGCTCGAGCATGACCGCCCGGCCCGGATGCCGCCGCAACACCGGCAACGTTCGCGTCGCGTCGGCGACGATCGGGCCAAGCGGCATATCGGTCATCGGTACCCCATGGCCTTGCGAGACGAACAGCTTGCCGAGGGACCGGAAGGGGACGGCGTCCCCGTCCGGCCATCCCTACTCCGCCGCCACCAGTTCGACCGTATCGTCGAGCGGGTGCGCCAGCCGGGTCAGCATCTCCTTCGGCACCACCTGCCAGAAATCACCGGCGGTGCGTGCCCAGTCGTCGATCAGCCCCTTCGACCAGCGGCTGTCGGTGGCCTTGGCATGGGCCTCGACCAGATCGCGCAGCACGCCTTCCCAATGCGCCGTGCCCAGCCGGCGCCAGGTGATGCTCTCGGGATTGGCGCGGGCATCGAAGCGGCCTTCGGGATCGTAGACGAACGCCATGCCGCCAGTCATGCCCGCACCGAAATTGGCACCGACCTGACCCAGCACCACCGCGATTCCGCCGGTCATGTATTCGCAGCCGTTCGCGCCGCAGCCCTCGACCACCACGGTCGCGCCCGAATTGCGCACCGCGAACCGCTCGCCCGCCTGCCCTGCCGCCAGCAGCCGGCCGCTGGTCGCGCCGTACAGCACGGTGTTGCCGATGATCGTGTTCTCCTGGCTGCGCAGCGGTGACGATACCGCCGGCCGCACGACGATGGTGCCGCCCGACAGGCCCTTGCCGACATAGTCGTTGGCATCGCCGAACACCTCCAGCGTGATCCCCTTGCACAGGAACGCGCCCAGCGACTGCCCCGCCGACCCGCGCAGGCGGATGGTGACGTGGCCATCGTTCAGCTTGCTCATCCCGAAAGTGCGGGTGATCTCCGACGACAGGCGCGTGCCGACCGCGCGGTGCGTGTTGCGCACCGAATAGGTCAGCTGCATCTTCTCGCCACGGCTGAACACCGCGGCGGCATCCTTGATGATCTGCGCATCGAGGCTGTCGGGCACCTCGTTACGGAAGGTCGACAGGCTGAACCGGCGCTCGGCATCGGTGGCATCCACCTTGGCGAGGATCGGGTTGAGGTCGAGATCGTCGAGATGCTCCGCACCGCGATTGACCTGACGGAGAAATTCGGTGCGCCCGATCACCTCGTCCAGCGACCGGCATCCGAGCCGGGCGAGAATGTCGCGCACCTCCTCGGCAATGAAGGTCATCAGGTTGATGACCTTTTCGGGCGTGCCGGTGAACTTGGCGCGCAGCCGCTCGTCCTGCACGCAGACGCCGACCGGGCAGGTGTTGCTGTGGCACTGGCGCACCATGATGCAGCCCATCGCGACGAGCGACAGCGTGCCGATGCCGAATTCCTCGGCACCCAGGATCGCGGCGATCACGATGTCGCGCCCCGTCTTCAACCCGCCATCCGCACGCAGGCGGATGCGCCCGCGCAGGCCGTTCAGCGTCAGCGTCTGGTTGACCTCCGACAGCCCCATTTCCCACGGTGTACCGGCATATTTGATGCTGGTCTGCGGGCTTGCGCCGGTGCCGCCGACATGGCCGGACACCAAGATCACGTCGGCATGCGCCTTCGCCACGCCCGCCGCGACCGTGCCGATCCCGGCCGAACTGACCAGCTTCACGCAGACGCGCGCGCGTGGATTGATCTGCTTGCAGTCGTAGATGAGCTGCGCCAGATCCTCGATCGAATAGATGTCGTGATGCGGCGGCGGGCTGATGAGCGTGACACCCGGCGTCGCGTGGCGCAGCTTGGCGATGAACTCCGTCACCTTGAAGCCGGGCAACTGCCCGCCCTCGCCGGGCTTGGCACCCTGTGCGACCTTGATCTCGATCTCCTCGCACGCGCCGAGATATTCGGCGGTCACGCCGAACCGGCCGGAGGCGATCTGCTTGACGCCGGAATTGGCATTGTCGCCGTTCGCATAGGGCTTGAAGCGGACGGTATCCTCGCCGCCCTCGCCCGACACCGCCTTGGCGCCGATACGGTTCATCGCGATCGCCAGCGTCTCGTGCGCCTCCGGCGACAGCGCGCCGAGCGACATGCCGGGCGTCACGAAGCGCTTGCGGATTTCGGTGATCGCCTCGACCTGATCGATCGCGACGCCCTCTGCCGGGAAGTTGAATTGCAGCAGGTCACGCAGATAGACGGGCGGCAGGTCGCTGACCCCGCGCGAAAATTGCAGATAGCTGGAATAGCTGTCGGTCGCGACCGCGGTCTGCAACAGGTGCATCAGCTGGGCGGAATAGGCGTGCGTCTCCCCGTCCGCGCGCTGGCGATAGAAGCCCCCGATCGGCAGCGTCGCGACCGCGCTGTCGAACGCCGCCTCGTGCCGGATCATCGCCGACAGGTGGAGCGAGGTGTAGCCTTCGCCGGAAATCTTCGCCGGCATCCCCGGAAACAGATCGTTGACCAGCGCACGGGACAGGCCGACCGCCTCGAAATTATAGCCGCCGCGATAGGACGAGATCACCGCGATGCCCATCTTCGAGATGATCTTGAGGATGCCCTCCTCCACCGCGATCCGGTGGCGGGTCAGGCATTCGTCCAGCGTCAGCGCCCCGAACAGGCCGCGGGTATGCCGGTCGACGATCGACGCCTCGGCCAGATAGGCGTTCACCGTCGTCGCCCCGACGCCGATCAGCACCGCATAGTAATGCGTGTCGAGACATTCGGCGCTGCGCACGTTGATCGACGCGTAGGAGCGCAGACCCCGCCGGACGAGGTGGGTGTGGACGGCGGCCGCCGCCAGCACGCCGGCGATCGCCACCCGGTCCTCCGAGACATGCTCGTCGGTCAGGAACAGTTCGGAGCGGCCCTCGCGCACCGCCTGTTCGGCCTGGTTGCGGATGCGCTGGATCGCGGCGCGCAGGCGATCGGGGCCGCCATCCGCCTCGAACGTGCAGTCGATCTCCGCCGCGGAACGACCGAAATGCGCCTTCAGCCGCTCCCAGTGCGCGCCGGTCAGCACCGGCGAATCGAGCACCAGCACCCGTTCGCGCTGGTCGCGCACGTCGAGGATGTTGGCGAGATTGCCGAACCGCGTCTTCAGCGACATGACATGGCGTTCGCGCAGCGAATCGATCGGCGGGTTGGTGACTTGCGAGAAGTTCTGGCGGAAGAACTGGCTGATCAGGCGCGGCTTGTCGGAGATGACCGCCAGCGGCGTATCGTCGCCCATCGATCCGATCGCTTCCTTGGCGCCATCGACCATCGGCGACAGGATCAGCTCCATATCCTCCATCGTCTGGCCGGCGGCGACCTGACGGCGGGCCAGTTCGGCACGGGAGAAGCGCACCGTCGCCTCGTCGCCGGCGGGAGGCAGGTCTTTCAGCGTCAGGAACTCGCCGGTCATCGCGGCATAATCCTGCTCGCCTGAAATCCGGTCCTTGATCGCGCGATCTTCCAGCACGATCCCTTCCTGCAGGTCGACCGCGATCATCTGCCCCGGTCCCAGCCGGCCCTTGGCGACGATGGTCGATTCCGGCACGACGACCATACCGCTTTCCGATCCGACGATCAGCAGGCCGTCATTGGTGCGGGTGTAGCGCAGCGGACGCAGCGCGTTGCGGTCCATGCCCGCCACCGCCCAGCGGCCGTCGGTCATCGCCAGCGCGGCGGGGCCATCCCACGGCTCCATGACGGAGGCGAGATACTGGTACATCGCGGTATGATCGGCGGGCATGTCGTCGCTCGCCGCCTCGGGCACCAGCATCAGCTTGGCGGTGGGCGCGTCGCGGCCGGAGCGGCAGATCGCCTCGAACACGGCGTCCAGCGCGGCGGTGTCGGACGCGCCGGCGGGGATCACTGGCTTGATGTCCTCCGAATTGTCGCCGAACGCGATCGACGCCATGCGGATCTCGTGGCTGAGCATCCAGTTCTTGTTGCCGCGGATCGTGTTGACCTCGCCGTTATGTGCCAGACAGCGGAACGGCTGCGCCAGCCACCATTGCGGGAAGGTGTTGGTCGAATAACGCTGGTGGAAGATCGCGACACGGCTCTCGAACCGCTGGTCCTGCAGATCGGGGTAGAAGATCGACAGGCTCTCGGCGAGGAACAGCCCCTTGTACACGATCGACCGTGCCGACAGCGAACAGATGTAGAAACCCTGGATCTGCGCGGCGATGATCCGCTTTTCGATGCGGCGGCGGACGAGATACAGGTTCTTCTCGAACTCCGCCTCGTCCTGATCCGCCGGCAGCGGGCCGGCGATCATGATCTGCTCGATCTCCGGCCGGGTCGCCTGTGCCTTCAGCCCGATGACCGACACGTCGACGGGCACCTGCCGCCAGCCATAGATGGTGTAGCCCGCCTCGATGATTGCCGATTCAACGATCGTCCGGCACGTCTCCTGCGCGCCCAGGTCGGTGCGCGGCAGGAATATCTGGCCGACCGCCAGCCGGTTCGGCCGCACCTTGTGGCCGGAACCCGCGATGGCGTCGTCGAAGAAGCGCAACGGCAGGTCGAGATGGATACCCGCGCCGTCGCCGGTCTTGCCGTCGGCATCCACCGCGCCACGATGCCACACCGCCTTCAGCGCATCGATCGCCGACTGCACGACCCGGCGCGACGGCCGCCCGTCGGTCGCCGCGACGAGGCCGACGCCACAGGCGTCCGACTCGAAATCGGGACGGTACATGCCGTGTTCGGCGAGATAGGCGCGCTGGTCATTCATCATCGTTCGACCCGATCAGTCGGAGGGTGGAAATAGATTCGAGCGCCATCACCGGCACCGGATGATGGCGGGCCTTCACGCCGCCACCTTCTCGGCACGCGCTTTCGCCTTCAGCCATTTGTGCATCGATGCGGCCACGTCGCGGCCGTCGCGGATCGCCCACACCACCAGGCTGGCACCGCGGACGATGTCGCCCGCCGCGAATACGCCGTCGAGGCTGGTCATCAACGTCTTGCCGTCGACCAGCACCGTGCCCCAGCGGCTGACGCCCAGTTCGGGCGCCCCCCACAGGGTCGGCAGATCCTCCGCGTCGAAGCCCAGCGCCTTGATGACCAGATCGGCGTCGAGCGTGAGGCCGGCGCCCGGATCGACCTCCGGCGCGCGGCGGCCGCTGGCGTCGGGCGCACCCAGGCGCATCCGGCTGGCGCGGACCGTGCTGACCTGCCCTTGCCCGTCGAAGCCGAGCGGGGCGGAAAGCCAGACGAACTCTGCGCCTTCCTCCTCGGCATTGGCCACTTCGCGCTGGCTGCCGGGCATGTTGGCGCGGTCACGGCGATAGAGGCATTTGACCGAGGCGGCACCCTGACGGATCGCGGTACGGACGCAGTCCATCGCGGTATCCCCGCCGCCGATCACGACGACGTTGCGCCCGGCCGCATCCAGCCGGCCGTCGTCGAATGCCGGCACCGCATCGCCGAAGCTCTTGCGATTGGAAGCGGTCAGATAATCGAGCGCGGCGACGACGCCGGGCGTCTCGTTGCCGGTCACATCAACCTGCCGCGCCTTGTACACGCCGGTGGCGATCAGCAATGCATCATGCTGCTGGCGCAACGCGTCCAGCGTCGCATCCTCGCCGACCGCAAAGCCGTAGTGGAACTCGATCCCCGCCGTCGCCAGCCGTTCGATGCGGCGCATCACCACGGGCTTTTCCAGCTTGAAACCGGGAATGCCATAGGTCAGCAGGCCGCCGGCGCGATCGTGCCGGTCATAGACATGGACGTCGTACCCATGGCCGCGCAGATATTCTGCCGCGGTCAGCCCGGCCGGGCCGGCGCCGATCACCGCCACCGACTGCCCGCGCGAAGGACCGACCACAACCGGCTCGACCCAACCCTCCGCCCAGGCGGTATCGGTGATGAACTTCTCGACCGAACCGATCGTCACCGCGCCGTGGCCGGAGAACTCGATCACGCAGTTACCCTCGCACAACCGGTCCTGCGGGCAGATGCGACCGCAGATTTCGGGCATGGTCGAGGTGCTGTTCGACAGCTCATACGCTTCGCGGAGCCGCCCTTCCGCGGTCAGGCGCAGCCAATCCGGGATATGATTGTGCAGCGGGCAATGCACCGAGCAATAGGGCACGCCACATTGCGAACAGCGCGACGCCTGATCCTCGGCGTCGGGCACCGCATAGCGATCGGCTATCTCACGGAAATCCGCGGCGCGCAGGTCGGCAGCGCGCTTTGCCGGATAGGACTGACCTTCGGTGACGAACTTCAGCATCGGGTTGTCCGCCATGCCGTATCTCCGCTCGATAATTACCCGAACGGCCCTACAACGGACAACAATCGACCTCAAGTAAGCATTACTTACCTATTTATGGGAAATATGTGCTGAAATGCCCTTTCCCGAAACAGGCTATCTCCTATTAATAACCGAAACGGACCTACCTGCTGTATAGAAACAGCAACGCCGCCGCGCCGGCGATGATTCGATACCAGGCGAAGGGCGCGAATCCGTGTTTCGTGACCACCGCCATGAAGGCCTTCACCACCACCAGGGCGACGACGAACGATACGACAAAGCCGATCGCGATCAGTTCCAGCCCCGCCCCGGTGATCGCGTCACGATGCTTGACCATCTGGAGCACGGTCGCCCCCGTCAGGGTCGGCAGCGCCAGGAAAAAGCTGAACTCGGCAGCCGTGCGGCGATCGATGCCCAGCGACATCGCCCCCATGATCGTCGCGCCCGACCGGCTGACCCCCGGGATCATCGCCAGACACTGGACCACCCCGATCTTCGCGGACTGGATGGCGGATACGCCGGCGATGCCGCCCACGGCCTGCGTCTTCGCCAGACGCTCGACAATCAGGATCGCGACGCCGCCGACGATCAAGGCCCAGGCGACCACGACGGCGTTTTCCAGCAACGCCTCGATCTGGTCGTTGAAGGCCAGCCCCAGCGCCACGGCCGGCACGAACGCGATCAGCAGATTGCGGACGAACGCGACCGAATTCGGCTCACGCTTCATCAACCCCGCCAGCACCGCCATGAAGGTGCGCCAGTACAACACGACGATGGCGAGGATCGCGCCCGGCTGGATCGCGATGTTGAACACCGTCCAGCGCGACGCGTCATAGCCCATCAGTTCGGTCGCCAGCACCAGATGCCCGGTCGACGAGACGGGCAGGAATTCCGTCACCCCTTCGACGATGCCGAGCAGGATGGCGACGAGATAATCGGTCAACGGCTATGCTCCGGACACGGGGAAAGCGTCACGACGCCTGCTCGACGGTGCGGCGGCCGAACCGGCCCTGCTGGCGGAACCGCACCAGCCATTCCGGCGCGGCGGCCGCCAGCGGCGTGGCCGCGATGCCGAGCGCGGCCAGCCCCTCCGCCCCAGCGCCCATGACATTGTCCTGCTGGAGCATCAGCCACTGGTCGCGCGTGATCGGCCCGCCCGGCACCTTGGCGAGCAGCGCGCCGATCGCATCGGGCAGTTCGAGAATATGCGGCGAACGCCCGATCGCATCGGCGATGAAGCGGATCAGCTCGCCCATCGAGATCACGTCGGGGCCGCCCAGTTCGTAGACATGGCCGCCGAACCGGCCGGGATCACCCGCCGCCACGGCGATCGCCTCGCCCAGATCGCCCGCGAAGATCGGCTGGAAACGAACGGGTGCGCGCAGCACCGGCACCACCGGGCTGGCGGCGATCATCCCGGCAAAGCGATTGACGAACTGGTCCTCGCGCCCGAACACGATCGAGGGACGCAGGATCGTCGCCTGCGCGAATGCCTCGCGTACCGCCGCCTCGCCCTCGCCCTTGCTGCGGCCATAGGCGGCGGCACTGCCGGGGTCGGCCCCGATCGCCGAGACATGGACCAGCGCTCCGGCCCCGGCCCGTGCCGCCGCCACCGCGACGGTACGGGCACCGTCGACATGGACGCGGTCCATCGCCCCGCCCATCACGCCGACCAGATTGACGACCACGTCCGCGCCCGCGACGGCACGGGCGACAGTGTCGGGCCGGGTCACGTCGGCGGCGACGAACTGCGTCTGGCCCAGGCCACCTTGCGTCTTCAGGAACCAGGCATGGCGCGGATCGCGCTGCGCCACCCGTACCCGCGCGCCGGCATTGAGCAGCGCCCGGACCGCATAGCGTCCGACGAACCCTCCGCCGCCGATCAGCGTCACCAGCTTGTTCTTCATGATTTGCATCCCGATGCGGTTTTCTGGCCTTTGCCGATCACAACGGCTGTTGACAAGGCTCCTGCACCACCCCTAAAGGCCGCCACCTACCCCGTGCCCAGATGGCGGAATTGGTAGACGCACCAGCTTCAGGTGCTGGCGATCGCAAGGTCGTGGAGGTTCGAGTCCTCTTCTGGGCACCATTTCTCCTGCTACAGGCAGTAGAGATTGTTATGTTTTCCTGTGATGGCGTGTGATGATCACCCCGCAGGGGCTACCCATGTTTTCAGGTGCCAGCGGCTATCCGCAGACAAGGGCGAGCCCCTGACATATCCTACCCCTGCCAATCCCTCAGAATCATAGCAGATGACGACTTGCCATCGACGTGAGCCATGGGAAAACCGTGTCGCATGGATATTCCGGTCGCCCGGGTAATCGGCAGAAATCGACAAATTCGACTGTCAGGCGATGCGGCTGCAAAAATACCGGCGCCGGCCCTTCGTAAAGGGACCCCAAGCTATTAAAATAGCTGGAAAAACTGGATGCCCGACAAGGACTCGAACCTTGATTGACGGAGTCAGAGTCCGCTCTCTTACCATTAGAGGATCGGGCAACCGAAGCGCGCCTCTAGGCCGGGCGGAGCGCGGTGTCAACGGGGGGAATCGACGCCGCTTGTCGTCGGGGCGGGGGAGCGCTACGTTGGGGCTAGACACCGAGCGAGCGCATCCTTGCGATCGTGACGGCAGAACACGAACGGAAAGTATCACGGCGATGGGGGATGTTTCCGCCCGAGAGCCGTACCGGCAGGATCGCCCTGCCCGTCCGGCGCCGAACCGGCCGCCCCGCGGCCGGTGGGGCGATGCGCGGGCCTATGCCGCGCTCGATCTGGGCACCAATAACTGCCGATTGCTGATCGCCCGGCCGCAGGGGTCGGGCTTTGCCGTGGTCGATGCCTTTTCGCGCATCGTCCGGCTGGGCGAAGGCGTGGCGGCAAGCGGGCGATTGAGCGATGCGGCGATCGAGCGGACGCTGGCGGCGCTGCGCGTATGTGCGGACAAGCTGAAGCGGCGTAACGTCGTGCTCGCCCGATCGGTCGCGACCGAGGCGTGCCGGCGGGCCGCGAACGGCGCGGATTTCATCGAGCGCGCCCATGCCGAAACCGGCATCCGGCTCGACATCATCTCGGCGGAGGAAGAGGCGGGGCTGGCGGTGCTCGGCTGCCACGCGCTGATCGAGCCGGGCAGCGATCCCGCGCTGGTGTTCGACATCGGCGGCGGATCCACCGAACTGGTGCTGGTCGACACCGCCGGACCGGAGCCGCGCGTGCTCGACTGGCACTCGGCACCATGGGGCGTCGTGTCGCTGACGGAGCGGGCGGGTGCCGCCGGCAATGGCGACCCGGCGGCGCTGGCACGGGCCTATGCGGAGATGCGGGCGCTGGCGGCGGCCAGCATGGCGCCGTTCGCGGCACGGCTGCCCCGGGTCGACCAGCCGCGGCTGCTGGGCACCAGCGGCACGGTGACGACGCTGGGCAGCGTGCATCTGGGCCTGAGCCATTACGACCGGTCGGCGGTCGACGGGCTGGTCGCCCCGGCGGCGGCGATGCGCGAGATCAGCCGGTCGCTGTCGGGCAAATCGATCGCGCAGCGCGCCGAGGTAGCGTGCATCGGCAACGAGCGCGCCGATCTGGTGGTGGCGGGCTGTGCGATTCTGGAGACGATCATGGACCTGTGGCCGGCCGAACGGCTGGGTATCGCCGATCGCGGCATCCGCGAAGGCATCCTGCGCCGCCTGATGGGCGAGCGCCGGCCATGAGGACGGCGGCATGAGGAACAAGACATGAGCAGGGGCGGATCGGGCGGACGGACGCGCGTGAAGACCGCGCGCAACCGCACCGCGGCATCGACGCGGTGGCTGGAGCGGCAGTTGAACGATCCCTATGTCCGCAAGGCGCGGGCGGAGGGCTATCGCAGCCGTGCGGCATACAAGCTGATCGAACTGGACGAGCGGTTCGGGCTGCTGAAGGGCGCGCGCCGGGTGATCGACCTGGGCATCGCACCGGGCGGCTGGACGCAGGTGGTGCGGCGGCAGGTGCCGGTGGCGACGATCGTCGGGATCGACCTGCTGCCGGTTGACCCGATCGACGGCGCGACGATCCTGCAACTCGATTTCATGGACGATACGGCACCGGGCCTGTTGCAGGAGGCGCTGGGCGGCGCCGCCGACCTGATCCTGTCGGACATGGCGGCCAACACCGTCGGCCATCCCCAGACCGATCACCTGCGCACGATGGCGCTGGTCGAGGCGGGGGTGGACTTCGCGTGCGACGTGCTGAAACCCGGCGGCGCGTTCGTCGCCAAGGTGCTGGCAGGCGGCGCGGACAATGATCTGGTCGCGACGCTGAAGCGCAATTTCCAGACGGTGAAACATGCCAAGCCACCGGCCAGCCGCAAGGATTCGTCCGAATGGTATGTGATCGCGCAAGGCTTCAAGGGGCGAGCCGCGGCCGATCCGGTGGAAGACGATGCGGACTGAAAAGTCACACTAAGGTCGCGAAGGTCGCATCCTACAGGGGTGTGGCGGACGGTGCGAAAGAGCGGCGGCGGGATGGCCGTGGCGCGATCGTAGCGGGACGTGCCGGTGTAGGACAGCCCGGGGTCGGTATGGCTCAACCGGGATGGCATCGCCCCCACCGATCGTGGCGTTGCGCGGCGGAGCAAGACAGTTCAGGGGCCACCGTGCGTGGTTCCGGATTGCTTCGCTACGCTCGCAACGACGGCAAGGCCGGTTCGCATCCAGCATCACTACGACATGAAAAGGCCCGCGACGTCGCCGTCGCGGGCCTTTTCATGTTCCGATCGAAACCGGATCAGCCGTCGTAGTCGGCACCCAGATTCTGGTTGCGCGGCGGCGCGGCGGCGGTGAGGCGCAGTGCCTCCGCCTGCGCGGACAGCGAGCCGACGGCATCGACCTCGTCATCGTCGTCGACCCGTACCTTCTGCAACGAGGTAACGACCGATTCCTGCAGGTGATCGGGACGCACCGTCTCTTCCGCGATCTCGCGCAGGGCGACGACCGGATTCTTGTCGCGATCGCGATCGATCGTCAGATCGGCGCCACCCGAAATCTGGCGTGCCCGCTGCGCCGCGAACAACACGAGGTCGAACCGGTTGGAAACCTTGTCGACGCAATCCTCGACGGTGACGCGCGCCATGCCGTGTCCTTCAAAACGCTGAAATCAGGAGAATGGCGGCGGATAGCGCAAGAGCCGGTTAAAATCAAGGTTGGCGTCGGCAAGGTGACATGGATCAACCCGCCCCGCCCGTGCGTAGTGAGACCATGCCGGTGTCCGACCGTACCCCGCCCCTGCCCGACAGCGCAGCGCCGGTGCCCGCCCAGCCCGACCGACCGGTCGCGGACGATATGCCCGAACAGCCGGTGTTCACGGTCGATGGCAACCGGCTGACGCTGCTCGACACCGGACCGCGACGGTTGCGGGCGTTGATCGACCTGATCGATGGCGCGCGCCATTCGCTGCGCATCCTCTATTATATCTACGCCGACGACGACACCGGCCGGCGGATCAACGCGGCGCTGGCGGCGGCGGCCCGGCGCGGGGTGACGGTAGCGGTGGTCGTGGACGGGTTCGGCAGCGACGGCACCGACGATTCGTTCTTCGACGACATTCGTGCCGCCGGGGTCGACGTGTGCTGGTTCACGCCCTCGTTCGGGCGGCGTTACCTGTTGCGCAATCATCAGAAACTGGCGCTGGCCGATGCCGATGAGAACCCGCGGATCATCATTGGCGGCTTCAATGTCGAGGACGATTATTTCGGCACCGTCGCGGACAAGGCGTGGCGCGACCTGGGGCTGCTGGTCGAAGGGCCGGCGGCGGCGCGGATGGGGGGCTATTTCGACGCCCTGCGCGCCGCGATCGAACATCCCAAGCTGCGCGTCGGCCCGATCAACCGATCGCTGGCGCAATTCAGCGAACGGCATGGCCGGATGCGCTGGTTGATCGGCGGCCCCACCCGCCGGCTGTCGCCCTGGGCAAGGACGGTGCGTGACGACATGGCGCGGGGACGCTGCATCGACATGGTGGCCGGCTATTTCCTGCCCAGCCCGATGCTGTTGCGCCGGATCGAGCGTGCCGGCCGGGCCAGCCACCGGGTCCGCATCGTCACCGCCGCCCGGTCCGATAACAACGCCACGATCGCCGCGGCGCGCTTCACCTATGCCGGCCTGATGAAGCGGGGGGTGCAGTTGTTCGAATATCTGCCGACCAAGCTGCACACCAAACTCTATGCGATCGACGATATCGTGCATATCGGTTCGGCCAATTTCGACATGCGCAGCCTGTTCATCAATCTGGAACTGATGCTGCGGATCGACGATGCCGCCTTTGCCAATCATGTCCGCGCCTATGTCGATGGCGAGATCGCACAGTCGCAGGCGGTGACCCCCGACGTGTACCGGCGCGAGACGGGCTGGTGGCAGCGGGTGAAGCAGTTCGGGGCGTATGTGATGCTGGGGGTGATCGATCCCAGCGTGTCGCGCGGACTGAACTTCGGGATCGACGAATAGGTCACGCCGTCACGGTGATGCGGTCATGATGGTCTGGGTCGCGGAGAGGCGCCTCGTCGTATTTACGACGATGGGAGAAGGGACGACGGCAAAGCCGCCGTCTTTACGTCGGACGGGATCGGTGATGCCGACCCGCCGACCGGACTTCGCGCTGCCGCCGGGGGCGGCACCGACGCGGGCGTGGCCGCGTCTGCGCTCAGTCTTTCCAGGCCCAGTACAACTGCGCGGGGGGCACGTTCCACCATTCCATGTCGTGGTCGATCCGCTGCCAGTGCGGGACCAGGAAGTCCTTCACCTTGGGGCTGAACTGATAGACGAGGAAGGCGCCACCGGGATTGAGCGTGGCGTGCGTCGCCGCCGCGATCGCCGGGCCGACGCCGGGGGGAAGCGTGGAGAAGGGCAGGCCCGACAGGATATAGTCGGCCGCGGCGAACCCACGCTCCGCGATGATCGTCGCGACATCGGCCGCCGACCCCTCGACCGGCTGGAACCGCGGATCGACGATCGTGGCATCGAGATAGCGGATGAAGTCGGCGTTGGTGTCGATCGCGATCAGCGTCGCGTCGGGCGCCATGCGTTCGAGGATCGGGCGGCAGAAGGTGCCGACACCGGGGCCATATTCGACGAACAGCTTGCAATTGGCCCAGTCCACCCGGTCCAGCATCTTGCGGATCAGCTTGTCGGACGACGGGATGATCGATCCCACCATCACCGGATGCTTGAGAAAACCCTGGAAGAACATCTGTGCCGGGGAAGGAATTCCGGCGGGGCGGCGCACGCGGCGGGCGGCGGAGGTCGAGCTTGCCATCGAAATCCTGTCGAACGTGGTCCCCACACGAACGGCGAGGTCTTGACCCCTCCGTCGCACAGGTGCCGAACGTGTTGCAAGGGATAGGGTTTCAATCGTGCGACAGTCCGCCCCGCAATGGGGCATCGCCGACCCCGGCCTTCCCCTTCCCTGCCGCTACGGCAATCGGTTATTTCAGGGCGCATGACAGACCGGACGGGACAGGTGGCGGTGATCTTTTCATCGCAGCGACGCAGCGACGATGAGGCGGATTATGCCGCCGCTGCCGCCGCGATGGACCGGTTGGCCGCCCTCCAACCCGGTTATTGCGGCGTCGACAGCGCACGCGGAGCGGACGGGTTCGGTATTACCGTCAGCTGGTGGGCGGACGAAGCGGCGGCATTGGCGTGGCGCGGGCATCCCGACCATGTCGCGATCCGCGACCGGGGGCGAAACGAATGGTATGACGGTTACGAGGTCGCGGTAACGACAGTCGGGCGGTCGTACCGGTGGGCGCGGGATCGGGGAAATATTCCTGCCGATCCGTCATTGCCATCGTAGCGTAGCGATCCGGCGGCCACGCTCGACGCCCTGGATTGCTTCGCTACGCTCGCAATGACGGATGAGGCGGAGTCTATCCCCCTTTGCTGCCCCTCGGGGTCAACTGGCCGGGGCTGATGAAACCGATCGGCTGGACCGCGGTGGCATCCTGTTTCAGGCGGGCGGCCATCTGCTCGTAATCGCGCTCCGTCTCGGGCGTGACACTGGCGCGCGATTCGGTGAGGGCCGATTCGAAATCCGCCATCGTCACCTCGGTGCTCTGGAGCGAGCGGCGCAGCGCGACCAGACCGGCACGACGCGTCACATCCTCCAGATCGGCGCCGGTGAACCGTTCGGTCCGGCGCGCCACCTCCTCCAGATCGACATCGGCGGCGAGCGGCATCTTCGCGGTCTGGATCTTCAGGATGCGCAGCCGCCCCGGGGTATCCGGCAGGCCGACATAAATCAGCTCGTCGAACCGGCCCGGCCGCAGCAGCGCGGGATCGACGAGGTTGGGCCGGTTGGTCGCACCGATCACCACCACCGACTGGAGTTCCTCCAGCCCGTCCATCTCGGCGAGGATGGTGTTCACCACCCGCTCGGTCACCTGCGGCTCGCCCGCGCCGGACCCGCGCGCGGGAACGAGGCTGTCGAGTTCGTCGATGAAGATCACCGTCGGCGCCACCTGCCGCGCGCGCTGGAACAGGCGGGCGATCTGCTGTTCGCTTTCGCCATACCATTTGCTCAGCAGGTCGCTCGACTTGGTGGCGATGAAGTTCGCCTCCGCCTCGCGCGCCACCGCCTTGGCGAGCAGCGTCTTGCCGGTGCCGGGCGGCCCATAGAGCAGGAAGCCGCGCGCGGGCCGGATGCCGAGGCGACGGAACGCGTCGGGGTCCTTGAGCGGCAGTTCGACGCCTTCCTTCAGACGCATCTGCGCATCGTCGAGCCCGCCGACATCCTCCCAGCGGACGCGTGGCGCCTCCACCATCACCTCGCGCATCGCCGATGGCTGCACGCGTTTCAGCGCGCCGAGGAAATCCTCGCGCGTCACCGACAGCGTGTCGAGCACCTCGGGCGGGATGGTGCGTTCCTCCAGGTTCAGCTTCGGCATGATCCGCCGTACCGCCTCGATCGCCGCCTCGCGGGTCAGGGCCGCCAGATCGGCGCCGACGAAGCCATAGGTGGTCCGCGCCAGCTCGGCGAGGTCGACCTTGTCGCCCAGCGGCATCCCGCGAGTATGGATGCCGAGAATTTCGCGGCGACCGCGCTCGTCGGGCACACCGACCACGATCTCGCGGTCGAACCGGCCGGGCCGGCGCAGCGCTTCATCGATCGCCTCGGGGCGGTTGGTGGCGGCGATCACGACGAGGTTGGCGCGCGCCTCCAGCCCGTCCATCAGCGTCAATAGCTGCGCGACGACGCGCTTCTCCGCCTCGCCCTGCACCTGACCGCGCTTGGGCGCGATCGAATCGATCTCGTCGATGAACACGATCGAGGGCGCGGCCTTGGCCGCTTCCTCGAACACCTCGCGCAGCCGCCCTTCGGATTCGCCGTAGGACGAACCCATGATCTCCGGCCCGTTGATGAGGAAGAACTGCGCATCCGATTCATTGGCGACCGCGCGGGCCAGCCGCGTCTTGCCGGTGCCGGGCGGCCCGTGCAGCAACACGCCCTTGGGCGGATCGACGCCCAGCCGCTGGAACAGTTCGGGGTAGCGCAGCGGCAACTCGACCATCTCGCGCAGATTGTCGATCGTCGCCGCCATGCCGCCGATATCGTCATACGTCACGTCGGCCCGGCGGGCGTCGCGCACCTCCTCATATTCGGGGCGCAGCTCGATCTCGGTATTCTCGTCGATATGGACGACGCCCTTGGGGCTGGCGGAGACGACCTGCAGCCGGATTTCCTGCAACGCATAGGCGGGCGCGTTCATGAAGCGCTGCACGGTCGGCGGCATGTCCGCCACACGCTGATGCCCCGCGGTCGCCACCACGTCGCCCTGGCAGAAGGGGCGGCCGAGGAAGGTGCGCTTCAGCGCGTTCGACGATCCCTGCAACCGCAGATTCTGTTGTGCGGGCGCGAAGACGACGCGGGTGGCGGGCTTCGATTCGGCGCGGCGTACCTCGACGAAATCGCCCGAGCCGACACCGGCATTGGCGCGCTGCAAGCCGTCGATCCGCAGCAGGTCGAGCCCCTCATCCTCCGGATAGGGGCCGACCGCGCGCGCCGGCGTGGACTGTTTGCCGACGATCTCGATCACGTCGCCCTCACCCACGCCCAGCGCCGCCATCAGCGTGCGCGGCAGGTGGGCGAGACCACGGCCCGAATCCTCGGGCCGGCTGTTCGCCACCTGGATTTTGCGTGGGGGAGTATCGGTATCGGCCATCAGGCATCCTTTCGGGCGTCGAACCCGTCAGGTAGGAAGCCGGATGCGATGGCGCGAGGGGCTGGCGCTATGCGCCGCGCACAAAAAAAGGGCCGGCGAAACCGCCAGCCCGTGAAGTTTTTAGGAGAGGATGCCTGAAAGGCACGTCCTTTCTGATCCATGTTTGTCTATGCTGCAAGTGCGAAAAGCGATATCGCGATTGCATGTCTGACAATTGGCGGGCACATCGGACGACGGGAGAGGAGATATGCGAAGGCTGCCACCCCTGGGATCGATCGAGGCGTTCGTGCAGGTCGCACGGCTGGGTTCGATCAAGGCCGCGGCCGAGGAGCTGTCGCTCTCCGCCCCCGCGCTCAGCCGGCGCATCCAGTCGCTCGAACGCTTCATCGCCAAGCCGCTGTTCGCCCGCCGCCATCAGGCGATGGTGCTGAACGAGGATGGCGAGCGGCTGCTGGTGCAGATCGCGCCCGTGCTCGACCAGTTGTCCGATGCGGTGGAGGCGATGACGGCAGGGTCCGGCCTGTTGCGGCTGCGGCTGGGCGTGCTGCCGCTGTTCGCAGCGCAGCGGCTGTTCCCGCATCTGGGCGCCTTGCGACAGGCGCATCCCGAACTGCATCTCGACATCGACACCGCCGGGCATGGCATCGCGCGGCTGGGCGACGGGCTGGACGCGGTGATCGCGCTGGGGCGGGAGATCGATCCGGCGCTTTATGCGCGGCGCTTCGATCGCAATTCGGTCTATGTCATCGGCGCGCGTCACCTGATCGAGGGGCCACGACCGATCACGCATCCGTCGCAACTGGCCGGGCAGACCGCGCTGCTCCACCGCGAGATGCCCGATACGATCGGCGCCTGGACGACCGCGGCGGGTATCGGCCCGCTGAAACCAATGGCGGTCGACCTGTTCGATTCGGGCGGGCTGATGCTGGAGGCGGCGGCGCAGGGGCTGGGCATCGCCTTCATGCATGCCAGCCATTTCAATCATGCCAACGACCCCCGCCTCGTCCGCCTGTTCCCCGATATCGAGGTGGAGAGCCCGTACAGCCACTGGTTCGTGTGCCGCCCGCGCGCGATGCAGACCCGGCCGGTAAAGATGTTCCACGACTGGCTGTTCACGCTGACCGACGAACGCGAGGACTGAATCGCTACAGGCCGAACCGCACCCGGCCCAGGATGCGGTCCCCGGCATGACGGGCATCGGCAAAGGGGCCGAAGGCATCGTCGCGTCCGATATCGGTGCCGGTATAGTCGAGCGCCAGCGTCAGCTGCCCTTGCCGGTGTTCGATCCCCAGTCGCCAGTTCGTATAGTCGCCGCCGGGGCGCAGGCGTTGCGCGCGGACAGGATCGTCGACCCCGCCCGAGGAATGGCCGATGCCCGCGACCAGCGTGACCGGGGTGCCGGGGATGCCGGCATCGGCATCGGCGAAGAGGTGGAGGTTGCTGCCGCCGATCGCGTCTTGCGACGGGGCGAGCATCGCGCCGCCGGTCACGCGCAAGGGACCGATGCCATAGCTGGCGGTGCCGCCCGCCTCGACATAATCTATCCTTCCCCGCGCACCCGTGAACAGGTGTCCCGTCACGGTCGCGCGCAGCCGGATCGCGCCGACGTCCCAGCCCGTGCCCGCGCCCAGATCGATGACCGCGTCGGCACCGCCGTGCCGCCCCGATCCGCGTGTCGCGGCGATCCGCGCGGACGCATCGACCGGGCCGACCGGCAGCAGCACGTCACCCGACGCCGACGCCTGTCCCTCGCTCCAGCTCAGGCCCCGGCGCCGTTCGTCGGTCGTCGCCTCGACCCCGAGGGTCGGCGACACCTGTGCCAGCGCGGGCGCGGCGATCATCGTCGCGCCCGACATCATCGCCAGAATGTGCCTCTTCCCCAGAATGCACCTCATCCGACGTCGACGTTACCGTGGAAGCGATCGAGTTCGGCGCGCAGGACCTGGTGGTCCTCCTGCGCCACCGCCTGGAGATGACGATCCAGCGCATCGCGGCGCGCGGCGATCTGCGCCGCGATCGCCTGACGCTGCGAACCGCACCAGCCGACATGGCTGCCGGTGACGACCGCATCGCGCGACACGACACGCGTCATCATCGCGCCCGATGCCGTCCGCGCCTCGCGCGCGACGGTCATGTCGCCCGCCCAGGTGCAGCGCAGCGTCGAGGGGCGGCCACCGGGGCCGACCGCGCCGACCTGTTGCTGGCGGATCTTTACGTCGCCGCGGTAACGGGCGTCGACGGGGCCGGCATGATGGTCCACCCGCAGCGCGTGATCCACGGAAAGGGCGGGGTTGGAAAAAGCGGGGGCAAACGGCGCCAGCGCGGTGAGCGCGAGTGCAGCCCCGGCGGCGAGAAGACGGGTCATCATGTTCTCCTTGCGAACGGTCCGGCCTATATTGGCCGATATCGTACATGACAAAAATGTCATGTTAGCCGAACGCATGGAATGCGCGGGGGTTTCAACGCGAACGCCCCGCCGCGCATCTCTGCGCGGCGGGGCGATGCAGGCCGGGCGTATCCCACGGGTGGGATACGATGTCCGGTCGGGTCGTCAGGCGGTGCGGGCCTTCACGATCTTGCCCGGCTCACGCGGGGGCTCGCCCTTGGGCAGCGCGTCGACCAGTTCCATGCCGTCGGTCACCTGGCCCCAGACGGTGTACTGCTTGTCGAGGAAGCGCGCATCGTCGAACACGATGAAGAACTGCGAGTTCGCGGTATCCGGCTGATTGGTGCGTGCCATCGAGCACACGCCCCGCACATGCGGCTCGGCCGAGAATTCCGCCTTCAGGTTGGGCTTGTCGGAACCCGACATGCCGGTGCCGGTGGGGTCGCCGCCCTGCGCCATGAAGCCGGGGATCACGCGGTGGAACACGACGCCGTCATAGAAGCCGTCATTCGCCAGTTCGACGATGCGTGCGACGTGGTTGGGGGCGAGATCGGGGCGCAGCTTGATCGTCACGTCGCCGCCGTCCAGCGTCAGGATCAGCGTGTCGGGGGTATCGGCCATCGGGGAAGCTCCTTGGAAAATCGGTGAACGCCTTAACGTTGCGCGGCAGATAGGGATGCGGCGGGGCGCTGGCAAACTTGTCCCGACCGGGCGGGCGGGCTAGGGCCGCGAACCTGCACACCATGAGGGAGGCGGCAATGGTCGACAGCGAGCTGGCCCCCGACGACACGATCGATACCGAGAACGAACTGCCGGAAAACGAACTGGACGAGGACGACCACCTGCGTCCCGAATTCATCCGCGCGGTGCTGGACGCGGTGGCGGCCGGCAATGACGAGGAAGCGCGCGCGCTGGTCGGGCCGCTCCACCCCGCCGACATCGCCGACCTGTTCGAACTGACCCCGCAACCCGATCGCGCCGCGCTGGCCCGCGCGGTCGCCGAACTGCTCGACGGCGACGTGTTCGCCGAGATGAACGATTACGTCCGCGAGGACCTGATCGATGCGTTGTCGCCGACCGAGGTCGCCGATCTGGCGGCCGAACTGGACACCGACGACGCGGTCGCGATCATCGAGGACATGGACGAGGACGAGCAGCGCGCGGTGCTGCGCGCGCTCGACCCCGACGATCGCGCCGCGATCGAGGAAGCGTTGTCCTATCCGGAGGAATCGGCCGGCCGCCTGATGCAGCGCGAGCTGATCGCGGTGCCCGAGCATTGGACGGTGGGCGACGTGATGGCGTATTTGCGCGGCGCGCAGGAACTGACCACCGATTTCTGGGAAGTCTTCGTCGTCGATCCGCAGCACAAGCCGGTCGGCACCTGCGCGCTATCGTGGATATTGCGCACCCCCGAATGGGTCAGCGTCGCCGATGTGATGCAGCGCGAGCAGACGCTGATCCCGGTCGACATGGATCAGGAGGAGGTCGCGCTCCGCTTCCAGAAATACGCGCTGATCTCCGCCGCGGTGGTCGACGGCGCCGGCCGGCTGGTCGGGATGATCACCGTCGACGACATCGTCCACATCATCCAGCAGGAGGCGGGCGAGGACGTGCTGCGCCTGTCGGGCGCGGGCGAGGGCGACATCAACGAACCGATCCGCTTCACCGTGCGGACGCGGCTGACCTGGCTGGTCGTCAACCTCGGCACGGCGATGTTCGCCGCCAGCGTCGTCGGGCTGTTCCAGGACACGATCGCGCGGTTCGCGCTGCTCGCGGTGCTGATGCCGATCGTGTCGGGGATGGGCGGCAATGCCGGCACGCAGACACTGGCGGTGGTGGTGCGCGCGCTGGCGACCAACCAGCTCACCTCGTCCAACACGGTGCGGATGATCGTGCGCGAATTCCGCATCGCGGCGGCCAACGGCCTGTCGCTGGGGCTGTTGATCGGGGTTGGCACCTATGTCGTGTTCGGCAACCGCGACCTGTCGCTGGTGATCGCGCTGGCGATGGTCATCAACAACCTCGTCGCCGGGCTGGCGGGGGTGATCGTGCCGGTGACGCTGGACCGGTTCCGGATCGATCCGGCGGTATCGTCGGCGGTGTTCGTGACGACGATGACCGACACGATGGGCTTCTTCGCATTCCTGGGGCTGGCCAGTCTGTGGGGTCTGGGCGCGTGATCGCCGCTTGATCCGGGCGCGGCCATGCCCAGATGGGCGGGTATGGCGCTTCACCTGACCAAAGTGGCGTTCGGCGCGACCGGCGTCGAGCATCTGGCCGACCGCATCCGGGCCCGCGTGGCGGAGGGCGGCATGGTGCTGACCACGCGCTACCTGCCCAAACGGCACGAAGAGGTGGCCGGGCCGGTGGGCGAAGGCGGATCGCTGTTCTGGATCATCAAGCATCAGCTGGTCGCCCGCTCCCCCATCCTGCGCTTCGGCGAGGCGGAGGGTGGCCGGGTGGCGATCCATCTCGGGCCGGACCTAGTGCTGGTGCAGGCGCAACCCAAACGCGCGCATCAGGGCTGGCGCTATCTGGAGGCGGCCGATGCGCCGGTCGATCTGGGCGGTGACACCACCGGACTGGCGGCGATGCCGCCGGCGCTGATGGGAGAACTGGCGGCACTGGCGTTGATCTGAACCGTCCTCCCGTCAGGAGGAAGGGCGGGGTAAGGGGCGCCGGCCCCTGCGTTCCGGCGCCCGTCCGATCAGGGCAGCATCACCGTATCGATGACATGGATGACCCCGTTCGACTGATAGACGTCGGCGATGGTGATCCGGCCCATATGGCCCTTGCCGTCCATGATCGCCCATCCAGCCTTGCTGCCCGTGCCGGCCTTGTGGAAGGTCAGCGGCTCGCCCTGCACGGTCGTGTAGGTGGCATTGCCGCCATTGGCCTTCGCCTTGGCGGCGATGTCGGCGGCGCTGACCCGGCCGGGCACGACGTGATAGGTCAACACCGCGGTCAGCTGATCCTTGCTGTCGGGCTTCAGCAGCGTGTCGACGGTGCCAGCCGGCAGTTTGGCGAATGCCGCGTTGGTCGGTGCGAAGACGGTGAACGGCCCCGGTCCGGACAGCGTGTCGGCCAGCCCGGCCGCCTTGACCGCCGCGACCAGCGTGGTGTGATCGCGCGAGTTCGCGGCGTTCTCGACGATCGTTCTGGTCGGGTACATCGCAGCACCGCCGACCATCACCGTCTTCTGCGCGGCGATGGCGGTGGCACCCATCATGCCGCCGCCAGCCAGCATGGTCGCGAGCATCATCGTCCGGAAAGCTGTCATCGCCATCGTCTCCTGTCGGCAGCCGGATCGGCCGCCGACAGGAGATACGGGCCAGTCCCGCCCGATGACGCATCGGCCGCTACCTTGCCTCAGACGTAGCGAACCCGCGTGCGCTGCCGCCGCCGTGCGGCCGCGCCGATCAGGCCGAAGCCCAGCACCATCATGCCCCACGTCGCGGGTTCGGGGACCACGCCGGTCAGCGACTGGTATTCCGCCTCGCTCAGGCGGACGCTGTAGATCATGTTGGGGATCAGCGACATGCCCGCAGGACAACCGGCGCCCAGCGCGACCTGCCGGCTGGTGCCGCTGCCGTTCACGCCGCTGGTGCAGACGTCGAACTGCGTGCCTGCGCCGTTCTGCGTCACCGAGAAGTCGTTGTCGGTAATGAGGATCAGCGTGTAGCTGCCGTCCGCCAGCCGCGGGCCGAACGCGAAGCCTTCCAGCTTCTCCGGGATGGCCAGCCCCATGCGGCGCAGCGCGGCGGCGAGATCGAGGAACGGCGTCGCGGTCTTGGCGACCGGGGAAACGCCGGCGGGCAGCGTGTTGGTGCCCGCCAGGCTGATGTCCTTCACATCGGTCGCGCCGGCCAGATCGATGCGATAGACCCGCTTGGAGCCGACCGCGGTGGTGCCGTTGGCGTCCTCCACCCCGAACCCGCGATTGTCGCGTTCCAGCACCAGCAGCGTGCCGTCGCTCACCGCCTGGATCGCCGAGACGCCGATCGAGCGGCCCTGCGCGTTGACGTTGAAGTCATTGGCGGTGCCGGCGATCCGGTCGTTGATGTCCGCGACCGTTTCCAGCTGGTAGATATACTGCGCCTTCTGCGTGCCCGTGGCCACGTCATAGGCGACGATGCGGACGTTGCGGCTGAACCGGCCCTCGCCGTTGACGGTGCCGTTGTTGGTGTTCCGCCCTTCCTCGACCAGCGGGTCCTGCAACACGGCATAGGCGGTCTTGCCGTCGGGGCTGACGGTCAGCCCCTCGAACCCGCGATTGTCCTGACGGCCGGTGGCGATGCCGCCATTGCCGCGCCCGGCGACATAATCGACGGTGCCGTTCGCCTGTTTCGGCACGAGGTTGGCGGGCACCTCGAACGCGCGCACGAACGCGCCGGCGGGGGTGAATTCATAGACCGAAGGGCCGTATTCGTCGGACACCAGCAGATTGCCGTTCGGCAACCGCGCCAGCCCCTCGGGATCGAGCGAGGCGCCCAGCGTCGCGGCGCTGCCGGTCGACAGTTGCGGGTTCAGTCCGGAATAGACCTGCCCGTTCGCCTGCCGGAACAGCACCGTGCTGTTCAGCGTGAAGCCGCCGATCGCGCCCGTCGCCCGATCGATATCGAGCGCGAAGCCCTGCAACCGGGGTGCATAGGGCAGCACGCCGCCGCCCGGCCCGCGATCGGTCATCCCCAGGAAACTGTCGGTCGCCGCATTGTAGATCAGGTCCGATCCGAACCCGCCCAGCCGGTTCTGCCCCGCCCCCGACAGACCCGACAGGTCGGTGCCGTTGGAAATGGCGTAGGCGGATACGAGCGTGGTGGCGGCGGCGGGCAGCGCCCCGGTCACGGTGGTGGTCGCGGTGGCGGCGGCGAGCAGAACGGGCACGAAACGGCGCATGATGGTTATCCCCCTGTTTACCGGATCGGCAGACAGGACCGACGTTACGTCGGCGTGACGGTTCGGCGACGGGTTTGCGACAGTGCCATCGCGGGCCACCGCCACGGCCCAACGCTACAGGGCACCGCTGCCGTTGCCGACCGCGCTCAGGCGGATGCCCGTCGCCGGATCGGCAGCGCCGAGCGCGAACGAGAACGCCGCCTCCCGCGCCTGCGGGCCATAGAACCAGCCGGCCAGGCCCGAAAAATCACTGCGCCCGTCCGGACCCGTCAGCGCACCGCGATAGCCGCCCCCGATCCAGTCGATCGTGACGGTGCCGGTGAAGCTGCCAAAATCGGTCGTCGCGGTGGCCGGCCCGGCCGGCCCCAGCAACTGTCCCAGCAGGCGGATCGTGACGGCCGCCTGCCCCGCCACCGGATCGACGCGCATCGTCGCGGTGCTGGCGATCAGCGTATGGGTGCGCGGTACCCCCGATTGATCGACGACATAGGCGATGCCGTTGATGCCGGTCCGGGTATAGGTGAACGCCGCCGCCGGACGATCCGTGACCAGCGTCGGCACGCCGAACGTGCAGGCATAGCGGTTGATGCCGCGCTGCTGCCGCTGGATATGCAGGTTCATGCCGCGCCCGTAATCCAGCCCGATGCCGCCCGCGATCGGCTGGCCGGTGGAAAATACCTGCGGGATGCCGTCGATCCGCTTCACATACGCCCGGGCGTTGGCGGGGGCGACGAGACCGGGCGAGGCGGACGGCGCGGGCGACGGCGTACCGGGCACCACCGCGACGCCGCCACCGCCACCGCCACCGCCACCGCCACCATTGCCGCCACCACCGCAGCCGACCAGCACCCCGGCTAGCATGATCGCCGTCACCCTCGTCCGCTCTCCCTGCGGCATGGGATAGGGCAGGATCGATACGGCCGCAACGGCACCACCTTACCGCGTCGGTACCGGCTCCGCGCCGCTGTAATCGTAGAAGCCGCGCCCGGTCTTGCGGCCGTACCAGCCCGCCTCGACATATTTCACCAGCAGCGGCGCCGGGCGGAACTTGGGGTCGCCGGTGCCCTCGAACAGCACGCGGGTAATCTCCAGACAGGTGTCGAGCCCGATGAAATCGGCCAGCGTCAGCGGCCCCATCGGGTGGTTCAGGCCCAACTGGCAGGCGGCGTCGATATCGGGGATGGTCGCCACCCCCTCGCCCAGTGCGAAGCACGCCTCGTTCAGCATCGGCATCAGCACGCGGTTGACGATGAAGCCGGGCGCGTCGTTGGCGCGCACCACCCGCTTGCCCAGCGCCTGCGCATAGCCCTCCACCGCCGCGACGGTGGCGTCGGACGTGGCGAGGCCGCGGATCAGTTCGATCAGGCCCATGACCGGCACGGGGTTGAAGAAATGCACGCCGACGAAGCGCGCCGGATCGGGCGATGCCTGCGCCAGCCGGGTGATCGGGATCGACGAGGTGTTGGACGCCAGCACCGCGTCGGCGCGCAGCACCTTGCCGACATCGGCGAAGATCTGGCGCTTGATCGCCTCCCGCTCGGTCGCGGCCTCGATCACCAGATCGCAATTGCCCATCGCCGCGACACTGTCGACCGGCTCGATCGCGGCCAGCGTGGCGTCGCGCGCCTCGGCGGTGATCTTCTCCTTGGTCACCAGCCGGTCGAGCGCCCTGGCGATGCCGGCGCGGCCCTTGTCGGCCTGTTCGCGCGACACGTCGGCGAGCAGGACATGGAACCCCGCCTGCGCCGATACCTGCGCGATGCCCGCGCCCATCTGACCCGCTCCGATCACGCCGATCGTCCGCATCCCCGTCTCCTTCTTTCCGCCGTTCGCGACGGACCGCCTTGCCGGCCCGTGTCGATGCCCGGTATCTCCGCCCGCGATACCCCGTCCGGCACGGGACGGCTAGGAGGCGATGATGAAACCGACGATGGCGGCAACGGTGCTGATGCTGGCGGCGTGTTCGGGCAGCGACCCCGCCCCGGCGGCGCCGGTCCAGGTCATGATCGCCGCGGCCGCTGCGGCGGAGACGGCGCCTCCGCCGCGCCCCGGCCCGACCCGGACGTTCGGCGACTGGTATGTCGGCTGCGACAACAATGCGATCTGCACGATGGCCTCGCTCGGCGGCGAAGCGCAGGTGCCATTTCCGGCGGTCACGCTGGCGGTGACGCGGGGGGCCGGACCGGGCGGCGGGTTCGCGCTGGCGTTCGACGTGCCGGGCGACGACACGCAGGTGGCGCCGGTGGCGGTGACGATCGATGGCCGCCGCCTCGCGCTGCCGACGCTGACCGGGGCGGCGGCGGAAAGGGTGATCGCGCAGATGGCGAACGGCCGGTCGCTGGTGGTGCTGGAAGCGGGGGACCGGCCCCGCGCGACGCTGTCGCTGAAGGGCGCGGCGGCGGCCCTGCGCTGGATCGACGAGCGGCAGGGCCGCGTCGACACCGTCACCGCCGCGGTGGCGAAGGGCGCACGCGGCGCGGATGCGGTGCCGCCCCCGCCCCGCGCCCCGGTGATCGGCGCACTGACCGCGACCGGCACCGCCAACAAGCCGACCCGCGTCCAGTTCGCCGCGATGCGCCGGCGCGCGCGGTGCGAGGATCTGCCCGCCGGGGCGGCCAGCTATCCCGAAAGCCATGCGCTGGGCGGCGGCGCGACGCTGGTGATCGTGCCCTGCTCTACCGGGGCGTACAATTTGTCGTCGGCGCTGTTCGTGCTGGAAAAGGGCGCGTGGCGGCCGGCACAGGCCGATGCGCCGACCGGCATCGCCCCCGCCGGCGAAGGGCCGTCGGTGCCCAACGTGGTCAACGCCCGGTGGCAGGGCGGCGAGCTGACCAGCTATGCCAAGGGCCGGGGGCTGGGGGACTGCGGCGTCGCGCAGACCTTCGTCTGGGACGGCACCCGCCTGCGCCTGTCCGAACAGAGCGAGATGGGCGAATGCCGGGGCAATCCGAACTATATCGCGACGTGGCGGGCGCGGGTGGTGCGGCGGTAACGGCGTCCGACGCGCGATGACATCCGCCCGCGCCATCCCGTCATTGCTTCGCTACGCTCGCAACGACGAGGCTTACAGACGCCCTACGCGCCCGGCTTCACCGCCAGCATCGCCTGCACCTGCCGCTTGAACCCGCGCAGATTCTCGCCCGACAACCGGGCGACGCTGGCGAACGAGATCGAACGCGGGTTGATCGACTGGCCGTTCCGCCAGACCTCCCAGTGCAGATGCGGGCCGGTCGACAGGCCGGTGGAGCCGATATAGCCGATCACCTGCCCCTGCCGCACCCGCTGGCCGCCGCGCACCGCGATCCGGCTCATATGGCCGTAACCGCTGGACAGGCCGCCACTGTGCGCCAGCTTGACGAAATTGCCGTAGCCGGCGTTGCGCCCGGCGCTGGCGACGACGCCGTCGATCGCGGCGAGGATCGGGGCGCCATAAGGAGCGGCGATGTCGATCCCCTTGTGCATCCGCATGAAGCCGAGCAGCGGATGCATCCTGAGGCCGAAGTTCGAGGTGACGCGCCCCGCCACCGGCATCCCCATGCCACCGCGCCGCTCCGCCTGGCCGGCGGCATCGAACCACGTCGCCTCCCGCTCGCCATTGCCGGTCCAGCGCAGCATCCTGAGCGAACGGCGGCCCTGATCCAGCCCGGCGAACAGCAGGTCGCCCAGCTTCGTCTCGCCGGTGGCGGCACGGTCGCGCTCGATCACCATGTCGAAACTGTCGGCGGCATGGACGTCGCGGCCGATCGACACGCGCGTCGCCATCGCCTTGATATACGCCTCGACCGCGCGGACCGGCGCGCCGGCGGCACGGGCGGAGCGATAGAGGCTGGCGCCGACCAGCCCCTGCAACCGCAAGGGCGTGTGATCCACCGCGATCGGGGTGCGTTCCAGCCGCAGCCCGCCGCCGTCGCGCACCACCGCCACCGACAGGTCGAACCGCGCACGCAAGGCCAGCCGTTCGAGCGGGCGGGGCATCGCCCGGCTGGACCGCCGACCGAGCGTCAGCGCGATGCGGGTGCCGGCGGGGATATCGGCGAGCGACGCGGCACCGCCGACCAGTCGCGCCGCCTCCTGCGCCTGCGTGCGACCGACGCCGGCGCGTTCCAGCGCGCGACCGAAGCTGTCACCCTGCCCCAGCGTGGCGGACAGGTCGATCCGGGGCCGCTCCGGCACCTCGGTGAGCGGACGGACGAATTCGGTGGCGGCGGCGACGCGGCCGGTACCGCTGCCCAGGGCGAGCGGCGCGATGCCCTGCACCCGTGCGCCTTCCGCCTCGGCACCCGCCAGCGGGGCCGGCACGCTGCCGATCAGCGGCCGGACGCCCGGCGCCAGCGCGATCGTCGCGGCACATAGCGCGGTACAGGTGGCGAGGCCGCGCCACCAGTCGAGGCTGCCGATCCGCATCCCCAGATCGGGTACCCAGTCGATCGCGGCGAGACGCGTGCGCCAGTCCCGATGCGGCGCCGCGGCGCGGCCGAACCCGGCGGCGCCCGCGCCCAGTGCCCGCGCGCTGGTGCCGCCGGCCCATTCCAGTCCCTGATCGGTCTTCAGAAACAAACGGCGTCACCTTCGTTACGGATGCCGCGTTTCCTTCGGCGTCGGCGCGGACGGTTGAGCACGCCACCTGCTAAAGTCAAATTAACCGCCCGCCCCACCTACCCTCGCTGCGACGAGCGGTGGCGGCCCCGCGCCGGTTCGTATCCGCCTGCAAAACCGATGAAAGCCGTTGCACCGGCCGGGGCGAGGCACGATGTTGGCGGGTATGACCAGTCGTGCCACGGGCAACGTGACCGCCGTTCTCGGCCCGACCAACACGGGCAAGACGCACCTCGCGATCGAGCGGATGTGCGCGCATTCCAGCGGCATCATCGGCTTCCCCCTCCGCCTGCTGGCGCGCGAGGTGTACGACCGCGTCGTCGCGATCAAGGGGGCCGAACGCGTCGCGCTGGTGACGGGCGAGGAGAAGATCGTACCGCCCGATGCGCGCTGGTTCCTCTGCACCGCCGAATCGATGCCATCGCACGAGGCCGCCTTCGTGGCGCTGGACGAGGCGCAACTGGGCGCGGACCCGGAACGCGGGCATGTGTTCACCGATCGCCTGCTGCACATGCGCGGCCGGGAGGAGACGATGATCCTCGGCTCGGAGGCGCTCAGGCCGATGGTGAAGGCGCTGGTGCCGGATGCGGAGATCGTCGGCCGGCCGCGCTTCTCGACGCTGAGCTATGCCGGCGCGAAGAAGATCAGCCGCCTGCCCAAGCGGTCCGCGATCGTCGCGTTCAGCGCGGAGGAGGTCTATGCCGTGGCGGAGATGCTGCGGCGGTTGCGCGGCGGCGCGGCTGTGGTGATGGGCGCGCTGTCCCCGCGCACCCGCAACGCGCAGGTCGAGATGTTCCAGGCGGGCGAGGTCGATTATCTCGTCGCCACCGACGCGATCGGCATGGGGCTGAACATGGACGTGGCGCATGTCGCCTTCGCCTCGCTCCACAAGTTCGACGGGCGGCGGCAGCGACGGCTGACGGTGGCGGAGATGGCGCAGATCGCCGGCCGCGCCGGTCGCCACCAGCGTGACGGCACCTTCGGCGCGCTGGCCGAGGAGGGGCCGGGGGCGTTCCTGCCCGAGGAAATCCTCAATATCGAGGAACATCGCTTCCCCCGGCTGGAGAGCCTGTTCTGGCGTGAGGGCGACCCCGATACCGGCAGCGTCGATGCGCTGATCGCCAGCCTGGAACGCCCGCCGCCGCCCGGCCCCCTGCGCGGTGCGCCGCCCGCCACCGACCTGAAGGTGCTGAAGCGGCTGGCGGATGAAGGCTGGGTGCGCGATCGCACGCGCCATCCGATGATGGTGCGGCGATTGTGGGCGGCGTGCGGCATCCCCGATTTCCGCAAGCTGGGCCTCGACCCGCACAGCCGCTTCGTCGAGCGCGTGTTCCGCTATCTGAGCGAAGGACGCGGGCATGTGCCGCACCAGTGGTTCGCGGACGAGATCGCGCGACTGGACACGGTATCGGGCGATGTCGAGACGCTGGCCGGCCGCCTCGCCGCGATCCGCAGCTGGGCCTATATCGCGCAGCGGCCCGACTGGCTGGCCGACCCCGCCGAATGGCAGGCACGCACCCGCGCGATCGAGGAACGCCTGTCGGACGGCCTGCACGCCAGCCTGACGCAGCGCTTCGTCGACAAGCGCACCACCGCGCTGATCCGCAAGATCGGCGCGGATGCCGGCGCGCTGCCCGTCGTCGTCGGCCCGGAGGGCGAGGTGACGGTGGAAGACCACCCGATCGGCCGGCTCGACGGGTTCCGCTTCTCGGTCGAGCCGGGTGCGCGGGCCAGCGACAAGCGGATGCTGCTCGCCGCCGCCGAAAAGCGGCTGGGCGCGGAGCGGGCACGGCGGGCGGCGGCGCTGGTGGCGGCGACGGACGACGCCTTCGCGCTGGTCGATGGCGAGATACGCTGGACCGGGCACCGGGTGGCGACGCTGGCGGCGGGCGGTTCGCTGGCGCGGCCACGGCTGGTGGCGGATCGCGATCTCGACTGCCTCGACAAGGCGACGCGCGACCGGATCGCCGAACGGCTGGCACGCTGGTTCGCCACGACCGCGCAGGCGCGGGTGCCGGTGCTGGTCGCGCTGGCCGATGCCGCGCGCGATCCCGCCGCGACGCCGGCGTTCCGGGTGGTCGCCGCCGCGGTGGAGGCGGCGGGTGGCATCCTGCCGCGCCTGCCGTTGCGTACGTCGCTGGACGCGCTGACCCCCGACGAGCGGCGGCGGCTGCGGCGGATCGGGGTGACGGTCGGCGCGCTCGACCTGTTCGACCCGCGACTGCTGAAACCGGCGGCGGCAACGTGGCGGCGGGCGCTGCTGGCGGTGCGTGGCACCCCGCCGACCTCGGCGCGCGAAGGGGCGACCGTGCTGCCCCGTGGCAGCGACGGGGCGAGCGTGGCGGGCGGCTATCGCCCGTTCGGCACGCAGGCGGTGCGGGTCGATCTGGTCGAACGCATCGCCCGCGCTGCGCATGATGCCCGGGCCGGCCGCGCGCCCTTCGTGCCCGATGCCGCGCTCGCCACCTCGATCGGGCTGGAGCCTGCGACACTGGCGCGACTGATGGCGGAACTGGGTTTCCGCCCGGCGGGCGAGGCGTGGGTCTGGCGCGGTCGCCCGCCAGCCCGCGCCGTATCGCCTGCGCCGGTGCAGGGGGGCGGCGCATTCGCCGGACTGGCCGGGCTGTTCGCGGCCGAATGATTGCGCCGGGCGACACGACGATGCGGCTCGATCGCTTCCTGTGGTGGGCGCGGCTGACTAAAACGCGCGAGACGGCGCGGGTGCTGGCCGAACAGGGCCGGTTGCGGCTGGACGGGCGGACGATCGACCGGGCGCACGCGGCGGTGCGGGTCGGCAACATCCTGACCTTCGCGGCACCCGGCGGTCGGGTGCGGGTGATCCGGATCGAGGCGCTGCCCGCACGGCGCGGCCCGCCGGCGGAAGGACGGGGCTGCTATCTCGACCTGCAAGCTGCTAACGTGTCGCACCAAGACGAGCTTGATTGACGGGCGCGTCCGTGCGGCATAGCAGCATGGGCATTATTCTCCGGAGCTTACCATGACCTACGTCGTCACCGACGCGTGCATCCGCTGCAAGTACATGGATTGCGTCGAGGTTTGTCCGGTCGACTGCTTCTACGAGGGCGAGAACATGCTCGTCATCAATCCGTCGGAATGCATCGACTGCGGCGTGTGCGAGCCGGAATGCCCGGCCGAGGCGATCCTGCCCGATACCGAGAACGGGCTGGAGCAGTGGCTGGAACTGAACACCACCTTCTCCGCCCAATGGCCCAACGTCACCCGCAAGCTGGACCAGACCCCGCCTGACGCCGACGAGCACAAAGGTGCGGAGGGCAAGTTCGACAAGTATTTCTCGCCGGAACCCGGCCCGGGCGACTGATCGGTCCCGCATCGGGATCGGCCAGCGCACGGCTGCGCTGCAATCGATGCGGAATAGCTGGTAATTTTATTGCTGATCTGTTAAACGATGCCCCAGACGGGCATGTCCACGGCTGCCCGCCTTGTTCGACCACAGTCGCGAATCCTGATCGGCCCGCCCGGCCGATATACGGGATGCGATACGATCCGAAAGGCCCCTCATGGCTGCCAAGGCGCTGTTCTTCGACGTCGGCGATTATGTTGTCTATCCCAAGCACGGCGTCGGCCGCGTGATCGAGCTGCAGAAGCAGGAGATCGCGGGTACCAGCCTAGAACTCTATGTCCTGCGTTTCGAAAAGGAGCGCATGACCCTTCGTGTCCCCACCAACAAAGCCGAATCGGTCGGGATGCGCAAGCTGTCGTCCGACAAGACGATGCGCGAGGCGATGGACACGCTGAAGGGCAAGCCCAAGGTGAAGCGCACCATGTGGTCGCGCCGCGCGCAGGAATATGAGGCGAAGATCAATTCGGGCGACCTGGTGTCGATCGCCGAAGTGGTCCGCGACCTGTTCCGTGCCGACGACCAGCCCGAGCAGAGCTATTCCGAGCGTCAGATCTTCGAGGCCGCGACCAGCCGCCTCGCGCGTGAACTGGCGGCGATGGAAGAGGTCGACGAGCCCAAGGCGCAGGAGAAGATCCTCGACATCCTCCGCGCCTCTGCCGCGATCTACAACAAGGACAAGCCCGTCGCCTGATCGGCAACGTGGCCACGACAGACAGGGAAGGGGCGGTCCGGCAACGGGCCGCCCCTTTTCGTTTGGGTTCGGGATGACATTGGCCGGATCCATCCCGTCGTTGCGCGCATGGCGAGGCAATCCGGAACCCCGCCCGTAATGCCCGATTGCTTCGCCACGCGCGCAGCGGCGGCAGGGCGGTTTTCGCGACATCATGCCCATGGCGGCGATCGACGACCGGACGATATTTAACTGACCCAAGCCGTCATTGCGGGCGTAGCGAAGCAATGACGAACATCCGGTTCAGCCTGATGTCATCCGATCATAAACGGACCGCAGGCATCCGCCCCGTCGATCGCCGCCGCCAGATAACATCTTGCCTCCAATCTGCATTTGTGTACTACTACACCAATACACTTTCGGGAGGGATATCATGCCACGTTTCCATCACGCTGCGATACTGGCCGCCCTGATTGCGGTGCCGGTGGCCGCCTGTTCGATGCCCTTCGGCGAGGACAGCGGCGGAGACGGCGTGGCGGCATCCGGTACCGGGGGCGAGCGCAGCTATGCGGTCGACGGCTTCACCGCGATCGCGCTGGGCGCGGCGGGGGATGTCGACGTGCGGGTCGGCCCCGGCTTTTCGGTCAAGGCGGTCGGCACGCCCGCCGCCCTCGACAAGATCAGGGTGGAGCGCGACGGCCAGTCGCTCAAGCTGACGCGGCGCAAGGGATTCACCTGGGGCAGCGGCGACAAGGTCCGCTTCCTCGTCACCATGCCGCGGATCACCGGCGCGGATATCGGCGGATCGGGCACGGTCACCGTCGACCGGGTCGAGGGCGGATCGTTCGACGGCAATATCGGTGGGTCGGGGCGGCTCGACCTGCGCGGGCTGAAGGTGACCAAGGCCAGCTTCGCGATCGGCGGATCGGGCGAAGTCGCCGCCGCCGGCACCGCGGAGGCGCTGTCGGTGTCGATCGGCGGCTCCGGCCGCATCCGGGCCGAGCCGCTGCGCGCGGACACCGCCAACCTGACGATCGCCGGCGCGGGCGACATCCGCGCTACCGTGCTGCGCAGCGCGGACGTGACCATCATGGGATCGGGCGACGTGACGATCGGCGGCGGCGCCAAATGCTCGGTGACCAAGATGGGCAGCGGCACGGTGCGCTGCGGGTAAGAAGCAGGCAGATCGGGGGCATCGCCCCTTCGTGACGGTCCCGCCCGGGGGCGGGACCGGGTGTTCACGTTACGCCGCCACGCCGCCCACCGCCAGCGGCGCACCGGTCTTGGCGACAATCTCGTCCACCGTCACGCCCGGTGCCAGTTCGATCAGGCGCAGGCCGGGCTTGTCGCAGGCGATCACGCCCAGGTCGCTGACGATCAGGTCGACCACCGCCTTGCCGGTCAGCGGCAGAGTGCAGTCGGGCAGGATCTTGGGGCTGCCGTCCTTGGCGACGTGATCCATCACCACCACGATCCGCTTCACGCCCGCGACGAGGTCCATCGCGCCGCCCATGCCCTTCACCATCTTGCCGGGGATGGTCCAGTTGGCGAGATCGCCGTTCGCGGCCACCTCCATCGCGCCCAGTACCGCCATGTCGATATGGCCGCCGCGGATCATCGCGAAACTGTCCGCGCTGGAGAAGAAGGACGAGGTCGCCAGCGCGGTGATCGTCTGCTTGCCGGCATTGATGAGGTCGGGGTCCGCCTCGCCCTCGTAAGGGAACGGGCCGATGCCGAGCATCCCGTTTTCCGATTGCAGCGTCACGTCGATGCCGTCGGGTACGTGATTGGCCACCAGCGTCGGGATGCCGATGCCCAGGTTGACGTAATAACCGTCACGCAATTCCCGTGCGGCGCGGGCGGCCATCTGGTCGCGGGTCCAGCCCTTGGTCACGGTGGTCGTCATCATGCGTTCTCCCGCGCGCGCGTCGTCAGCTTCTCGATCCGCTTCTCGTTCACCGTGCTCTGCACGATCCGGTCAACATAGATGCCGGGCGTGTGGATCGAATCGGGATCGAGGCTGCCCGCCGGCACGATCTCCTCCACCTCGACCACGGTCATCTTGCCAGCGGTCGCCATCACGGGGTTGAAGTTGCGCGCGGTCTTGCGGAACATCAGGTTGCCCGCCGGGTCGGCACGCCATGCCTTCACGATCGACAGGTCGGCGCGCAGCCACGTCTCGCGGACATAGTCCTCGCCCTCGAACGTCTCGACCGGCTTGCCCTCGGCCACCACGGTGCCCACGCCGGTCTTCGTGTAGAAGGCGGGGATGCCCGCGCCCCCTGCGCGGATGCGCTCGGCCAGCGTCCCCTGCGGGTTCAATTCCAGATCCAGCTCGCCCGACAGATATTGCTGTTCGAACAGCTTGTTCTCACCGACATAGCTGGCGATCATCTTCGTGACCTGCCGGCTGTCGAGCAGCATCCACAACCCGAACCCGTCGGCACCGGCGTTGTTGGAGATGACGGTCAGGCCCTTCACGCCGCTGGCGCGCACTTCCGGGATCAGGCTTTCGGGATTGCCCGACAGGCCGAACCCGCCCGACATGATCGTCATGCCGTCGAACAATAGCCCTTCCAGGGCGGCGGCCGGACTGTCGTAGATCTTGCTCTTCATGCTGCCTCCATCGGGAACGCGGATCGCTGGTCAGGTCGGGACCGATAAACCGGAACGACTGGTGTGGATATGCCGATCCGCGGTTCGCGCCAGCGGCACGAGCAGCGGCTGGCCGTCCACCGTGCCGCGCCACGCCTCGATGCCATAGACCGTGGCGAGCGCCGCATCGGTCAGCACCGCGGCAGGCGGACCGTCGGCGACCACCCGGCCACCATCCATCAGTAGCATCCGGTCGCAGAAGCGCGCGGCGATACCCAGATCGTGCAGCACCACCACGACCAGTGCCCCCGCCCGCGCCTGCGCACGCAACAACGCCATCACGTCGAGCTGGTGGCCGGGATCGAGCGAGGCCAGCGGTTCGTCCGCGATCAGCGCGGGTGCGCCCGTCGCCAGCGCGCGCGCCAGCATCACCCGCGCCCGCTCGCCCCCCGACAGGTCGGTGGCGGTGCGGGGGGCGAGATGCGCGGTGCCGGTCGCCTGCAATGCGGCCGCGATTGCGCTCCTGTCGGACGGTGCGAGACGCGAGAACGGCCCGAGATGCGGTAGCCGGCCCAGCCCGACCAGCCGCTCGACCGTCAACGGCCAGTGTACCGCCACCGCCTGCGGCAGATAGGCGATGTGGCGGGCGACCGTGCGGGCGGTCATCCCCGCGACATCGGCATCGTCGATCGTCACCCGCCCCGCCGCCGGGGGGACGAGGCCGAGCAGCGCGCGCGCCACGGTCGATTTGCCCGCGCCGTTGGGGCCGACCACGCCGATCAACGCCCCCGCCGCCAGCGCCACGGTGACGCCATCGACCACGCGCCGCCCGCCGAGATCGACAGACAGCCCGGTCGCCGCGATCGTCACCACAGCCGCCGTTCCTTCAACAGGTGATGGACGAACACCGGCACGCCGAGGAACGCGGTCAGCACCCCCAGCTTCAACGGCGCGGTGGCGGGGATCAGCCGGGTACCGAGATCGGCCAGCGTCAGCAGCGTCGCCCCCGCCAGGGCCGACGGGATCAGGATCGCGGACGGGCTGCGGTCGGTCAGCGGGCGGACGAGGTGCGGCACGATCAGGCCGACGAAGCCGATGCTGCCCGCCACCGCGACCACGCCGCCCACCCCGATCGCGATCCCCAGCATCAGCCGCAACCGCACCTGCGCAAGATCGATACCGAGCGTGCGCGCCGCATCCTCCCCCAGCGACAGCGCGTCGAGCGCGCGTGCATCCCACAGCAACAGCGCCGCCCCCGCCATCACGCACGGCAACGCGATCCAGACATCGGCGGGGGTGCGATCCTCCAGACTGCCGAGCAGCCATGTGGTGATCTCCATCGCCGCGAACGGATTGGGCGCTAGGTTGAGCGCCAGGCTGATCCCCGCCCCCGCCAGCGTCGCCACCGCCACCCCGGCGAGGATCAGGCCGAGCGGACTTTCGCCGCGCCGCGACAGCCATATCAGGGGCATCAGCGACATGAGCGCCCCCACGATCGCCATCAGCGGCAGCACCGCGGGATGGGCGCGGGCCAGTTGCCAGTAGATCGCGACCACCGCCCCCAGGGCGGCGGCACCCGACACGCCGAGCACGCCGGGATCGGCCAGCGGATTTCGCAGATAGCCCTGCATCGCCGCCCCCCCCAGCCCCAGCATCGCGCCGACCAGCAGCCCCAGTACCGCGCGCGGCAGGCGCAACTGCCACAGGATCGCCGCCACCACCGGATCGCCCTGCCCGGTCATGCCCGCCCACAGCGCCGCCACCGGCAACCGCGCCGGCCCGACCAGCAACGCGGCGATGCCGGCGGCCAGCGCCAGCCCGATCAGGGCGGGAATCAGCCGCGGAGGCTGGCGCCGGGGCGGAGGGTTAGGCACGGCAGACCTTTGTGAGGCAGGGATGGTCCGCCGCGTCGCGTCGGCGTTGCCGGCCTCTAGCCGGTGATCGATGCCATCCGAAAGCAATATCCGTCCGCATGGCGGCTACGAAACCGCTGCAAAATTCTCCTGCTTCCGCGGCGGATGCCGGGGGATGAACTGGACCGTGAAGATGCTACCGGGAAACACATCATGCGCCGCCACCTCCTAACCGTCCTCGCCGCAATCCTGGCCTCGTCGTCGGCAGAGGCCGCGCCACGACAGCCGCCGCGCCGGATCGTCTCGCTCGACCTGTGCGCGGACCAGTTGCTGGTCGCGCTGGCCGACCGGGGCCAGGTCGCTGCGCTGACCGAATGGGCGCGCGACCCCGACCTGTCGGCGGTGGCGGAACAGGCGCGGCGCTGGCCGTTCACCCGGCGCAGCGCGGAGGAGGTGATGGCGCTGCGCCCCGACCTCGTCATCGGCGCGCCATTCCGGACGCGGGCGGCGATCGCGCCGTTGCGGCTGCCGGCGGCGGCGATGATCGACCTGCCGTTGCAGAACGACGTCGCCGGGATCGAACAGGCGATCGCAACGGTCGCGGCGGCGGTCGGCCACCCGGCGCGGGGGAAGCGGCTGATCGCGGCGATGCGCGCGGATCTCGCCGCGGTCGGTCCGCCGCCGGGGCGCGGGCGGGTGGCGGCCTATTACCAGCGGCAGGGGTACCTGACCGGCACCGGCACGCTGGTCGACGACATGATGGCCCGCGTCGGGCTGGTCAATCTGGCCCGGCGGCTCGGCCGCCCCCCGCTGTCGACCTTGTCGCTGGAAGAGATGGCGCTGGCACGCCCCGCCTTCCTAGTGATGGAGGCGGATACGCGGGTGGCCACCGATCGCGGCACCGCGGCGCTGCATCACCCGGTGCTGGACGCGGCGGTGCCGCCCGCGCGGCGGCTGTACATCCCGCAGCCGCTGACGGTGTGCGGCGGCCCCGCCTATGCCCGCGCGGTCGCGCTGCTCGCCGCGCAGGTCCGCGCCGCCGACCGGCGCGGCCCCGCACGCCCGGTCAGAACGACGCCCTGACCCCGCCATAGGCGGCACGGCCCGGCGTCGCGAAGCTGAACACCTCCTCATAGCGTTCGGCGAGCAGGTTTTCGACCCGGCCGAACACCGACAGGCGATCGGTCAGCCGGTATTCCGCGTTCAGATTGACCAGCGCATATTCGCGCAACGACACGCGCACCGGCACGAAGCTGGGGTCGATGAACGCCACATCGTCCTGCCGGCCGTTGTAGCGCAACGTCAGCGTGCCGGCGAAACGCTTGTCGCGACTGAACACCGTGGTGTTCAGGCTGGCGACGTGCTTCGGGCGGCGCACCTCGACCGTGCCGTCCTCGCGCGCCTTGAGATAGGTATAGGCCAGATCGAAACGGAGCTGGTCGATCGGACGGGCAGACACGAACGCCTCCACGCCGTGCTGGCGTGACCGGGTGGTGCGGTTGCTGGGAGAAGCGAGGAAATCGGGGGCGAGGAAGGTGGTGAATATCTCGTCTTCCAGCCTGCTTTCGAAATACGTCGCGCCCACCGTCGCGCGGCCACCCGCGATCTCCTGATCCAGTCCCGCTTCCCAGCCCTTCGACTTTTCGGGGCGCAGATCGGGATTGCCGATGTACCGGCCGTCCGCAAAGCCGAAGAGCTCGAAATAGCCGGGATTCTTGACGCCGGTGCCATAGGCGCCGCGCGCGCGCAGACCGAACGGCAGCCGGTAACCGGCCTGGAGACGGAAGGTGGTGGGATCGGCGAACCGGTCGTTGCGGTCGTGCCGCACCGACGCGCCGAGCGACAGCGCATCGCCGACATTGCCTTCATACTGGCCGACGAAGCCCCAGTTCTCGGTCGCGCGGCGGCCGGTGAAGGCGAAGCCGCCGGGGGTAAGGTTGCGGAACGATTCCCGCTCGTAATCGACCGCGCCGGTGATCCGGCTGACCAGCGCACCGGTATCGATCCGGTAGCTCGTCTCGAACGAGCCCTTGTAGCGGCGGCCGCTATTGCCGTTCGCCAGCCCGGTGCTGCCATAGCCCTTGCGGTTCGTATCGGCGAACTGCCCGGTCAGCGCACTGGTCCAGCGCCCGTCCGCCAGGGCCAGTTCGGCGCGGGCGAGACCGTAGAAGCCCTGCACGCGCGAATGGACGCCCGGGCTGTCGACGGTGTAGCCGAACAGCGGCCCGCTGGTCGCCGGATCGTTGTTGTCGGCATCGGTATAGCTGTAGCGGCCGACACCGGTCAGCTTGAAGGTGGACGACGGCGTCCATGTCGCCTTGGCGGTGGTGCCGACGCTGGTCGATCCGATATCGCGACTGCCGCCGCGCGCGGTGGGCGTGCCGCCGGTGTGATAGACCGAGCCGGACACCGCATAATCGACCGTGTCGCCCGCCCCCGCGATCCGGGCGCCGCCGGCGGCGGTGCCGAACGAGCCACCTTCCGCGCGCAGCGAGACGCCGGGCCGCTCGCGGCCGGTCAGCGTGATGTACTGGATGACGCCGCCGATCGCGTCGGAGCCGTAGAGCGACGATTGCTGGCCGCGCAACACCTCGATCCGCGCCGCCTCGTCCGCGATCAGCGTGCCGAAATCATATTCGCCCTGAAAGGGGTCGGACACCTCGATGCCGTCGATCAGGACCAGCACATGGTTGCTCTCGCTGCCGCGGATGCGCACCTGCGTCATCCCGCCGACCCCGCCGGTACGGCTGACCGCCAGCCCCGGCACGTCGCGCAGAATGTCCGACACGATCCGGGTCTGACGCTCCTGCAACGCGGCGGCATCGAGCAGCGTCACCGAGGCGGGCAGATCGGCGACCGGCGTGCCCTCCCCCGAGCGCGAGGCGGTGACGACGATCTCGTTGCCCGCCGCATCGCGGGTCGGCAGGGTCGGATCGCCCTGCACGGTGGCAGGCCGGGCGGCGGCAGGCGCGGCGGCAAGGCCGATGGCGGCCGACGCCAGCAGTGAAACGATGGTCTTCATGAACAGTCCCCCCGCGCCATCGGACGACGCGGACGCGGGGCCGTTTCCGCCCGCACCCCATGGGCACGCGCGAACACCGGGACCGATGCGCGCCCGGCGGACGCGACGCCCGGCTGCTCCAGTCCCGTCGCGGCCCCGGCCGCCATGTTCGTCGCTCGAACGGAATCCTGTCCGTGCCCCGGCCAACCCCTGGACCAAAGCATGAGCGACGGTGCCGGCAGGTCTCCTGGCTCACGGGTCAAGGCTCGACCTACGCCTTCCCGGATCGGGTGATCCAGTGGCCGCCCGACCGATTGGCCGGGCCCGTACGTCTCGCTCGCCGCTGACAGTTGCAGGGACAGCTGCGGATTGGGAGGGCGAGCCCTCCGCACCGCATTCCACATTCAAGCCCCTTTCGGGACACCGGCACGATCGATGGACCGCGACATTCGTCGTGGTCCGGCGGCGCCCTACCGCAATGCGGCACGGACGCCAACGCGATTTTGGGACGCGGCCAAGCCCCCGGCGTCATCGCGAGCGTCGCGAAGCGATGACGAAACCGGGCACGCCAGTGCCATCATGATCGAAACGCCATCGCCCTAACATGACGACACCCGCGCCGGGGGTGTCCCGGCACGGGTGTCGATCGACTGGTCGCACGGCGACGGGCGCCGGCGACCCGACGGGTCATTCGCCGGCGGGAGCGTCCGCCTTGCGACGGCGGGCCGGGGCCGGGGCGGCGTTTTCGTCCGCCTTGCGCGCACCGGGCTTGCGGCCGAGGCCGATCTTCTTGGCCATCGCGCGACGGCTTTCCGAATAATTCTCGGCAACCATCGGATAGTCTGGCTTCAGGCCATAGCGGTCACGATATTCTGCCGGGGTCAGCCCATGGGTCGCCAGGTGCCGGCGCAGCGTCTTGTACGGCTTGCCGTCGATCATCGAGATGATGTGATCCTTCGACGCCAACGACTTGCGGGCGGTGACCGCGGGGGTGAAATCACCCGCCGGTTCGGCCGGGGCCGCGGGCTGGACGCCCGTACCGAGCAGCGTCGACACCGTCTCGTGCATCTTGCCAAGGAACGCCGGCACCTCTTCGGCAGAAATGCGAGTGTTGGGATTGCCCAGCCAAGCAATCGTCAGCTCGATAGCCAGTTCCACCGCGTTGTTGTCAGGGTTTTCGTCGGACATGATATGCTCCTTCATCACCACCCCCCGTAACGTAGCAACAGGTGCCGTCAATATACAGATCAGAAATGGTCAATCCCAATATCGAACGGCAAAAAGGCCGATGCGGTGCGAATAACCACACAGATCGATCATGTTACCCGTAGATGAATGCAACGAACGATCCCGATCCCGTATCGGCGGGCCACAGGTCACGACAGGGCGGCGTGCCGGGGCGGCACGGGATCGCCGCAGCCGGTGCTTGGCGGGATGGCGCGGTATTGATAGAGCAGCCATCCAGCCAGGGGCGGCGGCGGCGGGCGGCGAAGGGCGGCACGGGGCCGCCGACCCGGCATCGGGGAGACGGCATATCACTTTTCACCAGCGGCTCAGACGGGCAGTGGCACGCCGCATCGGCCCCTATACCTCACGGGTCGAGGACGTGTTGGCCGATCGCGCGATCCGGCCGAAGCTGGAACGCCTGCGCCGGTCGTCCTTCTATGCCGACCTGCCCGGTCTCGCGATCCTCGTCGTCGGCGTGCAGTCGCCCCGACGGCCCGGCTCGCTCGATCGCATCTACGAACAGATGGCCAGCACGCGGCACCGCATGACCTTCGACAGCAAGGGCGTGGAGAAACTGGGCAAGCTCGACAACGTCAACGTCCTGCTCGAACGCCACGACCTGTCGCGGTTCGACTGGGTCATCATGGTGGACGACGATGTCGAACTGCCCGAGCATTTCACCGATACTTTCATCGCCCTGGCGGAATATGCCGAGCTTAAGATTGCCGGGCCGGCGCAGCGCGCCTTTTCCTACTGGAGCCACCGCATCACCAAGCGGCAGCACGGCGTGCTGGTGCGCCAGACCAACTATGCAGAGATCGGGCCGATCATCGCATTGCGGCGCGAGGTGTTCGACCTGACGCTGCCGATGCCCAGCCTCCGGTTCGGCTGGGGGGTCGACATGGTATGGCCGGTGCTGGCGGCGAAGCGCGGATTCAAGACCGGGGTGGTCGATGGCGCCGCGCTGCGCCATGTCAGCCCGATCGCGGCGGATTACGACCACATGGCCGCATCGGCCGAAGCGGAGGCGTATATGAACCCGCACGGCATCGTCACCGGCGTGCATGTGCTGGAGACGAGCGCGACGGTGCGGGATATAGCCTGATCGCTGCCCCACCCGAATGTTTCCCGCGGGAAACATTCGGGTGGGTAGTTCGGACGGGGCGGAAAGCCGGTCAGGTCAGCAGCAGGCCCGCCAGCGCCGCCGACATCAGGTTCGCGAGACTGCCCGCCACGAGCGCGCGGATGCCGAGCCGGGCGATCACCGGGCGCTGGTTGGGCGCCAGGCTGCCGGTCACCGCCATCTGGATCGCGATCGACGAGAAATTGGCGAAGCCGCACAACGCGAACGTCACGACCGCGACGGTATGCGGCGACAGGACCGCCGCCTGCTTGCCGAGATCGATATAGGCGACGAACTCGTTCAGCACGATCTTCTGCCCGAACAGGCCGCCGGCGATCCCCGCCTCGCTCCACGGCACGTTGAGCAACACCATGACCGGCGCGAAGACATAGCCGAGCAGCCCCTGGAACGACAGGTCGGCGATCCCGAACCAGCGCCCCACCCCGCCGAGCAACCCGTTGGCGAGCGCCACGAGCGCGACGAACGCGAGCACCATCGCGCCGACCGCCACCGCCAGCCGCACGCCGGTCTGCGCACCCTGCGCGGCGGCCATGATGAGGTTGGCGGGCTTTTCCTCGTCGTGGCTCGCCTCGGGCAGGGGCTCGCCCGGGGTTCCCTCGATCGGCAGCGAGGCGGGGCCGGCGCCACTCATCCGTGTTTCGGCGAGATGGATCTGCCGGTTCTCGTCGGGCAGGTCGCCCAGTGGCAGTTCGCCCTCCGGCGGCACGGTGCGGTCGGGCATGATGATCTTGGCCATCAGGATGCCGCCCGGCGCCGCCATGAAACTGGCCGCCAACAGGAAATCGATGCGGATGCCCATCGAGGCATAGGCCGCCAGGATCGTCCCCGCCACGCCCGCCATGCCGCTGGTCATCACCGTGAAGACCTGCGGCGGCGTCAGCCCGGCCAGATAGGGGCGGATGACGAGCGGCGATTCGGACTGGCCGACGAAGATGTTCGCCGCCGCGCACAGCGATTCCACCTTGGAGGTGCCGATCACCCATTCGATGCCGCCGCCGACCCAGCGCACCACGAACTGCATCACCCCCAGATAATAGAGGATCGAGACGAGGCTGGCGAAGAAGATGATGACCGGCAGCGCCGCGATCGCGAAGCTGGTGCCGCCGATCGCGGGACTGGCGAGGTTGCCGAACAGGAATTCGGTGCCGCGCTGCGAATAGCCGAGCAGCGCCGCCACCCCTTGCGACGCGGTGGCGAGCGCCGCGCGCCCCGGCCCCCAGTACAGCACCATCACCGCGATCAGCGATTGCAGCGCGAAGGCGGCGCCGACGACGCGCAGCCGGATCGCGCGCCGATCCGTCGACAGGGCCACCGCGATGCCGAGGATGACGAGAATACCGGCGATGCCGATCAGGAAACGATTCATCAGGGTTCCGCGTAAGCCAATGTCATGTGGAACGCGGCCGCCGGCTGCGCGGTGATCCACCATACAGGCGTATAGCGACGGGGCCAGCGATTTGACGTGGCGCCGCGATGCGCTAGCAATCGCCGATGAATAGCCCCGATTCCGCCGCCGACCCGCAATCCGCGCCGACATACGTCATCACCCGGTCGCTGTTCGTGCTGGCAGTGCTGTACGGCGGCATGGTGTGCATGGCGGGCGTGCTGGGGGTGAAGCAGGTCGCGCTGGGGCCGCTGGCGGTGGAGGCGGGCATCTTCGCCTTCCTGCTGCTGGTCGCCATGTCAAGCGCGGTGGCGCAGCTGCACGGGCAGGCGACGGCGACGCGGCTGGTGCGGCTGGGGTTCATCCCGCTGCTGGTGTCGGCGGCGCTGATCCAGCTGGTGCTGGCGCTGCCGCACGATCCCGGCATGTACCCGCCCGCGATCGAGGCGTTCCCGGTCGTGGTCGGACAAAGCTCGCGGATGATGCTGGCGGGGCTGGTATCCTATGGCATCTCGCAGACGCTGAACGTCGTGATCTTCGCGCGCCTGTCGCACCGGCCGGAGGGGGGCGGGCGGCTGATCTGGCTGCGCGGCATGATCGCCAGCATCGTCAGCCAGGTGGTCGACACGCTGCTGTTCATCACCATCTCGTTCCTCGGCGAACGCCCGATCGCCGGGCTGATGGCGGGGCAGATGCTGACCAAGGTGGTGCTGTCGATCGTGCTGGTGCCGCTGCTGATCACCTTTTTCGTGAAGCTGGGGCGGTGGCTGGACCGGGCCTGACGGTCCGTTCGATCACCCCAACCTTGATATGCTCGTCGTGCATCGAAATTCTGCATCGGCTATCTGCTTGATTTTACGCCATAAAGCTAATGATGCGGAATTTGTGAGTTTTGCATCATTAATCAAAGCGGTCATTGCGATTGGCTGCTGCAAGCAGGTATGCGGAACCATGAGAAATTATCGAAAGATTCTGCGTCGGGTCGCCGAAGAAGGAATTGGCCCGCTAGCGGCGGTGCTGTTCTTAGTGGTGCCAGGAATGCCCGTGCTGATGATGGTTTTGCAAGCGGGGGGATGCTCTGGCATGCCGGCACCGTGCCAAGATGATAGTCCCGCATTGGGTATCGCCTTGGTTGTGATCGCGATCGTCTTTGCGGCGATATGGTGGCTGGTCCGAAAGTACGCTTTCTCTATTTCGCGAGCAAATTGAGAAGCGCTATAACGTTTAAAACCCGCTCATATTCCAAGACCACGATGACGGCCCTGATGCAAAACTTTTGAGTTTTGCATCACAGCGAGAGCCGGCATCGAATGGTCAATTACCGCCATCAAGGACCGTGCCGGAACGCCGTTTGGCGTGGCTTCGACCAGCGGCAAACGCCGCGCACGTCATCGACAGCGCCGTGGCGGTCAGGACCGCAACAGGGCGGTCCTTGGATGGCATCGACCGAGAATCGCCCCTAACCCGGCATCGCCGCCGCCAGTGGGGCGAAGCGGGCGACCTGTCGGCCGACCAGCCGCAACTGCTCTACCACCGCGGGGTCGCTGGCGCCGCCATCGTCGTCGAACCGGGTCACCTGCGTGTTGATCGCGGCGGCGAACGGGGTCGGCCAGCCACGCAACGCATGGACGATCGAGCGCAACGCCGCGATCGTCGATCCGGTCGCCTGCCAGCCATAGGCGGTGGCGATCAGCCCGACCGGCATGTCCGCCAGATAGGGTCGCGCGTCCTTCGCGGTTTCCTCCAGCAGGTCGAGCGCGTTCTTGACCACGCCCGAGATCGAGCCGTGATAGCCCGGACTGGCGATGATGACCGCCGAGGCGCCCCGCACCGCCTCGACGAACGCCTGTTCGTCGGGTGTCCGCGTCGTCGCGCGTGGATCGTAGAGCGGCAGCCGCGCCATGTCGGCGCCGCCGAACAGCCGGGTCGCGAACCCCTGTTGGGCGGCCGCGTCGAGCGCGATGCACAATGCCCGCTCGGTCGACGAGCGTGCCCCGATCGTGCCGCCGATGCCGACCACCAGCGGCTTGCCGCCCTCGTTCGTCTGTTCGTCCATTCAGCCTCCTTTCACGTTTCGGCGGCAAAAGAACAGGGGGCTCGCATCCATTCGTCCCGAGGGGTATGAGCCGACGATTGCATGAGGTGTTCTAGTCGGATAGAACAGCGCCCGTGTCCTGGAACCCGCCGATGCGTCCCGACCCTTTCGACCCCGATCGCCCGCGGCGCTGGACCGACGAGGATCTCGAACGCCCCCATCGCTATACCGCGCCGGAATCGTGGCGCGACCCGTTCGAACCCGCGCCGGAGCCGGAGCCGGCCCCCCGCTCCTATCGCTGGATCGGCCGCTGGCTGGTGCGCGGTTTCGCCCTGGGCATCGTGCTGCTGGTGGTCGCGATCGCGTGGCTGGCGATCACCGCGCCGCTGTCGCGCTCGCTGAAACCCCCGACACCGCCGTCGATCACGCTGACCGCGGACGACGGCACCCCGATCGCGCGGCGCGGCGCGATCATCGGGGCGCCCGTCGACGCCGCGAAGCTGCCGGCACATGTGCGCGAGGCGTTCATGGCGATCGAGGACCGGCGCTTCTATTCCCACTGGGGCATCGATCCGCGCGGCATCGCCCGCGCGGCCTGGGCGAATGTCGGCTCCGGCGGGGTACGGCAGGGTGGTAGCACGATCACGCAGCAGCTCGCCAAGAACGCCTTCCTCGATTCGGACCGGACGGCGGCGCGCAAGATCCGCGAAGTGCTGATCGCATTCTGGCTGGAGGCGTGGCTGACCAAGGACGAGATCCTGTCGCGCTACCTGTCGAACGTCTATTTTGGCGACAACACCTATGGCATCACCGCCGCGTCGAAACATTATTTCGGGCGGACGCCGCAAGCGCTGAACATCGGTCAGGCAGCGATGCTCGCGGGGCTGGTCAAGGCGCCGTCGCGCCTCGCCCCCACCGACAACCTCAAGGGCGCACGGGCGCGGCAGCGGGTGGTGGTCGGCGCGATGGAGGATGCCGGATTCCTCACCCCTGCGCAGGCGCGTGCCGTACAGCCGCAGCGCGTGCTGCCGGCAAAGGCCAGGGCGTTGCCTAGCGGCACCTATTTCGCGGACTGGGTGCTGCCGCAGGCGCGGGACCGCGCGGGCGAGGTGCAGACCGAGGCGACGGTGCGGACCACGCTCGATCCCCGGCTGCAAAAGGCGGCGGAGCGGACGATCAGGGCCGCGGGTCTGCGACAGGCACAGGCGGCGCTGGTCGCGATGCACCCGGACGGCCGGGTCGTCGCGATGGTCGGCGGGCGGGACTATGCCAAAAGCCCGTTCAACCGCGCGACCCAGGCCCGCCGCCAGCCGGGATCGACCTTCAAGCTGTTCGTCTACCTTGCCGCGCTGCGCGCCGGGATGACCCCGGATACGGTGAAGGACGATACGCCGGTCGAGATCGCCGGCTGGAAACCCCGCAACGACGACGGCCGCTATCTGGGGCCGATCACGCTGCGCCGCGCCTTCGCCCGCTCGTCCAACGTCGTCGCGGCGCGGCTGACGCAGGAAGTGGGCGTGAAGAACGTCATCAAGGCGGCACGCGACCTCGGCATCTCCACCCCCATCGCCAACGAGGCGACGATCGGGCTGGGCACTTCGGAGGTGTCGCTGCTGGAACTGACCGCCGCCTATGCCGCGATCGCCAACGGCCGCTATCCGGTCGAGCCGCGCGGTGTCGATCAGGTGGCAGGCGATCAGGGCGTGGGGGGCTGGTACGCATCGCTCGCCGGGCGGAGCCGCGCGATCGACGGGCGGGTACGCGAGGAGATGCTCCAACTGCTCGGCTCCTCGATCCGTGGCACGGGGCGCGAGGCGGTGCTGAGCATCGACGCGTGGGGCAAGACCGGCACCTCGCAGCAGAGCCGCGACGCCTGGTTCATCGGCTTCGCGGGCGACCTGATCGTCGGCGTGTGGGTGGGTAACGACGACAATTCGCCCAATCCCGGCCTGCACGGCGGTGGCATCCCTGCCCAGATGTGGCGGCAGTTCATGCAATCCGCGCTCGGCATCGCGCCGGTCGTGGTGGCGGAACCGGAACCCGTGTTCGACAGCAACGCGGTCGACGATGTCGGCAACGATCTGGGCCAGATCGGCGCGGACGCGATCGATGCCGCCGCCGACCGGCTCGGCGAACTGGGGATCGACATCCGCCAGGGCGACGACGGCTCGATCTCGGTCGGTCCGCGTCGCCGCGAACCGGACAATGGCCCGCTTCCCCGCGATGACCGCCGCGCGCCGGACGAGCCGCAGGAGGAATGGTGAGGGCCGGCAGCCCTGTCTCCCGCAAGGCGCAGGCTGCCGGGAAAGCCTGTTCCCTATCCTCCAATACCTCCCCGACGGAGGCCGGGGTCCAGTTGGGCGAAGGTCGGTAGTGACTTGCAGCGGCCTTCCCAACTGGGCCCCGGCCTCCGCCGGGGAGGCAAGCGGGATTTTATAAAAGTCCCGCAAGGATCAAGATCACCAGCCCAGCCGCACCGTCGCCCCGACCGGCGCGTCCAGCCCCGCCACCGGCATGGTCGCATCGCCGATCCGCACCACCCCCGGCGCCACTACCTCCCCGGTAATCTCGCGGACCGGCAGCATCGCGGTGACGCTGCCCTGCCCGGTCACGCGGCCCTGCTCGATCCGGACCAGATGATCGCCCAGCAGCCGCGCCTCGTCGGCGCTGTGCGTGACATAGAGCATCGGCAGCGCGAAGCGGCGTTTCAGGTCGGCGACGAAGCCCAGCACCTCCGCCCGCCGCACCGGATCGAGCGCGGAGACGGGTTCGTCGAGCAGCAGCAGGTCGGGCTGGCTCAGCATCGCGCGGCCCAGCGCCACCCGCTGCCGCTCGCCACCCGACAGATCGCGCGGCCGGCGGGCGAGCAGGTGGCGGATCGCCAGCACGTCGATCACCGCATCCGGCTCGATCCGGCGTGCCCGGTCGCGCGCGCGGACGAGGCCGTAACGCAGGTTCCGCTCGACCGACAAATGCGGGAACAGCCGCGCCTCCTGATGGACGATGCCGATCCGCCGCCGCTCGGGCGGGACGAACAGGCGCGCGGCAGTATCGGTCAGCACCCGGTCGCCGATCGCCACCACGCCGCTGTCCGGCCGCGACAGCCCGGCGACGATCGCCAGCGTCGCCGACTTGCCCGCCCCCGACGGACCGACCAGCATGGTCACGCCGTCCTCCGGCCCCTCGAACGCCACGTCGAGCATGAAATCGCCGAGCCGGTGTCGCGCCATCACCCGCATCAGCGCCGCCGCCAGCGCAGCAGCAGTTCGGACAGCAACAATCCCGCCAATGCCGCCGCGAACGAGATCGCGGACAGCCGCGCCGCGCTCGCCTCACCGCCGGGCACCTGCAACGCGGCGTAGATCGCCAGAGGCAACGTCTGCGTCTCGCCGGGGATATTGGCGGCGAAGGTGATGACCGCGCCGAATTCGCCCAGCGCCGCCGCGAACCCCACCACGGCGGCGGCGACCAGTCCCGGCAGCGCCAGTGGCAGCACGATGGTGAAGGCGCGGTCCCACGCCCCCGCGCCCAGCGAGCGCGCCGCGTCCTCCAGTGCCGGATCTACCGCCTCGATCGACAGCCGCACCGCGCGCAACATCAGCGGAAAGGCGGAAACGCCCGCCGCCAGCGCTGCCCCTCCGGCGGTGAAGGCCAGCCTGATCCCCCAGATTTGATCCAGCCAGCGTCCGATCGGTCCCTGCGTGCCGAACAGGATCAGCAACACGAACCCGATCACCACCGGCGGCAACACCAGCGGCGCATGGAGCAGTGCGTCGAGCAGCACCCGCCCCGGAAACCGCGTCCGTGCCAGCAGCCATGCGAACCCGGTCGCCGCGATCAGCCCCCCGAAGGTCGCCATTCCCGCAATCCGCAGGCTGAGGATCAGCGCCGCCCATTCCTCCGGGGTGAACGTCACCGTCAGCGTGATGTGCGGAAGCGATAGCGGCGGAAGATCGCCATCGCCTCACCGCCGCCCAGAAAACGGTAGAAGGCGACCGCCCCCGGCTTCGCGCCCTTCACCACCGCCGCCGGATAGACGATCGGCGGATGGCTGGCGGCCGGGAAGGTGCCGACGATCCGTACCGCCGGCTCGGCCGCCGCATCGGTTTCGTACACGATCCCCAGCGGCGCCTCGCCCCGCGCGACATAGGACAAAGCGGCGCGCACATCCTGCGCGGGAGCAAGGCGGGTGGTAACCCCGCCCCAAACCCCCAGCCGCGTCAGTGCCGCCTGCGCATAACGACCCGCCGGTACCGATCGCGGATCGCCGATCGCGAGCCGCCCCCGTTCGCCCAGGGCCGCGGCGAGCGCGAAGCCCGGCCGGATCGCGAGCCGTACCCGGCTGGATGCAGGCGCCACCAGCACCAGCCGGCCGCCAAGCAGATCGCGGCGCCTGCCCGGCACCAGCCGCCCGGCCGCCTGCACCTGATCCATCCAGCCCGGCTCGGCCGACACGAACAGGTCGGCCGGCGCCCCGGCGACGATCTGGCGCGCGCCGGTGCCGCTGGCCGCGAACGAGAAGCGGACCGGCTGGCCGCTGCGCTTCGTCCAGGCCCGGCCGACCTCCTGCAACGCATCGGTCAGCGAGGCGGCGGCGAACACCGTCAGCGGTACCTGCGATTGCGCCACCGCCGGTGCCGCACCGGTGATCGTCAGCCACGCCGCCGCGATCCCGCCGATCATCCCCCGTCGCGTCAGCATCCGCCGCCCTTCCTCTATTCCCGTCCGGCTATACCGCCCCCGCCCCGCCCGGCAAGCCGCGGCCGCTGGACAGCCCGCAGTCGCTGCGCGATGCCCGGCCGATGACCGCATCCCTCCCGCCACCCATGTCCGACGCCATGCCCGACCTGGGCATCATCGAGGGATTCTTCGGTCCACCCTGGTCGTGGCGGGAACGGATGGCGGTGGTCGACCGGCTCGCCCCGGCTGGGTACGGCTTTTATCATTATGCCCCCAAGGGAGACGCGCATCTGCGCCGCGCCTGGCAGCTGCCGCACCCGCCGGAGGATGCCGCCGCGATCGCGGCCTTCGCCGCGCATTGCCGCGCACGGGGCCTTCGTTTCGGCATCGGGCTGACCCCGTTCGACCTGCACCGCGACGTCGACGACGCGGGGCTCGCGCGGCTGGCGGCACGGCTGGCCGATCTCGACGCGATCGGGATCGACGATCTGGCGGTCCTGTTCGACGACATGCGGGGCGACCTGCCCGATCTGGCGGCGCGACAGGCAGCGATCGTCGATTTCTGTGCGGCGCGAACCCGTGCCACCCGCCTGTATGTCTGCCCAACCTATTACAGCGACGACCGCGTGCTGGACCGCGTGTTCGGCGAACGGCCCGTGGATTATCTGGAGACGCTGGGGCGGCTGCTCGACCCGGCCATCCGCGTCTACTGGACGGGCGAGGAAGTATGCGCGCGCGAGATCGGCCCCGGTCACCTCGCCGATGTCGGCGCACGGCTCGGCCGACCGGTGTGCCTGTGGGACAATTACCCGGTCAACGACGGTCCACGGATGAGCGGGCATTTGCATCTGCGCGGCTTCACCGGGCGCAGCGCCGCCAATGCCCCGCTGCTCAGCGGCCATGCGATCAATCCGGCGCTGCAGCCGCACCTTGGCTGCATTCCCGCGCTGACGCTGCCGATGCTGTACCGGGATGGGACAGCCTATCGTTACATGGCCGCGTTCCGCGCCGCAGCGATCGCCGTGGCGGGGCCGGTGCTGGCGACGATGCTGGAAGCCGATCTGTTAGCCATCGAAGACGGCGGTCTGGGCCGGCTGACGGCACGCCGTGCAGCAATTCGTTTACGATACGCGGCCTATGACGACGATATCGCACAGGAGGTGATTCGCTGGCTCGATGGTGGGTTCAGCGTGTCGTCAGAGGATGTCCAGACACAATAAGACGTTTTTCTTGTGCCATTATGATACGGCCACGGAACCTTTTTTTAGTAAATGCGTGCGAAATCAATGCTGCGCTGCAACCAATCCGTCAGGGCCACGTTAGGCGCTCGGATGGACGGCAAGCGACTGTGCGCTCTGGCGAGGTGCTGGATCGGCGATTGGCCTTCTTCCGCGTAAAAGGGAGTAACGATTATGAACAACAAGCTATTGCTGGCCGCCGCCACGCTCGTCGCCACCGTCGCAACGCCGGCGTCGGCCGCCCGCATCATCGGCAACACCCCCGGCAGCACTGCCGCCTATGCAGCACCCGCGGGTGACGCGATCACGTTCGACGGCACCCTGCCCTCGACCTTCAGCTACAGCTTCCTGGAAGCCGGCATCGTCACCGGTGACGCGATCGGCCGTTATGCCGCACCTGCGTTCGGCCCGGCGGGCACCGCCTATCTGACCGTCCTGAACGGCGGATCGGCATCGATGGTCACCTCGACCGCGACGGCCTATGACAGCGTCAGCTTCTTCCTGGGTTCGATCGACGCGTACAACGTCGTCGAAGTGCTGAGCGCGACCGGCAGCGTGATCTCGCGCTTCACCGGCACGGATTTCGTGGCCAATGCCAACGGCAACCAGGATCTTCCGAACACCAACCGTCGCATCACCATCGGCCGTGACGTGAATGACGTCGCGATCGGCGGCATCCGCTTCCTCAGCAACGGCAACTCGCTCGAAGTCGACAACGTCGTCTTCGCCGTGCCGGAGCCGTCGACCTGGGCGATGATGTTCCTGGGCTTCGGGATGATCGGCACCGCCGCACGGTATCGCCGTCGCAACCGGAACGTCTCCTACGCCTGATCGCTTCGACGAACGGCAATCATGGAAACGCCCGGCCGACCTTTGTCGGTCGGGCGTTTTTCGTATGGCTTCGCGGCCGGATCAGCCCAAGGCCGCCTCGGTCGGCATCGCCATGGCCGGATGTAGATAGTTGTCGTTGAAACCGGCCATCTCCTTCAACCCCGGCAGGTCGAGTATCGTCAGCCCGCCCCGCCGCGAGGTGATGAATTCGCGGCGCCGCAGTTCGTGGAGCACGCGGTTGACGTGGACCGCTGTCAGCCCCAGCGCATCGGCGATCTCTTCCTGCGTCAGGGGAAAATGCGGCGGCTGGTCCGGCGCATCGCTTACGACGGCCAACCGGGTCGACAGTTCGCAGAACAGGTGTGCCACCCGCTCCAGTGCATGACGCCGCCCCATGTTGACGATCCATGCCCGCGTCGTCGCCTGTTCGACGAGACAATACCACGACAGCGCGTGGGCGATCGACGGCCATGTCCGTTCCAGTCGGGTGATCGCATCGGGGGGAACAAAGGCGACGTGGATCGGCGTCAGCGCGACGATGCCATCGTCCATCCGTGCCAGCATCGAACACCGCAGATCGCACAGGTCGCCCGGCAGCAGCAGCGCGGTGATCTGCCGCGAGCCGTTGGGCAACAGCTTGTACCGCGCCGCCCAGCCGGACAGGATCAGGTGGATGCGCTCCACCCGCTCCCCCTCGCGCACCAGATTCACGCCGCGTGGCACGTCGCGCACGTCGGTGCAGAGATAATCGATCCGATCGACATCGGCCGCATCGAGGTGGCATTGCCGCCGAAACCTGACGATCAGGGGATTGTCCACGCCATCATCTCCCTGAACGCCCCCCTGTCGACGAGGGGTCGTTCATAATGGCCGACGGGTGCCCGATCCCGCCGGTATTTCCGACACCGTCACCATAGACGACGCCGATAATTGCGCCCGGCCTGCGAACCGGGCGACGAGTCGGACCGATGTTAGGCGATATCCACCCGAAACGCTAAATATTGCAGCGATCAAGATGATGGCGGTCCGACCCGCCCCCGCTGGCCGCTAACGGTTGTGATGCGACGGCAGCGGCGGTTCGATCAGTGCCCGCGCGGTCCGGTAACAATCGTCGATATGGCCATTGCCGATCGCCTTCATCGCGCCGAAACTGATCGTCGCGGCGACCGCCGATCCAATGAACGGCACGAACTTCGCCATCGATCCGGTCGCGATGCGAACACCCATCCGCTTCAGCAGCGCGGTCACTACCTTGCGCGTCACCATCCGCCCGATCACGTTGTTACCCAGGCTGGACGCCATCACCAGCACCTGCTGGCCCAGCCGGGGTTCGAGCTTGTTCACCTGCGCCTCGTCCAGTTGGAAACGGGTGCTGATCGCGGGCAGCAGGTTAGACAGCAGCCCGACATCGGCGACGACATCCGCGCCAGGCACCGGCACCACCGCCGCCCCCGCCGACATCAGCGACCGCTTGGTTACCATCGTACGGCATTCGTCACGGATACGATCCAGCTCGGCTATGGTCGCGATCAACGTAGTTCCCTTTCCCTGTGTCTGCGCGCCAACGCACGGGAAGGCGGATCGGCTCAGGCCGCCAATTGCCTTCCCACCGCCGTCAGCATCCGCTGATGCGCGCGATCGACGATCTCGTCGAGCCAGGGGGTGCGCGCGAACAACGTCCGCGCCTCCGCCAGCAATGCGTCGCGCCCCGGCAATTGCGGATGATACCGGTTCCACATCTGCGTCGCCGCCGTGGCCGGATCGGCCAGCATGGCGCGCAGGCCCGCCAGTTCGTGTTCGGGCCATGCCGCCCGCAGCCGCGCTGCGATCCGTTCGGCACAGAACCGGTCGGCCAATTGCTCGGCGGTGCGGGCGATCACCTTCGCGCCCAGCCGCTGCTCGCCGCGGATCACCCCCGCGGGCGGGTTCTTCAACCCGTGCACCGCCCCCGTCAGCGCCAGCAGCTTCAGGAGGTAGAAGGTCATATCGACCTCCCACCAGCGGAAACCCTGCCGCGCGCTGCTCTGGAAGGCGTGGTGGTTGTTGTGCCACCCCTCCCCCATCGTCACGATCGCGAGCAGCCAGTTGTTCCGCGAGTCGTCGCCGGTGACGTAGCGGCGAGAACCGCGGACATGCGCCAGCGAATTGATCGCGAAGGTCGCATGATAGACCAGCACCGTGCTCCACACGAACCCGACCACCAGCCCCGGCCAGCCGGCGATGGCGAGGCTGAACAGCGCCAGCCCGATCGCGGGGGTATGTTCGTGGCGGTGCAGCCAGACCAGTTCGGGCCAGCGGGTCAGGTCGGGTACCACCGACAAGTCGGCTTGATCGTGCTTGCGCGCGAAGATCCAGCCGAGATGGCTGTAGGCGAAGCCGGCGTGGCGGGGCGAGTGGACGTCCTCGGGCGTGTCGGCATGGCGGTGGTGGTGGCGATGCTTGGCCGCCCACCACAGCACGCTCTTCTGCGCGTTGCTCTGCGCCAGCACCGCCAGCACCAACTGCATCGCCCGGCCGGCGGCATAGGCACGGTGCGAGAAATAGCGATGATACCCCGCGGTCACGCCGAACATCCGCACGACGTACAACACCCCGCACAGCACCAGCGCCGAGGTGGTGATCCCGGTCAGGATCGCGGCGAAGGCGGCGAGATGGATCAGCAGGAAAGGGACGGCGGAAGGATAGACGATATCGTCGTCCGCGACGGGCGTGGCGGAATCGCCGGGCAACTGGGTCATCGCCTGCGCCGGTACAGCCGGATGCGGGACAACGGAAGATGCCGCCGCGCTTAATCGAGCATTTCGCGTATCTTCGCGGTGAGGCTGGCGACCGGGAACGGCTTGGTCAGCACGCCCATGCCGGGTTCCAGCCCGCCCCATGATCCGGCCTGGCCGACCGCGGCGATATCCGCGAAGCCGGTGATGAACAGCACCCGCAGGGCGGGGCGGGACAGGCGGGCGGCATCCGCGACCTGCCGGCCGTTCATGCCGCCGGGCAGGCCGACATCGGTGACCAGCAGATCGATCCGCGCCCCGCTTTCCAGCAGCCGCAGCCCCTCGGCACCGTCGCCCGCCTCCAGCACCCGGTATCCCGCCTCCACCAGCACCTCGACGATCAGGGCGCGCAGCACCGGTTCGTCGTCGATCACCAGCACCGTCTCGCCGGCGCCCTGCTCGTCGGTCACGACCGGGCCGGCGGCATCGACCGCGGGATCGATGGTGCCGTGGAAACGCGGCAGGCACAGGCAGATCGTGGTGCCCTGCCCTTCGGCCGATTCGATCCGCACCTGCCCGCCCGATTGCCGCGCGAAGCCATAGACCATCGACAGGCCCAGCCCGGTGCCATGACCGATCGGCTTGGTGGTGAAGAACGGGTCGAACGCGCGCTGCATCACCTCCGGCGGCATTCCCGCGCCGCCGTCGATCACCGAGATGCGGACATATTCTCCGGCCGCCACGTCACGGCGCAGCACGTCGCCCTCGCCCAGCATGACATTGTCGGTCCGGATCCGCAGGCATCCACCATCGGGCGCCATGGCATCGCGCGCGTTGACGCACAGGTTGAGCAGCGCGTTCTCCAGTTGCGAGGCATCGACGTTGATCGGCCACAGTTTCTCGGTCGTGGCGATTTCGAGCGCGACGGTCGGGCCGACGCTCTGCCGGATCAGGTCGGTCATGTCGGCGATCAGCCGGTCCGCGTCGGTCGGACGCGGGTCGAGCGTCTGCCGCCGGGAAAAGGCGAGCAACCGCTGGGTCAGCGCCGCCGCGCGCCGCGCGCCCTGCGTCGCGCCGTCGATATAGCGGGCCAGCCCGTCGATCCGCCCCTGTGCGATACGCCGTTCCAGCAATTCGAGATTGCCGCTGATCGCCGCCAGCAGATTGTTGAAATCATGCGCCAGCCCGCCGGTCAGCTGTCCGACCGCCTCCATCTTCTGCGCCTGGCGCAACGCATCCTCGGCGCGGACACGCGCGGTGATCTCGATCGCCTCGGACACGATCGCCACCACATTGCCCGCCCCGTCGAACGCGGGGCGCAGGGAATAATCATAGACCCGTGCCCCGGTCGGCAGGTCGAGCGCCAGATGCAGGCGGACGCTGTCCCCCGCCGCCGCCCGCGCGATGCCGGCGCGGACCTGATCGGGTGCGCCGGGGGTGGCGGCGAACCAGGGTGTCGTCGCGAATGGCCGGCCGATCACATCGGCCGACACCGCCTCGATCCCGGCGAGCGCGGTCGCGTTGACATAGACCACCTCGCCCGTCGTCGAGAGCAGGGTCTGGTCCATGAACGAATTCTCGAACACGGTGCGGATGGTCTGTTCGCCCTGCTGCACCGCCGCCGCGCGTTCCGCGACCCGCGCCTCCAGCGTCGCGTTCAGGTCGCGCAGCGCCGCCTCGGCGCGTACCCGCTCGACCAGGGCCCAGGATCGCATCGCCGCCTGCCGTATCACCAGCACCTCGGCGGTGGACCAGCGGCGCGGCTTCGCGTCATGCAGCGCGAGCAGTGCATGGAGGCGGCCGTTGCGGATCAACGGAATACAGACCGACGCCCGCACGCCCAGCGCTTCGAACGGCGCCGTTCCGGGCATCTCCACCGTTGCGTCGCCCACGATCAACGGCTCTCCGGCGCGCAGCAGCGCGACCGCCGCCGCCCCCAGATCGATCAGGTGGTGCCGTCCGTCAAGCGGGACGCCACCCGGCAACACCCAGCCACCACCGACCTTGCAGCCCTCGCCATCGGCATCGATATCCGCATAGACGCACCGCGACGCCCCGAGGTGCATGGCGATCAGTTCGGTGGTGACCGCCATGATCGCATCGGCATCACCCAGCGGCACCGTTCGCTCGCCCAGCTGGTCGAGGAAACGCAACCGCGCCTCGCTGTCGCGCAGGTCGCGTTCGGCCACCGCACGATCGGTGACGTCGGCCCCCTCCACGAAGATACCGGTCACCATTCCCGCCGCATCCCGGATCGGCTGGAACACGAAATCGATCACCCGTTCGTCGACATGCCCGTCCGGGTTCGGCTCGACCATATAGGTCGCGCCTTTTGCGCTATAGGGTTCGCCACTGCGATACACCTCGTCCAGCAGCGCGAGATATCCTTGCGTGACCGCATCGGGCAGCGCCTCCACCATCGTCAGCCCGATGACTTCGCGATGCCCGATCAACTGGCGATAGCCGGGATTGACCAGTTCGAAACGGTGCTCCGGTCCGCTCAACAGCGCCATGAAGGTCGGCGACTGTTCGAACAGCTGCTCCAGCCGGCCATGTTCCGCCGCGATGCGGCGCCGGGCAAGTACGGTAGCCGTCGTATCGACGATCATCGCCAGCACGCCCGCCGGGCGTCCCGCCTCGTCGAACGTCGGCGAATAGGACAGGTCCATCCACACGTCCTCCAAGGTGCCGGTGCGGTTGAGCCGCATCAGGTGATCGCGGTATTGCAGCGACCCGCCGGCCAGACCGGTCCGCAGGACATGGGTGTTGAACTCGACCACCTCGGGCCAGCCGGTATGGACGCCCACCCCCAGCTGATCCAGATGCCGCTCGCCCGCGAACATGGCATAGGCATCATTGTGGATCATCGTGCCCTCCGCCCCCCAGAGCAGCACCATCGCAGTCGGCGAATGGAGGAGCAGCGCGGTGGCGGCGACCAGTCCGGGCGACCAGCCGGCGATCGGGCCAAGCGGTGTCGACGACCAGTCGAAGGCACGGATGCGATCGCCCATCACGCCACCGCCGCACCGCAGCGCCGGTGGCAGGCCGTGATCGGGTACAGAGGGGTCCGTCGTCGCGGATTGGGGCACGCATCCGCCGCCATCGCTGGACGACAGGCTGGCGTGATCCTTCACATGAGCCAATATCGTCCGCCCCTTTGCCGCCCCCACGGCGTTTGTGGTTAGGATTTACTCCCATCGCGGGCCTTTGCCAATCGCGGATCACGCTGTCGCGGCGCCTACCCCAGCAAATTCAGTCCGTTGCAGCGGGAAGCGGGGCCGTATCGGACGGCGAGACGATAGCTGCCGCTATTCGCTGTCCAGCCAGTCGAGCAGCCAGCGGTTGAAATGCTCCGCACGGGTGACGGTACAGGCGTGGCCGCCCTCCGCGAGCCGTGCCAGTTCCGATCCCGGCAACCGCGCCTGCATTCGCGCCGAACAGGCCGGGGGCACCAGCATGTCGTCGTCGCTGGACACGAACAGCGTCGGCGCGGCGATCTGCGCCAGTCGTTCGACCACGTCGAATCGACGCGCCGCGGCGACGCGGCGCTCGATCATCGTGGCGCCGGGGAATCGCGCCAGCCCCTCCTCCTCGTCCGCCAGCAACCGGTCGTGATGGTCGCTGATCCATTGCGGCGGATACAGGAACAGCGGCTGTGCGTGGAGATAGGCACGCGGCCCGCTGGCGCGCAGCAGCGCCAACTGGGTATCGAGACAGCGCGCGGTGTGCCGGTCCAGCCGTGCCCAGCCGTTGATGACCACCAGCCGCTCGACCCGGGCAGGCGCGGTCAGTGCCAGGATCATCCCCGCCATGCCGCCGGTCGCGTGCCCGATCACCGTCGCGGTCGTCGTGCCGGTGGCATCCAGCAGCATCGCCATGTCCGCCGCCAGACTGTCGATCGTGAGGATGCCGTCCACCGTTGGTTCGGAACGGCCGGTGCCGCGTTGGTCGTACACGATCACCCGGTGGCGGGCAGCCAGTGCGGCAAGATTGGGTGCCCAATACCCCGCCTCGCCGCCCATTCCCGATGCGAGCAGCAGCACGGGCGCCCCATCCGGCCCATGGATTTCGTGATGAAGCCCGCCGAGGACGGGCATCAGGCCGGACGGATCGGCAGCCGCCACCGGCCAGTGGGGCAGATATCGGGGACGGGTGGCGGATGGTTCATCGCGCCATGATTGTGCAACTGCGAGATTTGTTCAAGCATCCGCATGGTCAGCGGCGGCGGCGCCATCATCATGGTCGGCCAGCCAGGCGATCTGCTGGTCCAGGAACCGCGCCATGCACCCTTCCAGGAATTGCCAGTCCCCCTCGACCAGCGCCATCCGCCGACTGCATCCGCCCATCATCAGCGTCATCATCAATTCCTCGACACAGCGGGCGCACGCCGACTCGGCGTGTGGCGCCAGCATCGCCAGGGCGGCGGCGACATGGCGGCGGATACGCTGATCCCCCTCGCGCATGATCGCTGCCACGCGGGGATTGCGCGATGCCTCCGCCAGTATCTCGGGCAACAGCGTCGAGTCGTTGGGCTGCTGCTTGCGGATCATCAGGTCCAGCACCCAGCGGCGGACCCGCTGCCGGTCGCCCATCGCGATCGCCTGGGCCAGCACCGCCTCGTCAAGAAAATCGGACAGGTCGGCCGCCACCATCGCGGCGATGATGTCTTCCTTCGATTCGAAATCGCGATAAATCTGCCCGACGCGGATGCCCGATGCATCGGCGATCTGTGCCATGCCGGTGCCATGGAAGCCGTGTTCACCGAACAGAATACGGGCGGCCTCGACCAATTTATTTCGCCGAAGCGTCGCTTTTTCGCCACGGGATGCAGGTAGTTCCGAATCTCGCTTCTTGTTGTGCACCGCACCATCCTTCTTGACGAACGCTATGCCCAGGCTTAGCTGCGGGCCGATGTGAGTGAACGTTCGCTCTCTTTGTCGCCGAGGACCCCGATGGTCAAGTATGCCGCCCCCACGATGATGTCCGCCCCTGGCCTGTTGCTGGCGTCCCTGCTGCTGGCAAGCTGCGGCGGTGGCGGCGATCAGCAGGCGGGGCCTCCGCCCGGCCCGCCGCAGGTCAGCGTGATCGAGGTCCGTCAGCAATCGGTGACGCTCAGCACCGAACTACCCGGTCGCACCAGCGCCTATGAGACGTCGGAGGTCCGGCCGCAGGTCAACGGCCTCGTCCTCGCCCGGCTGTTCCAGGAAGGCGACTTCGTCCGGGCGGGCCAGCCACTCTACCGGATCGATCCGTCGCCCTATCAGGCGCAGGTCGCCAGCGCGCGTGCCGCGGTCGCCCGCGCCCGCGCCGCGATCGCCTCCAGCCAGGCTTTGGCGCGCCGTTACGGCGAACTGGTGAAGATCAACGCGATCTCGCGGCAGGATTTCGAGAATGCGACGACGAGCGCGCAGCAGGCGCAGGCGGATGTCGCCGCGCAGGCCGCAGCACTACGCACCGCGCAGATCGATCTCGGCCGCACCACCGTGCGCGCCGCGATCTCCGGTCGGATCGGTCGTTCCACCTTTACCACCGGTGCGCTCGTCACCGCGTCGCAGACCGAGCCGCTGACCACGATCCAGCGGCTCGACCCGATCTATGTCGACATCCAGCAGTCGAGCGCCGACCTGCTTCGCCTGCGCCAGCAGATCCTGTCGGGTGCGCTGTCGCGCGGCGGTGGTGCCGCCCGCGTCAAGCTGAAGCTGGAGGACGGGTCGGACTACGGCCCCGAAGGCACGATGAAATTCGCCGATGTGACGGTCGATCCGACCACCGGCAGCCAGGTGATCCGGGCCCAGTTCGCCAATCCGCGCGGTCTGCTGCTGCCGGGCATGTTCGTCCGCGCCGTGCTGGTCGAGGGGACGCAGGCCAACGCCATCCTCGTCCCCCAGCGCGCGGTGTCGCGCAACGAGAAGGGCGAGGCGACCGTGCTGGTGGTCGGCCAGGACGGCAAGATCGCGCCCCGCCCGCTCGTCACCAGCCGCACGGTCGGCGCCGACTGGCTCGTCACCGGCGGGCTGAAGCCCGGCGACAAGGTGGTGATGGAGGGCGCGCAGAACCTGCAGCCCGGCACCGCCGTGAAGACGGCTCCCTATAGCGACAAGGCGCCTGCCCAGGCGCCCGTCCAGGGGGCAGCCGCCCCCGCGGCACAGGCTAAGTAACCCGAAATGGCCCGTTATTTCATCGATCGCCCCATCTTCGCATGGGTCATCGCGATCATCCTGATGCTCGCCGGCGTGCTGGCGATCCGCAGCCTGCCGATCGCGCAGTTCCCGACGATCGCCCCGCCCGCGGTCTCGATCACCGCCACCTATCCGGGTGCGGACGCGACGACGCTGGAAAACACGACGACGCAGATCATCGAGCAGCAGCTAAAGGGGATCGACAATCTCCGCTACTTCTCGGCCTCGTCCTCGTCGGCCGGCACCGTCACGATCACGCTGACGTTCGAACAGGGGACCGATCCCGACATCGCGCAGGTGCAGGTCCAGAACAAGCTGCAGGCGGCTACCCCGCTGCTGCCGCAGGAGGTTCAGCAACAGGGCATCCGCGTCGCCAAGGCGACCAATAACTTCCTGCTCGTGATGGCACTCTATTCGGACGACGCCTCGCACAGCGCGGTCGATCTTTCCGACATGGTCGCCGCGCAGTTGCAGGACCCGATCAGCCGCGTCTCCGGCGTCGGCGACACGCAGCTGTTCGGTTCGCAATATGCGATGCGCGTCTGGGTCGATCCGACCAAGCTCAACAGCTATCAGCTGACGATCGCCGACGTCACCGCCGCGCTCCAGTCGCAGAACGCGCAGGTTTCCGCAGGGCAGATCGGCGCGCAGCCGGCCCCCAAGGAGCAGATGCTCAACGCGACCGTCTCGGTCCAGTCGCGGCTCCAGACCCCCGCACAGTTCGGTGAGATCCGGCTGAAGTCGGATGCCGGCGGCGCGGTCGTGCGCCTGCGCGACGTGGCACGCGTGGAACTGGGCGCCGAAAGCTACGGCTTCGACACCAAGTATAACGGCAAACCCGCCTCCGGCTTCGGCATCAAGCTGGCGCCGGGTGCCAATGCACTGGCGACCGCGGATGCGGTGAAGGCGCGCGTCGGCGAGATCGCCAAGGGCTTCCCGTCGGACGTCCATGCCGAATTCCCGTACGATACGACGCCGTTCGTTCGCCTGTCGGTGGAACAGGTGATCCACACGCTGGTCGAGGCGGTGATCCTCGTCTTCCTCGTGATGTTCCTGTTCCTGCAGAACTGGCGCGCCACGATCATCCCGACGATCGCAGTGCCGGTCGTGCTGCTCGGCACCTTCGCGGTGATGGCGATCGCGGGCTATTCGATCAATACGCTGACGCTGTTCGGCATGGTGCTGGCGATCGGCCTGCTGGTCGATGACGCCATCGTCGTGGTCGAGAACGTCGAACGCCTGATCCAGACCGAGGGGCTGTCCCCGAAGGAGGCCGCCCGCAAATCGATGGACGAGATCACCGGCGCCCTGATCGGCATCGCGCTCGTCCTGTCGGCGGTGTTCCTGCCGATGGCGTTTTTCGGCGGATCGACCGGCGTGATCTATCGCCAGTTCTCGATCACGATCGTGTCGGCGATGGTATTGTCGGTGCTGGTCGCGCTGATCCTGACGCCGGCCTTGTGCGCCACCATCCTGAAGCCGCACGACCCCAAGAAGCATGAGGGCAAGGGGCCGCTGGCGCGCTTCTTCCGCTGGTTCAACGAGCGGTTCGATCACGCCACCACCGCCTATGAGGGCACCGTCAAGAAGACCGCGACGGGGTGGAAGCGGTCGATGCTCGTCTATCTGCTGATCGCGGGCATCATGGGCTTCATGTTCTGGCGCCTGCCGACGGGCTTCCTGCCCGACGAGGATCAGGGCACCGTCATCGCGCTGGTGCAGGGGCCGGCCGGCGCCTCCACCGCGCGGACCGACAAGGGCCTCGACCTGGTTCGCGACCATTTCCTGAAGAACGAGAAGGCCGTGCAGATGGTCTTCACCATCAACGGGTTCAGCTTCGCGGGACAGGGGCAGAATGCGGGCCTCGCCTTCGTTCGTCTGAAGCCGTGGGAGGAGCGTCCGGGCGCCGAGAACAAGGCGCAGGCGATCGCGGGGCGCGCGATGGGTGCGTTCTCGCAATATAAGGACGGCATGATCTTCGCGCTGGTGCCGCCGGCCGTGCAGGAGCTGGGCAACGCCACCGGCTTCGACGTCCAGCTGGTCGACCAGACCGGTCAGGGCCACGACAAGCTGCTTCAGGCGCGTAACATGATGCTGGGCATGGCGATGGGCGACAAGAGCCTGGCGCAGGTCCGCCCGCTCAGCCTGGACGATGCACCGCAGTTGAAGGTGGACGTGGATCAGGACAAGGCGCGCGCACTCGGCCTCGACCTCGGCGTCGTCAACTCGACCATCGCCACTGCCTGGGGCGGCGCATACGTCAACGACTTCATCGACCGTGGCCGCGTGAAGCGCGTCTACGTGCAGGCGGACGCTCCCTTCCGCCTCGCGCCCGAGGATATCGGCGACTATTACGTCCGCGGCGCGACCGGCGCGATGGCGCCTTATACCGCCTTCTCGACGCTCAACTGGGCGCAGGCACCGGTGCAGCTGACCCGGTACAATGGTCAGCCGGCGATGCAGATCCAGGGCTCTCCCGCCCCGGGCCTGAGCACCGGCGCGGCGATGGCGGCGATGGAGGCGATCCACGACAAACTGCCACCCGGCACCGCGCTGGAATGGACCGGCCTGTCGTTCGAGGAAAAGCTGTCCGGCGGGCAGGCCCCGGCCCTCTACGGTCTGTCACTGCTGCTCGTGTTCCTGTGCCTTGCCGCGCTGTACGAAAGCTGGTCGGTGCCGATCGCGGTGCTGCTGGTGGTGCCGCTGGGCGTGATCGGCGCGCTGCTGGCGGCGACGCTGACGGGTCTCAACAACGACATCTACCTGCAGGTCGGCCTCATCACCACGATCGGTGTGTCGGCGAAGAACGCGATCCTGATCGTGGAATTTGCCGAGGAACGCATCCAGTCGGGCATGAATGCCTTCGATGCGGCGGTGGAGGCGGCGCGGCTGCGGCTTCGCCCGATCCTGATGACGTCGCTCGCCTTCGTCTTCGGCGTGCTGCCGCTGGCGGTGTCGACCGGCGCGGGCGCGGGCGGGCAGAACGCGATCGGCCGGGCGGTGGTGGGCGGCATGTTGTCGGCCACGGTCCTCGCGATCTTCTTCGTGCCGATGTTCTTCGTCGTCGTCAGCCGCCTGTTCGGACATGGCAAGGGCGACGGGGGCAAGCACGACGGGGAACACAAGCCGCGTGCCAACGCCGACATCGCACCCGATGCCGGCAACCGATCCTCCGATGGCGGCACCGCGCCGCAGGGAGCGTGATTTCGTGAACAGGTCTATCCTTACTGTGGCGCTGGCCGCCACGACGATGCTGGCCGGCTGCAACCTCGCGCCGACCTATGTCCGGCCCGCCGGCGCGATCCCGGCGACGCTGCCGCAGGGCGGCGCCTATCCGGCCGCGTCGACCGATGCACGCGACGTGACCGCGATCGGCTGGCGCGACTTCTTCACCGATCCGCGCCTGCGGCAGGTGATCGAGACAGGCATCGCCAACAACCGCAACCTGCGGATCGCGGCAGGCAACGTGTTGCAGGCACGCGCGCAATACCGCGTCCAGCGCGCCGATCGCGTCCCCTCCACCACCGTGTCGGGGCAGGGCATCTATACCAACAACATCTTCGGCGCGGCGGGTGCGGCGAGCGGCGGGACCGCCGGCGGCGGCACGGGCACGGGCGGCACCGGCGGCACAGGTACGGGTGGCACCGGCGGCGGCGGCACCGGAGCGACCGGTGGTGCGGGTACCGGGGCCACCTCGTCCAACATCGAGGCCTATACGGTCACCGCCGGTTTCTCGCAGTTCGAACTCGATCTGTTCGGCCGGGTCCGCAATCTGACCCAGGCCGCGCAGGAACAGTATTTCGCGACCGAGGAAGCGCAGCGGTCGACCCGCATCAGCCTGATCGCCGAGATCGCGACCGCGTGGCTGACGATGGCGTCGGATCAGGAACAGCTGCGGCTGTCGCAGGAGACGCTGAAGACCTTCCAGCAGACACTGGACCTGACCCGCGCGCAGTTCCGCGTCGGCGTGGGATCGGAACTGGAGGTGCGGCAGGCGGAAACCAATTATCAGGCCGCGCGCAACGACATCGCGACGCTGCGCACCACCATCACCCGCGACCAGAACGCGCTCAATCTGCTCGTCGGCACCACCGTGCCGCTGGAACAGTTGCCGACCGATCTGGGCACGAACAGCTACACGCTCGATTCGCTGCCCAGCGATCTGTCGTCGCAGGCACTGCTGCGCCGGCCCGACGTGTTGCAGGCCGAGCACCAACTGATCGCGCAGAACGCCAATATCGGTGCGGCGCGCGCCGCCTTCTTCCCGACCATCTCGCTGACCGCGACGCTGGGGACGATCAGCACCGCGCTGTCCGGCCTGTTCGGGGGCGGCACCTTCACCTACAACGCCACGCCCGGCGTGGCCTTGCCGCTGTTCGACGGCGGCCGGCTGAAGGGCAATCTCGATTATGCGCGCGCGTCGCAGCAGGTGGCGGTCGCCACCTACGAACAGGCGATCCAGACCGCGTTCCGCGAGGTCGCCGATGCGCTGGCGCAGCGCGGCACGATCGGCGAGCAGCTGTCGGCGCAAACTGCGCGCGCTGATGCCGCGACGGGCGCCGCCCGCCTGTCAGACGCGCGATTCCGCGCCGGCGTGGATTCGTTCCTGACCACGCTGGATGCGCAGCGTACCGCCTATGCCGCGCGGCAGAACCTCGTCACCACCCGCCTGACGCGGGAGAACAACCTGATCGAACTGTACCGCTCGCTGGGCGGTGGCCTGAACGACCGGGCGCCCGTCCCCCCGCCTGCGGGGTGACGGGCGGGCCGATCAATAAGTGAAGCGGATCATCCCGCCGATGATCCGTGGTTCGTTGATCATGCCGGTCAGGTTGTTGAAGTCGATCGCGCTGATGCTGCGGATCTGGTTCAGCAGGTTGCGCCCGAACACGCTCAGTTCCAGGTTATCGGCGGTCTTGTAGCCGATTTTCAGGCCCAGTTCGGTCGACGCGCGACCGCGGAACTCCGCCGCCTCGTACAGGAAATAATTGATCTTTCCGCGATAGGCAACGTCGCCATAGGCGAAGATCTGGTCCCCGTTCGCCAGCGGGATCGCATAGCGCGCGGTGGCGTTCGCGATCCAGCGCGGCGCCTGTGGCAGGTCGTTGCCGTCGATCACGGCGAGGCCGGCGGCGTTCAGCGGATCGCGCACCGTGCACAGCCCCGATCCGCATGGGGCCACCGCGATGTCGCCGTCGCGGATTTCGGTGAAATTGTACGATCCGCTGGCGGTGAAGGTCAGGTTCGGCATCGGCCGCGCCTCGATCTCCGCCTCGACGCCGTAGCCGATCGCCTTGTCGGCGTTCAGCAGCCGCGCCGAATTGGTCGCGCCGCCCACCGCGGTCAGTTGCAGGTCCTTGGTCCGGTTCCAGTACCCGGTCAGGTCGAAGCGGAACACGCGGGACAACTGCGCCTTGATGCCGCCCTCGCCCGAGATCGTCGTCTGCTTAGCGGCGGTGGTCGGCAGGCTGCCGAACGTCACCCGGTCCTGGATCGCCGGCCCCAGATACCCGGTCGCGAACCGGCCATAGACGTTGACCGCGTCGGTCAGCGCATAAGTGGCACTGGCATCCCACGACACGTTGTCGCCCGTCACCCGCGTGGTGATCGGCAGCGTCAGTCCGGGGGTCAGGCCGGGGGAGAAGCCCTCGACCAGATCGCGCCGCTTGTCGTGCGAATAACGCACGCCGCCACGCACCGTCAGATCGTCGACCGGTTTGTACTCGGCCGAGGCGAAGATGCCGTAATTCTCGTTGCGGTTGCGGTGGCGGATATCCTGCGTCGAGACGGTAGAGCCCGAGAAGGCATATTCGTCGTAGTTCAGCCGCTGCCGGAAATAATAGCCGCCCGCCTGCAACCGCACCCCACCCAGATCGTCGGTGGCGAAGCGCACCTCCTGGCTGAATTCGCGTGGCTTGGTGCGCCCGCCGGTGTTGGACGGGAACAGGCCGACGTTCAGCTGGCCGATCGTGCCGCCGCTGAACGGATAGCGATCACCGCCGTCGATATCGCCGACGCTGTTGACCGTCGCCCGTTCATAGGCGGTGATCGAATAGAGCGTGCCCAGCCCCGCCAGGTGATAGTCGAGGTGCAGGTTCGCGCCCCATTGGGTCAGCGACTGGTCGGTGATGCCGTCGAGCGCCGCCACGTCCTTGTCGAAGCCGAGGGTGAAGCGATTGTTGCCGCGCTGGAACAGGCCGGCGCGGAAAATGCGCGGGCTGCCCTCCAGCTCGCGGCCATGGACATTGGCCAGCGCGTTGAAATCGCCGCCGCTGTAGGCGATCTGAACGCGCCCGGCATAATCCAGATATCCCTCCAGCCCGGGGCTGGCGAGTGGGCTGGTGCCGGAACTGGCGCTGGTGTTGCGCACCCAGTCGTCGCGGCGCTGGAGCAGCGTCGACACGCGGTAGCTGAAGCCGCCGCCGATCGGGCCGCCGGACGCCGCCTCCGCATTGACGGTGTTGTAGGTGGCGACGCTGAGGCTGGCATAGGCCGACGGCGTCTCGGACGGCCGGACCGAATCAAGCTTCACGACACCGGCCGGCGTGTTGCGCCCGAACAACGTCCCTTGTGGCCCGCGCAGCACCTGCACGCTTTGCAGGTCGAACACGGGGAAGGATTTCAGCATCGGGCTTTCCAGCGCGACATCGTCATAGACGACCGACACCGGCTGCGCGGCATTGGGATCGAAATCGGTATTGCCGAGACCGCGGATATAGAACCGCGGAAAGGTCCGCCCGAACGAACTTTCGACCTGCAGGCTGGGCACCCGTGCCGCGAGGAAACGCACGTCGAGGCCGCTGGAATTGAGCACGTCGAGCTTTTCGCCCGCGATCACCGCGACCGCGACGGGCACGTCCTTGGCGGATTCCTCGCGGCGCGATGCGGTGACGACGATCTCGCTCAGCCCGTCCTCATGCGCAGGCTGGCCGGCGGGGGCGGCGGTGGCCTGTCCGTCCGCCGGTACGGCACCGATCGCCTGTGCCTCCGCACCACCGGCGGCGAGCGCCAGTGCGAGGCTGCCGAGCGCGGTGCCGGCCCAGACAAGGTTGCGGGTAATCGAACGACGACGTGACATGACGGACCCCTTGCCGGTGGCGGCATCCCCGTCCGATCGCATCCATCGCCTCTGTCCTGTCGGGCGATCACCCCTTGCCTAGCAGGACGCGGACCGGGGACAAGCCGGCACCAGCCGACCCGCCCCCGATCGCGCCGTTTCATGTCACCGCTGTGGCGTCGGCGCCGCACCGGCGGGGCGCGGCGTCGCGGTGGCGCCGGCGGCGGGGGCCGGCGGGCGCACCATGCCAGCGGCGGGCGGCGTCCCCGCACCGGCTGCCGGGGGTGGCGGTGCCACGTCATCGGCGGGCGGCGGGGGCGGCGGACCGTCCGGCGCGCCACCCGGTCCCCGATCCGGCCCATGCCCGGGGCCATGGCGCGGCCCCTTCGGTCCGGGGCCACCAGGGCCATCGCGTCCCGGCCCGCCCGGTCCGTGACGCGGCCCGACCTCGGTGACCTGTCCGGCGGGATCGACCAGATAGGCGGCGCGCAACTGGCCGTCGTCATAACGGCCCTGCACCATCACCGCGCTGCCGCGTACCAGCGTGGCCGCCACCTCGCGGTTGCCCGCCACCATCGTCCGTCCGGTCGCATCCTGCACGATCATCCGGTCGCCATAGATCTCGGCGACACGCCCCTTGACCGTCACGATCCCGCTCGACGCGGCCAGCCGGGCGATCGGGGTGGCGACGGTCGGCGCCATCGTTACCGCCGGTCGCGTCATCGACACCGCGCCGGCGCCACCCGCCGCGCCTGCCGCCAGCAGGGCCGCCGCCGCCAGTCCCATCCGCGCCCGCGGAGTCCACCATGTCATCCTGCTCATCATCTGCTCCTCATGCTCGATGCCCCCTTCTACCGCCTCGCCCCCGATGCCCCCTGAACCGCGCCGTTCAGTCTCGGTTTAGGCCGTGCGGTCAGGAGCATCGGGGATGGTTCCCCACCCGCAATCGATGCTAGCCCGGCCGTCATGCGTATCCTGCTAGTCGAGGACGATGCCGATCTCGGCCCCGCGATCGCCCGCGCCCTGCGCGCCGAACATTTCGCGGTCGATCTCGCCACCGACGGCATCGACGGCGCGCACCTGGGCGAGACGGAGGCGTTCGACGCCGCCGTCCTTGACCTTGGCCTGCCGGGGAAGGACGGCATCACCGTGCTGGCCGAATGGCGTCGCGCCGGCCGCACGATGCCGGTGCTGATCCTGACCGCGCGCGAGGCGTGGTCGGACAAGGTCGCCGGGTTCAAGGCGGGGGCGGACGATTATCTGGTGAAGCCGTTCCGCGTCGAGGAACTGGTGATGCGGCTCCGCGCCCTCGTCCGCCGCGCCGCCGGCCATGCCGCCGCGCGCATCGCCTGCGGTGCGATCGGCTTCGACACCCAGACCGGGCAGTTCGAGCTGGACGGCCTGCCGCTGAAGCTGACCGCGTTCGAATGGCGTGTCCTGTCCGCGCTGATGCTGCGCAAGGAGACCGTGGTCGAACGGCTCGACCTGCTGGAACGGGTGTACGAAGGCGATGCCGATGTCGATTCGAACAGCCTGGAGGTGATCGTCGGCCGGCTGCGCAAGAAGATCGGGGCCGCGGCGATCGAAACGGTGCGCGGGCGCGGCTATCGCCTGACCGCGGACGGGAAAGCGCCATGAGGTGGTGGCCGCGCTCGATCGGGGGGCGGCTGGCGGCGCTGTCCGCGCTGGCGACCGTCGTCGCGCTGGTCGTGGCGGGCTGGGCGATCGCAGGGGTGCTGGAACGCTTCGTGACGCGTGGCATCGACCAGCGGCTGGACGCGCAGATCGCGCTGCTCGCCAGCACCGTCGGCGCGGACGGACGGGTCGACGCGCGATTACTGCGCTCGCATCGCGGGCTGCTGACGATGGGCCGCGACTGGCGATGGCTGATCCACACCCCGCGCGAGGCGCTGGGCGATGCCGGGCTGGCGACGATGACGGTGCGCACCATGCCCCGTCATCACGGTCGCGACCACCGGTCGGGTCCGGAAGGCGGACCGCCGATGCCGGTGGACCCGGCGGAGGTACCGGTCCCCCTCGACGGTATCGGTGCGGACGGCGTGGTGCTCCATGCCCGCCGCCATGTGCTGGCGACCACCAGCGGAACGGTGACCATCACCGTCGCTGCCCCGCAGGCGGTGATCGCGCAGCCGATCCGGGAAGCAGTGACGCCGTTGCTGCTGGCGCTGGCCATCCTTGGCGGACTGATGGCGGCGGTGACGTGGGTGCAATTGCGGATCGGCCTGCGTCCGCTCCGATCGTTGCGCGACGCGGTGGCGGCGTTGCGGGCGGGGCGGATCGACCGGATCGACGAGGATCAGCCTACCGAACTCCGGCCACTCGCCATCGAACTCAACGCATTGGCCGCCGATACGCAGGCCGCGCTCGCCACCGCGCGCTTGTCCGCCGCCAATCTTGCCCATGCGCTCAAGACCCCGGTGGCGACACTGGCGCTGGCAGTGGGCGACGATCCCGTCCGCCGCCGTCAGGTCGACCGGATCGACGCCACCATCCGCCACCATCTCGGCCGTGCCCGTGCCGGGGGCGGTCGTCCCCCAGCGACCCCGCTCGCCCCCGCGCTGACCGATCTGGCGCAGGTCGTAACAAGGCTGCATGCCGATCGTGGCATCGCCGTCATCCATGACATCGGTCCCGACCTGACCGTCCGGCTTGATCCGCACGATCTGGACGAGGTTGCCGGCAACCTGATCGACAACGCCGCCCGCCATGCCCGCCACCACGTGCGCGTGACCGCCGATCGCGATGCCCGGATGGTGACGTTGCGGGTGATCGACGATGGCCCCGGCATCCCCGACGCAGACCGGACCCGTGCCATGGAACCCGGTATACGCCTCGATGAACGGGGAGACGGCCACGGCTTCGGGTTGAGCATCGTACGCGATATCACGACGCTGCATGGCGGAACGATGATACTGGAAGCGACACCGGGGGGCGGGCTAACCGCGATCGTGACGCTGCCGGCCTGACCGGCGACCGATTATCCGCGGTTGCGTGGTTTACCGACGGCCTGCGCCATCTCAACCCCGTTGCGCCGGCAATCCGCGCCGATCACGGGAAACGGCACGTCGGTATTCGCCGCCAGCTGCGTCGGCAGCGCGGCACGGCACTGTGCCATCGTGGTATAATGGGTCGGCACGATCCGCGCGTCGGTGCATTGGCCGTTGCCATCGCCGCATCCCAGAATCGCCATCACGAAGAACATCGGTTCCATGTGCTTCTCCAGTCGCCGGATAGAACGGATAGCGTCGTCCGGATGTTCCGCCCGTGCGATGGAGCGGCTTGACCGGCAACGATGATGCTGTCGGGTGTTGCGCCCACGCCCCGCACCCCCGACATGGGATGCAGATGCCTCCCGTCACCGGTCCCGCCACCCTCGATCAGCCGCTGATCCCCACGCTCCGCCGCTTCCTGCCCTATTTGTGGCCGAAGGATCAGCCGGGGGCACGGCTGCGCATCGCCGCGGCGATGATGCTCGTACTGTGCTCCAAGCTCGTGCAGGTGTTCGGCGCGGCCTATACGCTGAAATACGCGGTCGACCGGATGGCGGGCGGGGATCGAGGTGTCGCCACGCTCGTCGTGCTACTGGTCGTCGCCTATGCTGCGTCGCGATTTGGGACGACGTTGTTCGACAATCTGCGCAACGCGGTGTTCGAACGGGTCGGGCAGGACGCCACCCGCCGTCTGGCCGCCGACGTGTTCCGCCATCTGCACGGCCTGTCGCTGCGCTTCCATCTGGAACGCCGCACCGGCGCGGTGACCAAGGTGGTGGAGCGCGGCACCAAGAGCATCGATACGATGCTGTATTTCCTGCTGTTCAACATCGCCCCGACGCTGCTGGAACTGGTGCTGGTGCTTGGCATCTTCTGGCACAGCTTCGGCGTGTGGCTGGTCGCGGCGACCGTCGCGATGGTCGCGGTCTACATCTGGTTCACCCGGATGGTCACCGACTGGCGCAACGCGCTGCGCGTGAAGATGAACGATCTCGACACCGGCGCGGTGGCGCACGCGGTCGATTCGCTGCTCAATTTCGAGACGGTCAAGTATTTCGGGGCGGAGGAGCGCGAGGCGCGCCGCTATGAAACCGCGGTCGATGCCTATGCCCGCGCTGCCACCAAGTCCGAGAACTCGCTGGCGTGGCTCAATGTCGGGCAGGCGGCGATCACCAACACGATGCTGGGTGGCGGCATGGCCTATGTCGCCTGGGGGTGGAGCCGGGGCAGCTTTTCGGCGGGCGACGTGGTGTTCGTGTCGACGCTGCTGGCGCAGTTGTTCCGCCCGCTCGATCTGCTCGGCATGGTCTATCGCACCATCCGGCAGGGCGCGATCGACATGGGCAGCATGTTCGCGCTGGTCGATACGCCAGCCGAGATCGTCGACGCGCCCGGGGCGCCCGCGCTGGCGGTGGCGCGCGGGCATGTCCGCTTCGAAGGCGTGTCGTTCGGCTATGATGCCGGTCGGCCGATCCTGCACGGGCTCGACCTCGACGTGCCGGCTGGCACCACGCTGGCGGTGGTCGGATCATCGGGCGCGGGCAAGTCGACGCTCGCGCGGCTGCTCTACCGTTTTTACGACGTGGATGGCGGCCGGATCACCATCGACGGGCAGGATATCGCCGCCGTCACCCAAGCCTCGTTGCGCGCCACGATCGGCATCGTGCCGCAGGACACCGTGCTGTTCAACGACACGATCGGTTACAACATCGCCTATGGCCGCGAGGGATCGGGCGAGGACGAGGTGCGCCGCGCCGCCGCCGGGGCCGCGATTGCCGGCTTCATCGAACGCCAGCCCGACGGCTACGACACCCGCGTCGGCGAACGCGGCCTGAAACTGTCGGGTGGCGAGAAACAGCGGGTGGCGATCGCGCGTACCCTGCTCAAAAACCCGCCGATCCTGATCCTGGACGAGGCGACCAGTGCGCTCGACAGCAGGACCGAGGCGGATATCCTCGCCACGCTGGAACAGGTGGAGCGCGGCCGCACCACCATCGTCATCGCGCACCGCCTGTCCACCGTGGTCCACGCCGACCAGATCGTGGTGCTGGATGGCGGCCAGGTGGCGGAACGCGGCAGCCATGCCGAGCTGCTGCGTCGTGGCGGCCTATATGCGGCGATGTGGGCCCGGCAGGCCAGCGAGCGGGACGAGGCGCTGGCTGCGGCGGAATAACCGCTACTTCACCAGACAGCTCAGTTCGATCGTCCGCGCCCGCTTGTCGAACACCAGAGTCGAGCAGGGCCGCAACACGTCCGCCCCCAGCGACAGCCGGTCGCGTTCGGGATCATAGCGCTTGTCGCGCGCGACGACGACGATCTCGTCCGGATCGGGGGGTGGCGTACCCGCTTCCGGCACCGCTGCGCTGCTGCCGACATCCTTGGTGCGTACGCCGATCATGGTCAGGGCCAGCGGCCCGACCGCCACGGCGCGTGCCAGCCGCATCGGTCGCACCGGCCGTTCGATCCCGAAGGCGATCTCGGTGGTGAACGGGCCGCCCACGAACTGCCCGCCATAGGCCTCCGCCAACCGCCGCCCGGCATTGGCGGTGGCCAGCGTGTGGGGATGGTGCGGATCGAAGCGCACCCGCATTGGCTCGCCCCCCACCTCGATCATCGCGAACAGGCTCCCCCAGTTGCCCAGCGGTCCGTCCTGCCCGATCATCGGCAACGTCACCGTCCGTTCACCGGGGCGGGGATGGCGGAAGACGAAGCGCACGCGCTGTTCCGCCAGCCCGCCCGGCCCGACCACGCCGTCCAGCCCCGCGGCATAAGGGCGCGGGAACCAGGCGACGGTCGATCGCCGCGCGCCCTGCACCGTCGCCTGCCCGGTATCGCCCCGCACGATCTCCGGCCCGACCGCATAGAGCAGCGTCACATCCCCCGCCCGCAGCTTGGCGCGGCGCGCGGCCTCGGCAGACAGGAACGGCATGTTGAACGCCGCCGGATCGATCCGCCACCGCATCGGCTGGCGGTTGATCCGCACCTCGACCTCGCCAAGCCCGGGCACCATCCGTTCGGTGACGGGCCGGTCCGCCGCGATGGCGGTCGCGCCCAGCATCGTACCCAGCATCATGGCCGCCCTGCGCATCGCCCTCTCCCGTCTGTTGCCGCCATCCTATCCGGATCGACGGCCAGGGCAATCAGGCGCAGGTCAGGCGGATCACCCGGGCGGGCTTGTCGAACACGATCGACGAACAGCGCCCAAGATAGTCCGCGCCGAGCGTCATCGATCCGGGCGCACGCTTGCCCTTGGCGACGACGACGATCTCGTCGGGATCGGCCTCGGCGGCCTCGCCGGTGGTCGGCAGCCCGTTCACGCTGCCGATGTCCGCAGTCCGCACCGCCACCCTGGGCAGCGCGAGCGGGCCGATCGCCAGCGGCTGGGCCAGCGCCATGCCACGTACCGGCCGCATCAGGCCGAAGGCGATTTCTGCCGTGCCCGTCCCGTCTTCCAGCCGCCCGCCCAACGCTTCTGCCATCTGCGCCGCCGCCCCGGCGGTCGCCACCGATTTCACGAGATAGGGCGCGAAGCGGACACGCAGCGGCAGGCCGCCGACATCGACCTGCCCCGCCATTGGCGACCAGCTGCCGAACAATCCACCCGCCGGCGCGACGGGGATCGCCACCGTCCGTTCGCCCGCCATGGCCGGACGCAGCACGAAACGGACGACCGGTTCGTCGAGGCCGCCCGGCCCCATCGCCCCTTCCACCCCGGCAGCGAAAGCGCGGGGCGCCCATATTACCCGGTGCTTGTGCACCTTGCCGCCATCCAGCACGACCGCCGCGACCTCGGTCCGGGCTGGCACCTTCTCCCGCCCGACATGATAGATGACGCCGAAGCCCATCAGGCCGCCGCCCTTCAGCCCCACCTGCTCGGCATAGCCCGGTGCCAGCACCGGCCGCCCCGGCGCACCCGGATCGATCCGCAGGCGGCCCGCCACTCCCTGCACCGTCATCGGGATCGTCGTGTCGATCCGCACGATCCGTTCGCCGGGTGGGGTCGCCGCGGGCGTCAGCACCACCACCGCGCCGATCATGATTCCCGCCCGCATATCCTGTCCCCCACACGCCGAAGCGGCAGCCTGAGCGGCAATCATGTCAGCACGGAGGCGAAACGATCCCTCGAGCCGGCTCGACCGCGCACGCGCATGTCCCTACAGACACGTCGATGGTCGCAGACCCCCTTCCCGTTCTCCAGCGCGTCTTCGGTTTCAACGGCTTTCGCGGCGTGCAGGCGGATGTCGTCGCGCGCGTGCTTGACCGGAAACGCACGCTGGCGGTGATGCCGACCGGCGCGGGCAAGTCGCTCTGCTATCAGCTGCCGTCGGTGATGATGGAGGGGACGTGCGTCGTCGTCAGCCCGCTAATCGCGCTGATGCACGACCAGTTGCGCGCGGCCGAGGCGGTCGGCATCCGCGCCGCCACCCTGACCTCGGTCGACCAGAACCGGGGCGAGACGCTGGCCCGGTTCCGCGCGGGCGAGCTCGATCTACTCTACATTGCCCCCGAACGCGCCTCGACCGGGCATTTTCGCGAGTTGCTGAGCGAATCGAAACTCAGCCTGTTCGCGATCGACGAGGCGCATTGCGTCAGCGAATGGGGCCATGATTTCCGCCCCGATTACCGCCTGCTCGAACCGCTGATGGATGCGTTTCCGGACGTACCCCGCCTCGCACTGACCGCGACCGCCGACGCGCATACCCGCGCCGATATCGTCAAGCAGCTGGGCATCCCGACCGAGGGCATGATCGTGTCGGGGTTCGACCGGCCCAACATCCGCTATTCGATCAGCCCGAAGGCGAACACGTCGAAACAGATCGCCGACCTGATCGCCGCCACCCCCGGCCCCGGCATCGTCTATGCCCAGACCCGCGCCGCGACCGAGAAACTGGCGGAAACGCTGGCGAAGACCGGGCGCCCGACCCGCGCCTATCACGCCGGGCTGGAAGCGCACATTCGCGCGAAGAACCAGGCGGATTTCGTCGCGTCGGAGGACATGGTGATCTGCGCCACGGTGGCGTTCGGGATGGGGATCGACAAACCCGACGTGCGCTTCGTCGCCCATGCCGGCCTGCCGAAATCGATCGAGGCCTATTATCAGGAAACCGGCCGTGCCGGGCGCGACGGCGACCCGTCGGTCGCGCACCTGTTCTGGGGGGCGGAGGATTTCGCCCGTGCCCGCCAGCGGATCGGCGAGGTGGAGCCGGAACGCCAGCCGGGCGAGCGGCAGCGGCTGGCCGCGCTCGGCGCGCTGGTCGAGACGGGGGGATGCCGGCGGCGCATCCTGCTCCAGCATTTCGGCGAAACCCTGGCCGAGGACTGCGGCAATTGCGACAATTGCCTGGGCAGCCCCGACGCGGTCGATGCCACCGAGACGGCGCGCAAGTTCCTGTCGGCGGTGTTCCGCACCGGGCAGTTGTTCGGCGCCACCTATATCGAGCAGGTGCTGCTGGGCCAGTCGACCGACCGCAGCGTCGATCGCGGGCATGAAGGGCTGTCGGTCTGGGGCATCGTCGACGGCGAAGAGACCGCACTGATCAAGCCGGTGGCGCGCGCGCTGCTGCTGCGCGACGCGCTGCGCACCAACGCGCATGGCGGGCTGGAATTCGGCCCCGCGGCGAAACCGCTGCTGAAGGGCGAGGCGCGACTGTCGATCGTGATCCCGCCCAAACGCGAACGCCGCCGTCGCGGCGAGACGCCGGTCACCGCCAACCCCGCCGACAATCCCCTGTTCGAGGCGCTGCGCGCGCGTCGGCGCGAACTGGCGCAGGCGGCGGGCGTCCCGCCCTATGTGATCTTCCACGATTCGGTATTGCGCGACATGGCGGCGCAGCGGCCGGACAGCCGGGCCAAGCTGTCGATCCTGTCGGGAATAGGGGCACGCAAGCTGGATGCGTATGGCGACGCGTTTCTCGACGTGATTCGCGACCATGAGGGCTGACGGCGCGACAAAGCTCGCCTAAGGTCGCGTTATCATGATCCGCCCCCTCAACGACCGCGTCGCCGTGGCGCCCCAGATCGCCCCCGCCGACGTGCCCGCGATCGCCGCCGCCGGCTTTGTCGCGATCGTCAACAACCGTCCCGATGGCGAGGAACCGGGCCAGCCGACCGGTGACGAGATCCGCGCCAGCGCGGAGGCCGCCGGGCTCGCCTATCACGCCATCCCCGTGACGCAGGCGGGGTTCAGCCATCCCCAGCTGGAGGCGATGGCCGCCGCGCTGGCGGCGGCGGACGGGCCGGTGCTGGCCTATTGCCGGTCGGGCACGCGCTCGTGCAACCTGTGGGCGCTGGCGGCGGCGCGGGTGGGGCGCGATCCAACGCTGCTCGTCGCACAGGCGGCGGGCGCGGGCTACGACCTGTCGGGCATCCGGCCGATGCTGGATACGCTGGCGGCGGGCAAGGCCGGAGGAGCATGACCATGACGGCGTCGCTGGCGGTTGCCGGCGTCGCGGTGCCGGCAGTAGTGGTTTATGCCACCATCGGCGTGGTCGTGCTGGGGCTGGCGATGTCGCTCGGCTGGCTGTGGCGACGTGGTCGCCATGGCCATCGCATCGGTACACCCGAGGATGCCGCCGAAGCGGTGGAGGCCGCGCTGACCGGCGTCCGGGTCGCAGGCGCGGTAGTGGGCGCGGACGGTACCGGTGCGCTTGCCGTCACCGACGATGGCCGGGTCGCGGCGGTGAAGCGGCTGGGCGCCCGGCTGATCGCGCGGGAGATCGGGTGGCGCAGCGTGCGGTCCACCGCGACCGGCATCCTGATCGAGACCGACGACCCCCGCCTAGGTACGATCGCACTGGCCGGGGTCAACGTGCTCGACATCCGCCGGCTTGCGCCGCAACTGGGGTCGCGCTTCCGTGCTGCGTGCGCGACGGCGTCTCCCTCGCTCGCCGGCCCCTCTTTCTCCAATTCGAAAGCGATCGCGCATTGATCGACAATTCCGTTGCGGGGGCGGCGGACGCCCCCGCCTTCTATGCGCGGTTCATCCTGTGGCTGGGCGATGGCACCGGCCTGTCGGATACCGTGCTGCACATCCATGCCGGGATGGCGGTGCTGATGCTGGCCCGGATCGTCACCCGCCGCTCGCTCGGTAGCCTCATACCCCTGTCGGTGGTCGTGGTGGCGGAACTGTTCAACGAGGTGATGGACCGGCTCCATTACGGATCGTGGCGCTGGTCCGATACATTGGGGGATATCGCCAACACGCTGTTCTGGCCGCTGGCCATCTGCCTGGCGATCCGCCTGCGCCCGATGATCGAGCGGCGCTGGCGCTAAAGCGCGATGACATCGACAGGACCCACCCTGTCGTTGCGAGCGTAGCGACGGCAGGGGGATTTCATGTCACCAGCTTTTGCAGGGTCGCCAGCCGGTCCGCCTCCGCGGCGGGCTTGTCGAGCCTGATCCGCGCGATGCGGGGAAAGCGCATCGCCACCCCCGACTTATGCCGGGTGGAGGCATGGACCGAATCGAACGCGATCTCCAGCACCAGCGTCTTCTCCACCTCGCGCACCGGGCCAAAGCGGTTGAGGGTATGGTTGCGGACGAACCTGTCGAGCATCTTCAGTTCTTCATCCGTGATGCCCGAATAGGCCTTGCCGACCGGGGCCAGCTCACCCTCCTCCGTCCAGCAGCCAAAGGTGTAGTCGCTGTAATAGGAGGATCGCCGGCCGTTGCCGCGCTGCGCGTACATCATCACGCAATCCGCGGTCAGCGGATCGCGCTTCCACTTGTACCACAGCCCGACGCGGCGGCCGCCGACATAGGGCGAATCGCGCCGTTTCAGCATCACCCCCTCGATCGCGGCATCGCGCGCGCCGGCGCGGATCGCTTCCAGCTCGGTGAAATCGGCGGCGGCGATGACCTGGCTCAGGTCGAACCGGTCGGGGTCGAGACGCGGCACGAACGCCTCCAGCCGGGCACGACGCTCGGTCCAGGGCAGCGCGCGGACATCCTCTGTCCCGTCGACCAATATGTCGTAGAGGCGGACGAAGGCGGGATATTCGGCCAGCATCTTCGCCGATACCGTCTTGCGCCCCAGCCGCTGTTGCAGCGCGTTGAAGCTGGCCGCGCCGCCGCCGTCCTCCAGCGTGCCGCCCTGCGCCTCGCCCCGCACCAGCAATTCGCCGTCGACCGCGCCCGCCTCGGCAAAGGCGGCGGCGACATCGGGGAAGCTGCCGGTCACGTCGTCGCCGGTCCGGCTGTAGAGGCGGGTCTGCCCGGCGACATGGACGATCTGGACGCGGATGCCGTCCCATTTCCATTCCGCCGCGTAGTCGGCCAGATCGACGCGCGCATCCTCCAGCCCGTGCGCCAGCATGAAGGGGCGGAACACCGGCACGTCCTCGGCGGTCGGTTCGTCGCCCTGCCCCTCGATCCAGGCAAACAGCGGCGCATAGGGCGGCTTCAGCGCGTGCCAGAGTTCCTCGATCCGGTCGAGATCGAGCTCGAACGCATCGGCCAGCGCGGTCTTGGCCAGCCGCGCGGACACACCGATGCGCAGGCCCCCGGTCGCCATCTTGAGCAGGGCGAAACGTTCCTCCGCATCCAGCCGGTCGAGCATCCGTGCCAGTTCGGCCGGCGCGTCGGCCCGCGACAGGTGCCGCAGCCGGTCGACCGCCCCTGCCACCGTCAGCGGCTCTGCGGCCTCGGGCGGGACGACGGGCGCCGGCCACAGCAGCGCCACCGTCTCCGCGGTATCGCCGACATAGTCGCGGCTCATCCGGAACAGCACCGGATCGACCCGCTCCTCGATCAGTGCGCGAATCAACGCCGGCTTGACGCCGGGCAGGTCGAGATCGCCGGTCAGCGCCGCCATCGCCCAGCCGCGATCGGGATCGGGCGTTTCCCGCAGATAACCGGCGATCAGCTTGAGCTTCGCCAGTCGGCTGCGCGTGTAGATCAACGAATCGAGAAGCGCGGCGAAAGCGTGCATCCGGTGCCAACGCGCATGATGGGGATTGCGCTCCACCCGGACGTGCCGGGCATTGGCATCGTGCGCTACACCCCGCTATCCGGTGATAATGCGCAGGTTGCTGGCGGCGGGGGCCGCGCTCTTATCGATCACGATGATCCTGGCCGCCGCGATGCTATGGCAGGCACGATCAGCGCCGCGGATACGGGAAACGACGGTGATGCTGCCCGATTGGCCCGCCGGTGCCCACCCGGTCACCGTGGCTCTGCTGAGCGACCTGCATGTCGGCAGCCTGAGCATGGACGAGGCGCGGCTGACACGGATCGTCGCGCAGGTGAACGCGCTGCACCCCGATCTGGTGGTGCTGGCCGGTGACTTCATCGCCGGGCACATGCCGGTCGACGCCGATGCCGCACCGCAGCTTGCGCCGCTCGCCGGCCTGATCGCTCCGCTCGGAACCGTCGCGGTACTGGGCAATCACGATTACTGGACCGATCCGGCACGCGTTGCCGCGACGTTGCACCGTGCCGGCGTCACGTTGCTCACCAATGAGGCGGTGAAGCGCGGGCCACTGGTGATCGGGGGGATAGACGACGAGCCGACCGGGCATGACAGAATGGACGATACCGTGGCGGCGATGCGCGGGTTGTCTGGCGCGAAGCTGCTGCTTGGCCATTCGCCGGACAGCACTTCAACCATGCCTGCTGATATCGCATTGATGCTGGCGGGGCATACACATTGCGGCCAGATCGTGCTGCCCTTTGCCGGTGCCATCCACACCGCCTCGCGCTATGGTCGGCGCTATGCTTGCGGCGTGGTCCGCGAAGGGCCACGTACCGTCGTCATCGGTGCCGGGCTGGGTACCAGCGTCCTGCCGTTCCGCTTCGGCGCACCACCCGATCTGTGGCTGGTGCGCCTGCGGCGGCCGGTCAGTCTATCGCGTTCTTGACCTTCTTGCCCGCGATCAACCCCAGCACGAGGAAGATCACGAACAGCGCCAGCGCGATGAAGAACAGGATTTTGGCGATGCCGACAAAGGCACCCCCGATCCCGCCGAAGCCGAGCGCACCGAGCACCAGCCCGGCGACGAGGAAGATGATGGCCAGTTTCAGCATGTCGTAACTCCTTCAGCCGCGTGGTTCAGCCCTTGCGGCTCGCCTCGAACAGGAACCACGCCCGTTCCTCCGCCTGGTCGATCCAATCGTCCGCCAGTGACGAGGTAGCGGTGTCGCCCGCCGACTCCGCCCGTTCGCGCGCATCGCGAAGCGCCTCGACCAGCTTCAGATTGTCGTCACGCAGTTCGGCCAGCATCTCGGTAGGGCCGACGAAATCGCGATCGTTGTCGGCGATCTGCTGGCGACGGGCGATATCGCCGATCGAGCGCAGCGTGGTGTTGCCGGTCTTGCGGACGCGCTCGGCGATGGCGTCGGTGACGCCCAGCACCTGCGTCGCCTGATCGTCGAGCATCAGGTGATAGTCGCGGAAGTGCGGACCGGAAACGTGCCAGTGGAAGTTCTTGGTCTTCAGGTAGATCGCATAGCAGTCCGCCAGCGCGATGTTCAGCGCATCGGCGACGGTGCGGGTGTCGTTGCTGTTCAGGTCGCTCGGGGTATCGAGTGCGGGATTGATGTCAGCCATGCAAAGCTCCGGATCGGGTTCGGTTGCGCAACGATCCGCCCGGCAAATGGCTCCCGCGCTTCTACCCCGCCAGTCGCACCGAACAGGCGGCGGCGAACGTCTCGCACGCGGCGACATCCTGTCGCTCGCTGCCGATCGCGTCGGCGAGCAGCGACAGCCAGCCATGCACCAACGGCCCACTCTCGCCCCGCGACAATGCCGAATCGAGGAAGTGCGCCACGGTGACGGCGGGGTTCAGGCCATTGCGGTGCGCGATCACCCGGATCGCATCGACATCCGGTGCCAGTTCACAGGAGCGCGCATAAGGCGCCCGCACGTCGATCGCCGCCAGTCGCGAGGCCAGTTCGGCTCGTACCGCATCCAGTTCGCCCATCTGTGCCATCTCGTCCTCGTCCGTTCGTCGTTGCGATGGCGTGGATGCTGCACCCTTTAGGTTAAAGGGCCGTGAACCGACCGGCACGATCGGTCCGCACGAGTGACGTGCACGGTTGACTGCACGGTTGACTCAGGCGCGCGATTGCATCATTGGCGGCGACTGATCGAGCGGGGGCCTTGCGGCTGGCCGCTCTCTTCTTTTTCAGGATTAGGGCTCATGGCCAAGCCGACCACCGTCAAGATCAAGCTCGTCAGCACCGCCGACACCGGCTTCTTCTACGTCACCAAGAAGAACCCGCGCACCAAGACGGAAAAGCTGAGCTTCAGCAAGTACGATCCCGTCGTGCGCAAGCATGTCGAGTTCAAGGAAGCCAAGATCAAGTAAGCCGCGCTGGCGGTCCGCCGCCACGCTGGATTACCGATACGAAAGCCGCGGGCGACCCCCGCGGCTTTTATCGTTACATGTTACCGTCGGCTGGACCCGTTCGTTTCGGGGGCGATCGAGCGCGCATATTCATTGACACCGCAATGGCGCTCGGTCCCGAGCGCGATGACGTGGCAGCCGCCCTATCGTCATTGCGAGGTAGTTGAGGGGTTGATGTCGCTCCCCCTCGACGATGCCAACGGACACACGGTCAGGGCGGGTGATCCGAAGACCGCCGCCACCCCGCCCGTCACGTCAGCGCGTTCACCGCCTCCATGAAGCGCGCCAGGCTGATGGGCTTGGAGACATAGGCGTCGGCGCCCGCACCGCGGATGCGCTCCTCGTCCTCCCGCCCCGAATAGGCGGTCACCGCCATGATCGGGATCGCCTTCAACGTCGGGTCGGCCTTCAGCGCCAAGATCAGTTCGTACCCGGTGACGTGGGGCATCTGGATGTCCATCACGATCAGGTCGGGCAGGATTTCCGCTGCCCGCGCCACCGCCGTGCGACCGTCGCGCACAGGCTCCGCCACCCACTCATGCGCGCGCAAAAGATCGCAGAACAGCTTCAGGTTCAATTCGTTGTCCTCGACAACGAGTACCTTTTTCGCCACGCGGTGACCGACCCTTTCTATATCCGGATGATACGCAATGCGCGGCCCCGTTACAATCGACGCCGCTCGCGCGGTCGCCCTGCATGCACTGGGATGGACCTTGGCTGAACCGGACCGGGCAGAACGCCTGCTGGCGACGACCGGTCTTACACCCGCAGACCTGCGTGCACGAATCGAACATCCTCAAATGCTTGCTGCGGTACTTGGGTTCCTTCTGGCGCACGAACCCGATCTGATCGCCTGCGCCGCCGCCCTGGACGAGGCGCCGGAAACGCTGGTCGCCGCCCATCATCTGCTGGAAAACGCATGACCCCCCCGATCAAGCCGCTGCTCATCACCGATTGCGACGAGGTGCTGGTCCATATGGTCCGCCATTTCCGTAGCTGGCTGGACGAACACCACGCGATCGATTTCCGCATCGGCGCAGGCGATTTCGCGGCCAGCATGTCGCGTCGCGATGGCGGCCCCGTTCTCGATCAGACCGAGATGTGGGGGCTGCTCGGCGGCTTCTTTCCGGCGGAGATGGCCCGGCAGACGCTGGTGCCCCATGCCGCCGAGGCGATCGCCGAACTGGCAGCAACCGCGGACATCGTCATCCTCACCAACCTGACCGATGCCTGCCAGCAGGCCCGGATCGATCAGCTCGTCGCGTTCGGCATCGATCACCGGGTGGTTTGCAACCAGGGCGGGAAGGGCGAGCCGGTCGCGCGCCTGGTTGCCGAATATGGCAACCCCGTCACGGTGTTCGTCGACGATCTGGCGGTCCACCATGATTCGGTCGCGCGCCATGCGCCGGGTGTCCACCGGCTGCACATGATTTCCGAACCCGAACTGGCGGTGGCGACGCCTGCCGCCCCCGCCGCCCATGACCGGATCGACGACTGGCGCGAGGCACGCGGGTGGATCGTCGACCGCTTCGCCGCAGGGGTACCCGCCTAAGGCTTGACCGCATCCGCGCCGGCGGGCACCCGTGGCGGCATGACGACCCAAATCGACCGCACGCTCGCCGATCTCGGCCTGACGCTACCGCAAGCCGCAGCGCCCGTCGCCGCCTATGTCCCCGTCGTGGCAGTGGGCAATGTGCTCCATCTGTCGGGCCAGCTACCGTTCAGGGACGGCGCGCTCGTCACCGGCCGGCTCGGCGAGACCGTGTCGCTGGAAGAGGGGCAGGAGGCCGCGAAGCTGTGCGGGCTGATGATCGTCGCGCAGTTGAAGAAGCATCTCGGCGATCTGTCGCGGGTACGCCGGATCGTGAAGCTGGGCGTGTTCGTCAACTCGGCGGGCGACTTCACCGATCAGCCCAAGGTCGCCAACGGCGCGTCGGAACTGATGGTCGCGCTGTTCGGCGATGCCGGTCGCCATGCCCGCTCCGCGGTCGGCGTGCCGGTGCTGCCCCTGGGCGCGGCGGTCGAAATCGATGCGATCGTCGAGATCGGCGAACCGCTCGCCGGGTGAAGCCGGTCGTTCCCTGATAATGGAATGGCATGACGTCTTCCCACGACCCGTCCGCCACCCCAATTAGGGTCCGATGACCAGCATCACCGCCCGCCTCGCCGATGGTGTCCGTTCGATCCCGGCGGCGGACTGGGATGCGTGTGCGGGGACCGGCAATCCGTTCGTCAGCCATGCCTTCCTCGCCGCGCTGGAGGAATCGGGCAGCGTCGGCGGAGGATCCGGGTGGCAACCGATCCCGATCGTGGTCGACGATGCCGATGGCCGCCCCCTCGCCATCGCGCCCGCCTATGCCAAGACGCACAGTCAGGGCGAATATGTGTTCGATCATGGCTGGGCGGATGCATGGACGCGCGCGGGCGGCGATTATTACCCCAAACTTCAGATCGCGAGTCCGTTCAGCCCGGTGCCCGGCCCCCGGCTGCTGCTGCGCGACCCCGCCCATGCCCCTGCGCTGCTCGGTGCGCTGGAGGCGGTGGTGGACCGACACGGCCTGTCCTCCGCGCACGCCACGTTCGTCGAGGCGGATCAGGTGCCGGCGTTCGAGGCGGCGGGCTGGCTGATCCGGCAGGGAACGCAGTTCCACTGGGCCAACCGTGGTTATGGCACATTCGCCGACTTCCTCGGCGCCCTTGCCTCCCGCAAGCGCAAGGCGATCCGCAAGGAACGCGCCGCCGCCGTCGAGGGGCTGACGATCCGTCACCTGACCGGCCAGGCGATCGAGCCACGCCACTGGGACGCGTTCTGGCAATTCTATCAGGATACCGGTGCGCGCAAATGGGGGCAGCCCTATCTGACACGGCCGTTCTTTCCGTTGCTGGGGGCCTCGCTCGGCGAGCGGGTGCTGCTGATCCTGGCGGAGCGGGACGGGGTGCCGATCGCCGGCGCGCTCAACCTGATCGGCGACGATGCGCTCTACGGCCGCTATTGGGGCGCGACCGAGGAGGTGCCGTTCCTCCATTTCGAGCTGTGTTATTATCAGGCCATCGATGCCGCGATCGCGCGCGGGCTGGCGCGGGTCGAGGCGGGGGCACAGGGCGAGCACAAGCTGGCGCGTGGCTATGAACCGGTGCCGACCTGGTCGGCGCATTATCTGCCCGATCCGAACTTCCGCCGCGCGGTCGCCGATTTCCTGACCCGCGAGCGCGAGGGCGTGGCGGCCGAGGCGGACTATCTGGCGACAATGACGCCGTTCAAACGGGCGGATTGACCGGCGCCCGGGCAACCGGTGGACGCCGATCGTCGATCCGGAACAGCGTGCTCGTCCCGTCGCGCCATACCGGCGTCATGCCCCTGACCAGCGCCGGATCGTATCGCGGCGGCTGAAGTAGCCAGACATAATCGAAGGCATCGCGTGGCAGTTTTTCCAGCGCCATGTCGATCGGCCGCCACCATTCTCCGCGACACCGCCGGTCGGTGACGATCTGCGAGGGATCATGCGCGAAGCCCCGCGCGGCATAATAGCGCGCGGTCAATTGCTGCGCGCCGGCCATCGACCATTGGTCGTTGGTATAGGCCAGCTTGCGCACCATCAGCATCCCCGGAATATGCTCCAGCCGCGAATAGGCCCAGTCGTCCTGGCACCGCCGGCCGACGAAGCTGACGACACGTGCCCGTTCGGGCACATGCGCCAGCGCGGCCAGCGTGCGATCATAGCTGCGGTCGTAGAGCCAGTAGCTCCACGTCGTCCCCGCCAGCCGCGCGCCGAAGAACACCAGCCCCAGCGTCGCGAAGGTCGCCGCCCCCCGGAACGACAGGCCGCCACGCGGACGCAGCGCGATCACCGCGATCGCCAGCGCGAACGGGGCCAGCCGCATGTCGGCATAGGCGGAGCCGAACACGATGCGCGGCAGGATCAGGAACACCGCGAACAGCAACGCCGCCGACAGCCCCAGATTACGCGAATATTCGATGCGCCGATCGCGCACGCCCTTCACCAGGATCAGGAACAGCACCGTCGCCGACGCCACGTCCCACCATTGCCAGCGGTCGCGCAGGACCATCATGACCCAGTTGTATTTCGCCTGCCAGTTGAACCAGTCCGCAGTCTGCCCGGTGACGTGATCGCCCGATCGCCAGAAGACCATCAGCACCATCGGCAGCGCCAGCGGCAGACAACCCAACCCGGCGCGGACCAGCGAGGCGAACCAGTGGCCGCTACCTGCGTCGCGGCGCAGGTCGTGCTGGCGGATCAGTTCCGCCGACAGCGCCAGCACGCCCAGCACGCCCCAGCCGAAGGTGTGGCACACCCACAGGGCGCAGGAGAGCGGCACGAATATGATCGCCCGGAACCGCAGCCGGCCGAGCCGCGCCAGCCGCAGCCACCACGCGAACAGATTGAGCGCCAGCGCCATCGACAGCGCGAAGTTGATGAAGCCGAACTGGAAGGGATAGCTGTACGCCAGCGGCAGCGCAAACAGCGCGGTGGCGGGGATGCGGCCATGCACCTCGCGCGCGATCCACAACAGCCCGGCGACGGTCAGTGCGGGGATCGCGATGACGATCAGCTTGACCGCCAGTTCCAGCCCGAACAGCGGCGCGAGCGGTTCGATCAGCAGGTCGATGCCGAGATTGCCGATCAGCGACCAACTGAAATCGAACCAGCGATGCAGCCAGGGATTATCACCGATCGCCAGTTGCACGCGGTAGCGCGCCATGTGGCCGGGCAGATCGACCAGCGGCGGAATATCGGGCCACAGCAACGGGATGGTCGCCGCGATTACCATCGCCGCCACGAACATCCGCGTCTGCCACCAGTGCAGCTTTTCCCCCATGCCGATGCCTTAGGCGCGGCGCCCCTGCGACGCAACGCATCGCCGGGGTGCCGTGCGGCGAAACGCGATCAGCGGTCGCGCCGGCCGAGCAGGCGCAGCCGCAGCGCGTTCAGCTTGATGAAGCCGGCCGCGTCGCGCTGGTCGTAGGCGCCCTGATCGTCCTCGAAGGTCACGACCTTCTCGCTGTACAGCGAATGGGGCGAACGGCGGCCGGTGACGATGCACGATCCTTTGTACAGCTTCAGCCGGACGGTGCCGGTCACCTTTTCCTGGCTGTAGTTGACGGCGGCCTGCAGCATCTCGCGCTCGGGCGAGAACCAGAAGCCGTTATAGACCAATTCGGCATAACGCGGCGCCAGTTCGTCCTTCAGATGCGCGGCGCCGCGATCCAGCGTGATCTGCTCGATACCCCGGTGCGCCATCGCATAGATGGTGCCGCCCGGCGTCTCGTACATGCCACGGCTCTTCATGCCGACGAAGCGATTCTCGACCAGATCGAGCCGGCCGATGCCGTGCGCGCGGCCCAGATCGTTCAGCTTCGCCAGCAGCGTCGCGGGGCTCATCCCCTCGCCGTTCAGCGCAACGCCGTCACCACGCTCGAAATCGATCGTGATCGTCTCGGGCACGTCGGGCGCGTCCTCGGGGTTCACCGTGCGCGAATAGACATATTCGGGCACCTCGTCCCACGGATCTTCCAGCACCTTGCCCTCGGACGAGGTGTGGAGCAGGTTCGCGTCGGTCGAGAACGGCGCCTCGCCGCGCTTGTCCTTGCTGACAGGAATCTGGTGCGCCTCGGCGAACTCGATCAGCTTCGTACGGCTGGTCAGGTCCCATTCGCGCCACGGCGCGATTACCTTGATGTCGGGCGACAAGGCGTAATAGCCCAGTTCGAAGCGGACCTGGTCGTTGCCCTTGCCGGTCGCGCCATGGCTGACCGCGTCGGCGCCGACCTGCTTGGCGATCTCGATCTGGCGCTTGGCGATCAGCGGCCGCGCGATCGAGGTGCCGAGCAGGTACGTCCCCTCATACAGCGCGTTGGCGCGCATCATCGGGAAGACGTAATCGGCGACGAATTCCTCGCGCAGATCGTCGATGAAGATGTTCTCGGGGCGGACGCCCATCAGTTCCGCCTTGGCGCGGGCGGGTTCCAGTTCCTCGCCCTGCCCCAGATCGGCGGTGAAGGTCACCACCTCGCAGCCATAATGCTGCTGGAGCCATTTCAGGATGACGCTGGTGTCGAGCCCGCCCGAATAGGCGAGGACGACCTTGTTGATGGCGGGCTTGTCGGTCATGTCCGCGCCCCTACGGAAGCTGCGCGCGGGGCGCAACAGCACAAACGTGCGTTCAGTCGCGGTGCAGCCCGTCGCCGCTATCCGGCGGCGGCCTTTTCCCGGAGAGATTCCCGATGCGTATCCTTGCCTGCCTGCTTGCCGCCACGCTTGCCGTACCCGCCGCCGCGCAGGACACGCGCGCCTCCGCCGCCGCGAAGTTCGACGCGGAATTCACCGCATCGGACACCAACAAGGACGGCGCGCTGACCCGCGCCGAGGTGCAGGCCCGAATCGGACGGATGGCAGCCGGTCCGAAGAAGATCGATCCCGTCCGCGCCAAGCGGCTGACCGACCTGTGGTTCACCAGCGCCGATGTGAACAAGGACGGCAAGGCGACCAAGGCGGAGGCGCAGGCGCTGCTGAGCAAGACGTTCGACCGGTACGAGGCGACCCAGAAGGCCGGGGCCGCCGGCCCGGCGGCGAAGGGCGGCCGGTAACGGTCAGTCGCGCCGAAGCGCCCGTTCCGCCTCGCCCATATAGTCGCGGGTCAGCGGGACGGCGGTGCGGCTCTTGCTCAATTGCACCTGATAATTGACCATGCCGCCGGTGCGGAACGCCGCCGCCGCACCGGCCAGGTAGAAGGTCCACAGGCGATAGAAGCGCTCGTCATACAGCGCGACGATCTGGTCCCTCGCCGCCACGGTACGGTCGTACCAATGGTCGATCGTCATCGCGTAATGCAGTCGCAGCACCTCGATATCGGTGGGGATCAGCTTCGTCCCCTCATAGCCGCGCACGATTTCCGACAGGGCCGGGTTATAGCCGCCGGGGAAGATGTACTTCGTCGTGAAGGTGTCGGTCACCCCCGGCCCGCCCATCCGCCCGATCGTGTGGAGCAGCATCACCCCGTCATCGACCAGCAGATCGCGGCACTTGCGGAAGAACGTGCCGTAATGCGCCGGCCCGACATGCTCGAACATGCCGACCGACACGATCCGGTCGAACGTGCCGCCCAGGCTGCGATAGTCGATCAGTTCGAACCGCACCTTGTCCGCGACGCCCGCCTCCTCGGCCCGGCGACGCGCGACCTTCAGCTGTTCCTCCGACAAGGTGACGCCCAGCACCTCCGCCCCCGTCTTCGCGTGAAGATACAGCGCCAGCCCGCCCCAGCCGCAGCCGATGTCGAGCACGCGCATCCCCGGTCGCAGCAGCAGCTTGGCGGCGATGTGCGCTTTCTTGTCGGCCTGCGCGTGTTCCAGCGTGTTGCCGGGATCGGTAAAATAGGCGCAGCTATATTGCCGGTCGGCATCTAGGAACAGATCGTAGAGCCGGTCCGACAGATCGTAGTGATGCGCGACATTGCGCTTCGAGCGGCGGGCCATGTTGATCCGGTCGAGCCGGTGCGCGACTGCCCCAAACATCCGGATCGGCAGCGTCGGGCGCAGGCTGCTCCCACGTTCCCACGGGCTGTTGCCCTTGAGCAAATTGACGAGATCGCGGATGTCGCCCCGGTCGATCACCAGCCGCCCGTCCATGAACGCCTCCGCCGCGCCCAGCGCGGGATGGCGGACGATACGGTTGGCTGCACTGCGATCGGTGAAGCGGATCGCCACGTCCGGCAAGACCGGATCAGGGGCGCCGAAGGTCCGGACCATGCCGTCGGCATGGGTTACGACAAGCTGACCGCGCTTGACCTGGGCGGCGAGAAAACGATCGATCAATGCCATGCGATATCGGTGCTAGAGACGCGGACCGCCCCTTTCCTTGATGTATATCAGATTCCTGCATACCAATCGTAGTCGACATTGTCCTCCCAGTATCCGCCCTTCCCCTTGCCGATTCCGGTCAGGCTGGCGACCGCATCGATCCGCATCAGGTATTTGGCATGCTTGTAGCCGAGCTGCCGCTCGACGCGCAGCCGCACCGGCGCCCCGTGCGCCACGTCGAGCGGGCGGCCGTTCAGCGCCCACGCCAGAATCGTCTGCGGGTGGAAGGCATCGATCAGGTCGATCGATTCATAATAGGGCTGGCCGCCGTACAGGTCCGCACAGGTGAAGACGATGTAGCGCGCCCGCTCGCTCACCCCCGCCGCCTTCAGCACATTACCCAGCATCGGCCCGGTCCATTGCCCGATCGCGCTCCACCCCTCCACGCAGTCGTGCCGGGTGATCTGGCGGCGATTGGGCAGCGCACGCAGGTCCGCCAGCGACAACGACAGCGGCGTCGCGACCAGCCCACCGATGCCCAGCCGCCAGTCGGCGAACCGGTTGGCGACCATCGCGCCATATTCGGGTGTGCCGGGATCGCGCGTGCCGTTCGACCGGAACACCGGCGACATCTGCGCCACGGTGTATTCGGGCGCCAGCGCGGCCCGGTCGACCAGCGCGCGTTGCAGGCCACGCTGCATCTCTTCACCCGCGAACAGGATTTTTCGCGCCGCCGGAATCTGCACGATCCGGTCGCATCCGGCGAGCAGCAGGCCCGCACCGCCAGCCAGGAGGGAACGCCGCGCGATCATTCGGGCACCCGCCACCAGCCGGTGACCATCGATCGCATCTCGTTGCCCGCTCCCGCCAGGATAACGAGGACGAGGTGGACGATGGTGAACAGCCCGATCGCAGTCGCCGCGACGAAATGGATCGACCGCGCCGATTGCCGCCCGCCCAGCAGATCCAGCACCCAGGGCCAGCCCGCATTCATCCCCGGCGACAGCGCGATCCCGGTCAGGATCGCCAGCGGCAGCAGTACGAACAGGATGCCGATATAGGACAGCTTCTGGAAGACGTTGTAGTCGCGCGGCCGCGCCGGATCGTGGAACCGGAAGTTCCAGTGCGCGCGGACGTCCGCCCACAGATGCGCGGGACTCAGTTCCCGGCGGCGCAGCGTCAGGTCGCGCCGGAAATGACGGTTGGCGATGCCCCAGATCATGTAGCCGAGCAGCCCGAACCCCAGCACCAGCGCGAAGAACAGGTGCCAGCGGCGCGAGATGGCGAGGTTGTAGCTGGCGGGAATCGTGATCCACGCCGGAAAGCGTGGCAGTTCCAGCCATGCCGGATCGAAGTTCGCGCCATATCGCCCCCAGTATAACCGGGGATGCGCATTGGAGATGCCGAGGCCGGAGCCGAGCAGCACGATCACCGCGACCGCATTGACCCAGTGCCACAACCGCGTGCCCAGCCCATGGCGGCGGATCGCGGTACCCGGGGGCACGGGGTCGTCGGCGAAGGTGCCGGCGGCAGGCGGGCCGACCGGGACGGGGCTTGTATCCATTCCCCCGCTCTAGCAGTTAAGCCGCCATGACCGAATGGCATTTCTACGAACCCGCCGCGGGCCACCGCCTGCCGCACGATCCCCTGAACGCGATCGTCGCGCCGCGCCCGATCGGGTGGATTTCGACGGTGTCGGCGACGGGGCAGCGCAATCTGGCACCCTACAGCTTCTTCAATCTGTTCGGCTATCGTCCGCCGCTGATCGGCTTCGCCTCGACCGGCTGGAAGGATTCGGTCGCCAATGTCGAGGCGACGGGCGAGTTCGTCTGGAACCTCGCGACCCGGTCGCAGGCGGAAGCGGTGAACGCCAGTTCGGCGACCACCGATCAGGACGAATTCGCCCTGGCGGGGGTGGAGACCGCCCCCTCCCGCCTCGTCGCGCCGCCGCGCGTCGCGGCCAGTCCGGTGGCGTTCGAATGCAAGCTGACCCAGTTGATCCGGCTGGAGACGAAGGAGGGCCGCGCGCTCGACCAGTGGCTGGTGATGGGTGAAGCGGTGGGTATCCATATCGACACGGCGATGCTGGAAGGCGGCATCTACCAGACCGCGCGCGCCCGCCCTATCAGCCGCGGCGGCGGCCCTGCCGACTATTTCGAAACGCGCGAGGATGCGCTGTTCAAGATCCACCGACCGGGTTGAGCGGCGTCTGGACACGCATGGCGTCCATCGATTCGCATCCACCGGCAAGCCCGAAACAACAGGCTCAATGTTTCAATCATTTCGCATTATTCGTCAGCACTCGATTGCAACGTCCAGATCATCTTAATCCACGATGTGAAAGCATAATTCACTTCTTGAACGCACGTTAACCATACGTCATCATCCGGTCGAGCGAGGCGGACATTCTGCATCGCCGGCTGAGACCGTTGCCCGGGCGCCATGCCACGAGGCAACGACCGGGAGAGGATGAGCATGACGAACAAACGTCTCTGGAGGATCGGTGCGTGCGTATCGATCGTGGCGATGAGCGGCGCCCTGGCCGCCGTACCCGCAACGGGTGCGCGGCAGATCGAACGGCTCGATCGCGGCGTGGTTGCGGTGCCCGCGATCGATGGCGGCAATCTGGTGAGCTGGCGGTTGCTGGCGACCGACGCTCAGGCGGTCGGCTTCAATCTCTATCGCGACGGCGTGAAGCTGAACGCCGCGCCGCTGACCGGCGCGACCAACTATCGCGACACGACGGGCACTGCCGCCGCCACCTATGCGATCAAGGTCGTGGTGAATGGCCGCGAGCAGGATCGCGCCTTCTCCGCCCGCGTCTGGCAGGCGGGCTATGGCAATATCCCGATCCAGCAGCCCGCCGCCGGCACGAACCCGGACGGCAGCGCCTTCACCTACACGGCCAACGACGCCAGCGTCGGCGATCTGGATGGCGACGGCCGGTACGAGATCGTGCTGAAGTGGGACCCGAGCAACTCCAAGGACAATGCGCAGAGCGGCGTCACCGGGCCGGTGATCCTGGATGCCTATACGCTCGACGGCCGGCGGCTGTGGCGGATCAATCTGGGTCGCAACATCCGGGCCGGTGCGCACTATACGCAGTTCATGGTGCAGGATTTCGACGGTGATGGCCGCGCCGAGGTGGTGATGAAGACCGCCGACGGCACCACCGACGGCGAGGGCCGCGTGATCGGCGACGCCGCCGCCGACCATCGCAACGCCGGTGGCTACATCCTGCGCGGTCCCGAATTCCTGACCGTGTTCCAGGGCACCACCGGCCGCGCGCTCAGCACGATCAAGTACGTGCCTGGCCGTCATCCCAACACCGAGAACCCCACGCCGACGCAGCTCAGCCAGATCTGGGGTGACAATTACGGCAACCGGAGCGACCGGTTCCTCGCCGGTGTCGCCTATCTGGACGGATCGCGCCCCAGCATCATCATGGGCCGCGGTTATTATACCCGCTCCACGATCGCCGCGTTCGACTTTCGGAACGGTCAGCTGACCCAGCGCTGGTTCTTCGATTCCGCCGCGCAGAACAACAGCGACTATGCCGGGCAGGGCAACCACAACCTATCGATCGCCGATGTCGACAATGACGGCCGCGACGAGGTGATCTACGGATCGATGGCGATCAACGACGACGGCACGCCGATGTGGTCGGCCAGGGTCAACGGCATCAAGGTCGGGCACGGCGACGCGCTCCACGTCGGTGATCTCGATCCGAACCGGCCGGGGCTGGAGCGGTTCGGCGTACACGAGGATTTCGCTGGCAACGGCGGCATCGCCGCGACGATGATGGACGCGCGCACCGGGCAGGTGCTGTGGACCGTGTCGGGCAACCGCGACAATGGCCGCGGCGTCTCCGCCGATATCGATCCCCGCTATGTCGGGGAGGAGAACTGGTCCGCGCGCCATGTCGGCCTGATGACCGCGAACGGCACCGTCATCAGTTCGGCCAAGCCCGCCCAGACCAACTTCGCGATCTGGTGGGACGGCGATCGTCTGCGCGAATTCCTCGACGGCACCACGATCAGCAAATGGGACTGGACCACGGGCACCACGAAGACCGTGCTCAGCATGACCGGCACCATCTCCGCCAACGGCACCAAGGCGACGCCGGCGCTGGCCGCCGACATCCTGGGCGACTGGCGCGAGGAGGTGGTGATGGCCGCCGCCGACAACCAGTCGCTGCGCATCTACGCCACGCCCTATGCCACCGACACCCGGCTCGTCACGCTGATGCACGATCCGGTCTATCGCAACAGCGTGGCGTGGCAGAACGTCGCCTACAACCAGCCGACCCACACCGGCTTTTACCTGGGTGAGACGAGCGCCCGCTGACCGGACGCGACCCCGGCGCGCCCGGCGATGGGCGCGCCGCTTCATCATCACCACCGGCACCATGGCCGGATATTCGGGAGACATGCGATGACCCATTTCAGGGGCCTGACGACGCTCGGCCTGCTCGCCGGCCTTGCCCTCGCCGCACCGGCATCGGCGGCGACGCTCACCACCGCGTTCGATGCGGACAATTTCAACGACGGCGTGATGTTCGACGTATCGGTGCTGGGCGGCCCGCTGTCGCTGCAGAGCATTGGCATCAACGCCGATGCCGGCACGTTCGACTATAGCGTCTATTATCGCGCCGGCGGGATCGGCGATGCCGTGAACACGCCCTCGGCCTGGACGCTGCTGGGCAGTTTCGCCGCGCTGACCACCGCCGGGCCGGGGGTGGCGACCTTGCTCGACATCGCCGACATCGATCTGGCCGGCGGCGCGACCTATGGTTTCTACGTCACCGATTCCGGAGCGTTTTCGGTCCAATACACCACCAGCGCGGGTGCGGTGGGCGATGTGCTGGCGGCGGACGACGCGCTGGCGGTCCGGGTCGGCTACGGCGTGACTGGAGAGTTCGGCGAGGCGTCGTCGCCACGGGCGTTCAACGGCACGCTCTCCTACGCCACCGTGGTGCCGGAACCTGCAAGCTGGGCGCTGATGATCGCCGGGTTCGGACTGGTCGGCGCGGCGATGCGTCGCCGGTCGGTACGCGCCCGGTCGGTGCGGGTCGGGTTCGGTTGATCCCGCCGCTCCCCTTCCCGCCGGGGAGGGGAGCAATCCGCCCTACCGCCCCGCGGCTTCCTCCTCGGGCGTCTTGCGGACCGGTTCGGCACCGGCAGCGGTGGTGCGCGCCACCAGTTCCTCGGCGCTCAGTTCGCCGGAAGGACGGGTCGGGTCGGGGTCCAGCCCCTGCCGCGCCGGATTGGCCACCGTGCGCGCGCCGCCGGCCAGATACAGGTCGGTCGACACGCCGTTCTCGACCAGCACGACATGATCGTCCAGCACCGCGGCCAGGGTGATGCCGGGGGCCACCTCCTGCCCGATTCGCCAGGTCGCCGCCGGCTGGCCGCCCGCCGCGATCGTCGCGGACGAGGCGGAGGGGGACCCGCCGACGAACACGCCGCGCAGTTCCAGCCCGACATTGGTGGCGGGCAGCGCCGCCGCCGGTGCATCGCCCGCCACCACGACGACACCGTCACCGGTCGCGGGCGTTTCGGCCGGGGTCTGATGCCAATAGGTGACCAGCGCGGCCAATGCGCCGCCCAGTATTACCACCAGCGGCAGCGAGCGCCGGCCGCGCCGTGGCGGCAGCGATCCGGTTCGCAATGCATGGTTCACCCGCATCCCATCGCTCTCCTGTCCTCCCGGCGGTTAATTCCCGCCTGTATCATTGACGCTACGGGCTTCATCCGGACCGGGCAAGACTATAGAAGGCCAGCATAGGCACGGTGGAAGAAGACCAGCGTCGTGGTCGCGGTGACCAGGATCGTCCAGCCGCGCACTAGCCCGGGCGACAACCGCTTGCCCACCATCGCCCCCAGCCAGCCACCGACGATTCCGCCCGCCAGCATCGGCAGGCACGCTTCCCACCGCACCAGCCCGGCGATGACGAACACGATCGCCGCGGCGAAATTGGCGGTCGCCAGCATCAGCGTGCGCGGCGCGAACATCGTCCGCGGGCTGGCGCCCGCCAGCAGGCCATAGGTTGCGGTCATCATCATGCCGATGCCGCCCCCGAAATAGCCGCCATAGACGCCCAGCACCGCCTGCGCCGCGACCAGCATACGTGGCCCGATCGTCACCCGTTGGCGCAGCCACACCGCCACGCGCGGCCCGAACACGATCGCCAGCGTCGCCACCAGCAGCAGCCACGGCACGATCTGGTCGAACGCCGCCCCCGGCGTCCACGCCAGCAGCGCGCTGCCGACCAGCGCCGCCGCAAAGGTGATCCCCGCCAGCAACCGCACCGGCACGCCGCCGACCGGCGCCAGTTCGTCGCGGAAACTCCACGCACTTGCCGCCGCCCCCGGCATCAGCGCCAGGTTGGAGGTGGCGTTGGCGATGTTGGCGGGTGTGCCCAGCGCCAGCAGCGCGGGCATCGTCGCGAAGGTGCCGCCCCCCGCCAGCGCGTTCATCGCGCCGCCGACCAGCCCCGCCGTCGCCGCCAGCGCCAGCGACGCCGGATCAAGCAACCGTCAGGGCCGCCGCCTCGCGATCGCGCTCCGCCCGGCTCTTCTTCTCGGCGGCGGTCTTCAACTGGCCGCAGGCCGCATCGATGTCACGCCCGCGCGGGGTGCGGACGGGGGCGGAGATGCCGCCCTCGAACACGATATCGGAAAACGAGCGGATGCGATCCGGCGTCGAGCATTCGTAATTGGCGCCCGGCCAAGGATTGAACGGGATCAGGTTCACCTTGGCGGGCAGGTCGTAATGGCGCAGCAACCGGACGAGTTCGTGCGCGTCCGCGTCCGAATCGTTCTTGTCCTTCAGCATCACATATTCAAACGTGATCCGGCGCGCGTTGTTGGCGCCGGGATAGTCGGCGCATGCCTGCAACAGCTGCTCGATGCCGTATTTGCGGTTAAGCGGCACGATCTCGTCGCGGACCTCCTTGGTCACCGCGTGCAGCGACACCGCCAGGTTGACCCCGATCTCCGCGCCCGCGCGCGCCATCATCGGCACCACACCGCTGGTCGACAGCGTGATCCGCCGCTTCGACAGGGCAAGGCCGTCGCCGTCCATCACCAGCTTCAGCGCATCGCGGACCGCATCGAAATTATACAGCGGCTCGCCCATCCCCATCATCACGATGTTGGTCAACATCCGCCCCTCGGGCTGGCTGGGCCATTCGCCCAGCGCGTCGCGCGCCAGCATCACCTGCCCCACGATCTCGCCCGCGGTCAGGTTGCGCACCAGCCGCATCGTGCCGGTGTGGCAGAAGGTGCAGTTGAGCGTGCAGCCCACCTGGCTCGACACGCACAGCGTGCCGCGATCGGCATCGGGGATGAACACCGCCTCATAATCCTGCCCGTCGGGCGAGCGGAGCAGCCATTTGCGCGTGCCGTCGGTCGATACCTGCGCTTCCACCACTTCCGGCCGGCCGACCACGAAGCGTTCGGTCAGCCACGGGTGCTGCGCCTTGGCGATATCGGTCATCTGCGCGAACTCGGTCGCGCCGCGATTGTACAGCCAGTGCCAGATCTGCTTGCCGCGCAGCTTGGCCTGTTTCAGCTCCATGCCCGCATCCAGCAGCGTCTGGCGCAACTGGTCCTTGGTCAGCCCGATCAGATCGATCCGCCCGTCCGCCCGCAACGAGGGTGCGCGCGGCACGGGCACGGGGTCGACGTGCCCCGGGATGGGCATCAGGTTCGCGGCTGTCTGCATGGTCGCGGCGATAGCGCAAAATGCGGCGATTTTCCACTCCCCCGTCGCGTGCCGCTCCCTACTCCTGCCGCAGGCGCTTGCCCCGTGTCCTTTTTCGGCTAGGACTGACGGTCAATTTTCCGGCCCTAAGGATTCGGGCCGTGGGGGATACCGCATGAAGGCGACGATCGAACGCGCGACGCTCCTCAAGGGGCTGAGCCATGTCCAGTCCGTGGTGGAACGGCGCAACACCATTCCCATCCTGTCGAACGTGCTGCTGGAGGCGACCGCCGAGGGCACGCTGAAGATGATGGCGACCGATCTCGACCTGCAAATCAACGAATCGGTACCTGCCGCGGTCGACCAGCCGGGTGCGACCACCGTCTCCGCCCACACCTTGTTCGATATCGCCCGCAAGCTGCCCGAGGGATCGCAGGTCCAGCTGTCCGCCGCCGAGGGGCGGATGGCGATCATGGCGGGGCGCGCGCGCTTTTCGCTCGGCACCCTGCCGCGCGACGATTTCCCGGTGATCGCCGAGGGCGAATTGCCGACCAAGTTCGAATTGCCCGCCGAAACGCTGAAGCAGATCATCGACAAGACCCGCTTCGCGATCTCGACCGAGGAGACGCGCTATTATCTGAACGGCATCTTCCTGCACGTCGCCGATGCCGACAGCGCGCAGCCGGTGCTGAAGGCCGCCGCCACCGACGGCCATCGCCTCGCGCGCGTCACCCTGCCCCGGCCCGAGGGCGCGGAGGGGATGCCCGACGTGATCGTGCCGCGCAAATGCGTGGCGGAACTGCGCAAGCTGCTCGACGAGGTCGATGGCTCAGTCGGCGTCTCGCTGTCGGGCACCAAGATCCGCTTCGATCTGGGCCGGGCGCTGCTGACGTCGAAGCTGATCGACGGCACCTTCCCCGATTACTCGCGCGTCATTCCGACCGGCAACGACAAGATCCTCAAGCTCGATCCCAAAAGCTTCATGGAGGGCGTCGATCGCGTGTCGACCATCGCGACCGAAAAGACCCGCGCGGTGAAGATGGCGCTGGATCGCGACAAGATCACGCTGTCGGTTACCAGCCCCGAAAACGGCACCGCCGCCGAGGAAGTGCCGGGCGACTATGCCGCGGCACCGTTCGAGATCGGCTTCAACAGCCGCTACCTGCTCGACATCCTCGGCCAGATCGACAGCGATCTGGTGGAGGTCCACCTCGCCGACGCCGCCGCCCCGACGCTGATCCGCGAGAACGACCAGAGCGCGGCATTGTACGTGCTGATGCCGATGCGGGTGTGACGAAGGCTCCCCACGATCAGGGAAGCCCCGTCACCGTCCGGTACAGCGCCAGATAATCGTCCGCCATCCGCTCGACCGAGAAACGCGCCGCCACCGCACGGCGGCAGGCGTGACGGTCGAGATCGGCGGCACGTTCGATCGCCGTCACCGCCTCGGCCGGCGTATCGACCAGAAAGCCGGTCACGCCGTGGTCGATCAGTTCGGGCATCGATCCGCGCCGGGTGGCGATGACCGGGGTGCCGCACGCCATCGCCTCCACCACCGACAGGCCGAACGGCTCCTCGAAATCGATCAGGTGGAGGAGCGCGCGGGCATGGCCCAGCGCGTGTAACCGGTCCGCGCCACCGACGGGCCCATGATAGCGGATGGTGGCGCCATCCACCCCCGGCATCACCTCGCGCTCGTGATAACCGGTGTCCTGTACGATTCCGTACATATCAAGCCCCCGGCCGCTGGCGCGCGCGGCGGCGATCGCCGCCGCGGCCCCCTTGTCGGGATGGATGCGGCCAAAGAATAGAAGGCCCTCCGCGCCATCCGCATCGAAGGGAAAGTCGTCCAGCGGGATACCGTGATGGATCGTCGCGGCGTACCGGAGGTCGGGATGCCGGTCCGCCTCACTGATCGCGACATAATGGACCCGTTCCTGATACGGCCGGTACATCGGCATGATCCGATCGGACGAGAAGCCGTGGATCGTGGTGACCATCGGCGTATCGACCAGCGGCGCAAAGGCATGGGCGGGGAAATCCGCCTGATTGTGAATCAGGTCGAACCGGTTGGCCTGTGCGAACAGATGGGCAAGGTGGCGGAACTCCCACACCTTGGCGTCGATCGACGGGTCCTCGGAATAAGGCGCGGGCACCACCCCGTCGAGCGTCGCGGCGGTGAGGCTGTCGAGCGTCGCGAACAACGTCACATCTACCCCGCGCGCGACCAATGCCTCGGTCAGCAGACTGGTGACGAGCTCCCATGGCCCGTACTGGCGCGGCGGCGTGCGCCACGCGATCGGGGCGAGCATCGCGACTTTCATGACAGGATCAGTCCTTCGTTGGCGCGGAGCATCCCCGGCTCCGGTTCACCATCCTGCGTCGACAGCATGACCATTCCCTGCCAGTCGACCATGACGGCGGTATCGCGAAGGTTGAGCAGGATGCCCAAGCGTCGATCCCCCTCGATGCGGTCATAGGCCAGCACCCCGGCCGGCGCGTCGACCAGTGCGAATGATCCCACCGCCAATGCCGGCTCCGCCCGACGCAGCGCTAGCAGATCACGATAGAGCGTCAGCATCGATCCCGGATCGCCGGCCTGCGCGGCAACGTTGCGCGTCGACCAGTCGGGATGGAGCGGCAGCCATGGTTCGGCGGTCGAGAAGCCGGCATGAGGCCCGGCGTCCCACGCTATCGGCGTGCGGGATCGGTCGCGCCCGATACCGAGACCGGGCTGACGTAAATCCTGCGGATCGCAGATACGATCCTGCGGGATGATGACACGCCCTATACCGATCTCGTCGCCCTGATACAGGGTCGGCGTGCCGCGCAGCGTCAGGAGCAACATCGCCGCGACGCGCGCCTGCGCCTCACCGATCCGGGCGGCGATGCGCGGGGCATCATGACTGCCGATCACCCAGTTGGGCCAGCCATGCGAGGGTAGCGACGCTTCATATGCTGCAATCATGCTGCGCAGCATTTCAGCATTCCAGTCGTTCTCGATCAGCTGGAAATTGAACGGCAGATGCACCTGTGGCCGTTCCGGCGTGCCGTACCAGCGCGCGTGGCGGTCATTGGGCAGGAAGATTTCGCCGACCAGCACACGGCCCCCGTAACTGTCGGCCAGTGCACGCATGTCCGCCGAGATCGCATGGGCCTCCGGCTGATCGGTGGAGTGACGCTGGATCACGCGGTCGCGTTCGGTGCGGTCGGGGCTCCAGTCGAGATTGGGTGGATTGTCGGGCAGTCCTTCCGCCTTCACGATGTGCCACAGCACGTCGATCCGGAACCCGTCGACGCCGCGATCGAACCAGAATCGCATCGCCTCCATCATCGCGTGCCGCAGGTCGGGGTTCCGCCAGTTGAGGTCGGGCTGTTCCTTCAGGAAGGCGTGGAGGTAATATTGCCCGGTCGCCGCATCCCATGTCCATGCCGATCCGCCGAAGTCGCTGATCCAGTTGTTGGGCGGGCCGCCATGGGGTCCGGGATCGCGCCAGATATACCAGTCACGCTTCGGATCGTCGCGCGACGACCGGCTGGCGACAAACCACGGGTGCCGGTCCGAACTATGGTTGGGGACGAAATCGAGCAGCAGTTTCAGCCCGCGTGCATGGACGGCGGCGAGCAACCGGTCGAACCCGGCGAGATCGCCGAACATCGGCTCGATCCCGCAATAATCCGCCACGTCGTATCCGAAATCGGCCATCGGCGAGGGAAAGATCGGCGACAGCCAGATCGCATCGACGCCAAGGGCCGCAACATGATCCAGCCGCGCCTCGATTCCGGCGAGATCGCCGATGCCGTCGCCGTCACTGTCCTGAAAGGAGCGCGGATAGATCTGGTAGATCACGCCGCGTTCCCACCAGGGGCGGCTGGCCGTCATGCCCGGGGCTCCGTCATTCGCCGTTCCGCACCAGCCCCGCCCATGGCAATGCCGGCCCGACCGGCACGATGCCGCCAGGGTTCAGATCGCGGTGGCTGCCATAATAATGCGTCTTGATGTGATCGAGATGCACCGTCGCCGCGATCGCGGGATCGGCCAGCATCCGTTCCAGATACGCCTCCAGCACGGGATAGTCGGCGATCCGGCGAATGTTGCATTTGAAATGGCCGACATAGACCGGATCGAACCGCGCCAGCGTGGTGAACAGGCGGATATCCGCCTCCGTCATCGCGTTACCGACCAGCCAGTCGCGCGTCGCCAACCGCTTCTCCAGCGTGTCGAGCGTCGCGAACAACGGCCCGACCGCTGCCTCATAAGCATCCTGCGTGGTCGCGAAGCCCGCCTTGTAGACGCCGTTGTTGACCCGGTCGTAGATCTCCGCGTTCACCGTATCGATGTCGGCGCGCAGCGCGGGGGGATAGAAATCGCCCGGCGTCGCGCCGGCATCGTCCCATGCGCCCGTCAGCATCCGGATGATCTCGGACGATTCGTTGCTGACGATCGCCTCGCGTTCCTTGTCCCACAACACCGGCACCGTCACCTTGCCGGTATAGTCGGGACGGGCGCGGGCGTAGAGCTCCCACAGATATTCCACGTCGTGCAGCGGATCGCCGGTGCCGCCGCGCGCGGTATGGAACGTCCAACCATCCTCCAGCATCAGCGGATCGACCACCGATACGCCGATCGCCTCTTCCAGCCCTTTCAGCGCCCGAACGATCAGCGTGCGGTGCGCCCAGGGGCAGGCATAGCTGACATAGAGGTGATAACGCCCGGCCGCCGCAGGCCAGCCCTGCTGCCCGTCCGGCCCCGGCCCGCCATCCGCCGTCACCCAGTCGCGAAACCCCGCGTCCTGCCGTTTGAAGCTGCCGCCCTTCGCGTCGTCCGTCACCTTGCCCGCGTGCCAGCGGCCGTCGATCATCCTGCCCATGCGTCCGTCCCGATCATACTCCCGGCCAAGGCCGGCGCCGTAAAGAGGTTGTCGGCAGGGAATACGCCCCAGCGCCGCTCAACGATCCAGTTTGATCTCGAACAGCGTCGGCCACAGCTTGCCGGTGACGAACAGCCGCTTGTCGCGCGCGTCCCACGCGATGCCGTTGGCCACCGCCTCCGGATCGCGGGCACCGACCTCTTTCACCAAGGCGCGCAGGTCGTAGATGCGGGTGATCGCGCCGCTGGCGGGATCGATGCGGACGATGAAGGGCTGGTGCCAGACATTGGCCAGGATCGTACCGTCCATCCATTCCAGTTCGTTGATCTGGTCGAGCGGGCGGCCGTTCAGCGTCACGGTGATCCGCCGCCGTTCCTTCAGCGTGACGGGATCGAGAAAGCGCAGCGTCGACGTCCCGTCCGACTGGATCAGCGCGCGACCGTCCCCGGTCAGGCCCCAGCCTTCGCCGGTGAAGCGTGATTCGCCGCGCTTCGCCAGCGTCGCGGCATCCCAGCGATGGGCGATCCCGTCATGCCAGGTCAGGCTGACGAGTTCGCGCCCCCACGCCGCCAGCCCCTCGCCGAACTGCTGCGGCGGGATGGTGGCGCGGGCGACGACCTTGCCGTCCGACAGGCGGACCCGCCGCACGTCCGATTCGCCCTCGCGCCCGACGCTTTCGTACAGGGCCTCGCCGTGCCAGATCAGCCCTTCGGTGAAGGCGGTGCGATCGTGCGGGAAGCGCGCGACGATCGCGACGCCGACGATGGGCGCCCGGTCCGCCGCCGCCGCAGGGGCGGGTGCCCGTTGCGCCTGCGGGATCGCCCCCGCCGGAGCAAGCGCAAGGAACAGGGCGGCGAGGCGAGCAAAGGGCATGGGGGTGATCCGCTAAAAGGCGCTGAAAGGCTTGGCTCCGCTCCTACCCCGATCGAACGCCGCCGTCATGCATCCAGCGCGGCGATCATCATCTCCAATGCCACGCCCAGACACGCCACCCGGACCTCGCCGCGACCGATATCGCCGAAATGCTCCTCCCGATGGCCCGTCTTGCGGCCCTCGCGCGCGCAGGCGAAATGGACGAGGCCGGGTTCGTCGTCTGGCGCGCCGGGGCCGGCGAAACCGGTGACGGCGAGGGTAATCTGCGCGTCGGAGGCGGCCAGCGCCCCCTCCGCCATCGCCACCGCCACCGGCCGGCTGACCGCGCCGCACCGGTCGACCTGCTCGGGCGCCAGCCCCAGCAATTGGCACTTGGCCGCCTCGCTATAGACGACGAAGCCGCGGTCGAAGACATGGCCGTACCCATCGACATCGGTCAGCAACGACGCGAGCATCCCGCCAGTGCAGCTTTCAGCGGTCGCCAGCGTCACGCCGGCGGCATCGGCGCGTTCCAGCAACGTCGCCGTCAGCCGTTCGATCCGGTCGGGCAAGGCCGCCGACAGGGTCTCGATCATGCCGGCGTCTCCCATCACGCACCTGCCCGGCGCACGATCGCCGCCGCCCCGGCGAGCACCGCCGCGTCCTCGGCGAAGCCGGTCGGCGTCTGTCCGTACCGCCGCATGGATGTCATCCGCAGCCGCCAGCCGGGATAGGACGCCGCCACCGCCACCACGCCGCCGACCGCCGCCGCCAGCCAGCGTTGCCGCCGGGGCGCCAACGCCGCTCCTGCTATCGCGGAGGTGACGAAGCGCGCGGCCAGCCCGATCGGTACGATGCGATCGGGCGCGGTCTTCTGCTTGTCGCCCGCCATCTCGCCGATCGCGAGCAGTACCGCCCCCGCCGCGACCAGCGGATGGCCCAGCAGTTTCGGCGCGCCATTGTCTGCCGGCAATTCGCCCCGTGCGGCCGCCACCGCGACGGTGGCGAGCGGCGTCATCGCCCGCTGCCCGCCGATCAACCCCATCTGCATTGTCGCCAGCATCGCCATCCTCCTGATAATCAACGCAGAACCAGCAACGCGCAGATGCGGCGTTCCGCTCCGGCGGCCTGAACAAGCCGGCCCGCCGCTCGTTCGACTGATGTGGCTTCCCTTGTTCCGACCCCCGCCCCCTCCCGCCGCAGTGCCGTGTGGCGCCCGCGCCGCGTGATCGTCACCCATGCCGCGCGTGGCTTCGACCATGGCCGCGCGATCATGGCGCGAGCGGCAGCGGCGGGGATCGAGGTGGTGGAACTGGCCGGCGACCGACTGGGCCTCGACCGGCTGGGGCTGGCCCCGGCCGACGATCCCGCCACCGCCTATCGCGAAGCGAAGGCGACGCTCGCGGTGGTCGTCGCGCCGCCGTCGAAGCGGCGGCTGCAACCGATCGCGCCCAGCGCGGACTGGCGGGTCGACCTGGCCGAGGGATGTCCGGCGCATTGCAGCTATTGTTATCTCGCCGGGTCGCTGAAAGGGCCACCGATCACCCGCGTCTATGCCAATCTCGACGAGATACTGGACGGCCTGCCGGCCTATCTGGGGCAGGGCACGATCACCTCGCGCAATGCGGCGCGCATCGCGGAGGGCACGACGTTCGAAGCGTCCTGCTATACCGATCCTCTCGGCATCGAAGCGCTGACGGGATCGCTGTCGGCGGCGATCGCGTGGTTCGGACGCTGGGATGCCGATGCGCAACTGCGCTTCACCACCAAGTTCGCCGATGTCGCGCCCCTGCTGATGCTGGATCATGGCGGACGGGCGCGGATGCGCGCCTCGATCAACCCGCGTGCCTTTGCCCGGTTCGAAGGCGGCACCGCGCCGGTCGCCGATCGGCTCGCCGCGCTCGCCCGGATGGCACGGGCAGGCTATCCGATCGGGCTAACGATCGCGCCGATCATTGCCGCGCCGGGTTGGGAAATGGCCTATGGCGACCTGATCGACGACACGGCGGCGGCGCTTGCCACGCTACCCGCCCTCGACCTGACGATCGAACTCATCACCCACCGTTTCACCACCGGATCGCGCGCCGTGCTGGATAGCTGGTATCCCGGCTCCGCCCTCGACATGACCGGTGCGAACCGGGTGACGAAGCGGACAAAGTTTGGTACCGAAAAGCAGGTCTACGACGCCGATACGATGCGCACCCTACGCCGGTTCTTCGAAGACAGACTGGCGGCGGCGCTACCCGCCGCGCGCATCCTCTACTGGACGTGACGATCCGAACCGCGATGCCGACGTGGCACTGCCGCCTACGCCTTCTCCAGCGTGCATTGCAGCGGATGCTGGTTCTGACGGGCGAAGTCCATGACCTGCCCGACTTTCGTCTCGGCGACTTCGTAGGAGAAGACGCCGCACACGCCGACCCCACGCTGGTGGACATGAAGCATCACCCGGGTCGCCTCGTCCATGTCCATGCGGAAGAACCGCTGCAGGCACAGGACGACGAACTCCATCGGCGTGTAATCGTCGTTCAGCATCAATACGCGGTAAGGCGTCGGCTGCTTGGTGCGGGTGCGCGTCTTGGTGGCGAGGCCGGTGCCCGTCCCATCGTCAGGGCCGCCGTTCCCGTCGCCATCGCGCCGTTCGGCCATCATGGTCGCGGGCATGATCGCAGGCGTCGGCGCGGGGATGTGTGCTGGGCTGTGCATGTATCGCGGAAATATGGCACGCCATCGTCCCGGGGCAAGCCCTGTGGACAGGAAAGTCCGATACGAAAAGGGCGGCCCGCGACTGGATCGCGGACCGCCCCTTCAGACCCGATGGGTAATCCGCGGTGTTACGCGACGACCTTCATCTTCTCGGCAGCCACCGCGACGCGGTTAGAGATCGGCTGCGCGACGTCGCCGGCCAGCTTCAGCGACGCCTCGGTCCCACGCGAGGTGTGTGCGACCATCGAATCGAACATCGAGCGGACATAGTCGGCCTGGAACTTCATGAACTCGGTCGGCGACTTCAGCGTCGCCATCGTGCGCATCGCTTCCGACGCGCTCTCGAACGAGGTCTTGGCATAGGCGGCCGCATCCTGGCCCATCGTCTCGAAACCGCGTGCCGCGATCTTCGACGATTCGACGATCGCCTCGACATTGCCCTTGGAGAATTCGGTCACTTCCTGGAAGAACTTCGTGCTCTTCTCGACCGCGCCACGGGTGCGGTCGCTGGCATCGGCGAAGAATGCCTGGGTCTTCTCGGTCGTGGCGGCAGCGGCGTTGTTGACGTCCATGATGGTATCCTTCTGCGTGATGACGATGGGGGTGATGGCGGGGGTGACCGGCTCGACCTGCTCGACGACGGTTTCGGCCTCGGCAGGGGCAATCGTGACGGGCGCGGGATCGGGAATGGCGGCAAGTGGCGCGGCGGCGATGTCGGTCAACGGCATCGCCGGGGCCGCCTCGACCGCGGTCATCGCATCGACGGGCATATCGGCCGGCAGAATTGGGGCTGCAGCCTTCGGGGGTGTCACCACCGCCTTGGGGGGCAGCTTGCGCGCAGGCCGCTTGGCACCATAGGTCGCCATGTCCGTCTTCCACTCCTTTGTTGCAGCGCACAATAAACGACGGACCGATTAGGTTCCACAACATTTATTGTGCACTGCACCAAATATGGTTAGCGCGTCCTGACGTACAAGCCCGGTGCGGGTTCGATTGCAGGCAGCGTCCCTTCACCGGGAATACGCGCACCCGTTGCATCGACCATGTCGGCCCCCCGCTCGGCCAGCCAGCCGCGCCAGTCCGGCCACCAGCTACCCTTCGTCTCGGTCGCGCCGGCCACGAAGTCGGCGAGCGAGGCCGCCTTCGAATCACCCGTCCAATACTGGTATTTGCCCGCCGAGGGCGGGTTGACGACGCCGGCGATATGCCCCGATCCGGCTAGTACGAACTTCAGCGGACCGGCGAAGTGATGCGTCAGCTTCCACACGCTTTCGGCCGGGGCGATATGATCCTCTCGCCCCGCCTGCACATAGCTGGGGGTGCGGACCGTCGACAGGTCCAGCGGCGTGCCATCGACCGTCATCGCGCCCGGCTGCACCAGCCGGTTGTCGCGGTACAGGTCGGTCAGATACGACAGGTGCCAGCGCGACGGCAGGTTGGTGGTGTCGCCGTTCCAGTGGAGCAGATCGAATGGGGCATAATCCTTGCCCAGCAGGTAATTGTTGGTGACGTAGTTCCAGATCAGGTCTCGCCCGCGCAGCAGGTTGAACGTCATCGCCATGTAGCGGCCGTCGAGGAACCCGTCGGGCGACAGCTTTTCCACCATCTTCAGCTGTTCGTCATCGACGAAGTGGAGCAGGTCGCCCGCCGCCGCGAAATCCACCTGCGCGGTGAAGAAGGTGGCGCTGGCCACCCGGTCCGCCTGTCCGCGTGCGGCCAGCACCGCCAGCGTCGCCGCCAGCGTGGTGCCCGCGACGCAATAGCCGATCGCATGGACCGCCGGCACGTCCAACAGATCGCGCACGGTATCGATCGCGTCGAGTTGCGCACGGACGTAATCATCCCACGCCACGTCCTTCATGCTGGCGTCCGCGGAGCGCCACGACACCATGAACACGGTGATCCCCTGCTCCACCGCCCAGCGGATGAAGCTCTTCTCCGGCGTCAGGTCGAGGATGTAGAACCGGTTGATCCACGGCGGAAAGATGATGAGCGGCGTCGCCAGTACCTGCGGCGTGACCGGCGTATACTGGATCAGTTCGAACAGGTCGGTGCGTTTCACCACCTGCCCCGGAGTCATCGCCAAGTTGCGGCCCAGTTCGAACGAGGTGCCGTCGGTATGCGTCATCTGCCGGCGCCCGATATCGGCGAGCATGTTCTGCATCCCCTTCAGCAGATTGTCGCCGCGCGTCTCGATCGTCTTCTCGATCACCTCCGGGTTGGTCCACGCGAAGTTGGTCGGGCTCATCGCATCGACGAAGGTCCGGGTGGCGAAGCGCAGCTGCTCCTTCTGTTTGGGGTCCACCCCCTCCACCGCATCGACCTGCCGCAGCATATGGTCGGCGATCGTCTCATAACTCTGGCGGACCATGTCGAACACCGGCTCGCGCCATGCCGGCGCGCGGAACCGCTTGTCCGCCGACGGTGACGCCGGGGCGGCGGCGGCGTCGGGCGACAGGAACCGGCTCCACAGCGTCATGCTGTCGGCCCAGAAATCGCGCACCCGCTCCAGCGTGGCGGGATCGTTGAGACCGGGTACCACCGGCATCGCCGCCATGCCCTGTTCCATCATCATCTGCTGCGCGCGGCCCATCACCCACGTCCAGTGCTGCATCTCGTCGAGGCTCGGGGCGGCGGCCCCGGCGGCGTCGGTCTGGTCGGCCATGGCATCCTCTTCACTGATGCCAGGGGTTTAACCCAGTCGGACGCGCGCGCCTACACTCGCTTTCATCCGGTCGCTTTCACAGGGCGACTTTCGGGCGTAGGAGACGGGCCTCACGAAGAAGGTGAACCATGTCCGACGACTTCTACCGCATCAAGCGCCTGCCGCCCTATGTCATCGCCGAAGTCAACGCGATGCGGGCCGCGGCGCGCGCGGGGGGCGAGGACATCATCGATCTGGGCATGGGCAATCCCGATCTGCCGCCGCCCGACCACGTCATCGAGAAACTGATCGAGGTGACGCGGAAGCCCGACGCGCACGGCTATTCCCAGTCCAAGGGCATTCCCGGCCTTCGCCGCGCGCAGGCCAACTATTACGGCCGCCGCTTCGGCGTCGATCTCGACCCCGAAACCGAGGTGGTGGTGACGATGGGGTCGAAGGAGGGGCTGGCCAGCCTCGCCACCGCGATCACCGCACCGGGCGACGTGGTGCTGGCGCCCAACCCCAGCTACCCAATCCACACCTTCGGCTTCATCATCGCGGGCGCCACCATCCGCGCGGTGCCGACCACCCCGGACGAGGCGTATTTCGAAAGCCTGAAGCGCGCGATGGAATTCACCATCCCGCGCCCGTCGGTATTGGTGGTGAACTATCCGTCCAACCCGACCGCCGAGACGGTCGACCTCGCCTTCTACGAACGCCTCGTCGCATTCGCGAAGGATCAGGGGCTGTGGATCCTGTCCGACCTCGCCTATTCGGAACTCTATTACGACGGCAAGCCGACCGTCTCGATCCTGCAGGCCAAGGGCGGCAAGGACGTGGCGGTGGAATTCACCTCGCTGTCCAAGACCTACAGCATGGCCGGCTGGCGGATCGGCTTCGCGGTCGGCAACGCGAAGCTGATCGCCGCGATGACGCGGGTGAAGTCCTATCTCGATTACGGTGCGTTCACCCCGATCCAGGCCGCCGCCTGCGCCGCGCTGAACGGCCCGCAGGACATCGTCGAGAAGAACCGCCTGCTCTATCACAAGCGCCGCGACGTGCTGGTCGAAAGCTTCGGCCGCGCGGGCTGGGACATCCCCGCCCCGCGCGCGTCGATGTTCGCCTGGGCACCGCTGCCCCCCGCGCTCGCGCATCTCGGCAGCCTCGAATTCTCCAAGCAGTTGCTGACGGAGGCCAAGGTCGCGGTCGCCCCCGGCGTCGGCTACGGCGAGAATGGCGAGGGTTTCGTCCGCATCGCGATGGTGGAAAACGAACAGCGCCTGCGGCAGGCCGCCCGCAACGTGCGCCGCTACCTGCAATCCATGGGGGTCAACACCCCGGCGCAGGGGGCGGGATAAGCGCCGCCATCGTCGCGCCGGGACGACAATCCCTTTCATCGTTGCGGACGTAGCGAAGCAATCCAGGGCGTCACGCGCTTGACACTGGACTGCTTCGCTACGATCGCAAACACGGGATGAGCGGAGTCGGTATCGGTCATCCCCAAGACCCACGCCCGCGCGATGGTTTATCTTGGCCGCCCCATCGCCGCCATTGTTCGCCTCACCATCTCTCCCGCCCTATCGGCCTGTAAGGAGGAGACATAACGATGTTCCTGTTCAACGGTCTGGAAAGCCACCCGCGGTCGCTGGTGAAGGCGGTGTCGTGGCGGACGGTGGGATCGATCGACACCTTCGTACTCGGCCTGCTGTTCACCGGCGGCGACGCGAAGATCGCCGGATCGATCGCCGGGACCGAGGTCATCACCAAGATCGCGCTGTTCTATTTCCACGAACGCGCGTGGTCGCTGGTCCATTGGGGCCGCCGCCCCGCCACGCCCGCCGAAGGACCGGCCGAGGGCATCGCGCCCGCCGGCTGACTTGCGCCGGTCATGAACGCGGGCCATCCTGCCGCGTATGATCGCCGTCCTGTCCGCCGCGGTGGCCACCGCCCAGCTTGCCGCCCCCCCGCGCCCTGCCGCTTCTCCGGCCGCATATGTGCCGCCGCCGATCGTCTCGACGCAGCCCGTGGGCGCAGCCCGGACCCTGTTCGCCTGGATGCCGGGTACGGTGGCCTGCGACGGGATGACGGTGGCACCGGTGGCGATGCGGCGGCCGCTCACCTCGCTGTCCTGGCCAGGCGCCGACATCGCCCGCACCGTTACGTACCGCTTCCGGATCGACGCCGCCGGCCGGCCCTTGTCGATCGCGAAGGACGTCGGCGGCCAGAACATCCGGACGGAGGATATCGCCCCGTCGCTCGCCGCGTCGCGCTTTCCCGCCGGGGTGGCGCGGGCTGATTGCGCGATCACCTATACCACAAGGTCGACGCCGCTGGCCGAGGCGCCGGTCGCCGATCTGATGTCCTACAGCATCACCCCCATGACGGGGGCGCTGCCCCCCGCCGGCTGGGACCGGATCATGCCCGTCGGCACCAGTTGCCGTACCGATCCGCCCCCGCGCATCCTGCTGCGCGCCTATCCCGATTTCCTCGCATTCCCCCCGACGCCGGGGGTGCGGGGCTGGTCGATGGTCGGCTACGACCTCGATGCGCGCGGCCGGCCGATCAGGGTCCGTACCGTCGGCGGCACCGGCAATCCCGCGCTCGATACGGCCTCGGTGAAGGCGGTGGCGGCGTCGCGCTTCACGCCGGGCGCGCGGGCGGGATGCCTCTATCCCTATTGGCAGAACCCGGCGACGATCGCGGCCCCACCGCTGCCCGACCGGATCGGGACTGTCGATACGGCGAACCGGTGCCCAGCCGGTAACTGGACCTATCGACCGGCGCCCATCTATCCCCAGCCATGGCATCGTCGCGCGATCGAGGGCTGGGCGGTTGTCGCCTTCGATGTCGCGCCATGGGGTGATATCGGCAATGTCCGCGTCGTCGCCAGCGAACCCGGTGCCGATTTCGGCGTGGAGGCGCTGCGGCTGCTGCGCGGCGCGCGCAAGCCGGTGTCGGCGACCGGCCATGTCGGCTGTGTCGAACGCATCTATTTCGTCATGAAGGCGAAGACCCCCGCGCCTGCCGATCCGGTCGTGACGTACGATTGACGCAGCCGATTGCACCAAGCGGATCAATTATGTTGCAAAACAACGCGCGCACCCGCCATCTAGGGTAAGTGCTCAGGCAATATGAACTGGTCGATCGGGTCCTGGACTACGATCCCGACGCCGACGAGGCGCTGCTGAACCGCGCCTATGTCTTCTCGATGCACGCGCACGGGTCGCAGAAGCGCGCGTCCGGCGATCCCTATTTCAGTCATCCGATCGAGGTGGCGGGCATCCTGACCGACCTCAGGCTGGACGACGAGACGATCGCCACCGCGATCCTCCACGACACGGTAGAGGATACCGTGGCCACGCCGGAGGAGATCGAACGGCTGTTCGGCGCCAACGTCGCGCGGCTGGTGGACGGCGTGACGAAACTGTCGCGGATCGAGGCACAGACCGACAACGAGCGCGCGGCGGAGAATCTGCGCAAGTTCCTGCTCGCCATGTCGGACGATATCCGCGTGCTGCTGGTGAAGCTGGCCGATCGCCTCCACAACATGCGGACGCTGCATCACATCGCCAAGCCGGAAAAGCGCCGGCGGATCGCGCGCGAGACGATGGATATCTACGCCCCCCTCGCCGAGCGGGTGGGCATGTACGAGTTCATGAAGGAGATGCAGACGCTCGCCTTCCAGCAGCTCGAACCGGAAGCATATGAAAGCATCGTGCGCCGCCTCGACCAGCTGAAGCTGGGCGGGGGCGACCGGATCGCCCGGATCGCGTCGGGCGTGAACCTGCTGCTGCAGCGCGACGGGATCGATTCGAGCGTGACGGGGCGCGAGAAGCATCCCTATTCGATCTTCCGCAAGATGAACGAGCGGCACATCAGCTTCGAACAACTGTCCGACGTGATGGCGTTCCGCGCGATCGTGCCGACCGAGGAGGATTGCTACCGCGCGCTGGGCGTGATCCATCGCCGCTGGCCGATGGTGCCGGGACGGTTCAAGGATTACATCTCCACCCCGAAACGCAACGGCTATCGCTCGCTCCACACCACGATCATCACCGCCGAACAGACCCGCGTCGAAATCCAGATCAGGACAGAATCGATGCATGCCGAGGCCGATTTCGGGCTGGCGGCGCACTGGAGCTACAAGCAGGCGACCCGCCACGACGCGCAGGTCAGCTGGATTCGCGACCTCGTCGAAATCCTCGACACCGCCGACACGCCGGAGGAGCTGCTCGAACATACCCGCATGGCGATGTACCAGGATCGCATCTTCGCCTTCACGCCGAAGGGCGAACTGATCCAGTTGCCCAAGGGCGCGACCCCGATCGATTTCTCCTATGCGGTCCACACCGATCTGGGCGATCAGGCGGTCGGTGCCAAGATCAACGGCCGCGTCGTGCCGCTGTCGACCGTGATCGAGAATGGCGATCAGGTACAGATATTGCGTTCCGCCGGACAGACCCCGCAACCCGGCTGGCTGAACGTCGCGGTCACCGGCAAGGCGCTGGCTGCGATCCGCCGCCATCTTCGCCAGGCCGAACGCGCAGAACAGGTGGCGCTGGGCAGCAAGCTGTACGAGGGGATCGCCGCCCGCCTGCCCGCCCCGCTCGGGCCGGATGCGATGGGCCATGCGCTGAAACGGCTGAAGCTGCCCGACGAGCCGGCGCTGATGGTCGCGATCGCGCGGCGGACCCTGTCCGATGCCGATGTGCTGGAGGCGTTGATGCCGGGATCGGCGGGCGCGGATATGGCCGCACTGGCGCCGCAGTCCAGCGCGCTGTCGATCAAGGGGCTGACCCCCGGCGTCGCCTATGATCTCGCGCATTGCTGCCATCCGGTACCGGGCGACCGCATCGTCGGCCTGCGCCGCCCCGATGCGGGGATCGAGGTCCATTCGATCGACTGCGCGGTCCTTGCCGACCTGGCCGACCGGTCGGACGAGGAAACCGACTGGGTCGATGTGTCATGGGGCGAACGGACCGAGGGCGCGGTGGCGCGCATCTCCGTCACGGTGAAGAACGAACCCGGCGTGCTCGGCCTGCTGGCGACGGTGATCGGCCAGCACAAGGCGAACATCATCAACCTGCGGCTCGATACCCGCGACATGCGCTTCCACACCAACATGATCGACGTGGAGGTCCACGACGTCCAGCAACTGATGCGCCTGATCGCCGCACTCCGCGCGCTCGACGCGGTAAACGCGGTGGAGCGGATCTAGGGTCGGATGACACCATGTTGCACCGGATGTCCGTCATTGCGAGCGTAGCGAAGCAATCCAGGGCGTCCTGATCCGGCGCTGGATTGCTTCGCTGCACTCGCAATGACGGATTGAGTCAGGCCAATGGCGTTCCGCTACAGACAAAACGAACGATCGATGCCCACCACGCCCTATCGAAGCTTGGCGATGGTCAGCCCGTCCGCCTTGGCACGGTCCTTTACCGATTCCTCGCTGCGGGTCAGTGCCTTGGCGATCGCCTTCAACGACATGTCCTTCTTGGCGAACTGATGCAGCTTCTGCACCTCGTCGACCTTCCATGGCTGGCGGTGGCGTTCGAACTTTTCGGCCATCAATGATTCTCCACGGCGATCACCTCGATCGCCTCGCTATGTCCCTGGAAATCGGCGAGGTCGCCGGGGCCGGTGCCCATCAGCGCACGGGCCAGCGGCGCGGCGAAGGCGATGCGCGCCTCCGCATCCGCCTCGTCATGGCCGACGATGGTGATGGTGCGCGTCGCGCCATTCAGGCGGAACGTCACCCGGCTGCCGATCCCTGCCTCGTCGTCGGCGGGTGGGGCGACGACCTCGGCGGTGGCGGCACGGGTGTGCCAGTAGCGCAACTCGCGCAGCAGCCGTTCGCGATCCTCGCCGGTCGCAGCGGCGACCGCCGCCTCCAGTTCGCTCACCCGTGCCGCGATCAGCGCAGGGCCGGCGGCGGTGACGAGGTTGGCGCCCGCCGGGATCGGCAGTTCGAACCGCGGCTCGCGATGTTCCTCGTCGCTTTCGCGGCGGAAGGCGACGCTCATGGGGATGTTCCGTTCATCGTGGAGAGATAGGCACGCCACCGCCCGAACGGAAGCCGCCCGTCAGCGACCGGTGCCGGCGAGATAGGCGGCGAGCGGCTCGATCATCTCCTCCGGGATGCGCCGCGCGATGACGGGCATGGTCGCATGGCTCTTGCGGGCATCGACCACCTCCTTCTCGCCGCGCCACTGGCGCAGTCGCTGCGCCAGATAGGGGGCGCGTTGCCCGGCCAGCACGGGATAGGGCTTGCCGCTGGCATGGCAGCTGGCACAGGCGGGTAGCTGCACCGCGGGCAGGCCCTGCTCGACGATCCGCCGGGCACCGGCCGCACCCCGGGGCGCGACGGTGCCGATCCCGGGCAGCGCTGCGAAATGCTCAGCGAGCGCGCGCTTCTGGTCGTCGGTCAGGTCGGCGGCGGCGTTGCCCATCACCGCACTGGCCCGCGCGCCGCTGGCATAGGCGTTCAGTGCGGTGAGCAGATATGCGGGACGCTGGCCGCCCAGCACCGGGATATCCGGCTGGCCCCGCCCACGTCCGTCCGCGCCGTGGCAGGCGACGCAACCGGCCAACACCCCGTCTCCCAGCGCCGCCGCACCCGTGGTGCCGGCACCCCGCGCGGCCCCGCTCAGCGCGCGATATTCCGCCGGCGACATCGTCGGCAGGCGACGGACGAAGGCCACCATGCGACGGATTTCGTCGGGCCGGTCCTTCGCCCCCCAGGCCGGCATCCCGGTATATTTGACGCCGTGTTCCAAGATCCAGAACAGCTGCTTGTCGGTCCATTCTTTCGCATTCACCGACAGGTCGGGCGCGGGTGGCGTGGCGGCGTGCATCACCGGTGAGGGGCGACGGCCCGGCGCGCCATGACAGGCGGCGCAGGACGCGGCGAAATGCCCCGCCGCGCTGACCAGTTCCTGATCCGCGCGGGGGTTCGACGGGGCGGAGAAAGCGGCATGGGTCCGCACCGAATTGCGCATCGTCCAATGCAGGAACCAGTCGGTGATCGGCCAGTGCCCTGACGAGGCGGCGATGTTGAACACCCCCGACCAGGCGAACAGCAATCCCGCCGCCGCCAGCGCGACCAGAGTCGCCACCGCGCGCGCCCACGTGATCCGGATCGTCATGCGTGCCCTTCCCCGCTGCGCAGCAGCGTGCCGAGCATCGCCAGCCCGCCTGCGAAATAACTGGCCGCGCCGACCATCAGCATCACGACGCCGCCGATCTGCTGATCCTCGATCCCGTGATGATGCGCATAGAGCGGTCGCGGCGCCAGCCCGACCAGCGCCCCCAGCAACGTCATGTGCATCGAGGTGAGCAGCAGCGCGCCGACCCCGCCCGCACGCCGTTCCGGCCCCGTCCCCAGCACCGCCGCCCACAGCAACAGCCCGGAGGCGACGAACATCGCCTGTTCCACCACCAGCATCGCGACTGAGGTATCGGCCAGCGCCCGCAACACCGGCAGGTGCCAGCCCCACACCACCGCCAGCTCCACCACCATCATCGCCATCGGCGTGACGTGGCGGGGGAACGCCCGCGCGGGATCGAACCGGCCGCCGCCGATCCCCCAGGCGATCAGCGGCGCGGCGACCGCGACCGCGATCATGTGCCCGGCCATATGCCCGGTCATGCCCCCCGCCGCCGCCATCGCCCAGCCGACGAGCAGCAGTGCGATGCCCGCGATCGTCGCGCCCCGCCTCATCGGCAATCCGTCAGGAACACGACCGGCGCGGCGGTGAAGACGACCGCGACGAAGCTGAGCCCCGCCAGCAACAGCGTCGATTTGGCGAGGAAGCGCAGCCGGTCGACATCGGTGCCCTGTTCGTGCGGCGGATCGTCGCCGGGGGTACGCTGCTGCACCCATGCCACCGCGCCCGCCGCGAGGATGACGATCAGCGCCGCCACCGTGGCCACCGCGTAGAGCGTCGGGAATTCGGCGAACCGCCCCACCTTGGCGCAGCGCAGCGCCGCCCAAAGGTACGAAAACAGGAAATGCGCCGCCCAAACGGTCGGCGGCACGATCAGCGTCCACAGCGAGACGCTGAGCTTGCGTACCCGGTCAGCCAGCCGCTTCATGATGCCGCCCCCGGAAACAGCCCGATCGTCGCATAGGCGACGATGCCGGTGAACAGCAGGAAATGGAGATAGACGGTGATGTTGCGCAGGTCCGCGTCATAGGCGGGCGTCATCTTGCCCGCCAGGCTGCGCGCCAGCGTATAGGCCTGCGCGATGCCGCCGATGCCGGCATGGACCGCGGTCCAGATCGCCAGCGTCCACACGATCGCGGGGTAGACATGGGATTTGGGATCCAGCCCCGTCGTCCACGGCCCCGCCAGCCCGGCCACCGCGCTGCCCAGCGTCGCAACCAGCGCGACCGCCAGCAGCACCCGTGCCGGCCCGACCCGCCCGCTCGCATGGATGTCGCGCGCCGCCACCGTCGCACCCCAGCCGGCGGCAGTCAGCGCCAATGCCGTCATCGGCCAGAACACGCCCGGCCCCATCGCATCCGGCGGCGGGAAATCGGCATGGACCGTCCAGAAGAAATAATAGCCGAAGACGAGGCCCGAAAAGGCGGTGGCATCGGCCATCATCGTAATGAACATCGCCCACCAGCCGCTGGCCGATGGTCCCGACAGGTACAGTAGCACGGTGATGCCGTGGCCGATCGACTTGGCCGGTTTCTCGGGGATTTCGGCGGTGCCGGTCCACAGCCAGTACAGCACGCACGCCAGCGTCACGACGCCGCCGACCAGCGCCGCCCAGTACAGGTGATAGGTGGTCAGGATGAACACGCTGCCCAGCGATATCGCGGTCAGCATCGGCACCACGCTGGGCGTGCCCAGCCGCGCGACCTGGATCGGCCGCGCATCGATGACGGAGGTGATGATCGTCTCGCGTCGCATTTCCGGCGCATCGGGCAGGAAGAAGCGGCCCTCGTCCACCTTGCGCACGAAATCGGGCTGGTCCCAGATCGGATAGCGCGTCTCGATCAGCGGGACCGAGCGGATACCCCAATTCTCGTCATCGGGCCTGGCCAGCCATTCCAGCGTCCCCGCCGCCCATGGATTGCGCGGGGCCTTCGCACGGGTCGGCGACAGCGCGAGATCGATGCACACCATCAGCACGCCCGACGCGAACAGGAACGCGCCCAGCGTCGAGGCCATGTTGAGCCCGCCGATGCCGAGGGCGGCCGGATAGGTGAACACGCGGCGCGGCATCCCCTCCAGCCCCGACAGGTGCATCGGCATGAAGGCGAGATTGGCGCCGACGAACATCACCCAGAAGGCGGTGCGCCCGATCCGGTCGCTCAATCGCTTGCCCGTGACCAGCGGCCAGTAATAATAAAGACCGCCGAACAACGGCAGCAACGTGCCGCCGATCAGCACGTAGTGAAGATGCGCGACGACGAAATAGGTATCGTGCGCCTGCCAGTCGAACGGCGCGACCGCGACCATCACGCCGGTCAGCCCGCCGATCGTGAAGATCGCGAGGCTGCCGACCGCGTAGAGCAGCGGCGTCGACCATTTCACCTTGCCCGCCCACAGGGTGGCGATGAACGCGAAGATCTGCACGCCGGTCGGGATCGCCACCGCTTCGGACGCGGCGGAGAAGAAGGCGAGGCTGATCTTGGGTAGCCCGGTCGCGAACATGTGGTGGACCCACAGACCGAAGCTGAGGAACGCGGTGCCCACCGCCGCCAGCACTATCCACGGATAGCCCAGCAGGTGACGCTGCGCGAAGGTGGGGATCATCATCGCGAACAGCGCGATCGAGGGCAGGAAGACGATATAGACCTCGGGATGGCCGAAGATCCAGAACAGGTGCTGCCACAACAGCGGATCGCCGCCCTTGCTGGCATCGAAGAACGGCCAGCCGAGCAGGCGCTCCATCTCGAACAGCACATCGCCCGCGATCAGCGGCGGGAACGCGAACAGGATCATCACCGCCACGACCAGAATGTACCAGGCGTACAGCGGCATCAGGTTCAGTCGCATCCCCGGCGGCCGGCATTTCAGCACGCCGACGATCAGTTCGACCGCCGCTGCCACCGACGACACCTCGATGAACGACAGCCCCAGCATCCAGATGTCCGCGCCGAGACCGGACAGGTCGGTACGCGTCGTCAGCGGCGGATACATGAACCAGCCGCCATCGGGCGCGGCGTTGAAGAAGATCGATCCGCCGACGAACACGCCGCCCAGCAGGAAGCTCCAGTAGCCGAACGCCGACAGGCGCGGGAACGGCAGGTCGCGCGCGCCCAGCAACTGCGGCAGCAGGATGATCGACACCGCCTCGAACATCGGCACCGCGAACAGGAACATCATCATCGAGCCGTGCAGCGTGAACAGCTGGTTGAAGGTGTTCGCGGAGACGAGGTCGTTCTCCGGCACCGCCAGCTGCGTGCGCATGACGAGCGCCAGCACCCCGGCGAACAGCATGAAGGCGAACGCGGTCAGCGTGTACCACACGCCGACCCGGTTGTTGTTCACGTCGGTCCAGCGCAGGAACAGGCCCGATGGCGGCTTCCATACCGCGCGCAGCCGTTCCTCCTGCGCGGCGCGGACAGCGGGATCGCTCTGGTCGGTCCGGTCCTCCGCATACAGCGTGTCGTTGGGGGTATCGGCGGGCGCGCTCATTTCAGACCTTCGAGATAGCGCGCGATGCGGATCGCCTCGGCGTCCGTCATCTGGGGGAAGGCGGGCATCCGCACCCCCGGCTTGGTACGTTCGGGGTGGCGGACGAAGCCCGCGATATTGGCGGTGGTCATCGGCAGGACGCCGGCGGCCAGCGTGGCGCGCGCGCCGAACCGGGTCAGGTCGGGGCCGATCGCGCCGGCCTGGGCGGTGCCGCGGATCGCGTGGCACCCGCCGCAGCCATATTGCGCGAACAGCGCCGCGCCGGGATGCGCGGTCGCAGTCGCCAGTGCCGGCCGCCGCTCCGCCGTCAGCCATGCGTCGAAGGCGGCGGCGGGCATCGCCACCACGTCGAACGCCATCAGGGCGTGGGAAAGCCCGCAGAATTCGGTGCAGACGCCGCGATACCGCCCCGGCTTCGTCGCACGCGCGACCAGCGTGTTGGTGCGACCGGGGATCATGTCCATCTTGCCGGCGAGGCCGGGAATCCAGAAGCTGTGGATCACGTCGCCGCCGTCCAGATCGAACTGCACGGTACGGCCGACGGGGATTCGGATCTCGTTGGCGGCGACCACCGGTGCCTGTCCCGGCGGGGCATAGGTGACGCGCCACCAGAATTGCTCGCCCTCCACCTTCACGCGCAGGTCGGCAGGGGCGACCGGCAACGGCCGCATCGCCGGCAGTTCCGACACCAGCAGCGTGAACAACAGGATCGTCGGCACCACCGCGCCCAGCCACAGCACCAGCCGCATCCCCTGCCGGTGCGTCAGCCGCCCGCCCGGCGTGCGGATCGCGAACCGGATCAGCGCGGTCAGCCCCCCCGCGATCACCACCGCGGCGACGAGCAGCACGATCATCAGCGTGCGCGTGTCCCGCGCTTCCACCCCGAACGGCGCGAGCGTCGACTGGTGGCGGTTGCAGGCGGATATGGCGAGGCACGCCCCTGCTGTCCCGGCACCCCGCAGGATGGAGGCAAGATTGATCGAGATGGTGTCACTCCCGGCTGACCAAGGGGGTCTAGCCGGGGTGGCGCGTTCCCGTCCACCCCGCGGAAATACCATATCTACCAGTCGATTGCATGGTACGGGCGGGCCTCTGGCAGGCAGGCGATGGCGTTAGCGCCGGCGGTGCCGCCATGCTATGATGCGACCATGACGACGATCCCCCATGCCTATGCCATCGCGGTCGATCCGGCGGACATCGATTTCATGGGGCATGTCAACAATGCCAGCTACCTGAAATGGGTGCAGGAGGCGGTCGTCAGCCATTGGCAGAAGCTGGCCCCCGCCGATGCCGTCGCCGCGCATCTGTGGGTCGCGATCCGTCACGAGATCACCTATCGCAAGCCCGCCTTTCTCGATGACGAGGTGATCGCGACCGTCATCCTCGAAAAGGTGCAGGGCGCCCGCGCCTTCTACGAAACGATCATCCGGCGCGGCGAAGAGGTACTGGCCGAGGTGAAATCGAGCTGGTGCTGCCTCGACGCCGAAACGCTGCGCCCGGCCCGGCTGGCGCGTAGCGTGGTCGACCGCTTCTTCTAGATCGATCCCGGCCGGATCTGGGTGGTGCCGATGTCGTGCGCGAAATCGCGCAGCAGCATCGCCTCCTCGTCGGTGAAGACGGCACGGGGAATGTTGTCGCTGACGCACAGCACGCCGATCGCATAGCCGGCGCGATCCCGTATCGCCGCGCCGGCGAAGAAATTCACCTGCCCGTTATCGACCCAGGGATTGCCCGCGAACCGTTCGTCGTTGGGGGCATCGAGCACCACGAACACATGATCGGGATCGCCGACGACATAGCTGCACAGCGAGGTCGATCGCCGATACATGCCGAGCAGGCCGCCCGATGATGCGATGACGTACATCGTCTCGTGGAGGATCAGCGTGATACCGCACCACCGGGCATCCATGACATGACGGACATGGTTGGTGATCTGTGTCAGGTCGGGATCGGCGATGCGGTTCATCAGCCCCGATGCCCTGGCGGCGTCGCTCCGCTGGCGCTCGTTGAGCGGCAGCGGCGCCGGCGTGAACATCGTTATCCCCATGATATCCTGACCATGTGATAGGGGATATCAATCTAACGGTGATGACCGCCGCCAGCCTAGCGAAATCGGCTACCGTTTCGGTTCGACCGGCGGATGGCGCCAACAGGGCGAAGGACGATGACCGGATGACCGACAAGACGTTGACGACCGACAAGGCTTCGACGGCATGGAATGCGGACGGCGTGCGGGCGTGGCTCGATGGCCGCATCGCCGCATCCCGGGCGGATCAGGTCGTCGCCGAACGCGGCGGCCGCGCCCGGCAGGACGATTGCGATCAGGCGACGGCGGAGGAGATGGTCTGCACCCTGTTGCGCGGCAAGGCGTCGCTCGACGATCAGGCGACGTTCGTGGCGGCACTGCGCGCGCTGCTCGACCGCGACGAATATATCTGGCGCGGCGTGTATGACGACGCCCGGTTCGACCGCCATGTCCGCACCTATGTCCGCAAGCTCGTGAAGATGGCGAAGACGACCACCGGGTTCGACCGGACGGGCCATTATCAATAAGGCGGGGAGGACGAACCTGTCAGGGGCAGCAGCGTTTGGCCTTCCTGCCCGATCCGCAGGGACAGGGATCGTTGCGCCCGACCTTGGCCGGTGACGGGATCGGTATGGCCGCAATACCGTTACGCGGGCGTGAGGCGTCAAGGCGTAGCACCGCGTCGATCAACAGGCCGGGCGCCTCCACCTCCAGCGCGTTGAGCTCCATGCTGTCGAGCGTGCTTTCCTGACGCGCCACGTCGATCAGCAGCGACAGCCGCGCCCTCGCCTCCACCACCGACGCGTCGTCGGTCGGCGCGATCCAGGCGTCGGGGCGCAGCGCCATCGCCTCGGCGAAGCCGTCGATCCACAGCTCCCACAGCACATCGCCGTTACGCTCGTCGATGTCGAAGATCGGCTGCAGCTTGCCGCGATCCAGGTCGCGGACGATCGCGTCGTGCCGCGCCATCACCGCATCGGCGAACCATTGCACGTCGATCGGATCGTCGAACGGCGCGACGCCGCCATCGTCGATACCCCAGACATTCTGCATCCATTCCGTCGGCAGCACCGGATCGGGACACAGGATGACGCCGGTCAGAAAACCGTCCAGCTCGGTGAGCAGCATCGGCTCCTCGACCGGCAGGTCGGCGAGCGCCCCGTCGAGCCGGCGATAGTGGGAGGGAAGCTGTTTCATCGTCCGGGCGACCTTGAGCGTTACAGGCGGAGATCGCGCTTGCGCATCTCGGCCGACGCCATCTCCCATAGCGGCGTCGGCGTCGCGCCCCGGAATATATCGGCGAAGTCGAGCAGGTCCTCGTCACCCAGCGCCACGATCGACGCCTGTATTTCACCCAGCCGCGTGACCGCCTGCTCCGCCACGGCCGTCTGCCGCCTGATCCGACTTCTTAACATCGCCGCTGGATAGCAGCATCGCGCCAGAGGCGACAGAGCGGAAGCCGCCCCATGCGACCCCGTGCTATGCCAGCAATTTGTCGAGCGTGATGGGCAGGTCGCGGATACGCTTGCCGGTCGCGTTGAACACCGCGTTGGCGACCGCCGCGCCGACACCGGTGATGCCGATCTCGCCGACGCCGCGCGCGCCCATCGGCGTGTGCGGATCGGGAATGTCGGTCCACATCACCTCGATGTCGGGCACGTCCATATGTACCGGCACATGATATTCGGCGAGACTGGGATTCATGATCCGGCCGCTGCGCTCGTCGAACTGCGTCTCCTCCATCAGCGCGAGGCCGAGGCCCATGATGATGCCGCCGCGGAACTGGCTGGCCGCCGTCTTGGGGTTGAGGATACGGCCGCAGTCGAACGAGCCGAGGAAACGGCTGACCCGCACCTCGCCCGTCACGGCGTTCACCCGCACCTCGCAGAACATCGCACCATGCGAATGCATCGACCAATGCATCGTCTCCAGCGGCGCGGGCGGAGTCGCCTCCACCACCACCTCGTCGCGCTGCGCGCGCGACAGGATCGAGGCATAGCTTTCGCGTGCGGCCGGATCATCGATCCGGGCGAGGCCACCGTCCACCCCGACGACCGCGTCCGCATCGAGACCTGCCAGCGGCGAGTCATTGCCCGCCAGCTTCAGCAACTCGGTCACCAGCGCGCGGTACGCCGCCATCACCGAGGCGCCGATCGCCGCGGTCTGCTGCGATCCGCCTGCCATCACCGTGCCGGGCAGCGTGCTGTCGCCGTAACGGAACGTCACCTGCTCCATCGCGAGGCCCAGCCGGTCGGCGGCGACTTGGGTCTGCGCGGTGGCGGTGCCCATGCCCATGTCGTGCGCGGCGATGTCGATCGTGGCGTGACCATCCCGGGCCAGCGTGATCCGCGCCGCGCCGCCGGGCATCCGGTAATAGGGATAGGTCGCGGTGGCGACGCCGGTGCCGATCAGCCATTCGCCCTCGCACCGGCTGCCGGGCGCGCCGCGCGCGTCCCAGCCGAACCGTACCGCGCCATCGCGGTACGCCTTCTCCACCTCGCGCGAGGAAAAGGGGGCGCCGGTGGTCGGGTCCTTGTCGGGCTCGTTGCGCAGGCGCAGCTCGATCGGATCGATGCCCATGTCGACCGCCAGTTCGTCGATCGCGCTTTCCAGCGCGAAGGTACCGACCGCCTCGCCCGGCGCGCGCATGAAGGTGTTGGCGACCATGTCGAGATACGCGACCTCGACATCCAGTGCCATCGTGCCCGCGGCATAGGCGCTGCGGGTCGGCAGGATGAAGGGTTCGGGCAGCACGTTGTGATGGCTCATCGCCACGGTGCCGGTATGGATCAGCGCTTCGAACCGGCCGTCCGCCGCCGCACCGATCGCCACCCGCTGTTCGGTCACGGTGCGCCCGCCGACGATCCGGTACACGCCCTCGCGCGTCAGCATCAGCCGCACCGGGCGGCCCGCCAGTTTCGACGCGGCGGCGGCCAGCACCTGATGCTGCCACAACCCCTTGCCGCCGAACCCGCCGCCGACGAACGGCGAGGTGACGTGTACCTTGTCCTCGTCGATCCCGAACACATGCCCCAGCGACCACGCCATATGCGCCACCATCTGCGACGCATCGTGGACACGCAGCGTATCGCCCGTCCACGTCACCGTCACCGCGTGCAGTTCGATCGCGTTGTGGCTGTGCCGCGGCGTCGTATAGGTCCGGTCGACCTGATGCACCGCCGCCGCCAGCGCCTTGCCCGCATCGCCGCTCGCGAATTTCAGCGGCTGGCCCATGAAGGTGCCCGGTTCCGTGCCCTTCGCCTTGGCCGCCGCCATCGCGGTCACCGACGGATCGACATCATAGGCGATGTGGATCAGCGAGGCGGCGTGATCCGCCTGTTCCTGGCTGTCCGCCAGCACCAGCGCGAGCGGCTCGCCATTCCAGTAGATGCGGTCGTCCTGCATGATCGGCAGGTCGTTGCCGCCGCACGCCTTTTCGGACGTCATGAACAATGGCATCGGCGCCATGCGCGGCGCATTGCGATACGTCATCACCAACGCGACGCCGGGCGCAGCCTCCGCCGTCGCCGTATCCAGCGTCGCGATCCGCCCCTTGGCGATCGTGCTGAACACCAAAGCGGCATAGAGCATCCCGTCGAGCGGAAACTCCGCCGCATAGGTCGCCTCGCCCCGGACCTTGACCGGGCCGTCGAGGCGGGAGATCGGCTTGCCGATATGGCCATGCTGCGCGCGGATCAGCGGATCGGAGCGCCCGCCCGGCATGAAGCTGTCGGGAGCGAGCTGGATCGCCTTCTGCATCACGCCCTGCACGGCGCCCTGTACCGCCTGTTTCGCGTCGTCGAGGATGCTCATGCGTCCACTCCCCCCAGTTCGGCCAGCACGGCCGCGATCGTCCGCTTCGCCAGTTCGATCTTGAAGCCATTGTCGCGCAGCGCGCGCGCGTCGGCGAGTTCGGCCGCCGCCGCCGCCCGGAACGCGTCGATGGTCGCGGGGCCGCCGCGCAGCACCGCCTCCGCCGTCAGCGCCCGCCACGGCTTGTGCGCCACCCCGCCCAGCGCCAGCCGCACATCGGCGACGCGGCCGTCCCGCACCTCCAGCGCCGCCGCCACCGACACCAGCGCGAAGGCGTAGCTCGCCCGGTCCCGCACCTTGCGATAGGTCGAACGGGCCGCGATCGGCATCGCCGGCAGTTCGATCGCGGTGATAAGCTCGCCGGGCGCCAGCACCGTATCGAGATCGGGGCGATCCCCCGGCAGACGGTGCAGGTCCGCCAGCTTCACGCTGCGCGTCCCGGTGGCGGCGGCCAGATGCACCACCGCGTCCAGCGCGACCAGCGCCACCGCCATGTCGGACGGATGCGTTGCGACGCAGTCGGGCGACGCGCCGAGGATCGCGTGGATGCGGTTGAACCCGCCGATCGCATCGCACCCTGTGCCCGGCGTGCGCTTGTTGCAGGCCGATCCTTGCGTATCGTAGAAATAGGTGCAGCGCGTCCGCTGAAGCAGGTTGCCGCCCGTCGTCGCCATGTTGCGGATTTGCGCCGACGCCCCCGCCAGGATCGCCCGCGCCAGCACCGGATAACGGGTGCGCACCGCGCGATGTTCGGCAAGCGCGGCGTTGGTCGCGGCCGCGCCGATCAGCAGGCCGCCCTCCTCCGTTTCCTCGATCGCGCTCGACAGTCCGGTCACGTCGATCAGCCGGTCGGGCCGCTCCACCGTCTCGCGCATCAGGTCGACCAGATTGGTGCCGCCACCCAGATATCGGCCGTTCGGCGCTTCGGAAAAACGCAGCGCCGTCGCGATATCGCCGGCGCGGTGGAAATCGAACGGGGTCATGCCGCGTCCTCCCCGACCAGCGCTGCGTCGCGGGCCGGCACCGGTGCCCCGGCGTACACGTCCATGATCGCATCGACGATGCCGTTATGCGCGCCGCAGCGGCACAGGTTGCCGCTCATCCGTTCGCGCAGTTCGTCGCGGTCGAGCGCGATCGTCGCGGCGGACAGGTCGGCGGTGACATGGCTGGGCATCCCCCGCCGCACCTCCGCCGCCATGCCGATCGCCGAACAGATCTGGCCAGGGGTACAGTAACCACACTGGAACCCGTCATGCTCGACGAACGCGGCCTGCAACGGGTGCAGCGCGCCCGCCCCGGCCAGTCCCTCGATCGTCGTCACCTCGGCCCCGTCATACTGCACCGCCAGCGCGAGGCAGGACACGATCCGCCGGCCATCGACCAGCACGGTACACGCCCCGCAGGCACCCTGATTGCAGCCCTTCTTGGTGCCCGTCAGGCCCATCCGGTCACGCAGCATATCCAGCAGCGACACGCGGGGATCATCGGGCAGCGGCACCGACGATCCGTTGACCGTGATAGGCATGACGCATTCCTCCCGATGATATGATCGCAGCCTAGATCAATGATATCGCTCCCGCAATCACGCAGGCGTGGGGTTCATCCGCCGCGCCGGATCACCCGTTCCAGAATGGCGAGCGGCATCGCCCCCTTCAGCAGCACACCATGGAACTGCTTCAGGGTGAAGCCCGGCCGCTTCTGCGCCTCGGCGCGCAACCGCGTCCAGACGGTTTGGCCGATCTTGTAGCTGCACGCCTGCCCCGGCCAGACGGTGTAGCGGTCGATCTCGCCCTGACTGCGCCCGCGCGCGATGCCGGTGGTAGCGATCAGGTAATCGGTCGCCTGCTCGCGGCTCCACCGTTTGGCGTGCATCCCGCTGTCGACCACCAGCCGCGTCGCGCGGAACAGCAGCGATTGCAGATAGCCGACCTGCCCCAGCGGATCGCCCTGATACATCCCCATCTCGTCCGCCAGTTGCTCGGCATAGAGCGCCCAGCCCTCCGAATAGCCGCTGAAGAACCCGCGACGGCGGATCAGCGGAATCTCGGTGCTTTCCAGCGCCAGACTGACCTGCAGGTGATGGCCGGGCATCGCCTCGTGATGGGTCAGCGTGGCGAGGCCGAACTTCGGCCGGTCGAACGTGTCGCGCAGGTTGATGTAATAGATCGCCGGCCGGGACCCGTCGAGCGAAGCGTTCTGGTAATAGCCGCCCGGCGCGCCCGCCTGGATCGTCGGCGGCACCCGCCGCACCTCGACCGGCGCCTTGGGCAGCGTGTCGAACGCCTCGGGCAGCCGCGCCTGCATCGCGACGATCTGGCGGTTGAGCTGCGCCAGCAGCGCCTCGCGCCCCGGATCGGTGTTGGGATAGAGCTGGTCGGGCCGCTGGTTGAGCGCGACCAGCCGCTGGCCGACGCTGCCCTGGCTCATGCCCTGCGCCCTCAGGATGGTATCGATCCGCGCCGAGATCTCCGCCACCTGCGCCAGCCCCAGACGATGGATCTCGTCTCCGCCCATCGCCACCGTCGTCGCGGCCTCCGCCGCCGCCGCATAATAGGCATCGCCATCGGGCAGGCGCCAGCAGCCGGCGTCATGCACCGCCTTGCCCCGCAGTTCCTGCACGAAGGCGCGCTGGCGCTCCAGCGCCGGGAACACCTCGCGCGCGACGATCGCCGTGGCGCGGGCCACCCGATCGGCGGGCAGGTTCGCCGCCTTCAGCTTGGCGGCGAAGCTGGCGACCATCACCGTCTGCTCGGCGGGGCGCTCCATCGCGCTGCCCAGCTGCTTCAGCGTCGTATCGAGGATGTAGTCGGGGGCGAACACGCCGCGCGCGGCGTCGCGGCGCTGCCGGTCGGTACTGTCGTCGATCGTCCTGGGAAAGGCGGCGAGCCGCGCCAGATAGGCGTCGGCCTCGCCCGCGTCGCGCACCCGCGCCTGCGATTCGAGGAAATCGGGCACGTCACGATACGGGCCGGTCAACTGGCTGAGCACATAAGGCGCGAACCGGCCGAGGCTGTCGCCATAGGTGAACCGCTGCGCCCCCGCGACCGCGCGGGTCAGTTGATAGGTCACGATCTCATGGTCGAGCGCGGCGGCGGGCGACAGGCCCGCCGTGCCGAACGCGCGCAGTTCGGCCAGTTCCGCCTTGGCCCGCGCCACGTCCTCCGCCTGCCCCGCCGCCGACACGTCGTCCAGCTTCGCCTTCAGCCCGGCACGCGTACCGCTGTCGAGGCCGAGCCGCGTCGCCTGTTCGGGCGATGAATCGAGCCGCACGTAGAAGAACCGGTCGAGCATCGCGCGCAGCGCCGCGTTGCGATCCGCCGGGGCGGCAGCGGCCTGAATCGGCAACGTTCCGGCAGCCGACACCGCCGCGGCACCGGCGAGAAAGTTGCGACGATCCATGACTGTTCCTTCGATGGGTTAGCGATCCTGTCGTACCACCCTACCGCATCGTCACGGGAAATCGAGTGCGGCGTCTCAGGAGTCGAAGGCGACCACCCATTGCGGATAGCCGTCCGGCGTCATCACGATATCGGCGCGCGCGACGGGATCGCTGCCCGTCTCGATCCAGCCGGCGCCATGGCAATGGTCGCAGATCGCGCGCTTGCAGCGGAAACTGATCAGATCGATCTCGGTGTTCCATTGGCCATGGCCGCGGCAGACCGGGCATTTCGCATCGAGGCTGCCGTTGCGCGGTTGCAGCGGGATGATGTCGAATGCGTGGGGACTGTCCGGTCCGTCGCAATGGACGATGTTGCTGGCGTGGCCGATCGTACGTCTCCCTCGCCGCCCGAACGAGCGGCGGGCGACGGGGTTGCGTGGCCTGGTCGGCCGCGTGGCCGGCATCGGGCCGGCTTGGTGGATCGGCCCCGCGGGGGTAGGGCCGCGATCATGACGATGTCTTCCGGGTCTTCCGGTGATGCAACCGCCGCCACCGCGCTGGCGGCGGGGTCCGTCGCCTATCGACGGTTGACGCTGGCGATGCTGTTCGCCGGCTTCGCGACCTTTTCCACGCTCTATGCGGTACAGCCGCTGCTTCCCCTGCTGGCGGCGCATTACGCGCTCAGCGCGGAGGCCGCGTCGCTGGCGGTGTCGCTCGCCACCGGTCCGCTGGCGCTGGGCATCCTGGTGGCGGGTGCACTGTCCGACCGGGTGGGGCGACGGCCGCTGATGGTCGCGGCGATGATGGCGGCGGGCATCCTGACGCTGGCCGCCGCCGTCGCACCGGGATGGTATATGCTGCTCGCGCTGCGGCTGCTGGCCGGACTGGCACTGGCGGGCGTGCCCGCGGTGGCGATGGCCTATGTCGCGGAGGAGGTGGACGCCGCCTCGGTGGGGTCGGCGATGGGGCTCTACATCGCGGGCAGCGCGCTCGGCGGCATGGGCGGGCGGCTGATCGCCAGCCTGGTCGCCGCGGTCGCGGACTGGCGCTGGGCGCTGGCCGTGGTCGGGCTGGCGGGGCTGGCGATGGCGGAGACGTTCCGGCGACTGGCGCCGCCGTCGCGCCGCTTCGTCGCCAGCGCGGGCGGCTGGCTCGCCCTGCCGCGCGGGGCGCCGATGCTGTTCCGGGATGCAGGGCTGCGGCTGCTCTATGCCGAGGCGTTCGTGCTGATGGGGGCGTTCGTCACCATCTACAATTATGCCGGGTTCCATCTACTCGCCCCGCCCTATTCGCTGGGACAGGGCGCGGTGGGGGCGGTGTTCCTGCTCTATGCGTTGGGGTCGATCAGTTCGGGCTGGTTCGGGGCGCTGGCCGGGCGGGTCGGGCGGCGGCGGGTCTTCTGGATACCCGCGACCATCCTGATGGCGGGCATCGCGCTCACCGCCGCGCAGCCATTGTGGCTGGTGGTGTCGGGGATCGCAGTGGTGACGATCGGGTTCTTCGGCAGCCATTCGATCGCCAGCGCCTGGGTCGGTCGCCGGGGCGGCGCCGCGCGCGGGCAGGCCGCCGCCTGGTATCTGTTCTTCTATTATCTGGGGTCGAGCGTGCTGGGATCAGTGGGCGGGGTGGCGTGGACACGCGCCGGCTGGCCGGGGGTCGTCGGCTTCTGCCTGGTGCTGGGCGCCCTGGCGCTGGCTGGCGGGTTGCTGCTCCGCCGGGTGGAGCCGCTGGGATCGACCCCCGCGCTGCCGGAACCGGTCGAACCCTGATGCACGGACAGACATCGAAGCAACCACCGCGCCGCTCCGCCGTTGATGCACACAATAATGAGGACAGGACGATGGGCTGGACGAAGATCGACGAGGCGACCGTGCCGATCAACCGCCCGGTTCTTGTCCGCACCGTCGAGGGCGACGAACCCGTCGTCGCGTTCCTGAGTGCGGAACGGATCTGGTATGCCGGCGGCGCCATGGTGCAGAACTCGTCGACGCTGCTTGGCGCCACACCTACCGAATGGTGCGAACCACAGGGCGACGATCGCCTGTAGCATTCGCGATTATTCGTTTTTTATGACCGATCACGTCGATATCGCGGCACGATGTTCGTCGCCGATCATTGACAGTGACGGAGATATTACCACTTACGCGGCAACCGAAACATCTTCGGTGCGCCATACCTTCTTTTTCTGACTATCGGACTATCCATGACCACCGAGATCAACAGCGTAGAACTTGCCACCGACCTTACCATCGCCTGGCTGAGCAATCCCAACACCCGGACGTCGGCTGACGACGTGCCTGCATTCCTGCAGTCGATGTATGCCGCCGTCGAAAAGCTTGGCGGATCGCCTGCCGCGGAAGCCCCCGAGCAGGATACGCAGGAATATGTTCCCGCGGTGACGGTGCGCAAGTCGCTGGCCGGCCGGGATCACATCATCAGCCTGATCGACGGCAAGCCTTACCGCACGTTGCGCCGCCATCTGACCAGCAACGGCCTGACGCCGGAAGAATATCGGGCGCGCTACAATCTGAAGCCCGATTATCCGATGGTCGCCGAATCCTATAGCGAGGCACGTCGCGCGATGGCCAAGTCGATCGGTCTCGGCCGCAAGGCCGGCCACAAGGTCGAACAGGCAGCGGAAGGCGTCGCCACCAAGGCGAAGCGTGGCGGCAAGGCCGCTCTCGATGCTGCCAAGGAAGCGCTCGGCACCAACGATTGATGCCTTGTGTCCGGGGCGACGGTATCGTCGCCCCGGATGCCGCTTTGCGACCGATCGGCACCCGCATCGCGGCAAGGCTATGATCCGGCGCCGATCTTTTTCGATAATGACTTGCAATAACGACAACCTGACCGGTAGGAGCGCCTCCGTTCAGGGAGTTCAGAATAATGACCGCGATCATGGCGCTGCTGGCAACTGCCGCTGCCGTTTCCACCACGCCTGCCCCGGCCCCCATGCCGCCCCGCAGTGCCGAACCGCAACGCTCGGCCGATCCGCAAACCGCCGACGAGATCGTCGTCACCGGTGCGCAGACTGCGGGCAGCGACGATTACACGATCAACGGCCAGACGACGGCGACCCGCCTGCCGCTCAGTCTGCGCGATACGCCACAATCGGTCAGCATCGTCACCCGTGCGCAGATCGAGGATTTCCAGCTCAACGACATCAATGCGCTGCTGACGACGGTGCCGGGGATCAACGTCCAGCTCTCCGATACCGACCGCGTCTATTATTCCGCCCGCGGCTTCGACATCCAGACCTTCCAGATCGACGGCATCGGCGTCCCCTTCGCGTTCGGCATCCAGACCGGGTCGATCGATACCGCGATCTATGACCATATCGAGGTGGTGCGCGGCGCTCCCGGCCTGTTGTCGTCGACCGGCAATCCTGCGGCGGTCATCAACTTCATCCGCAAGCGCCCGACCCGTACCCTGACCGCACGGGCCAGCGCGCAATATGGCTCCTACGACAATCTCCGGCTGGAAGGTGACGTCAGCATCCCCCTGACCGCCAACGGCAGCATCCGGGCGCGGGCGGTGGGCGTGTATTTCGATACCGACAGCTATCTCGACCGCAACCATCTGCGCCGCTGGACCGGCTATGGCATCGTCGAGGCCGATCTGGGTCCCGATACGGTCATCAGTGGCGGGTACGGCCATCAGGATCACAAGAGCAACGGCGCGCTGTGGGGCGCGGTGCCGCTCCTCTATACCGACGGCACCCGCACCGAGCTTGACCGATCGAACAGCACCGCGCCCGACTGGTCCAGCTGGGGGGTGATCGACCGGCAGATATTCGGCGATCTGACGCACAAGTTCGGCAATGGCTGGGTCGCCCGGGTTAGCGCGATCCGCCGCGCGACCGACGAGGACAACGAATTGTTCTACGTCTATGGCAATCCCGACCGGACGACCGGCGCGGGGTTGCGCACCTATCCCGGCGCGTTTCGCGCGCCCACGCGCAACCTGACGCTGGAGGCGTATCTGACCGGACAGGTATCGCTGTTCGGGCGCGACCACGACGTCATGCTCGGCATCAACCGCAGCGCGCAGCAATATCGCCAATATTCCAGCTACGGCGCGATCGATCAGCCGGTCATGCTGGACACGATCCTGGCCGGCAATGCCGTCCGCCCGGATTTTCCGACCACCTACGATCTCAGCCTGGACCGACATACCCGGCGCGAAACCGGCTATGGCCTCGTCCGCTTCAATCTGGCCGATCCTTGGAAGCTGATGGTCGGCGGCAATGTCACCCATGCGACCAGCCGGGGTACGTCCTACGGGACGGCGGTGAACTTCGACAATACGCGCTTCCTGCCGTTCGTCGGCTCGACGCTCGACCTGTCACCGACGATCAGCGCCTATGCCAGCTTCGCCACCATCTTCAATCCGCAGGTCGAGATCGATGCCGCCAACCGCGTGCTGGCACCGATCAAGGGCAACAACTTCGAAATCGGGCTGAAGGGCGAATGGTTCGGCGGCCGGTTGAACGCGACCGCCGCGCTGTTCCAGACGCGGCAGGACAATACCGCGCAGTTCGACGCGTTCCTGCCGTTCACACAAGGAGACGGCACCATCATATCCCGCAACACCTATATCGGGGTCGATGCCCGCGCGCAGGGGATCGAACTCGATGTCGGCGGGCGGATCGCCACCGGCTTGCAGGTGACGGGCGGCTACACGCTGATGCGCGTCGACGGCAATGACGGCGACCCCGTCCGCACCTTCGTGCCGCGCAACACCGGCCGCCTCAACGTCAGCTATGCGCCGCCCGCGCTCGACCGGCTGAAACTGGGTGCCTCGCTGCAATATCAGAGCCGCATCTATTACGATGCGACCACCGCGACCGGCGTCCGCGCCCGGATCACGCAGGGCGATTACGCACTGCTCGATCTGCTCGCCAGCTATCGCCTGACCGATCGGGTGGCGGTGAGCGCCAATGTCCGCAACGTGACCGGTACGCGCTATCTGACCGGGCTGACCTATGACCAGAGTTTCTACGGCGTGCCGCGCACCGTGCTGGGGACGGTCAGCGTGCGGTACTGACGGGGTGCGGCCCGGCCCATCGGCCGGGCCGCACGGTCACGATGCCCTTACAGCTTCACCCGCGCCCCGGCGAAGAAGGTGCGGCCGAAGTGGTTGTACTCGTAGTTCCGGTTGGTATCGAGATCGGTGTAGCGATCGCGATACTCGTCGGTCAGGTTGGTGCCTTCCAGCGATACTTCGAGGTTCTCGGTCACGCGATACCGGATCGAGGCATCGACGTTGATCGTCGAGTTGTACCCTTCGAAGATGTTGCCGGTGGCACTGTTCTGATCGACATACGGCCCGCGATAGCTGATCGACCCACGCGCGGAGAACTTGCGATCCTCGTAATAGAGCGTGCCGTTATACTGCCGCTTCGACAGGCCGAACAGCGTACCTGTCCGCGTTGTCGTGACGTTCGGCCCGAACCCGCAGGCGGCGGCCGGATTGGCCGCGGGTACGCACGGGTTCACGGTCGGTCCCTGCACCGTATAGGTCGCACTGGAATCGATCAGCGTGGCATTGGCGATCGCGCCGAAGTTCTTCAGGAAACCCGGCAGGAACCGGAACGTCGTCTGCAATGCGATCTCGACGCCTTTCAGCGAGGCACCCTGCCCGTTCACCGGTGAGGTGATCGTGTACAGCACATCGGCATTCTGTGGCAGCGCTGCAGGGCTCGACGGCGGGATCACCGATCGCGGCAGACCGGTCGAATCGAACGTGCCGGTGGTCGCCTGCGATACCGGGAAACTCTCGACATTCTTCTTGAACACCGCGACCGAGAAGATCGACTGCGGCGCGAAATACCATTCGGCGGCCAGATCGAACGCGGTGGCGCGGAACGGATCGAGCTGTGGATTGCCGAAGGTGACCCGGTAGTTGAACCCGTCGACCGACCCGCCCGGCGTCAGATTGCCGAGGGTCGGGCGCGTCAGCACCTTGGCGATCGCACCGCGCAGGATGATCTTGTCGGTCGGGAACAATGCGACGTTGAGTGCGGGCAGCCAATCCGCATAATTACGCGCGATCGTCACCGCCACGCCGTTGTTCAGCCCGGTCGAAACCTGATGCGTGTGGACGTAGCGCATCCCGCCATTGGCGGCATAATCCAGTCCGAACACCGTACCCTTCACGTCGATCTCGCCGTAACCGCCGCTCACCTCCTCGCTCACGCTGCGTACCTGCCCGGCATCGACGACCAGCGGTCGGCCATAGAGACCGGTATAGGCGGCGGAGGCGGCGATGTTGGGGATGTAGAATTCGTTGGTGTTGCCGGCTGGCTGGCCGGCGCCGCCGATGTTGAACGTCTCACCCAGTCCTGCCGCCGGAAAACCATAGATCGCGGTCGGGCCGAACAGCGACGGCGCCGAACAGGTGATGGCACCCAGCACCACGTCACGCCCCGCCGCCGGACATACCACCGCATCGCGGGTGAACGCTTCCGACGCGAACGAGAATTTGCGGTACAGCCCGCCCAGCTTCAGCTTGTACCCCTCCGCCAGGTCGTATTCGGTGCGCAGTTGCACCGTGCGGAACTTGTTGACCGTGCTCGACGGACGATCGCGGATTTCGGCCAGCTGGAAATTGGCCGGATCGGTCACGCTGGTGCCGAACGTCAGCAGCGGACTGCGCGAGTCGCGATAGTCATAGCTGTACCCCTGCGCATCGCGGTCGTCGAAGACGAACGTCGTCTCGACCGGGATCGTCGCGTCGGACTGCGAGATGCCACCCAGCAGCGTGAAGCGCAGCTTGTCGGTGACGTCCTGATCCCAGCTGCCGCCGACCTGATAGAATTCGGTCTTCGACCGGCGCAGATAATGTTCGGTCCGCACCCAGGCATCGTTCAGCGTCGCGGCGATCAGGTTGTTGTTGCTGTCATAGACCGGATTGACGACATCGATCGACCGTTCGTTGGAGCGGAGCAGCACCTCGCCATATTTCTCCTCGCGCGTCTCCTTGAAGCGGGAATAGAGCGCGTCGACCGAGAATTTGCTCGATTCGCTCGGCTGCCACTGCACGCTGCCGGTCAGGCCCAGCCGCTCGCGGTCGTGCAGGATATAGCCGTAGCGCGGGATGCGCGGGTGGAAGGCGAGCGCGGCCTGATCGCACGCCGCGTTCGGGCGATAGAAGCCGCCCGCGTTGTTGGCGCGGACCGTGCCGGTGGCGGTGGTGGTGAAGCAGGGCGTGCCGTTCACAGAATCGAACCGTGCCTGCGCCCAGCGCACCGTGTTGTTGCCCAGTTCGAGGTTCGCGGTCTTCTGATAGGCCGCCGACACCGCCGCCCCGAACGTGCCGTCGGGTGATTTCCACGACAGCAGCCCCGCCAGCCGCGGCCGCACCTTGTCCGACAGGTCGTTATAGGTCGCCACCGCCGAGCCGACGAGCGTGAAGCCACGCTTGCCGCCCAGCGGATTGCCGGTGTTGAGATCGACCACCGCGCCCAGCGACCCCTCGTCGAGCGAGGCTTCCGCGGTCTTGTGGACGACGATCGAATTGAAGAGTTCGGATGCGAAGACATTGAAATCGAACGCACGGTCGCGATTGGCGCTGGCGCCGTCGGTCGAGGTCGCGACCGTCTCCAGCCCGTTGACGCGCACGCGGGTGAACTGTGCGCCAAGCCCGCGCACGGTGATCGCCCGTCCCTCGCCCGCGTCGCGCTGGATCGAGATGCCGGGGATGCGCTGCAACGATTCCGCCAGATTCTGGTCGGGGAACTTGGCGATATCCTCGGCGACGATCGCATCCACCGCCGATACCGACTCGCGCTTCACGCTGAGCGCCGCGTCGAGCGATTTGCGGAAACCGGTGACGATGATGTCGGCGCCCTCCGCCGCATCGACGGCCGTATCCTGCGCGACGGTGGCGGCCGGATCGGGGGCGGTGGTGTCGGTATTCGGCACGATCGCCGACTGGACCGGCGCAGGGTCGACCTGCGCGGGCGTGCCCGGCGTGTCGGTGGCGGGAATCCGCGCGGCCTGCCCCCATGCCGTCGCCGGCATCATCATCGCCAGCGCCAGTACCGCCGCGGAGGCACTTCCCAGCTTCGTCCCGTCGATCCGCATCCCTCAACTCCCTTGTCGGACCCCGTCGTTGCGGGTGCCTCGTCTTCGGTGGCGACATCGCCGGATCGGCAGATGCCAATCCGGGCCGATGCCCGCGTGAAAGGTGGGAAGAGCCCTCGGCACAGCTGTACGCGTGCCGCCACCCCCTCCTGTCGTCGCCGTTGTCCGGCGATCTTCCGACCCTTGCTTATCCCAAGGTAACCGGTGTCACCATTGATGAAACCGTCGCAACCTCCTGTCAAGCAGCGGGTTCGTCAGCTGCCCGGCTGGATGTAGGGCACGCGGGCGAACAGCTCGCGCTGCCAACGGCGGGGATCGTCCTCGACCCGGGAACGGGCATCGAAGATCATCGTCGCGCGCCGTGCCTGGTCGTAGCGTGGCCATGCCGCCACCCCCGGATCACCGGTCCGTGCGAAGGCGACGAACGCCTGCTGCATCGCCGCACTCGCCGCACGGGCATCCGCGCCCGTACCGGTCAATGCGCCCTTCGCGGCCAGCGTGCCGAACACCAGTGCGATGTCGATCGAATGAAACGCCCCGCGCGCCGGCTCCGTCCGCGCGGCGAAATCGACCTGATAGACCCAGGCCGGTGCCCCGCTACGCGCCCGCGCCTCCGCCTCGATCACCTGTCCACGCCAGCTTCGCCCGCAGGTGGTGGCATCGTAGAACACCTCCACCGGCGACCATGCTGGGAAACGCAGCCGGTATTCTCGCACCACCCATTCGGGCAGGATATCGATCCGCAACTCCGGTGCGAGCCGCTCGACCAGATTGTCCCAGTTCAGCCCCGTCATCCTGGGCGATCCCGGTGCGATGAAGCCCCGCGTCTCGCCCGCGGTATTACCCAGCATCAACGGTATGCCCAGCGACTGCGGCGCGGCATCGGGCCAGAACGGGTGGCGCGGCAGCACGCGCATGTCGAGTACCGGCCCTAAATACACCCCGCCGCCCAGCACCGGATCGACCGCCGCCAGCCCTTCGACCAGCCGTGCGGTCGACATCGTCGCCAGCGGCGACAGATCGCGCGGATCGATACCCAGCGCGCCGAGATACGCCCGCGTCCGCGCGGTGGCGTTGAGCGGGCCGGACGCGGTCACCTGCTGCCCGCTCATCGTCGCGGCGCGGTGGAACAGCCCGGCGGCGGCGGGCGTCGCCATCAGCGTGGCGATCTTCGCGCCACCGCCCGACTGGCCGAACACCATGACGCGTGCCGGGTCACCACCGAATCCGGCGATATTGTCGCGCACCCACTGCAGCGCCAGGATCAGGTCGAGCTGGCCGGCATTGCCGCTGTCGGCGAAACGCGGATCGAGCCGGGCGAGATAGAGATAGCCGAACGCATTGAGCCGGTGGTTGACGGTGACCACCACGACATCGCCCGTCGCCGCCAGCACCTGTCCGTCCTGCCGTTCCAGATTCGCGCTGCCCGACGAATAGGCGCCGCCATGGATATAGACCATCACTGGCCGCGCGGCGCGCGCATCGGGATCGGGCGTCCAGACGTTGAGCGTCAGGCAATCCTCGGCAAAGGCCAGTCCCTCGCCCCCCGCATCGCCGGCCTGCGGGCAGGACGGACCGAACGCGGTCGCCCGCACCGCATCGCGCGCGACCGGTTCGGGGCGGGGCGTCATGAAACGCGCGGCGCGGCCGTAGCGGATGCCGCGAAACGCGGCGACACCACCCGTTCGCTCGCCGATAAAGGCCCCTGCGCTACAGGTCGCGCGTGCCACCCCGCTCTGACCACGCGCCGGACCCGCGATCGCCAGCGCGAGCCCGCCGGCGAGCAGGGTGCGGCGGCTCGTCACCGGCGGTGGATCGGCGGGTCGTCCGGCCGATGGCCATGAATGATACACTGCCATGTCATCCTCCTCCCCGCTCGCGCCTTTGACTGCGATGATGATTTGGTAACCGGTGTCAGCGGATTAGGTCAATCGGCGTCAGCCATGGGGCGCCATCACCGAGGCGCGGCGGATCAGGGTCGACAGGAACAGCGACGGTTCCTCCACCTCCGGATGGCTGTCGGCGATCAGCTTCAGCGTGGCGGAGCGCGCCATCGACGCGATCGGCCAGCGCACCGTCGTCAGTGGGGGCCAGACGTGCGCGGCGATCGGCGTATCGTCGAACCCGACGATCGACAGGTCGCGCGGCACGTCCAGCCCGCGCATCCGCGCCGCGTGGACGACGCCCGCCGCCATTTCGTCGTTGCTGGAAAAGATCGCGGTCGGGCGCGGCATCAGGTCGAGCAATCGCTCCGCTGCGGTCAGCCCCGATTCGAACGTGTAGTTGCCATCGGCGATGAAGCTGCGCGGCAGCGTGATGCCGGCACCCGCCAATGCGTCCTCGAATCCCGAACGGCGTTCGCGGGCGGACCGGAAGCCGTGCGGCCCGCAGATCAGCCCGATCCGGCGATGCCCCTGCGCGATCAGATGGTCGACCGCCCCGCGCACCGCCTCCCGGTCGTTGGACGCGACCATATGTTCGGCCTCGTCCAGCATCGCCGACCCCATCCGGACGTATCGGCAACCGATCTCCCGACAGGCGTGGGCGACCAGATCGTTTTCGCTGATCGGCGGCATCAGCAACACGCCGTACGGGCGCTGCCGTTCGAGGAAATGGCGCAGGTCGGCCAGCATCGTCGCCGATCCGCGATCGACCGGGCGCACCACCATCTCGAACTCGGTATCGTGCAGCGCCTCCAGCATCCCCTGCTGCACGTTCATCACCGTCTGCGCATTGGGATTGTCGTGGACCAGGCCGATCAGGAAATTGCGGCGCAGCGCCAGTGCGCGCGCCTGTGGATTGGGGATGTAGCCCAGTTCGTCGATCACCGCCTGCACGCGGGCGCGGGTGTCGTCGCCCAGCAGCGGCGACCGGTTGATGACGCGGCTGACCGTCTTCTTCGATACCGCGGCGACGCGGGCGACATCGTTGATCGTGGGTTGGCCGGTCCTGCGCATCGTCCACCGGCATAGCCGCGCGTCGCCGCCGCCGCCACCGTCCCGGGCGGCATGGCGCGCGAAATCCGCGCATCACCACCGCTTGCCTATGACACCGGTTTCCCATAATCCCGGGGGAACGATAAGGGAGGGATGCGTGACGGCAATCGACGACGGGACGGGTTCCGACGGGACGGGCGCCATCGCCCGCGCCTTCGTGACGGCACGGCGCGACGGATCGGCACTGCCCGATTTCCCCGGTGCGATTCCGGCCACCCTGGCCGATGCCTACCGGGTGCAGGACGCCGCGATCCGCCTGGCCGATGGCCGCATCGCCGGATGGAAGGTCGGCAAGATCGCGCCGCCGGTCGACGGCATCGACCGGCTGGCCGGCCCGATCTTCGCCGATTCGATCGTGGCGGCAGGCGACACGCCCCCCGCGATGCCGGTGTTCGGCGACGGCTTCGCCGCGGCGGAGGCGGAGTTCCTGCTGCGGATCGGCACCACGCCCGATCCCGCCAAGACGAATTACACGATCGAGGAGGCGACCGCGCTGATCGACGCGGTGCATGTCGGGATCGAGGTGGCGAGTTCGCCCTTCCCCGGCATCAACAGCCATGGGCCGACCGCGACGGTATCGGATTTCGGCAACAATAACGGCCTCGTCATCGGGCCGGCGGCGGACGGATGGCAGACGGCGGATGTCGACGCCTGGCCGGTGACGCTGACGATCAACGGCGAGGAAATCGGCCACGCGACGACCGCGACGATGCTCGACGGCCCGTTCGGCGCGGCACGTTTCCTGCTCGAACATCTCGCCCGGCGTGGTATCGCGATGGAGGCGGGGCAGTGGATATCGAGTGGCGCGGTCACCGGCGTCCACCCGGTATCGCCCGGCGATAGAGTGGTCGCCGGCTTCGACGGCCGCTGGACCGTCGCCTGCACCATGCAGGCCCGCTGACCACCCACCAAGGACCCGTCAAAGAGGTCGATCAGGAAGAGGATATGATGGGCACCATCGCCACGGATCAGGGACCTGACGGCGCGGTCGCCCGCGTCGGCCGCTATCGCTGGGTCATCTGCGCGCTGCTATTCGCGGCGACCGCGATCAACTACGTCGACCGGCAGATGATCGGCGTGCTGAAGCCGACGCTGAAGGCGGAGTTCGGCTGGTCGGAAAGCGACTTCGCCACCATCATCTTCTGGTTCCAGCTCGCCTATGCGATCGGCTATGTCGGGTTCGGGCGGATCGTCGACGTGCTGGGCGCGCGCGCCGGATACGTGATCGCGATCCTGATCTGGACGGTCAGCCACATGGCGCATGGCCTTGCCACCAGCATCACCACCTTCGCGATGGCGCGGTTCGGGCTGGGCGTCGGCGAATCCGGCAATTTCCCCGCCGGGATCAAGGCGGTGACCGAGTGGTTTCCGCAACGCGAGCGCGCCTATGCGATCGGGTTGTTCAACGCCGGTGCCAATATCGGCGCGATCGTCACGCCGCTGCTCGTCCCCTTCCTCGTCCTGACCTTCAACTGGCGGGTCGCCTTCTACGTGACCGGTGTGTTCGGCGTGCTGTGGCTGATCGCGTGGCTGGCGCTGTATCGCCATCCAGACCAGCACCCGCATGTCTCGGCGGCCGAGCTCGCCTATATCCGGCAGGACCCGGCCGATCCGGTCGAGCCGCTGCCATGGGCACGCGTCGCCACCTATCGCGAGACTTGGGCATTCGCGCTCGGCAAGTTCTGCATCGACCCGATCTGGTGGTTCTTCCTGTTCTGGCTGCCGGGTTACCTGTTCGAGCGGTACGACATGGACCTGAAGACGTTCGGGTTGCCGCTGGCGGCGATCTATCTGATCTCCGATTTCGGCAGCATCGCCGGCGGCTGGCTGTCGTCGAAGCTGATCGCGCAGGGAAAGACGCCCAATTTCGCGCGCAAGATCACGATGCTGATCTGCGCCTTCTGCGTGTTGCCGGTCTTCTTCGCGCAGAACATCGCCAGCGTATGGGGCGCGGTGGCGGTGATCGGGCTGGCGACCGCGGCGCATCAGGCATTCTCCGCCAACCTCTATGCGCTGCCCTCCGACATGTTCCCGCGCGGCGCGGTCGGTTCGGTGATCGGGATCGGCGGCATGATCGGCGCGGTCGGCGGCATGGGGATGGCGCTGTTCACCGGTTACATCCTCGATGCCACCGGCAACAATTACTCGGTGTTGTTCGGGATCGCCGGCAGCGCCTATTTCGTGGCGCTGCTGCTCGTCCACCTGCTGTCGCCGCGGCTGGCGCGGATCGATGCGCGCTAGGCTGGCGATCGCCGCATCACTGGCGGCGCTGGCTGTTCCGGCGCACGCCCATGACGCGGCACTGGACGGCCTGCTGTTCCGCGCCTCCGCCGACCGCGACCTGACCGCCGAGGTCGCCGGTGGCGATGCGGTACCCAATTTCCGCAGCGGCGTGACCGTGGCGCCGAACGGTGCGATCGGCCGCGCGGCGCGCTGGGCGGACGATGGCTATGTCGCGTGGCGCGCACCGGGCAACATCCATGCGCAACGCGGGACGCTGGCTTTCTTCTGGCGGCCTCACACGGCCGTCGGCATCGCACCGTTCAACATTTTCCGCGTGGGTTTCGCGGACCATAGCAGCTGGGACATGGCGTTCCTGCGGATCGACTGGAACGGCCACGGCTTCGACGGCTTCGTCACCGACGCCAATCTGTCGCGGGTGCGCGTATCGTGGCGGATGTCCGCGACACCCGCACCGGACGCATGGCACCACATCGCCTTCGGGTGGGACGAGACCACGGGCGTGCGCCTGTTCGTGGATGGGCGGGAGGTGGCGCGCAAGGACCAGCGTGCCGACCTCGACGCCGGGCTGGACCAGTTCGGCATGGCCGGCCGCGTGCTGTCGCCGCATCAGGTGCAGAGTCGCTACAATTTCATGCGCGGCTCCGACCTCGACGAGATCCGCGTCTACGACCGTTTGCTGGACACGCCCGCGGTCGCGACCCTCGCAGCTAAGCGGGAGCCGGTGGCCGCGCCCGCTGCCCCCGCCCCCGTCATGGCCGCCGCCCGCCGCGCCGCCTGGCTGCACCGCTATGGTTGGGACACCGGCGCGCCGCCGCTGCTCGACACCGCCGTCACCCGCGTGCGCAAGGTCGAATTCGCCGATGCCAAGGACCTGAAATCATGGATGTGGAAGGGCGTCGACGGCATCGCCGAGACGACCTGGCCCGGCGTGTACAACCGTTCCGCCCTGCCCGGCCGCCACGATTATTTCGAGCTGCCCGACTGGAACACCTATGTCGAGGGCGGTCGCGCCTACGACCTGACGCTGCCCGCGACCGAGCGATTCAACCAGATCGAGATTCGCGGCGCCGCCTACGGCACGCTCGACTGGAACGGCGAACGGCTGGGCGAACGGCCGCAGGGCGTGGTGCGCAGCGTCATGCGCCTGCCCACGCATACCGGCGGCGCGTTGCGCTTCGTCAACCGCATGGCCGAACAGCCGATCCAGGAACTCTGGGCCTACGATATCGCACCCGGCGCGGAGCCGGCCGGTACGATGAAGCTCGACTATACGATCCGTGCCGATGCCGCACCGACGCTGGCCGCGCTCGCCCCGCTCAACGCCTTCATCGCCGGCCGGTTCGCACCCGACGAGCGGACGACGATGCTCGCCATGCCGACCTCGGGCGTGAAGGCGGCGGTCGGCGCCGGCGCGGCCGGCGGCAGCGGCAATGTCGTCCGCATGGCGGGTGCGCAACCGATCGTCCACATCCTCGTCCCCGCCAGCTTCGGCGATGCCGCCGCTGACCGGCCGGTCGCGCGCGCCTGGGACTATGGCTGGCAGAACATCCATGACGGGCTCGACGGGATCGCGATCGACCTGCCGGCGATGGCACTGACCCCCGATGCCCGCGGGCTGGTACCGCTCAACATCCGGGTGAAGGACCCGATCTGGCCGGGCCGCGACCTGATCGACCTGTCCGTCTCGGTCCGGCCGAACGAGGCGCGCACGCTGTGGCTCGACCTGCGCGACCGCATCCTGCCTCACGACAGCCTGTACCTGACCATCGCCAGCGCCGCCCCCGATTTCGGGGCGCGCAGCCTCGACGGCGCCCGCCTCCGCCTCGTCTTCAAGCCGCGCGCCGAGGCGGCCCGCGAGCATGTTGCCGACCGCTTCAATCAGGTGAAGGACAATTGGGGCTTTCTGGTCGAGGAGCATACCGCCTCGAAACGCGCGGGCCTCTATGCGCGGCTCTTCGCCGACGCGACCGACCTGTTGCGTGTCGATCCCGATCATGTCGAGGGCCGCGCCTATTGGGCCGACATCAACTACCGGCCGGAAAACCTGCCGCCGGTCGCGCTGGCGCCGGTGCCGGCCGACGTACCGGCCTGGGCGCATCGCCAGTTGCAGGATCTGGCCGAGGTGCGCCGCTTCGTCGAATGGTGGATCGACCATCGGCAGGTGCCGTACGGCGATTTCGGCGGCGGCCTGTCCGACGACAGCGATCTGGTGCAGCAATGGCCCGGCGCGGCGCTGATGGGGCTGATCCCCGACAAGATCACCGCCTCGCTCAATGCGGTGTCAGATGCGGTCTACAGGAACGGGATGATCACCGACGGACTCGGCACGATCACCACCGACGAACTCCACGCTTATGAGGAAGGGCTCAACAGCAACGCCGCGCGCCTGTACCTCAACTGGGGTGAACCGCGCGCGGTGGAGCGGCTGATGGCCAATACCCGCGCGCTCCGCCGGGTGATCCTGCCCAATCCCGCCGGCCACCTGCATTTCGCCTCGTCATGGTATGGCGGCCGCACGATCTACCGCGACGATGCCTGGGCGTGGCAGAAACCCTATGCCTTCACCGTGTTGCACGGCCCGACGCTGCTCGGCCTGTATAATGGCAACCCGGCGGCGCGCGGTCTGGTGACCGGCACCGTCGACGGCTGGCTGGCGCATGGGAAACAGGGGCCGGACAGCCTCTGGTCCTTTCCCAACGAGATCAACTGGGGGTCGGACCAGGAACGGGCGGGCGATGGTGGCGGCGCCACCCTGCCGCTGCAGGCCGCGTGGGCGGCGTGGCACTGGACCGGCGATACGCGTTATCTCCGCCCGCTGGAGGGCCGGGTCACCAAGGCCGGGCCGGGCGCGCTGACTGAGATCAACGACGACGTGTTCGGCCTGCTCCCCGCCGGCCCCGGCTGGCGTGCTGCGCTGGCCGCCGGCAAGGGGGACGATCCCTTCGCCCGCTACGCACGCTGGCACGCCACCGGCGACACCGCCCCGCTTGCCGCGCTTCACGACAGCGCCGCGCGCGACAAGGCCGCCCGCCGCTACATGCAGACCGAGGGGCATTGGTGGTCCGACCGGGTCGAGGCGCCGAGCGAATGGTTGCAACGCGAGCGGCTGGGCGGCATCGCGTTGCGCCGTAACCAAAGCTGGCCCGCCAACGCCGTAAGCTGGCGCTTCGTCGAACCCGGCGCGGCGGAGCGGGTGGCGCTGCTGGCCCACGCCACCCCGACCCGGATACGCATCACCGGCTTCAACACCGCCACGACCGCGCAGCGGGCCGAGCTGTCGACGTGGAACATCGCGGCGGGCGAGTGGCGGATCACCACGGCCGGCGGTGCGACGACGCTACCGCTGGAACGCGGCGCGGCCACCGCCGTCACCTTCGCGCCGGGCGAAAGCGTGATCGACCTCGAACTGGTCCGTCCCGGCGATCCGGTCGATCGTCGACCCGATCTGGGCATCGGCGCCGACGACGTGGCGGTGAAGGGCCGGCGCGTGACGCTGACGATCCACAGCCTCGGCGCGCAGGCGGCGACGGGCGGCACCGCCGCGCTGGTCGCGGACGGGCGCACCCTCGCCACCGCCGCCATCGCGCCGATGGCGGCCCCCGTCGACCTGCTGCCGCGCACCACCCGCGTCACGCTGACGCTGCCCGCCGGGATCGACCCGCGCACCGTCGCGGCGACGGTGGCGCTGCCCGGCGACGCATCGGAGGTCACGCGCCGCAACAACCGGGCGGCGCTGGTCCGGTGATCGACCGGCGCGCCTTGCTCGCCGGGATCGCCGCAACCGCCCTCCCCGCCTTCGCTGACAGCGACGATGATCGCGTCCGCCTCGCGCTCGACGCCGCCGCGAAGGCCGCCCCGGCGGAGGGCCTCGCGATGCTGGCCGGGCTCGATCCGCGTGGACTGGCCCCCGGCCACCGGCTCGACCTGCTGACCGCGCGGACCGGGCTGGCGATCGACGCCGGGCTGGCGACCCGGCCGGGCGACTATGGGCTGCGCCTGCGCCGCACGCTGGGCAGTGCGGACCCGCGCGCCGCCCGTCGCCGGCTCGACCGTGCGCTGGCCGATCTTCACGCCCGTTCCGCGCGGCTGTTCGACCGGATCGGTATCGCCGGTGACACGATCGGTGCGCGATATGTCCGGCTGTTCGCGGAAGCGGACGGCCTTTACACCGACACCGCCGCCGGACGCCGGCAGGCGGTCGCCGACATGAACCGCGATCTCGCCATCCACCGCGCTGCCGTGGCGCGCACGATCGCCGACGTGCCCCCCTTCTGCCTCGACGTAACCGTCCGCGTTTTGACCCCGGCGGAGGTCGCCGCCGGCCGGCAGGGATACCGCACGCCCCCCGCCCCCGGCCGACCAGGTGCCTATATCGTCGATCTTGCCGATATCGGCCGCCGCCCCGCCTGGTCGTTGCCCAGCGTGGTCGCGCACGAACTGCTGCCCGGCCACATGATCCAGCTCGGCATCGAGCAGACCAGCCCGCCGCATCCCCTGCGCGCCACCTATGCCGCCGCGTTCGTCGAAGGCTGGGCGACCTATGCCGAAACGCTCGCCGCGCCCGATTTCCGCGATCCGCGCACGATGCTCGGCCATCTCCACTGGCTGATCTTCCGCGCCGCGCGTGGCCGGATCGATCTGGGCATCCATGCCGAGGGCTGGTCCTCGGGGGATGCGCGCACGCGGCTGGCCGCATGGCAGGGCGTGCCGGTCTATTTCGCGACATTCGACGCCGATCTCGCGCGGATCGCGAAGGAACCGGGCACGCGCGCCGCCGAGGCGCTCGCCTGGCTCGCGCTGGCCGACCACGCACCCCGCACCGCCGCCGCCCGTCGCCGCTGGCATGCCGCCGTGCTGGCGAATGGCCGCAAGCGGCTGGACGCGCTGCCATAAGGTCTTAATTACTGACGTTATTTCTGGATCGATCCCGGCCATGCGCCGTTCCCAACGAGGTCGCCACCACCCGGCGGCATGGTGGGACACGGGCATGGCGATCGCATTGAAACCTCTGGACCAACAGGTGATCGTCGTCACCGGCGCCACCAGCGGCAACGGCCTCGCGATCGTCGAGCGCGCGGTGAAGACGGGCGCAGCAGTCGTCGCGGTGGCGCGGAACGAGGCGGCGCTGGCGGCGCTGCGCACCCGGCTGGCGGCGGAGGGCGCACGGATCGCGGTCTGTGTCGCGGATGTCGCCGATCCGGTCGCGGTGGAACGCATCGCCGGGGTGGCGACCAGCGCGTTCGGCGGGTTCGACAGCTGGATCAACAATGCCGGCACGGGCACCTACGGCACGCTGGAACAGGTGCCGGTGGCGGACCATCGCCGCGTGTTCGACGTCAATTATTTCGGGGTGCTGCACGGCTCGCTGGTCGCCGCACGGCATCTGCGCCGGCGCGGCGGCGGCGCGATCGTCAATATCGGCTCGATCCTGGGTGATCGCGCGATCCTGCAACAGGGGCCGTACAGCGCGACCAAACATGCCGTGCAGGCGCTGACCGATACGCTGCGCATGGAGGTGGAGGGCGACGGCATCTCCGTTACCCTGGTCAAGCCGGGGCCGATCGACACGCCCTTCCCCGAACATGCCCGCAATTACATGGGCCAGCCACCGCGCCTGCCGCAGCCGCTCTACACGCCGGCGGTGGTGGCCGACGCGGTGCTGTTCGTCTGTGCGCATCCACGCCGCACGCTCTATGCTGGCGGCGGCGGCCTGTTGTCGGCGATCCTGGCGCGCGCCGCGCCGCGGGTCACCGACTTCATCATGGAGGCCGCCGGCACCCGCGCGCAACAGCAGCCGGGCGATGCCGGCGATCCCGCCCGGCACGATAATCTTCACCGTCCCCGTGCCGATGGCCTGCGTGGCAGCCGCCCCGTCCATGCCCGGCGATCGAGCATCGCGTTGCAGGTGCAGAAGCGCCGGGGGGCGGTGCTGGTCGCGGGCCTGATCGGTATCGCCCTCACCGCCGCCCGGCGGAACGCGGGCCGGCGATGACGGCAACCCGGGCGTTCGATGTCGTTCTGGTGCTGGGCGGCGGCAACGCGCTCGGCGCGTTCGAGGCCGGGGTCTATCAGGCCCTGCACGATCATGACCTGCTGCCCGACTGGATCGTCGGCACCTCGATCGGGGCGATCAACGGCGGCATCATCGCCGGCAATGCCGCACCGCGCCGGATCGATGCGTTGCGGTCCATGTGGCGACCGGACGGGACGATGGCGGACTGGCCGGCATCCGGCGTTCCGCAGGGATCGCCCTGGTCTTCCGAAGTGGCGCGCCGCACCGCCGCGGCGACATGGACGCTGGCGGCGGGGCGGCCCGGCATGTTCGGGCCGCTACTGTCGTCGCTCGCCCCCTGGGCCGACCATCGCCCCTCGCTGTTCGAGACGGAGCAACTGGCCGCCACGCTGGCGCGACTGATCGATCCGGACGAACTGAACGCCGGGCATTGCCGCTTCACCGCAACCGCGCTCGATCTCGAAACCGGGCTGGACGTGGTGTTCGACAGTCGCGACACCCGGATCGGGGCGCAGCATATCCGGGCGAGCGCGGCGTTGCCGGTCGCCTATCCGGCGGTCGGGATCGAGGGGCGATGGCTGGTCGATGGCGGGCTGTCTGCGAACCTGCCGCTCGATCCGGTGCTGGCGGCGCCCTCCGCGCGGCCGATGCTGTGCATCGCGGTCGACCTGCTGCCACTGGCGCAGCCGCTGCCGCGCACGCTGGGCGACACCGCGACGCGGATGCAGGATCTGATCTTCGCCGCCCAGTCCCGCCGCACCATCGCGCACTGGCAAGCGATCCATGCCGGGCGCGATGACATCGCCGTCACGCTGGCGCCGATCGTCTATACCGACCAGCGGATCGAGGTCGCGGGCAAGGCGATGGATTTCTCCGGCCCCACGATCGCCCGGCGCTGGGCCGCCGGCCGCACCGCCGCCGAACGCCTGATCGCGGACCTCGCCGCCGGATCGCTGCCGATCGGCCGACCGGGGCTGCACGTCGTCGAAACCGGATAACGCTTTACCACCCCATGCCGGGGCCGGACCCTCAGATTCCCTCGGACACCACCGTCCGCCCGGTCGCGGTCAGCGCGGCGGCAAGATCGGCGATGCAGGTGTCGGCCAGCGTCGCATCGGGGCTGCGTACCACGAAATTGGCGCCGGTCCGCCCCTCGCGGAAGAACGGGTAGCTGCCGATCGACACACCCGCATGCGTCTTCTCCGCATCGCGCAGCAGGTCGGCGACCTCGCTTTCCGCGACCCAGCAGCCGATCGTCCGCGACACCACCGGGCGTCCGCCCTCCAGCGTCCCGGTCAGCATGTCGAGCATCCCGGCGGTGATGTGCGGCACGCCGGCCATGATGAAGATGTTGGCGACATGAATACCCGGCGCACCCGACACGCGGTTCTCGATCAGCCCCGCGCCCGCCGGCACCCGCGCCATCCGTGCCCGCGCCTCGGTCAGCCCGCCGCGCGTCGCGTAATAGGCCTCCAGCGTCGCCATCGCGTCCGGATGATGCTCCACCCCCACGCCCAGCGCCACGGCGATCGCATCGACGGTGATGTCGTCATGCGTCGGGCCGATGCCACCGGTGGTGAACAGGTAATCGTTGCGCGTGCGCAACGTATTCACCGCCTCTACGATCGCTTCCTCGCGGTCGGCGACCACGCGCACCTCGGCCAGTCGGATGCCCTGCACGTTCAGCCACGTCGCCAGTTGCGCGACGTTGCGGTCCTGCGTCCGGCCCGACAGGATCTCGTCGCCGATCACCACCAGCGCGGCGGTCCAGATGCGTTCGCCCATATCGTCGCTGTCCATGCATCCGGCCTTAGCCTCGCCAAAGCGCGGCCGCCACGCTATATTACGGGCATGACCGACTATGTCACCGTAACCTCCGACGCCCCCGGCGGCCGCACCGGCGCGATCAAGCTGCACGGCCCCGCCGCCTTTGCCGGGATGCACAAGGCAGGCCGCCTCGCCGCCGAAACGCTGGACATGATCGCCCCGCATATGGTGCCCGGCGTCGCCACCGGCGAGATCGATCGGATGATCTATGATTTCGTGATGGCGAACGGCGGCGTGCCCGCCACGTTGGGCTATCGCGGCTATACCCATAGCAGCTGCATTTCGATCAACCATGTCGTCTGCCACGGCATCCCGTCGGACAAGACATTGAAATCCGGCGATATCGTCAATGTCGACGTGACGCCGATCGTCGATGGCTGGCATGGCGATTCCAGCCGGATGTACCTGATCGGCGATGTGCCGCTGAAGGCGCGTCGTCTGGTCGAGGTGACGTATGAATGCCTGATGATCGGGATCGAACAGGCAAGGCCCGGCAACCGCATGGGCGACGTGGCCAACGCGATCCAGCGCCATGCCGAGGCGCATCGTTACGGTGTGGTCCGCGATTTCTGCGGTCACGGCGTCGGCCGCCTGTTCCACGACGCGCCGGAAGTGGTGCATGTCGGTCGTCCCGGCACCGGCCCGGAACTGCGGCCCGGCATGATCTTCACGATCGAACCGATGATCAACATCGGTCGTCCCGACGTGAAGCTGCTCGACGATGGCTGGACGGCGGTGACGCGCGATCGCTCCCTGTCCGCGCAGTTCGAACATTCGATCGGCATTACCGAGGATGGCTGCGAAATCTTCACCGCCAGTCCGGCCGGCTTCACCCAGCCGCCTTACGGCTGACAACCCCCTCACGACTGACAAACCAAAGGCGGCGTCCGGTTCGAACGCCGCCCCTGGCCCCGTAGTGACACGGAATGACAACTGCCAAGATCGGCAGTCGTTGCCTGTCTATCGGGCAAACGTCGAAAAATTATGACCATCCTGCCACAATGCGTGGCCTGATGACGCTGCCGGGGTGACGGACGGACGACGCGCCGCTATCTGCACGCCATGACCCAGACCATCGCCGCGATCACCCCCGACGTCGTTGCCGAGCACGGCCTGTCCCCAGAGGAATATGATCGCGTGCTGCACGCGCTGGGACGGGAGCCGAACCTCGTCGAACTCGGCATCTTCTCCGTGATGTGGTCGGAACATTGCAGCTATAAATCCAGCCGCATCCATCTGAAGAAGCTGCCGACCACCGGCCCGCAGGTGATCTGCGGCCCCGGCGAGAATGCCGGTGTGGTCGATATCGGGGACAATCAGGCGGCGATCTTCAAGATGGAATCGCACAACCACCCCTCCTACATCGAACCCTATCAAGGTGCGGCGACGGGGGTCGGCGGCATCCTGCGCGACGTGTTCACGATGGGCGCGCGGCCGATCGCCAACATGAACGCGCTGCGATTCGGCCGGCCCGATCATCCGAAGATGCGTCACCTCATCAGTGGCGTCGTCTCCGGGATCGGCGGCTACGGCAATTGCGTCGGCGTGCCGACCGTGGGTGGCGAGGTCAATTTCCACAAGGCGTATGACGGCAACATCCTGGTCAACGCGATGACGGTCGGCATCGCCGATCAGGACAGGATCTTCTATTCCGCCGCCAGCGGCATCGGCAATCCGATCGTCTATGTCGGGTCGAAGACCGGACGCGATGGCATCCACGGCGCCACCATGGCCTCGGCCGATTTCGGCGAGGATGCCGATGCCAAGCGCCCCACCGTGCAGGTCGGCGATCCCTTCACCGAGAAGCTGTTGATCGAGGCGTGCCTCGAACTGATGGCGACCGACGTGATCGTCGCGATCCAGGACATGGGCGCCGCCGGCCTCACCTCGTCCAGCGTCGAGATGGCATCGAAGGGCGGCGTCGGTATCGAACTGGTGATGGACGACGTTCCCCAGCGCGAGGAGGGCATGACCGCCTACGAGATGATGCTGTCCGAATCGCAGGAGCGCATGTTGATGGTGCTGAAGCCCGGCCGCGAGGCGGAGGCGGAGGCGATCTTCCGCAAATGGGAACTCGACTTCGCGGTGATCGGCCATGTCACCGATACCGGCCGCATGGTGCTGCGTCACCACGGCGAGGTGGTGTGCGACATTCCGCTCGGCCCGCTGGCCGACGATGCGCCGCTCTACGATCGGCCGCACGTGTCGACCCCGCCGGCCAAGGCGTTGGTCGACGTGCCCGAAAGCCGCGATATCGGTGCCGATCTGCTGACCCTGATGGGCTCGCCCGACATCGCCAGCCGTCGCTGGATCTGGGAACAATATGACCACATGGTCGGTGCCGACACCGTGCAGCGTCCCGGCGGCGACGCCGCGGTGGTCCGCGTCCACGGCACGGACAAGGCGCTGGCGATCACCACCGACTGCACGCCACGTTACTGCTTCGCCGACCCGGTCGAGGGCGGCAAGCAGGCGGTGGCGGAGGCATGGCGGAATCTGACCGCGGTCGGCGCGACGCCACTGGCGATCACCAACTGTCTGAACTTCGCCAACCCGCAGCGGCCCGAGATCATGGGCCAGATCGTCGGGTGTCTGGAGGGCATGTCGGACGCATGCCGCGCGCTCGACTTCCCGATCGTGTCGGGCAACGTCTCGCTCTACAATGAATCCAAGGCGACCGGTGGCGGCTCCGCGATCCTGCCGACCCCGGCGATCGGCGCGATCGGGCTGCTGGCGGACTGGCAGAAGAACGCGACGATCGCGTTCAAGGGCACCGGCGACATCATCCTCGTCATCGGTACCCGGCGCGGCGATCTGGGCCAGAGCCTGTGGCTGCGCGAATGCCATGGCCGCGAGGAAGGCCCGCCGCCGCGCGTCGACCTCGACGCCGAACGCCGTACCGGCGATCTGATCCGCGCCGCGATCACGGCGGGCCAACTCACCGCCGTTCACGACGTATCCGATGGTGGCATCGCGGTGACCATCGCGGAGATGGCACTGGCCAGCAATATCGGTGCGATGATCGACCGCAAGCAACCCTATGACTGCGCGCACAGCTTCTTCGCGGAGGATCAGGGCGTCTACATCGTCACGGTCGACGATGCCGCGCTGCTAGACTTCCTCGGTGCCGCCCATGCCGCCGGCGTGGAGGCGGAGCCGATGGGTCGCACCGGCGGCAGGCGCCTGATCTTCGAACGGCCGAACCGCGACGACGTCGTCACGCTGGATGCGCTGCGGACCGCGCATGAGGGGTTCTTCCCCGCGCTGATGGGGGCGGACGCCGCCCTGGCTTGAAATCCCGTGCCGGGGGCGGGGTGATCCCCGCTCTCATGCCCGTGCCCGTGCTGCGCGATATGGCGGCCATCCATTCCCATGGCGGTCCGGATCCGGATCATCCCATGCCCGACACCGGTTCGACCGGGTTTCAGGCCGACTGGATTACCGGCGTGATGCTGCCGGTACCGGAACCCCGTAACCGGGAGCCGATGCTGGCGGGCGTCGGCATGACCGGCATCGCCCCGTTCCCTTCCCCCGCTTGCTTGATCTTTCGCTATCTGTTTCGAACAAGACATTAAAACTCGTTTACTATCCCAAAAGCCGTGATAGCTTTCCGCAGCGCACCAAAACCGACCGATGCAGAACGCAGGGGGGTAAGTGGTCGCTAAACGGGGAGACTTTCATGAATCGAATGGTTTACCGCACCTTGGCGGCTGCGCTGGTGATGGGTGCCGCGATGCCTGCCGCCGCCGCGACGATAACCGGTACGCATAACGGCCTGAATTTCACCGCCACCAACAGCATCGTCGGCACCACTTCGACGGCAACCGTCTTTGGCGGCGGCAATCCTGCATTCTTCGCCAATGCGTCGCGCTATAACGGCACCGTCGCGCTCATCATGGCCTACGGCAATGGCGACCGGTTCATCTGTTCGGGTTCGCTGATGGCCGATCGCCAGTCGATCCTGACCGCCGGGCACTGCGTCAGCGGCGGCGCGGGCACCGCCAATCCGGTGTCGACGACCGCCTATTTCTACAACGGCACCGATCCCGATTATGTCATGACCGGTGCCCAATCCACCGCGATTGCGATCAGCGACTATTTCGTCAATGCCGGTTACAGCGGCGAAGTGATCGACCAGAACGACATCGCCGTGCTGCGCCTGTCGCAGGCGGCGCCGCTGTTCGCCACCAGCTACGAACTCTATACCGGCAATGCCAGCGGCCAGAATTTCAACGTGACGGGCGTCGGCGCCCGGTCCGATGGGGGCGGACTGGTCGGCGACAATCTTGGCACCGGTCGCAAGCGACAGGGCGATAACCTGTTCGATTTCGCGCTGGGTGACGAAGGGCTCGACGGCGGGCTCGATTTTCTGGCCGGAAACGGCGTGGAGATCGACAACGTCCTGCTGTCCGACTTCGACAATGGCCTGGCCGCCAACGATTCGTCCTGCATCATCGCAGACGCGGTCGGCGTGACCTCCGGCCGCTATTGCAACCTCGGACGCGGCGCGACCGAGGCGATGACGGCCGGCGGCGATTCCGGCGGAGCCAGCTTCATCGATGGCAAGGTCGCGGCGGTGACCTCGTTCGGATTGAGCTTCGGGTCGGAATATGGCGATATCGACGACGATCTGAACTCCACGTTCGGCGAGTTCGGTGGCTATGTGTCGACCGCCTACCATGCCGACTGGATCAAAAGCGTCCTCGCGGTGCCGGAACCCGGCACCTGGGCGCTGATGCTGACCGGGTTCGGCATGACCGGCATCGCGCTGCGCCGCAACCGTCGCCGCGTGCGGGTCGTCTTCGCCTGATCCGGAGGCAGGGCGGTCGCCATCCGGGGACCGCCCTGCCATCGCCTGCTCCGGCTTGTCGGGGCGGGTGGTGCAGGGCAAGGGCCGACACCATGGCCCCTGCCGACCCTGCCGCCACCCCTATTGACGCCGCCGGTCGACCGGTGGACCGGATCGTCTCGCTCGACGTGATCCGCGGGGTGGCGGTGATGGGCATCCTCGTCGCCAACCTGCCCGCCTTCGCGCTGCCGGGCGCGGCCTATTTCTCGCCGGCCGCGGCGGGGGGCACGGGGCCGGCCGATATCGCGGTCTGGTTCGCCAACTTCGTCCTCGTCGAAGGGCGGATGCGCGGGTTGTTCTCGTTCCTGTTCGGCGCGTCGATGCTGATCGTCGCGGATCGGGCCTGTCTGTCAGGGGACGATCCGGGCCAGATCCATATCGCCCGGATGGCGGCCCTGTTCGCGATCGGCTGCATGCATCTGTGGCTGGTCTGGTGGGGCGATATCCTCAGCCATTATGCGCTGGTCGGGCTGATCGCCTGGCCCTTCAGGCGCCTGTCCCCCCGCCCGCTGATCGCGATCGGTATCGCCGTCACGTTATTGGGACTGGCGATGTCGGCAAGCGGACTGGCCATGCTGATCGCCGCCGCCGCGCGCGATACGCCCCGGGCGATCGCGACATGGAACGGCTATGCGGCGGTGTTCGGCACGCCACCCGCCGCGACGATCCTTGCAGAGGTCGCGGCGCAGAATGGCGGCTGGCTGACCGGCGTCGCATGGCGCTGGCATCATGCCACCAGCCCGCTGATCGGCCTGCTGGTGGTCGGTCCGCAGACGCTGGGGGCGATCCTGCTCGGCATGGCGGCGTATCGCACCGGCTTTCTGACCGGCGCATGGTCGCGCGCACGCTACCGCCGCTGGGCGGTGACGTGCCTCGGCCTGTCGCTGGCCGGCTATGCGGCGCTCGGCCTGCTCGTCCTGCACCATCGCTTCGCCCTTCCATGGGTGTACGGCGCATCGCTGGTCGGGGCGGAGCCGCTGCGGATGGCGGGCGCCGTCGGTTATGCGGCGCTGATCCTGTTGCTCGTCCGCCCCGGTGGCCGCTGGAGCGCATGGTTCGCCGCCACCGGCCGGACCGCGTTCAGCAACTATCTGGTGACCAGCATCGCCATGACCTGCCTGTTCGGCTGGGGGTTCGGGCAGTTCGGCGAATGGCATCGTGCCGCGCTCTATGGATTGGTGCCGGTCGCCTGGGGGCTGATGCTCGGCTGGTCGACGTCATGGCTGCACCGCTATCGGTACGGTCCGTTCGAATGGCTATGGCGCAGCATCGCGCGGCTGGAATGGCAGCCCCTGCGTCGGTCGACCTGACGTCCTGATGGGCATGGGATCGGATATGGCGGTCGGCCCCCGCCTGCCGCCGTCCCCCTGCCGGATCGATCGATAGCCGGCCCGCTTGCCGGGGCAATGCCGCAACCATCCCTGTCCCGCGGCCTCTGTCCCGCAGCGATGTCGCTCCACGACGGACAACAAAAAAGGGAGGCCGGCTTGCACCGACCTCCCCTCTTTTACGTAGAACGTAAGCCTTACTGGCCTGCGCCCTGACCGTACGTGATTTCCACGCGACGGTTCTGCACTTCGCGGACGCCATCGGCGGTCTGCACGCGCAGGTTGGTTTCGCCGAACGCGCTGGTCGTGATGACGCTGTCCGGGATCGAGCGCGAGCTCATGTACGCCTTCACCGCGTCTGCGCGACGCTGCGACAGGCCCTGGTTGTAGGACGCGGCGCCCGAGGTGTCGGTGTAACCCGCCAGCTGGACCTGCGCACTGCCGCAGCTCTGATACTGCGTCACGGCGTTGTCGAGGATCGACGCCGCTTCCGGGGTAATGTCCGACTTGTTCCACTCGAAGAACACGATGAACGGACCCGGCGAGCAGGGAACCGCTTCCGGCACAGGAGCCGGCGGCGGGGGCGGGGGCGGCGGCACGTCCGCGGGGGGCGGCGGCGGCGGCGGCGGCGGGGTCGGCGAACCGAAGTTGTACGTCAGGCCACCCAGCACGCTGTGCGAGCGGAACCGGCCGTCCAGCGTACGGTTGGCGACGTCGACCAGCTTGACGTTCTCGGCGTTGAAGAAACGATACTTCAGCGTCGCGTCGATGTTCTCGGTCAGCGGTGCACGGATACCCGCCAGCGCCTGCCATGCGAACACGGTGTCGCTGTCGTCGACGAAGTCGCGCTGCGTGTTCAGGCCATAGTTGACCTGCACGCGGGCGACGCCCACGCCGCCGCCGACAAAGCCCTGGATCGCATCGTCATCGCCGAAGTCGAGCAGGCCGTTCAGCATGAAGCTGAGCGCCGAGCTGCGACCGCCGGCAACGTCATACGAACCTGCGGCCGCATCGCTGCGAACGCCGGCCGCATTGAAGCGCGGGGTGGTGGTGGTCGACGAGAAGCCGTCGACGGTGGCGCGACGGTAGCCGACTTCGGTTTCCAGACGGAAACCACCGAAGTCATAACCGACCACGCCATCGACATCGAAGCCGTAATCGTGATCGACCGTACCGGTGCCGGTGGCAGCCGCGGTGGCGCCGGTGATATCATAATCGATATCCTCGACAATCATCGCGCCGCCTTCCACGCCTACGTACCACGACTTGTCGCGGGCGAGGGCGGGAGCAGCAATCGCTGTGGAGGCAAGTGCCAGAACAATGGCAACCTTCCGCATCATAATCCCCTTTCTTGAGTGTCACTACGGAGTGCGCAAACCCACTATCGAACGGATGGTTTCACGGCAAGGCGACAAACTTTCGCGACTGTTGCCCTGGCGCCACAGGTTTTCACGCGACCAGACCATGGCCGCGCAGCACCTCGATCACCGCCGCCAGCATCTGGCGCGCACCCTCGTCGATCGTCGTGCCGCCGGTCGCGGCCGGGATTGTGTTTCCGCGCAACCACATACCCGAACGATGCCGCCACAGGCATCCCGTCGCCCGGTCCCATACGGCCATGCCCTCGGGCGGATTCAGAAATCGCCAGCCGCCCGCCGTCCACATCGCCAGTTTCTGGCCATGTCCCTCCCATACCCCGATCGGTGCGGGCCCGATCACCCAGCAATCGCCCTCCACCGGATCGGGCGCGGGCGGTTCCGTGCCGACCGCGACCACGCCCGCCTGCACGGCGGCGTCGATCAGCAGCAGCGATTCGTTGTGGAACAGTTCCTTCTGCGCCTGCCCCGGCTCGATCAGCGGCAGGCTCAACCGTGGTGTCGTCGTCATCGTCATCCCCCCTCACCCATCCCATCGCAGCGATACCGCGGCGGATTCCGCCCAGGTGCCGACTTGCCGCACCGTCACGGTCGCGTCCGCCATCGTCGGGATCGCCAGCCACGGCCGGTCGGTCGCAACGTCGCTCACCACGTCGCCGCCCGCCACGTCGCCAGCGGTCACCGTCACCCGGTACGCTTCCGTCTCCTCGACCAGCGGCGCCTCCACGCCGTCGCTCCAGCGCCATCCGGCCCGGCTCCGCCGCGTCCAGCGCAGCACACCATCCGCATAGTGGAGATGCACCGGGGCGGGCGGGCGCACCGATGCACCGGTCAGCCGGGTCCGCACCTCGACCGGATCGGCATCGCCGACGCCGCTCGCCAGCACCCGGATTTCCGCGCCGATCGCCGCCAATGGCAGGTCGATCGTCCGCACCGCCGCCGGCTCGATCAGCGCGAAGCGACCCCCCGCCGCGCCGGCATCGCTGCCGCGCCGCGCCCGCAACAATCGTGTCAGCCGCCAGCGCCGGTCGCCCAGCGGTTCCGCGTGGCCGAACTGCATCAGTTCGCCGCCGATCACCGCCAGATTGGCACCATCGACCAGCCCCGCGTCATCGGCATCGTCCAGCATCGTGTCGGCGCGCGCCAGTTGCACCACGATCGCCCCCGCCATGTCCCGGACAGTGGTGGTAGCGACCGGCGCGATCGCCTCGACCGTACCGATCACGGCGGGCGCGCCGGTCGTCCCCGCCGGTGTCCAGCTGGCGCCGCCGTCCGCGCTCCACAACAGCGCCGCCTGCCGCCAGCCCGCGCCCGCACCGCCCGCCAGTACCGTCAGCCGCGGCGCGGCGAGCAGCGTATCGTCCAGGGCCGGCAGTTCGGCGACATGCAGCAGCGTCGCGCCGATCGGCGCATCCACCGCCGCCGCCACCCGGCCGCCGCTGGCCCGCGTCGACGGCAGCATCGTCGGCGCGACCGGCGCCAGCGTCAGCCGCGTCGCCATGCCCGTCACCGTCGCGTCCAGCACCCGCCAGCGCCCGGCTTCCCCCGCGATCGCCGCCACCATGCCCGGCACGATTTCCATGCCGGCAAGCCCCAGCGTCATCGTCCGCCGCGTCCGGTCCGCCTCGGCGCGGGCCAGCATCCGGTCCGCCAGCGTCTTGGCGCCGGGCGCGGTCAGTACCACCGGCATCTCGGTGCGCTGCGTCGAGCGGCCCGGCCCCGGCCGCACCGCACGCTGCAACCCCGCCTGATAATCGCGCGCCGCCTCGTAATGGCCGATCTCGATCGTCCGCGGCACCCGGTCGAGCGGCGCGATCGACCGCCCCCGTGCCGGACCCTCCAGCGCCGCCACCCCGACGCCGGCATCCTCGATCGACCGCGCCTCGTCGCTGGCCGTCGCCAGCCGCAACCCCGCGCCGACCGGCATCCACCAGCCATCCTCCAGCCCGGCCAGCACCGCCAGCACCCCACGCACGCTGCCGCTGGCCGCGAAGCCCGCCACCGTCGCCGTGCCCCCGGCCGCCCCCGCCACCATCGCCGCCGCCACGGTGGCGGTCGATACCGGCGCATCGTCCGCCACCACCTCGACCGTCAGCGACGGCAGGCGGTTGCCGAACTCCGCGAGCGGCAGGTCCTCCCACACCAGATAGGCCATGCCGCGATACGCAGGCGCCGCCCCTTCCGCGCTGGCGATCAGGGGATCGACCGGCTGGTCCTCGCCGCCGGTATGGACGCGCAAGGTCGCCTTCACCTTCAGGTCGCCGGCCGCGCCCCGGATCAGCCGCCCGTCCGCCCAGATTCGCCCCACCCGCCGGATCGCCCGCGCCGACAGCAGCACTGCGAACGATGCCGAATAGCTGTAGGTCGTCGTCGTCGGCTGCCCCTTGCCGCCGCCGCCGCCGCCGCCGCCGCGGGCTTCCTTCAGGTCCGTCGCCCAGATCACCGTGCCGGCGACCCGGATCGCCCCGAACAGCTGCGGAATCGGCGTGCCATAGGACGAGGTCTGCACCGCCAGTTCGGTCAGCCGTGGTCCCTCGCGCGCCGTACCCAGCACCCGCCGGTCGACCAGATTGCCCAGCACGCCGCCGATCGCGCCCCCGATCGGCCCGCCCACCGCCGTGCCCAGCGCCGTCAACACCAGCGTCGCCATCGCTTATTTCCCCCGTTTTCGCCCTAAGCCTGCCGCCACGCCCCGATCACCGGCCAGGGCGGCATCCCCGGCCGCTCCACCACCCGGCCCAAGCCGGCATCGGCATGGATCATCCCGTCACCCGTCCAGATCGCGCAGTGCAGCTGTCCCGGGCCGGAGCGGACCAGCAGCAGGTCGCCCGCCGCCCACGCCGCCACCCGCATCAGCCGCGCGTCGAGCCACGCCGCCGCCACCGCCGCATCGCCCCCCCGCAGCCGATACCCGCCCGGCACCCCCCGCAATCCCAGCGCCAGCGCCGCCAGCCCCACGCAGTCCAGCCCGTCCCCATCCCGTCCCTGCCACCGGAACCGCACCCCCAGCAGCGCCCTGGCGCGCGTCACCGCGCTCAATTGCCGGGCCACCGCGTCAGCAGGTCGATCCCCGGCAAATGCGGTTCCCCTCGAAAGTTCGCGGCGTTGCCGAACCGGGTCGCGCAGGTCGCCAGCGACTTGTCGCACCCCTCCGCCACTTCCACGAGCACCCCCGCCACCACTGCGAACACCGGTGGCGAGCGCAGCGTCACCACCGCCCCCGCCGATCGGGCGACGGCGCTCTCCAGCCCGCCATTCGCACCGCCGAACCAGCGCAGCGTGCCGCCGCCCCAGCCATCCGCCACCGGTTCTTCGGCATCCAGCACCAGCGTCGCGCCGTCTGCCGACACCACCCGCGCGAACCGCCGCCGCGCCGCCATCGCCACCCGGCACCGCCGGTCGCCCAGCGTGGCGCGACATTCGGGCGAGGTGTCCTCCACCGCCGCCGGTCCAGCGCCGCGCCCGGCCCGGTCAGTTCGGCGGAGAAGCGGCCGTCCGCCATCTCCACCGCCCCGATCACGCCCTCGCCCAGATCGACCCTGCTTGCACCCCCGGTCCAGTCGACCGCGAACACCGCCACCCGCGCGCCGTCCCAGCGCCCTGCCAGCAGGTCGCGCCCGTCGATCGCCGCGCCGTCCAGCGCGCCGGCCACCTCCATCGTGTCCGCCTCCAGCCCGATCTCGCGGCGGACGGCGGAGGGCACCATGCCGGGCGCGGCGCGGTGGATCAGCCCGTCGATATCCAGATCGCGATGGTGCGCGGTCAGCCCGATCGCCACTCCGTCGCGCCGCTCGATCCGCCAGCACAACGCCACCGTCGCCAGTTCCGCGTCCAGCCAGCTCACGCGGCCACCTCGCGCAGTTCGATCAGCGGCACCGACGCGGCCATTCCCGCCCGGAAGGTCGCACGGCTCACAGCCAGCCGGTCCTCGGCGAAGCGCACCGGCACGTCGAAGCGGAACGACGCGGTCACCGCCGCCCCCGCCGCCGGTGGCACGTCCAGCACCGCCCATCCCCCCGGCTCCATCGCAAAGCCGGTCGCGATCCCGTCCACCTGCACCACGACGCTGCCCGCCTCCGGCCGGGTGATCCGCCGCACGCTGTCGCCATACCGCTTCACCAGCGCGAACCGCCGCCCCGCGCCATCGCCCGTGCCGATCAGCACGCCCGCCGCCTGCCAGTCGAACGGGTCGCGCAGGCGAAACCCGCGCGCCGGCCCTATCCGCGCTCGGTAGAAGTCGAGCAGCGCGGCGATATCCTCCTCCGATCGCAGCCCCGGCCCGACATCATACGTCGCCCGCGCCTCCGCCCACGCCGCGTTGCGCTGTTCCGCGCCGCCGCCCGCGGTCATCACCTGAGTCGAAAAGGTCGGCGCCACCTCCGCCTCGCGCCCCAGCGCCAGCGGAAACGCCACGTCGTCGAATGCCTGCACGGTGTCCTCCCCCGATGTGTCGAAATGGACGAAGCCGTCGCGCATCACCTGCGGCAGCGCCCACAGCACCGTCATCGCGACGCCCCGTGCCCGCGCCGTCTCCGCCGCCGCCTCGATCGCCCGCCACTGCGCGGACTGGTCGGGCCGCAACACGAAGCCCGACAGGTAATGCTGGCGGGTCGCCGGATAGCCCAGCCGCGCTTCCGCCGCCGCGACCCCGCGCGCGGTCGACACCGCATCGCCCGCCGCCGCCCAGTCGTAATCCTCCAGTTGCAGCACGTCGAAGGCGGGGCTCGCCCAGCCGACCGGCATGTTCGCGCGCTTCGCCTCGGGCGCGGCGGGATCGAGCACGGTCGGCAGATAGGTCAGCAGATGGCTGACGCAGCCGCCACCGCCCGCGTCGATCACAGCGCTTTTCGCCGCCGCCACCAGCGCCGCGGTCGATGCCGCCAGGCACGCCCCCGCCCGATCCAGCGTCTCGCGCTGCGCCGCCGTCATTGCCCCTCGCATCGACGCGATCGGCACCGGCGCGAACGCCACCACCGCCGCCGCGTCGTACAGGCAGGGCCGGTGCCCGTCCGGCTGCACCCACCACCACGGCTCGCCGACCTGAAACTTCGGCGACAGTCCCGCCGCCACCGCGATCGCCATGAACGCCGCCGCCACGGCCCGCAGATACGCCATCGCCCCGTCATGCGCCGGGCTGAGCAGCGTCGACGGCGGTTCCCACCCGGTCAGCGCCGGCGATCCGTCCGCCGCCCGCTGCTTCCAGTCCTGCCAGCAATGCGCGTCGAACAGTTCGTACGACAGCGACCAGATCACGTCATAACCCAGCGCCCGCGCCCGGCCCGCGAAATCGCGATGCCACGCCGCGCACGGCCCGTTCAGCACGCCACCCGCCAGACTGACGTAAAACCCGTCACCCTGCCGTTCGAGCCGGAAATAATGGCTCATCCCGACATAATGGACGATCGCCCCGCGATACCCCAGATGCAGCGCGTTGCGCAGCAGCCGGGCCGGCGTCAGGTCGTAACTGTCGTCATAGCCGCTGGCGATCGCCAGCCCGTGTTCGGGCACCACCGCCGCGCCGATCGCCAGCACCGATCCCGGTCCCTCGCACACCATGTCGCTCAGCTCCGCCCAGCCCTCCGCCGGCATCGCCAGCGGTTCGGCCGAGCCGGTATGCCCCGGCGGCACCAGCGACACGAACATCCGGTCGATGTCCCCCGCCCAGACCGGATCGGCCTCCTGCGGGTGCAGGAACCCGCCGGCGACCTGCGCGAAATCGATCGCCACCGCCGCATCCTCGGGCGTGCCGGTCGCATAGTTCCACAGCCGCACATACCACGCCCGCGCCACGCCCTGCTCGTCGCGCCCCTCGATCGTCAGCACCGGGCCGTTCACCGCGTCCAACGGTATGATCCCGCCCGACCGCCACCGGAACCGCAGGCGGCAGTCGCGGAAATCGCGCGCCGTCTCGTACCGCAGCAGGACATGGTCGACCCGGTCCTCCGATGCCCAGATCAGCCCCGCCAGATCGTCCCCTCGGTGGAACACCGCCTCCACCCGCAACGCATCCGGCGCGGTCGTGACGACCGACGCCATCATCGGCCGGGGGAAGTTCACCGTCCAGAACCGCGGATCGAACCGCGCGATCACATCCTCCGCCTGCACCGTCCGTGCCCGCGCCAGCCAATGCCCCATATCGCTCCCTCACCCCTCGGCCAGCGCCGCCCGCACCGCGCGCGCCACCTGCCGGCTGGACTGCATCAGCACCCCCGGCGCCGTGCCGGCTGCGGCGTTGACGGTGATCGCCACCCGCACCTCGCGCGGGGATGCCGCCGCGATCGACTCGATCCGTCCGTACCCCGTGGGCACGAACAGCTCCGGTCCCCGCTCGCCGACCGTATAGGCGCGGCCCGCCGTCACCGGCCCGCCCGTCGCCCGCCCCGGCGCGCCCAGCAGCCCGGCCAAGGCCGATCCCAATCCGCCATCCCCCAGCAACGCCCGCACGCCCCCGCGCAGCGCCGCCCCGGCGATATCGTCCAGCGCGCGCAACGCCGTGGCGCGCAGGTCGTCGAACCCCAGCTTGCCGCCGCGCACCGCGCGCAGCAGCGATCCCTCGATCAGCCGCCCCGCCCGCTCCGCGCCCTCGCCCAGCCCGCCGCCCAGCTCGCCGCGCATCTGCGCCACGTCGCGGGCGAAGCCGGCGGTGTCCGCGCGCACCGCGATCACCAGCCGCTCGATTTCCTCATCCATCCGGAAACGCCTCCCTCAATCGTGCGATCGTCGCCGGGTCGGGCGGCGCCGCCATCTCGCCCGCCAGCGCCCCGACCACCGCCGCCACCTCCGCCGGCGTCGCGGCCCAGAATGCGGCGGGCGACCAGCCCAGCACCGCTCCCGCCTGTCCCGCCAGCCGCCCGGCGGCTTGCGCGAAGGTCGTCATCGCCCCGCCAGTATCTGCCCCAGCAGCACCCGCAGCGGCGGCGTCGCCATCGCCAGCCCACGCGCCGCCACCGCCTCACCCAGCGCCGCGCGCGTCAGCCAGTCGGGCCGATCGACGACGCAGTGCCAGAACAACGCCACCGTCTCGGCCAGCGACAGCCGCCCGGCCGCCGCCCGCTCGACCAGTTCAAACAGCGACCCCAGTTCGCCCTCCGCCGCGACCAGCGCCGCGAAGGACGGGCGCAGCACCACCGCCTCGCCGTTCACCCGCAGATCCGCCTCGCCCCGCACCGGGTTCGCCGCCGCGCTCACGCCGCCACCACCTGACCGGAACTCTCCAGCGACAAGGTGTACGACCGCTCGCCGTTGAAATCCCCGGCATAGTCCAGCCGCGTGACCAGGAACCGCCCGGTCATCGTCTCGCCGCCCTCGAAGCTCAGCCGGTAATCGTCCAGCATGCCCGACAGCGCATGGCCGCGCAGCCGCGCTTCCGCCGCCGATCCGGTGAACACCCCCGCGCCCGACACGCTGACCGATCGCACCCCCGCGCCCGACAGCAATTGCCGCCAGCCGCCCGAATCCTTGTTGGTCACCACCACCGCCTCGCCGTTGACGGACAGCTGCGTCGTGCGCAGCCCCGCCACGGTTGCAAAAACGGGAGGCGTCGCCCCGTCGCCCACCTTCAGCAGGAATGCGCTGCCCTTCTCGATCATCGTTCCGTCTCCCCCATCCTGACCATGAACTCCGCGGTGCCCGTCCACCGCTCCCCCGACCCCTGCCCGCTGCGGGCCATCCGGCTGCGCAGGAACCGCAACTGCACCAGCCGCCATCCCGCCCCCAGGTCGGACGGCATCTCCGGCAGCCAGTCCTCGACCGCCGCCAGCAGCCCGCGCAGCCGCACCGGCCGTTCGCCGCCATCGGCCAGCGTCACCGCCAGCCGCCCCTCCCGCCCGCGCCAGTCCTTCGTGCCCCAGTCCGCCAGCACCGGTTCCTCGACCAGCGCATGGGGCAGGGCGGCACGCACCGGCGGCGCATCGAACACCGCCACGTCGCGCAACGCCGGCGCGGCGCGCAGCCGGGCGACCACCCCCGCGATCAGCAACGCCCTCACCGCAGCGCCCCCGCCGGCCAGCGCAGCACTGATCGCGGCCCCTGCAGCACCAGATCGTCGCCCCGCTCCGTCACCGGCAGCGCCGCGATCAGCCGTGCGCGCACCCGCGCCATCGCCCGCTCGGCGATACGCTCGACCGCGCTCACGCCCCGATCCCCAGCCGCCGGTACGGCCGCCACAGCGCCGCCACCGCCGCCGGCGGCGCGGCCCCGCCGCCGCGATGTTCCCACAGATGCACCGCCAGCATCACCACGCCCTGCGCCACCGGCCCCGGCACCGCGCCCCACCGCGCCGCCGTGCCCGCGGCGTAGCGCACCGTCGCGGTCGTGCCGGCGGGCAGCATCACCCGCCCCCGCCCCGCCGCATCGATGTCGATCGCATGATCTGCCAGCCCGACGCCGGTGACCTCGGTGATCGCTGTCACCGGCCGCTGCCGCAGCACCTGCCAGCCGCCGGTGCCGGTCAGCACCTCCTCGCAGGGCCGCGCCGCCAGCGCCACGCCGCACCAGATCTCCGCCGCCTCCAGCGCGGTACGGACGAGGCGGGTCAGCAGCCCGTCCTCGTCATGCCCCGTCAGGCGCAGCAATTCCCGCGCCGCCCCGACCGCCCCTGCGATCGTGGCCGCCGGGACCCCCGTGTCAGCCAACCCCGTCTCGGTCACCCCCGTCTCAGCCATGCCCGTCTCCCCCCGGCGACCCCCGCTCCACCGGAACGGGGGTGCCCGTCATCGTCAGTTCGCGGCGAATTTCAGCAGCTTGATCGCCTCCGCGTTCATCACGCAGCCGCCGATCCGCTTGGTCGCGTAGAAGCTGACGAACGGCTTGTTCGAATAGGGATCGCGCAGGATCGCGGTCTCGCCCCGTTCCGCGATCAGATATCCCGCGCGGAAATTGCCGAACGCGACCGACGGCGTACCCGCGGCGATATCGGGCATCTCCTCCGCCTCGACCACCGGATAGCCGAGCAGCGTTGCCGGTTGCCCCGCACTCAGCGACGGTTGCCACACGAACGCGCCATCATTGGTCTTGAACTTGCGGATGCGCGCCAGCGTGCCGGCGTTCATCACGAAGCACGCCCCCTGCCGGTACGGCGCACGCAACAACTGGACGAGGTCGATCAGCCGGTCCTGGGGGTTGGCGCCGAAATCGCCCGTCGTCCCGCTGATCAGATGCTGGATCGTCCCGAACGGGCGCACCCCGTCCCCCGCCGGCGAGGTCGGCCCGGCCAGGAACCCCTTTGGCTGGTTCACGCCATTGCCGTTGACGAACGCCGCGCCCTCGGCCCGGCCGAACTCGGTCGCGATCTCCCCGGCCAGCCATTCCTCCACGTCGAACGCGGCATCGTCCAGCATCGCCTGGCTGGCGCTGGGATTGGCATAGAGCTCGCCCGATGGCGGCGCGATCTCCTGGAACACCGGCGTCGCGGTGCCCGGCCGCGCCGCCACCTCCGATGCCCAGCCGGACGGCGTGCCCCCCGTCGTCACCAGCTTGCGATACCCCGCCGAGCCGACCTTCACCACGTTGGCGATCTGCCGGATCGGCGAGGCCGTCACCAGCGCGCGGTCGATCGTCGCATCGATCTCACGCGGGACCGCATAACCGCCGGCATCCCCCGATACGCCGGTGAACGCCTTCATCTCGATCGTCGCGCCCGTCCGCACGAACCCCGCGAACGCCGCACCCGTTTCCTGCACCCGTGCGCCATCCAGCGCCGGCCTGTCGACCACGTCCATGTCATTCCCCCCTTGATGAAACTGTCAGAAAACCCGTGAAACCTTCCGCCCCCTCCGTTCGGCCTGAGCGCGGTCGAAGGCCCCCTCTCCTCAAGGTGCTTCGACTGCGCTCGGCACGAACGGCCGGGGTTCAGCGGTCGTCGGTTTCGAAAACCCGCGAAATCCGCGCGTGCGGCTGCATCGGCACCGCGACCAGACTCACCTCGACCAGCGTCACGCGCAGCAGTTCGCGCCGCGCGCCCTGCCGCACCGCCAGCGGCCGGTATCCCACCGACAACCCCGCCACCGCGCCCCGCCGCACCAGCAGCGCCAGCTCGGGATCGTCGACCCGTCCCGTCACGCGCAGGCCGTCCGCATCCTCGCCGATCGCCTCGATCGCCCCCACCGGATGCCCATGATGCGCCAGCAGCAGCGGCACCGGATCGACCGGACCAAAGGCGCCGGCCCGCATCACGTCGCCCGCCCGGTCCACCCGGTCGAACCGCGCGGCATAGCCCTCAAACCGCACGCTCACTCCAGCCACGCTCACTCCAGCCACGCCGCGAAACCCAGCCGCATCGCGAGGCCCGCCAGCAGCAGCGCCATCACCAGCCGCATCGCCCAGCCCAGCACCGCCTTCCACGCCGATTTCTTGGCGTCGCGCCACGCGCCCAGCAGGTCGCGCAGTTCGGCCAGATCGGCCTGCGCCTTCTCGTCGGCCAGCCCCAGCCGCGTCATCGCGCGCGTCGCGCCCAGTTCGCCCGCCTCCTCCGCGATCGCGCGCAGGGACAGCAGGTCGCCCCCCTCGCGCGTCACCTGCGCCATCAGTTCCGCCAGTACCGCCCCGGTCATGTCCCGCCCCTCCCTTTAGTGCGTCACCCTCCCTACTTCCCCGGCGGACGCCGGGGCCCAGTTGGGGAGGCTTGGATCGTCGATCGTAAACGTTCGCCCAACTGGACCCCGGCGTCCGCCGGGGAGGTATTTGACGGGGAGCGCCGACAACCCCGGCGATCCCCCTCACGACAGGCCCAGAAGCGCCCGCTTCTCCTTCCCGGTCAGGAAATCCGCGCCAGACACCGCGCGCCATTGCGTCTCGCGGTCCTCCGCCAGCGCCGGCACCCGGTCCATGTCGACCGCCAGCCGCGCCTCGTCGAACCAGCCCGCCAGCCCCTGCGCCAATCCCTCCAGCACCGTCGCCGCCAGCGGCAGCACCGCCAGCCGCCACAGCGCGCGGTTCGCCTCGCGGTAATTGGCGTGGGTCGAATCCCCGGCCAATCCCAGCAGCATCGGCGGCACTCCGAAGGCCAGCGCGATCTCCCGCGCCGCCGCCGCCCTGGTGCCCGCAAAGTCCATGTCCGCCGGCGACAGGCTCATCGCCTGCCAGCGTAGGCCCCCTTCCAGCAGCATCGGCCGCCCGGCATTGCCCGCGCCGCTGAACGCATCCATCTCGCCCTTCAGCCGGTCGTACTGTTCCGCCGACAGCGCGCTGCCGTCACCCGGATCGTAGACCAGCGCACCCGATGGCCGCGCCGCATTGTCCAGCAGCGCCTTGGCCCAGCGGGTGGCGGCATTGTGGATCGCCACCGCCCCCGCCGCCGCGCCCAGGCACCCCTGCCCGTAATGATCGTCCAGCGGGTTGAACCGCTTCAGGTGGATCACCTCCGGCCGCACCGGGTCCGCCGACAGCCGCGCCGTGCGCTCGCCCACCCGGTACCGGTATGCCGCCGGCCAGCCGCCCGCATCCGTCTCCACCGTCACCCGCTCGGGCCGCAGCGCATAGAGTTCGGCCGCCTGCCCCTCCGCATCGCGCAGCACCTGGATATAGGCGTTGCCGTGCAGCAGCAGTTGCGCCGACACCGTCTCCAGCAGCGCCTGCCCGCCCGACCGAGCCGTCACCAGCGCGACCAGTCCCGGATCGGACCCGGTCAGCGGTGCCGCGCCCACGCCCTCCGCCACCAGCCGCACTGCGCGCTGCGCCACCGCATTGCCGGCATAGGCGTCGCGCAACTGCGCCTCGTAGCTGCGCGGCCATTCCCCCACGATCGGCACCCCCGACCGCGAGACGGACCCCGATAACGCCGGACGCGACTCCCCGCGCCCGGCCTTGCGACCGAACAGTCTCATGTCTTCGTCCTTTCCATCTTCACGCCCCTCCCCCTGACGGGGTGGGGAGCAGCAACGTCGTCAGAGTTCCCGCACCGACGCCACGGCCTTTGGCGGCTCCATCAGGAACGACGCCGCCCACACCAGCGCATCCGCGCGGTCGGGCGATCGCCCCGGCCCGTCATAGCCCGCCGGGCTCAACCCGCAGAGTTCGTCCTCCAGCTCGGGCCATTGCCCGCAATGCCGGATGCGCCCCGACGGATACAGCGCCGACACCGGCTCGGCCCGCGCGCCCTTGCCCTGATGCGCGAAGGCCAGCTTCACCGGCATGTCGGGCCAGACGGAGCGCAGCACGCTCTCGACCATCGCCCCGCCCTGGTTCGATTCCGCCACCACCCGGTCGGCGCCGTGCCGCGCCGCGCAGGCCGCCACCGCGCGCGCCCAGCCCTCCGGCGTCATCCCGCGCACGCTGGCATCCTCCAGCACGTAACCAATCCCGCCTTCGCACCGGCCGATCGCCACGATCCCGCAGGCATCGCCCTTCGTCCCCGCCGGCGGATCGACGCCCACCACTACCCGCACAAGCGGCGGCGGCGCGATCACGCGGTGCGCGTCCAGCAGGTCGCGGGTCCAGAACGCGTCCGCCACCTCCTCCACCAGATCGCCCTCCAGTTCCTGCCGGCCCAGCCGCGTGCCCGCATATTGCGCGTGGAACGTCGCCTGCACGGTATCGGACAAGTTGGTGTTGTCGCTGGTCCGCCCCCGCGTCTCGATCAGTCCCGGCATCGCCATGATCCGCCGCATCAGGCGCGTCGGGCGCGGCGTCGTCGTCACCACCGTCTGCGGCCGGTCCCCGATCCGCAGGCCGAGCATCAGATTGTCCCATGTCGCCTCCGCATGTCGCCATTTCGCCAGTTCGTCGCACCACGCGACATCGTGTTCGGGGCCGCGCAGCTTCTCCGGCGCCTCCGCCGAATAGACGAAGGCGCGGGCGCCCGACGCGAAGGTGAATTCGCCGGTGCCGCTGCGCCATTCATGGTGTTCGCCGTGCCGGCACAGCGCGATCAGCCCGCTCGCCCCCTCCACCATCACCGCGCGCACCTCGTCCATCGTCGCGCCGACCAGCGCGATCCGCGCCTCGGGCCGCGCCCGCGCCATCGCGCTCACCCACTCCGCGCCGGCCCGCGTCTTGCCGAAGCCGCGCCCCGCCCGGATCAGCCACACCGTCCAGTCGTCGCCGACCGGCAGCTGCCCGTCATGCGCCCAGATCGGCCAGTGATCGTCGAGCACGCGCCGCTCGTCCTCGCTCAATTTCTTCAACGCGCCCGGCCATTCCTCGCGCGGGTACGCCGCCAGTTGCCCGACCAGCGCGCGCAGCATCGCCCCCCTCATGCCTCACCCCTCCTTGCCCCGCCGCCGTCGCCGGTCGAGCGCGTCCAGCTTGCGCAGCAGCGACCGTTCCACCGTCTCGATCGCCACCTGCCGCCCGCGCACCGTCGCGGGCGCGCCCTTCCCCCGCGCCTCGCGCCGCGCCAGCATCTCCAGCACCTGCTTGCGGTCGACCCCCGCCGCCAGCGGTTCGCCCAGTGCCGCGGCCAGCAGCATCGTCTCGACCTGCCGGCAGCCCTCCTCCAGCGCGGTATCCCACGCGGTGCGGAACGCCTCGTCGCCCAGCCGCAACCGATAGAAGCAGCGGGTGCCCATCCCGGCCTCGCGCGCCGCGCGGGTGACGTTCGCCGTCATCCCCAGCACTTCCAGAAAGCGCCGCCGCACCGCCCTGCCCGGCAACCGTCCGGTCGCCGCCCCCGTTTCCCCACCCATGCACCCGCTCCCCCGAGCCGCCGAGGCGACGGGCGGACCCCGGAACCCCCCGTTCCGCCGTCCGCACCGCCGTTCCTCAGCGTTCCCGTTATGTACCCAAATAGCCGGCCGGTGTCAAGAGAAATGTACCCATTTGGTTCAAAGTCCGTCATTGCGAGCACAGCGAAGCAATCCATGACTTCAAGCGTCATCGCCCGGATCGTCCCGCAACGCGTAACAAGATGGGTTCACGCGGAGACGCGGAGCAGAAGAAAAGTCGCGGTATCACGCACGTCTCGCCCGACGCCGCAGGCGTCCTAACATCATCGCCGGACTACGCGGCCCCATCCACCGGGCCGGCCCTCGCCGCCACTTCTTCTCCGCGTCTCCGCGTCTCCGCGCCTCCGCGCGAACAACCCTTCTTCGACTCCGCACCCGCCCGCCCCTACAGCGCGTCGCAAGCCTCCCCGATCGCCGCATACACCCGGTCCAGATCATCCTCGCCGATGCAATAGGGCGGCATCACGTACACCGTATTCCCCAGCGGCCGCAGCAACAGGTCCCGCTCGCGGAAGAACGCCAGCAGCCGCGGTCCCAACGCCGCGAGATAGCCGTCCCCGCCCCCGCCGATCTCCAGCGCCGCGATCGTGCCCAGCGTCCGCACGCCCGTCACCCGTGGATGGTCGACCAGCGCCGCGACCCGCACCGCCTGCCGCGTCGCCAGCGTCGCGATCCGTTCCCGCACCGGCTCGTCCCGCCAGATCGCCAGATTCGCCACCGCCGCCGCGCAGGCCAGCGGGTTGGCGGTGTAGCTGGACGAGTGGAAGAACATCCGTGTCCGGTCCGCATCGAAATGCGCGTCCCACACCGCCTCGCTCGCCATCGTCACCGCCAGCGGTACCGCGCCCCCGGTCAGCCCCTTGGACAGGCACAGGATGTCGGGCACGATCCCCGCCTGCTCGCCCGCCAGCAGCGTGCCCGTCCGGCCCCAGCCGGTCATCACCTCGTCGCTGATGAACAGCACGCCGGCGTCCGCGCAGATCGCCCGCATCGCGGCCAGCACCGCCGGCGGGTACGTCAGCATCCCGCCCGCCCCCAGCACCAGCGGCTCGACGATGAACGCCGCCGCATGCTGGTCCACACAGGCCCGCGCCAGCGCCTCCAGCGTCGCCTGCTCATGGCCGGCAGCAGGAAACGGGATCGTCGCGACGTCGAACAGCAACGGCGCATAGGCGCGGTTGAACACGCCGCGCTGCCCCACCGACATCGCGCCGATCGTGTCGCCGTGATAGCCATGTTCCAGCACCAGGATGCGGTGCCGCGCCTCGCCCCGTGCCTGCCAGTAACCCAGCGCCATCTTCAGCGCGACCTCGACCGCGGTCGATCCCGAATCGGAATAGAATACCCGCGTCAGTTGCTCGGGCATGATCGCCCGCAACCCCCGCGCCAGTTCTTCGGCGGGTTCGTGCGTCCAGCCGGCGAAGATGATCTGGTCCAGCCGTTCCGCCTGCTCGCGCATCGCCGCGACGATGCGAGGGTGGCGATGCCCGTGCGTCGTCACCCACCATGACGAGATCGCATCGACGATCCGCCGCCCGCCCCCGACTTTATCCGCGCCCGTGAAAATCGCCGCCCCCTCGGCATGGGTCACCAGCGGGATCGGTTCGCCCAGCCCATGCTGCGTGAACGGATGCCAGACCGCGCTCACCGGAAATCCTCTACGTCGAAATGCGCCGCGAACGCTGCCGCCAGCGTCCCCGCGTCCAGCCGGTCGAGCCGTGGCAACCGCCCCAGCCGCTTCACCCCGCCGATCGCCGCGATCGTCGCCTCGCTGTCCGCCACCGCTTCGCCGACGAACGCGATGCCCCGCACCGCCAGTCCGCGCGTGCGCAACGCCTCGATCGACAACAGGCTGTGGCTGATCGTGCCCAGCCCGGTCCGCGCCACCAGCACCACCGGCGCGCCCCAGCGCGCGAACAGGTCCGCAAACGACAGGTCCCGCGTCACCGGCACCAGCACCCCGCCCGCGCCCTCCACCACCAGCCGCCCGTCCACCTTTGGCAACGCCAGCCGGGCCGGATCGATCGTCACCCCGTCGATCTCGGCGGCGTGGTGCGGCGAACACGGCGTCCGCAGCCGATACGCCTCGGGCAGCACGCGGTCCCCCGGCACCCCCAGCCGCACCACCGTGCCGGCGTCGGTGCCGTCTTCGAGGCCCGCCTGCACCGGCTTCCAGTAATGCGCGCCCAGCGCCACCGTCAGCGCGGTGGCGAACACCGTCTTGCCGACATCGGTGTCGGTTCCCGTCACCACGATCGTCACGCCCGCACCTCCCGCAGGATATCGGCCAGTCCCGCGATATCCGCCTCGCCCACGTTCAGCGTCAGCGAAATCCGCAGCCGCGCGGTTCCCGCCGGCACCGTCGGCGGTCTGATCCCGCGCACGTCATATCCCGCCGCCTGGACCGCCGCCGCAATTGCCATCGCCGCGCCGTCGTCCCCCACCGGCAGCGTCATGATCTGCGATCCCGTCACGCCCACCCCCACCGGCGCCAGCAGCGTTTCGGCCTGCGCCACCTGCGCCCACAGCCGCGCGCGCCGGTCCGGCTCGTCCGCCACGATCCGCAACGCCTCCTCGACCGCGCAGGCCATCAGCGGCGACGGCGCGGTGGAAAAGATGAAGCCCCGCCCCCGGTTGACCAGGAAATCGCATGCCACCGCCGGCCCGCACACCAGCGCGCCCTCGCACCCCAGCGCCTTGCCACAAGTGCGCAGGGTGATGACGTTCTCCCGCCCGTCCAGCCCCGCCGCCAGCCCACGTCCGTCGGGACCGAACACGCCGGTGGCATGGGCCTCGTCGATCAGGAGTATCGCGTCATGCCGGTCGGCGATCTCAGCCAGTGCGGCCAGCGGCGCGCGGTCGCCGTCCATACTGTAAAGGCTTTCCACCGCGATCCACGGCGTCCCTCTGCCGTCGTCGCGCCGCCAGCGAACGATCGCATCCTCGACCGCATCGGCATCGTTATGCGCCGCCGCCACGAACGTCGCCCGGCCCAGCCGCATCCCCTCATGCGCGCTGGCATGGATCAGCGCGTCGTGGACGATCAGGTCGCCCCGCTGCGGCAGCGTCGCGAACAGCGCCGCATTCGCCGCGAAGCCGCTGGCGAAGAACAACGTCGCCGCCGTTCCGAAGAAACGCGCCGCCGCCGTCTCCAGCGCCTCATGCTCGGGCGCATTGCCACGCAGCAGCCGTGATCCACCGGACCCGACCGCCACGCCGCGCTCCAGCGCCGCCGCCACCGCCCCACGCAACCGCGCCGACCCGGCCAGCCCCAGATAATCGTTGGACGAGAAGTCCACGCCCCGCCGCGGCGCCAGCGCCCGCCGACGATCCTGAAGCGACAAACGGGCGAGATCGTTGCGATGGTCGATCAGCATGGACGCGCTTTAGGCAATTATCTCGCGACTGCCGACCCCGGATACGTAGCCATGCCCGCCTACGCGTCTTCAGCGATAAGGGATTATCGATGCCGAACGATAGGCGGAGTCCCGTAAGCCGGACAGGAATGCATACGCGTAACGCGCATCGAACCAGTTCGGCCGGCGGTAAAGCCACCAGCCACCGGCTGCGCCAGCGATGCGGTGCAGCAGCAATCCCCCGCCTACGCCAGCCGCAACAAGCACGACCGGCGCCAGATAGGCGCCTGCCCCCTCCCAGCCCAGCACGGCGCCGCGCGCCAGCAGGATCATCGGCACATGGGCGAGATAGATCGGCAGCGTATTGCGACCGATCTTGCCGAAAACAGCCACCAGATGATGCGACCACGTCAGCATACGGCACAGGTACATGATCGTCAGGGACACCAGTACGGTTTCCAGGCCCTGGAACACATAGATGCCCAGACCTTCGTGAATTACTGATTCGGAGTAATGAAACCCAACCGTGCCCGTCATCAACGTCAACAGCGTGCCCCAACGAAAGGGGGATGCGACCAGGCGATTGATCTGCTGATGGAAGAATATCCCACCGAAGAAGAACATCGCCATGCGCGGCATACTGGCGGCCGCCAACTGGTTGGCGAACCATTCGAATTGATACGTCAGGCCATTGCCGACGACCAAAAGGATAATGATGACATGCTTGGGGACGTCGCGAAGCGCGTATGCCAGCCCCGTGAAAATCACCAGCGACCAGATGAACCACATTTCGGATGTCGGATTGATCCATTCCAGGATCATCTTCCCGCAAAGATCGGCAATACCGGTCTGATCGCCGGCCGCGACCACATGCGCCACCAGATTCACCGGCATCCACAGGGCATACAGCCACATGAGCTGCGCGATCCGGCCCATCACCTCGCGGCGCTCTTTCCGGGCGATGTTCTTAATCAGATAGCCGCTGATCATCATCAGGACCGGCATACGGATATTGGCGAGGAAGGCGTTGAAATGAACATACAACGCCGGAACCTGGCTTTCCGAAAGATAGCCCCAGCAGCAGGCGTGAAACATCACCACGAGGATGACGGTCAGACCACGCATGAAATCGAAATAGGGGATTCGCTGCTTGACGCCGGCGTCGCTCTCCATCGGCTGCTGCCATGGCTTAGCTGCATCGGCCCGGGCCAATTGCGGTCGCACATCGGGGAGGTCGGCAATGCGATACCCGGAACGCCGGGCGGTAAAGCCCGGCATCATGTCCAGCCCGGTGATCCATTTCCTGTAGTCCACCCCAACCCCCTTTTTCGGTGCAGCGCACAATGACCTGGCGGCTATCGCTACTGAGTCGTTGATCGGGAACGACGATGTCCGGCAGCCTGATTAATCATCTTAATGACGAATGGTTATCATAAAGTAACCACCTTTTTGAAGCCATTTTGGGGCATTCGCGTTTTTGTTCCCAACACACTGTCCTGCTTGAAAATAATTCTGACAGCTTGATGGACGCTCCCTTTCCCATCCCCGCTCGCACCTGCAGCACAAATCTGCTACCGGCCCTGCCCATGCTCAACCTGAACGGCATCACCGTGCGCCTCGGCGGCCGCACGATCCTCGACGGCGCGTCGGCGGCGCTTCCTCCCGGCAGCCGGGTCGGCCTGATCGGCCGCAACGGCGCCGGCAAGTCGACCATGGTCCGCGTCATCGCCGGCCTGCTCGAACCCGACGAGGGCACGGCCGAAATGCCGCGCGGCAGTCGCCTCGGCTACATCGCGCAGGAGGCACCGGCCGGTCAGGAGACGCCGTTCGACACGGTGCTGGCCGCCGACAAGGAACGCGCCGCGCTGATGATCGAGAGCGAGACGTGCGAGGACCCCGATCGCCTCGGCGACGTGTACGAGCGGCTGATCGCGATCGACGCCTATACCGCCCCCGCCCGCGCCGCGCAGATCCTGCTCGGCCTCGGCTTCGACGAGGGGATGCAGGCGCAGCCGCTCGACAGCTTCTCGGGCGGCTGGAAGATGCGCGTCGCGCTCGCCGCGCTGCTGTTCTCGCAGCCCGACGTGCTGCTGCTCGACGAACCGTCGAACCACCTCGATCTCGAAGCCGTCATGTGGCTGGAGGATTTCCTGAAATCCTATCAGGCGACGATCGTCGTCGTCAGCCACGAACGCGATTTCCTCAACAACGTCGTCGATCACATCCTCCACCTCCAGGGCGGCAAGATCACGCTCTATCCCGGCGGCTACGACGCGTTCGAGCGTCAGCGCGCCGAACGCATGGCGCAGCTCGCCGCGGCCAAGGCCAATCAGGACGTGCAGCGCGCCAAGCTGCAGGATTACGTCGCGCGCAATTCCGCCCGCGCCTCCACCGCCAAGCAGGCGCAGAGCCGGCAGAAGATGCTGGCGAAGATGCAGCCGATCGCCGAACTCGCCAACGATCCCTCGCTGTCGTTCGACTTCCCCGATCCCAGCGAACTCAGGCCCCCGCTCATCACGCTCGACATGGCGTCGGTCGGTTACAGCGAAACCCCGATCCTCAAGCGGCTCAACATGCGTCTCGACCCGGACGACCGCGTCGCGCTGCTCGGCCGCAACGGCAACGGCAAGACCACGCTCGCCCGCCTGCTCGCCGCGCAGCTGACGCCGATCGACGGCGAGATGAATGCGTCGGGCAAGATGAAGGTCGGCTATTTCACCCAGTATCAGGTCGAGGAGCTGGACGCCGACGATACCCCGCTCGAACACATGACCCGCATCATGAAGGGGTCCAGCCCCGCCGCGGTGCGCAGCCAGCTCGGGCGTTTCGGCTTTTCCGGCGACAAGGCGATCGGCAAGGTCGGCAAGATGTCCGGCGGCGAGAAGGCGCGGCTCGCGCTGGCGCTCATCACCCGCGACGCGCCGCACCTCCTGATCCTCGACGAACCGACCAACCACCTCGACGTCGACGCGCGCGAGGCGCTGGTGCAGGCGCTCAACGCCTATACCGGCGCCGTCGTGCTGGTCAGCCACGATCGCCACATGCTGGAACTGACCGCCGACCGCCTCGTGCTGGTCGACAACGGCACCGCGAAGGAATTCGACGGCAGCCTCGACGATTACATCGCCTTCGTCCTCAAGGGCGATGCGCCCGCGGCGGGCGCGACCAAGGCGGATCGCAAGGCGAACAAGAAGGCGGTGGCCGACGCCCGCGACCGCGAGACCGCGCTGCGCAAGACGATCCGCGATCTGGAGGCCGACACCGCCCGCCTGACCACCGAGCGCAACGCGATCGACCGCGCGATGTTCGACCCCGCCGGGGCCGAACCCCGGTTCGCGAAGATGGGCATGGGCGACCTGAACAAGCGCCGCGCCGAGGTGCAGGCCAGGATCGACGCGGTCGAGGCGAAATGGCTGGAAGCGACCGAGGCGCTGGAGGCGGCGTAACCGCTCTACCGCCCCCCGATCCGTCCCCCCGATCCGTCATTGCGAGGAGCGCAGCGACGCGGCAATCCAAAGGCCGCGCGCACGGCGCTCCGGATTGCTTCGCTACGTTCGCAACGACGGATCAGGTCGAACCTGTACCGTCAGCTCCTCAGAACTTCCCCCGCACCCCGAACGAGATCGTGGTGCCGTTGAAGAACGAATTGTCCCGCCGCGTCTTGCCGTTGCCGTTCGGCTGATCGGGATTGTCGTAATAGGTGTAGACGTTGGTGTTGGTGATGTTCAGCGCATCGACCCGGAACTCGATATAGTCGTTCAGACGGAAACTGGCGGTCGCATCCAGGAACCCCTGCGGCGCGGTATAGGGAATCTGGTCGTTACCCTGGTTGACGTCGGTCTGCCCGGTCTTTGCGCGGTAATTATACGATCCGCGCAGCGAGAACGGTCCCTTCTCGTAGAAACCGGTGATGCTGTACGAATAATCGGGCACGCCGGCCTGGATGCCCACCCGCTTGCCCGACGACGAGACGAAATCGGTGCCGGTCTGGTCGATCAGCGTGAAGCTGCTCGTCACGCCCAGCCCGTCGAACGGCTTGGGCAGGAAGGTGAAGTTCTGCTGGTACGCGACTTCCAGCCCCTTCAGCGACAGCTGGTTCTGGTTGACGATGATCGTGCGGCGCACGAGGAAGTCATCGGGGATCTGGCCGTTCGGGAAGCCCAGCGACACCGCGTTGAACACCGTCGGCGGTACGCCCAGCGAGCCGAACGTCACGAAATCCTGCACCGCGAACGGCCGGTCGGTGATGTCCTTCTTGAACACGCCGACGCTGAACAGCGCGCCCGGCGCGAAATACCATTCCACCACCGCATCATATTGCGAGGCGAGCTGCGGGCGCAGGTCGGGATTGCCCTGCGTCACGTCGGCGTTGAACGGGTTGGGGATCAGCGTGCTGCCCGCGATCGTCGACAGCGCGTTGCGCGTGATCGTCTGCCCCGCCGAGGCGCGCAGCGTCAGGTTCTCGCGCAGGTCGAACGCCAGGCTGGCAGACGGCAGGAAATTGTCATACCCGCCGCGCCGTGTCGCGGGGCTGAAACCGCCCCGCCCGTTCGCCACGAAATTGTCGACGACGGTCTTCGTATCCGAATACCGCAGACCGGCATTGCCGCGCAGTTCGCTGCCCAGCAGCGGCATCTTGAAATCCACTTCGAAGAAGCCGGTCGCCACCTGCTCCTCCGCCTTGAACGCACCGTTCAACTGCACCGGCGACGCGATGTTCGATCCGTGCGCGTCCAGCGTTCCCTCGATGAAGTTGCGCGGGAAGGTGGCGAACTGCGACGGGAAACCGCTGTTGCCGCCGTTGCGCAGCGGCCCGATCGGGATCGTCGGATTCATGTTGGCGAATACGTCGATCGTGCGGAACGTGCCGCCACCCGGCAGGGTGCGGGCCTGGGCGATGGCGCTGCCGTCGCGCCGCTCGATCTGCTTGATCGTGGAGACGTAGCTGCCGCCCAGCCGCAGCGTGAACAGCCGGTCGTTATCGTCGACCAGCCGCCAGTCGGCCATCGCCCGCGCGGTGCGCTGCTTGTCCAGTTCGTCGTCGCGGCCGAAGCCCAGCGTCGGCACCACATAGTTGCGCGGGTTGGTCGGATCGATCGTGGAGGTGATCGTCGGATAGGTGACGTTGCCGGTCGGATCGAACGTCGTCGTCGCGCCATAGATGTTGCTCGCGATCCGGTTGCCTTCCTTGTAGGCCCGGCTGTCGCTCAGATTCCCTTGCGCGGACACCTTCAACCGGTCGGTCACGTCATAGGCGGCCCGCACGATGCCGTAGCGGAACTTGGTCTCGCTGGTGCGGTACAGGCTTTCGGTGACGATGTTGGTGTTGCCGAACGTGCCGTACAGATTGTTGTACTCGTCCAGTTGCACGCCTAGCGGGATGATGCCCGAATTGGTGCCGCGCCCCGGCAGGTCGGTGGTGGTCGCGGTGGTGCGGCTGTTCCGCACCGCCACGCCCCAGGTATATTCGTCGCCGATATCCTTCAGCTGCGAATAGATGCCGTCGACGCTGACATCGAGCCGGTCGGTCTTGTACTGGAGCGAGCCGACCAGTCCCAGCCGCTCGCGATCATTGTCCGATGCGAACACGCGGTAGAAGCGCGGCAGCAGCCCGTTATTGACCTGCGCGGCGGTCAGCCCACCCAGATTGGCGCGCGGATTGCTGGTATCCAGCTGGAACTCGAACGGGCCGACCAGCGGTCGGGCCTGCCCGGCCGGGGTGCGATAGCCGCGCGACCCGATCTCCGACGAGTTGTAGCCACCGGTCGACTGGAAGCCCGACCGCTCGTTGACCGTCTTCGAATAGGCGACGCCCAGCAGCGCGCCGAAATTGCCGATCGTGTCGCTCAGCAACAGCGAGCCGCGCGGCCCCCATTTCTTCGACTGGGTGTTGTAGTTCGCCTGGCCGGTATAGCGGATCACCCGCCCCTTGCTGTCGAACGGACGCGGCGTCTGCAGGTCGACATTGCCGCCGATCCCGCCCTCTTCCAGATTGGCGAGCGGCGTCTTGTACACGTCGACGCGGCCGAACAGTTCGGAGGGGAACACGTCGTAGTTGAAGTTGCGCGACGATCCGCCCGCGTCGAGCGAGGAGGTGGAGCGCACCGGCGCCATGTTGATCGTCGTCACCACGAAGTCGGACGGCAGGCCGCGGATGCTGATCCGCTGCCCCTCGTTGGACGCGCCGTCGCGGCTCAGGATCACGCCGGGGATGCGCTGCAGCGAATCGGCGACGTTCGCCTCGGGGAACTTGCCGATATCCTCCGCGACGATCGAATCGCGCACGCCGACCGCCTCGCGCTTCAGGGCCAGCCCTTCGGCCAGACTGCGGCGGAAACCGGTGACGACGATATCCTCGCCTCCCTCCGCCGCCTGATCCGCGCCGTCGGTCGCGGTGGGGCCGGGCGAGGGACCGGTGGCGGTCGGCACATCGGCCGCCTGGGCCGGGGCCGCGCTGTTGTCGGGGGTAACGCCGGTGGGTACCGCGCCTTGCGGTGAGGATGTCGTCGGCTGGGTCGCCGACTGGGCCGCCTGACCGGCGGGTTCGCCGGTCGTCCGGGCCGCGGCGCCCGTCGCCGTCAGCATGACCGCCATCGCACCGGATGCGACTGCGCCCTTCAGAATCGACTTCCTCACAACCATCCCCTCTTGCCTGCCTGTTACCGGCCTGCAGATAGTTGTCATACATATCAGCGATGCGTCAACCGTGCTTACACAAGCACAGGAAATCCCCGGCCGGCTGTGGCCAACCGGTGACACCCCGGCCCCGCATGGCGGCACGCCCGACCGGAACGACAAGGCACGGATGCCACCCCACCGGTGGCATCCGGGCGCTGTGGCCTCATCCCATCTCCGGCGATCAGAACCGGAAGCGGGCACCCAGTCCATAATAACGTCCCTCGTCGCGCACATCGCGCGGATAGGAACGGTCATCGCCATATTGCGCGAAGTTGCGGAACGGCTGCGCCAGAATATTCGCCACGTCGAACGTCAACGTGATCTGCTTGATCGGCGTGTAGTTGAACGAATAATCCAGCCGCGTGATCTTCTCGGTACCTTCGCCGAAATACACGCCATCGCGCACGGTATTGCCGTTCAGGAACCGCGAGCGGCCATTGTACGACAACCGGGTCGATACCGTTCCCTTTTCATAGAATAGTGCGGCGTTGTAGCTCCACTTCGACAGGCCCGGAATGCTGACAAAGGGCGGGGTCGTGTTGGCGGGGCTCAGATCGACCGGGAACCGCTGCTTGCCGTCGAGATAGGTGACGTTGGCCTGGACGCCGAACCCGCTCAGCAGTCCGGGCAGGAAATCGAGGAACGTCTGGCCACCGACCTCGATACCCTTGATCTTGCCCGCGCCGGCATTGGCGTCGGCATCGATCTGGAGCAGGCCGAACACCGGATCGCGGAACCGCTGCGTGTAGCGCGACAGGAAACCGGACAGTTCGCGATAGAAGAAGGCCGCCGTGATCGACCCGTTGTTCGAGAAGTAATATTCGATCGTCGCATCGTAGTTGGTCGACGTCAGCGGTACCAGATTGGGATTGCCGCCGCTGCCGGTATAGTCGGGCCGTCCCTGCAGATCGGCGGCGAAGCGCGGATCGTTGGGGATGATGACCGGCGAACCATCGGGATTGGTCAGCGGCGACTGGTTCGGCGTGATCTGCACTGCGGGGTTCAGCGCCCCGAAACTGGGCCGGGTGCGCGTTTCGGTGAAGCCGAAACGGATCTGCAGCTTGTCGGTCGGCCGGATGCGCAGGCTGGCATTGGGCAGGATGTCCAGATAGTTCGACCGGGTGGTGATGATCTGTCCGGCCAGCACGGGGATGCCATTCGCATCGCGCTGGATCACGCCGTTCACCACCACCGGGGTCTGCCCCCGGCCGCTATATTCACCCACCGTGTTCACCACGCGCGCGCCGATCAGGCCGTCGATCCCGACCGATCCGATATCGAACTGGTATTTGGCCTGTCCGTAAAACGCATAGCTCTGTTCCTTGGCCGAGAAGCCCTGAAACGGATCGAGTTCGAGCGTCGGCTGCGAAAACCGGGTGAGCGCATCGCGATAGCCGCCATCGCTGGGGTTGGCGGCAACGATCTGCTGCAACGCCTGGACGGAGAAGACGCGTAATGCCTCCGCATTGCCGGCGATGCCGCTGCGCGTCGGCATCAGCCAGCTGGTCCAGCCCTGTGCATCGCCCCGGAACGCGTTGGGGGTGAGTTCCAGCGTGCCCGCCGGGGTGTTCGCCAGCGGGATGTTCAGCGTTTCCGTATAGGCATAACGGTTGCCGCGCTCCTGCGAGGCATCGCGATCGGTGGCGCGGGCGCCGAACTGGAACTTGGGCAGGAAGTCGAGATCGGTGTCGAGATCGACATCGCCCCGCCATTGCCAGCCGGACCCCTTCACCAGATATTTGCTCTCGTAATAGCCGCGCCATTTGTAATTGGCCGGGTTGGCATTGTCATAGCCGGGCAGGCTGAACGCCGATCCGCCGTCGATGAAGAAATTGACGTCCATCGTCGGTGCGGTGGTCAGCGCGGCGTCAAAGCTGTACTCGTTCGCGTCGTACTGGCTGCGCGTATAGGCGAAGTCGGTCGACAGGTGCGCCCGGCCCGTATCCCATTTCGCGCCGCCCGCGGCCTGATAGGTATCGGTGTTGTTGACGTTGGTGCTGCGATACATCTGGGCGCGCTCGCCGCCCGTCTTGGTCAGCGTCTGCACCTGATCGGGCTTGCCGTCGCGCAGCACGACGTTGCTCAGCGTCGGATTGTTGTTCAGCAGCGACGCCTCGAACAGGTCGTTGGCACCACGTCCGCGATATCCCTGATAGAGGAAGTCGTAATAGAGTTCGAGGTTCGACGCCGGCTTCCACTGGACGCTGGCGTTGAACGCCGGGCGCGATCGCGTCCCGCTGTCGTTATAGACGCCGACCCGCTCGGGAATGCGGAACGCGCGCCCGACCGAGGCGGGCAGGACGACCTGTCCGTCGTTCAGCCGCTCGGGCACGTTGCCGACCGCGAAGCGCACCGCGTTGCGATATTTGGTCCGGATATAGGACGCGTTCAGCAACACGCCGATCTCGCCGATCGGGGTATCCTGCCGCGCGCTGATGAGCACGTTGCCCTGCGGGTCGTACTTCTTGCTCTGGTCGTTGTAGGAGCCGCGGACACCGCCGGCGACGACCAGCTTTTCGCTGAAGTCGAACGGCCGGCGCGACCGGACGTTGATCAGGCCCGCCAGCCCCGGTTCCAGCAGGTCGGCGGTGCCGGATTTATAGACTTCCAGTCCCGCCAGCGCGCCGGCGGGGAAATCCTGCAACGCGACGCCGCGTCCTTCGGCGGTGAACAATTCGCGGCCGTTGAAGGTCGTGGTCAGGTCGGGCAGGCCACGGACCAGCACCTGGTTCACCTCGTCGCCGGACCGGCCGACCTGGATACCGGTGATGCGCGCCAGCGACTCGGCGGCGGTATTGTCGGGCAACTTGCCGATGTCCTGCGCGACCACCGCGTCCAGGATCGCATCGGAATTGCGCTTGATCGCCTGCGCGCTGCCCAAGCTGGCGCGATACCCGGTGACCACGATGTCGCGGACGTCGCGGTCCTCGTCGGTGGCCGGCGTGGCGGCGGCAGCGGTGTCGTCGGTCAGGTTCTCGGTCGCCGCGGTGCCGGGGCTGCGCCCCTGTGCCGCCTCGGTGGCGCGCTCCTGCGCGACGGGTGCCTGCTCGTCGACGGTGGCATCGGGCGCAGCGGCCTGCTGGCGTTCCTGCGGCGTCGGCGTGGCGACCTGCGCGCTGGCCGGCGTGATGGTCAGCGCGAACGGCGCGGCCGACATCAGCAACAGGTGACGTGTCATTTCTATCCCCTCCATGATCGCCGGCTCCTACCGGTACAATCGATGTCGGACATTCTTGTCCGACTATTGAAGGGTGTCAAGATATAGGGAACCGAAACGGTCCTGTTTCGGTCCGACTGTCGTTATCCTGCCACTATCGTCCGGGCAGGCGTCCGGCCAGGCCGCCCGGCCCCGCCGCGTGGCGGGGCGCGGGGATCACGCCGCGGGCTGATCGTCCGTGGCATCCGGCGCGGCGTCGCCGCCTGCCGCCGGGCGTTCGAACCACGCCTCGACCTCGCCGTTCAGCTTCACCGTCAGCGCGCGACCCTTGCGGTCGACCTTCTTGCCCAGCGCGACGCGGATCCAGCTCTCGGAGATGCAATATTCCTCGACGTCCTTGCGCTCGGCACCCTTGAAGCGGATGCCGATGCCGCGCTCCAGCAGCGGCTGGTCGAAGTAAGGGCTGTCGGCATTGATCGAGAGGCGATCGGGAGGCGTGTCGGTCATGTCCGCCGCTTAGCCCCGCCGCCCGCGCCCGGCCACAAAAAACGGCGCGGGGATCGTGCCCCCGCGCCGCTCCCTGCGCTGCCGGTCGTCGTCAGTAACCGTAGCCGTAGCCGTAACCCCGGTCGCCATAGCCGCGCCCGTAATAGCCCGGCGCCTCGTAATAGCGCTCGCGGACCACCACCGGCGGGGGCGGCGGCGCATAATAACGGTCGCGATAGACCACGCGCGGCGGCGGCGCGTCGTAATAATAGTCGCGCCGGTCGTAATAGCGGTCGCGGTTGCCCGATGCGATCGCCGCCCCCACGCCCAGCCCCAGGATACCGCCGAGCAACGCACCCGTCGCCACGCCGTTGCCACCACCCCGATGGCCGCGATAGCCGCGCCACCGCTGCGCATCCGCCGGGGCCGCCGCACTCAACGCCGTGGCGCCGAGTACCAGACCCAGCGTCGCCTTCTTCATCCATCCGTTCATCACGAACCTCCTGCACGCCAACATCGATCCGCCGCCCGCGCCTGTCGAAAGGGTGGCCGATCTTATCCCGGTCAATGCACGATTCGCGCTGAACGATCCCGGAATGGCCCGTTTCGCCGCCGTTCAGGCAGGATCGCCACGCATCAGTCGCCATCCGGGGATGCGAACGGATCGAACAGCCGGCGCACCGCTTCCTCCGCCGTCCGCTGGTCGAGCCGGCGGGTCGCGGGGCAATCCCCGATCCGTGTCGCGATCGCCTGCCATCGTTGCCCGGTCTGGCGTTTCGGATTCCAGCCCGCGCCGCTGCTGCGCTCCATGCCGTTGAACTCGTCCTCCGACCGGAACACGATCGTCAGCCGGCGGCTGTCATAGCCGCCCGACAGCGCGAGCTTGCTGTTCGACGCATCGGTCCCGATCTGCATGCTCGGCCTGGTACAGGAACGGCGGCCCGCGATCCGTCCCTCCGCGACGGTCAGGCGCAGCGACGTGCAGATGCCATTACGCGGCATCGCCGATCGCTCGCCCGCCAGTGCCCGGATCGTCGCGGGCAACGCGCCATCCGCCAGACAGGTGGTGAAGCCGAACCCCCGCCTGCTGCCGCCGCCACCCAGAAACAAGGTCGGCGATCGGCGGAACTGCCACAGCCCGCCGCGCAGCACCGGTTGCGGTCCGGTGACGACGATGTCCGCATCCGGACCGACCACCACGATCGGCGGCGGGTCCTGACGCACCGTTTCCTGCCCGGCCCTGCCCGGCCCCGCCGTACCGGCGGACAGCGCGTCCGCCAGCACGGCCCCCGCCAGCACCGCGACAATCGCCTTGCCCGCCATCCGTCCCTCCCTTCGCCACCCCGGGTCCAGCCGGGCCGCGCCATCGCGACGATGGTCCACGGCTTTGCCCGGCACCGCAAGCAGGGATCGACGGATGGCCGCGTCAGGCGTGCGTCACGTCTCAGTCCTGCATGACGAACGTCACGCTCATCGTCCGCCACGCCGGCTGCGGCACGCCGTCGCGCGTGCCGGGGCGGAAACGCCAGCGGCGCAGCGCCTGATCGCGGGTGGCCCGGAAAAAGGCATCGCTGGTGGCGGACACCGGCTCCACCTCCTTCACCCGGCCATCGGCACCGATCAGGACGCGCACCGTCACCTTGCCCGGATTGCCCATCCGGCGCTCGGCGGCGGGATAATCGGGCTGGAGCTCAGCGGCATAGCGTGGGTCTAGACCGGGGGCGACGATGACGGGTGCGGGCGGCGCGGGTGGATCGATCGCCATGCCGGTACCCTCGCCCATCCCGGTCCCGGTGCCGATGCCGGTGGGGCCGGGCAAGGTCGGCAGCGGATCGGCGACCACGATCGGGCCATCGTCGACGGGGCGGGGCACGACCGGCGGCACCGTCTCGATCCGGTCGGGCCGGGCGGCGGCGGTGCGCGGCTGCGGCTCGGGCTTCGTCGGCGGAGGCGGCGGCGTGATCGGGATGCTGGTGATCTCCAGCGGATCGTCGAACGTCCGCGTGACGTGCGGCGCGGCGATCATCAGCGCGGCGACGACGCCGGCGTTGATCCCCACCGCTGCAAGCAGCCCGGCGGGGTTGAACCGGCGTCCGCCGGCAAAGCGATCTGCATACACGTGCTGTCTCCTTGATCGTCTCCTGTGGGACGCGAGTCGGCCGTTCGCAGTCAGGAAGGTGACAGTATATCGTCACGACCGCAAGCGGGGGTAGACACGATGCGACAGGAACGATGTCGGCAGGCGATCGTCCAGACCCGACGGACCAGCGGCATCCTGGCGAAGCGGGGCGACAAGGTCACCAGGCTCGAACGCGACCGGTAACCCTTTTGGCGCGGGCGGGGCCGGGTCAGCCGGCGTGGCCCAGCCGCGCCAGCGTCCGCTCCCGGCCGATCAGCGGCAGCAGCGCCGCCATGTCGGGGCCGTGATCCAGCCCGGTCAGCGCCCGGCGCAGCGGCAGGAACAGCGCCTTGCCGCTCCGCCCGCTCGACGCCTTCAGCGCGGTGGTCAGGCGCGACCAGATATCGGCCGCGGACCAGTCCAGCGTGGCGGCCACCTGGGCGGCCTGTGCCAGATAGTCGCGATCCGCCTCGGCGGGCGTCGCGTCGATCGGTCCCTCGATCACCCGCCACCAGTCCGCCGCCTCCGCGACGCGCGACAGGTTGGGGCGCACCGCCTGCCATTCCGCCGCGCCCATGCCGGCCGGCAGCCGGTCGGCGACCGCATCGTGATCCAGTTGGTGGACGATGCGGGCATTGACCTGTTGCAGCTCCACCTCGTCGAAGCGGGCGGGCGCGCGGCCGAACCGGGCGAAATCGAGGCCCGCGATCAGCGGCGCCGGATCGACCACCGGCTCCACGGCATCGCTGGTGCCCAGTCGCGCCAGCAACGAGCGGACCGCCGCGGGCTCGATCCCCTCCTCGCGGAAATGATCGACGCCGAGCGAGCCGAGCCGCTTCGACAATTTCCCTTCCGCCCCGGTCAGCAGCGCGGTATGCGCGAAGGCGGGCGCCGCCGCGTCCATTGCGGCGAACATCTGGAGCTGCAGCGCGGTGTTCGACACATGGTCCTCGCCGCGCACGACATGGCTGATGCCCAGATCGATATCGTCGATCGCCGAGGGCAGCATGTACAGCCACGACCCGTCGGCGCGGCGCACCACCGGGTCGCTCATGGTGGCGGGATCGAACGACTGCGGTCCCCGGATCAGGTCGTCCCACGCCAGCGGCGCGTCGTGATCCAGGCGGAAGCGCCAGTGCGGGCGCACCCCCTCCGCCTCCAGCCGCCCCCGATCCGCCTCGGTCAGCGCCAGCGCGGCGCGATCGTACACCGGCGGCAATCCCCGCCCCAGCAGGATCTTGCGCTTCAGGTCCAGTTCCTGCGCGCTTTCATAGGCGGGATAGATCCGCCCGGCGGCGACCAGCGCATCGAAGCGGCGCTGGTACAGCGCGAACCGCTCGGACTGGCGGACCTGCACGTCCGGGGTCAGGCCCAGCCAGTCGAGATCGGCCCGGATCGCCTCGACGAAGCGTTCCTCGCTGCGGTCGGCATCGGTATCGTCGATCCGCAGCACGAACCGCCCGCCATGCCGCCGCGCCCACATCCAGTTATGCAGTGCGGCGCGGATGTTGCCGACATGGAGCCGGCCGGTGGGCGAGGGAGCGAAGCGGGTCACGATCATCCGCCCGCATTAGGACGGATCGGGTTTGACGATAAGCGCGAATACCCTTCCGCTGGCCGGCCATGCCGCATAAAGGCGACACCCGAAGGGGCCACCACATGAAACTCATCACCGGAAACTCGAACCTGCCGCTGGCGAACGCGATCGCCGCCTATTGCGAGATTCCGCTGACCGAGGCGCATGTCCGCCGCTTCGCCGACGAGGAGGTCTTCGTCGAGATCATGGAGAACGTGCGCGGCGAGGACGTGTTCGTGCTCCAGTCGACCGGCTATCCCGCCAACGACAATCTGATGGAACTGCTCATCATCATCGACGCGCTGAAGCGCGCGTCGGCGAAGCGGATCACCGCGGTCGTCCCCTATATGGGCTATGCCCGGCAGGACCGGAAACCGGGGCCGCGCACGCCGATCTCCGCCAAGCTGGTCGCGAACCTCATCACCGTCGCGGGCGCGGACCGGGTGCTGTCGGTCGACCTGCACGCCGGGCAGATCCAGGGGTTCTTCGATATCCCCACCGACAACCTCTATGCCGCGCCGGTGATGTCGGCGGATATCCTGGCGCGCTTCCGCTCGAAGAACCTGATGGTGGTGAGTCCGGACGTCGGCGGCGTGGTGCGCGCGCGCGTGCTGGCCAAGCGGCTCGACAACGCCCCCCTCGCGATCGTCGACAAGCGGCGCGAGCGGGCGGGCGAGTCCGAGGTGATGAACATCATCGGCGAGGTCGAGGGCCGGTTCTGCATCCTGATCGACGATATCGTCGATTCGGCGGGCACATTGTGCAACGCCGCAGCGGCCCTGCGCGAGGCGGGGGCGGAGGATGTGGTCGCCTATGTCACGCACGGCGTGCTGTCGGGCGGGGCGGTGGCGCGGGTCGACGGCTCGGCACTGCGCGAACTGGTCATCACCGATTCGATCGGCAACCACGACACCATCGCCTCCACCGGCAAGATTCGCCACCTGCCGATCGCCCCCCTGCTGGGCGAGGCGATCAAGCGCATCGCCGACGAGACGAGCGTGTCCAGCCTGTTCGACTGACCGAAGGGGCGATCGGTCGAACCGGCCGGCGGGGCGGCAACAGCCGCACCCGTCCAACGCCAGCTTCGCCGTCGCCCTGTCCGCCGGGCCGATCCGACCACCCCGACGCAGGCGAAACCTCCGGGAAAGACCACATCATCCAGCCAGTATCCCCTCCCCGGCGAAGGCCGGGGCCCAGTGGGGAAGGCCGGCGTAAGTCACGGCAAACGTTCCCCAACTGGACCCCGGCCTTCGCCGGGGAAGCAGAAGGGTGCCGCCGCAAGCAACAATGGCGTGAAACCCCCTTCCCGTCATGGCGAGCGTAGCGAAGCAATCCAGCGCCCGGCGCGTGACGCTCTGGATCGCGTCGACGCGCGCACAACGACGGAAACAGGGTAAACCGACGCCGTCACGACCAGCCTCGGCGACCCCTACCCCCGCCGCGCCAGCGCCCTGGTCAGCGTCAGCACCGCCTCGTCCGCCAGTACCGGGCCGGCATTGCCCGGCGCCATCACCCCGCGCTCCGCCGCGCGCAGGCGGGCGATCGCGGTGGCGAGCATCGCGGGAGTCCAGCGGCGCAGCGCCCGCCCCGTCGCGTCCTCGTCGCGGAAGAACACGCGGTGGCGCTTCATCACCGTGTCGGCCGGCTCGCCGCGCGCGATCTCGGCCCGCATCTCCGCCAGCGCGACGAGGCGGCGGACGATCTGGCGCAGCCACGGGATGGGCGAGATGCCCGCCTCGCCCAGCCGCGCCAGTTCCTCGGCCAGCCGGTCCGGCCGCCCCTCGACCAGTGCCTCGACCGCGCGGGTCGCCTCCGCCTCGTCGAGGTCGGCGCCGATCGCGTCGAGCGCGCCATGATCCAGTTCGTGCGGGCGATCGGGCGCGGCGTCGAGGAACAGCGCCAGCTTGTCGATCTCGCGGCCCATCACCGCGCGGTCGCCGCCGGTGCCCGCCACCAGCCGCGCCGCGACGCCGGGGGCAAGGCGCAGGCCCTGTTCGCCCGCCATCGTCACCGCCAGCCGCTCCGCATCCTGCGCGGATGGCGGGTAGCAGGCGAACGCCATCGCCAGCGGCGATTCGATCGCCAGCTTCACCAGCTTCGCGCTCGCCTTCACCGATGGCGCGATCGCGACCACGGGATTGCCCGCCGCCTCCGCCGCGAGCAGCGCGGTGACCGCCGCGACGCTTTCCTCGCCCATCCCCGTCACGCGGATATGGCGGGCATCCCCGAACAGCGACAGCGACGCGGCCTCGTCGGCCAGCCGGGCGGGATCGGATTTCAGCGTCGCGATATCGAGGTCGACCCGCTCCGCCCGGCCGCCCATCGCCTGCGCCAGGATCGTCGCCAGCGCGGCGGCACCCGAATCGTCGGGGCCGTGGAGCAGGTAGAAACGCAGCCGCGGCGCGGCCAGCGCCTGCCTGATCTGGTTGGCGTTCGCCTTCACCGTACCGGCGCAGGAGCCGGCGCGGCGGTCGGCGTGGCGGCGGGCGCCGCGGCCCGACGCTGCGCATACAGCGCGATGCTGGCGACGATCTCGTCCGCGACGATGCCCGACAGGCGTTCGAGCGCGGTGTTCTCCGCCGCGATCGTCGCATATTCGGACTGGACGACATCGATCCCCGCGTCCGATCCGGCGGTGGCATCGACCAGCACCGCCCCGTCCGCCAGATCGACCAGCTGGTACCGCGCGCGCAACGTGCGGCGTTCGCGGGTGACGCTGTCGTCGCGGCGCACGCCCAGCCCCTGGATCTGGTCGTCGAGCCGGATGTCGAGGCGATAGCGCGCGCTGCCGCTGGCCCCCAGCCGGTCGCGCAGCGCATTGGCGACCAGCCAGCCCGCCTTGCCCTCGATCGGCCCGACCTCGACCGCGGTCAGGGACGAGGCGACCGCCCCGTTCGGCCCGCCGCCATAAAGCGGCCGCAACCCGCAGCCGGTGAGCGCCAGCGCGGCGGCGAGCAGCAGGGCGGGCGTCTTCATGCCCCCCCTTTTCATGCCCCCCGTCTTCATGCGACGATGTTCACGAGGCGGTCGGGCACCACGATCACCTTGCGCGGCGCCTTGCCTTCCAGCGCGCGCACCACCTTGTCGGCGGCGAGCGCGGCGGCCTCCAGCTCGTCCTTCGCCATGCCCTTGGCCACGGTGATGGTGTCGCGCAGTTTGCCGTTGATCTGGATCGCGATCGTCACCTCGTCGTCGACCAGCATCGCCGGATCGACCACGGGCCAGGCGGCATCCGCGACCAGCCCGTCATGGCCGGCGGCGGTCCATGCCTCCTCGGCGATATGCGGCACCATCGGCGCGGCCAGGCGGAGCAGCGTCGCGATCGCATCGTGGCGGTCGCGCGACGGTGCCGCCTTCTCCAGGGCACCAGCCAGCGTGTAGAGCAGCGCCACCGCCTTGTTGAACTGCAACCCCTCGATCGCCTCGGCAACGCCGGCGGTGGTCCGGTGCGCCAGCTTGCGCAACGGCACATCCTCACCCGCCGCGCCCGGTTCGTTGCCGAACAGCCGCCACAACCGCTGCACGAAGCGCCACGCCCCCTCGATCCCCGCTTCCGACCAGGGCAGGTCGCGTTCGGGCGGGCTGTCGGACAGCATGAACCAGCGGACCGCGTCGGCGCCATACTGATCGACGATCGGTTCGGGATCGACCGTGTTCTTCTTCGACTTCGACATCTTCTCGACGCGGCCGATGGTCACGGGTTTGCCGGTCGCGGTCTCGATGCCGGCGTCGACCTCCTCAGGCGACAGCCAGCGATTGTCGTCGGACTTGTACGTCTCGTGCGTCACCATGCCTTGCGTGAACAGGCCGGCGAACGGCTCGGCGATGTCGAGCTTGCCGATGTGGCGGAGGGCGCGCGTCCAGAACCGCGCATAGAGCAGGTGCAGGATCGCGTGCTCGACCCCGCCGATATACTGGCCGACCGGCAGCCATTGCTCCGCGATCGCGCGGTCGAACGGCCGGTCATCGGGCTGGCTGGCGAAGCGGATGAAATACCACGACGAATCGACGAAGGTGTCGAGCGTGTCGGTTTCGCGCACCGCCGCCGCGCCGCAGGACGGGCAGGCGACATGCTTCCACGTCGGATGCCGGTCGAGCGGGTTGCCGGGAATCGCGAACGACACGTCGTCGGGCAGCACCACCGGCAGTTGCTCGTGCGGCACCGGCACCACGCCGCAGGCGGCGCAGTGGACGATCGGGATCGGCGTGCCCCAGTAACGCTGGCGGCTGACGCCCCAGTCGCGCAGGCGGAACACGGTGGAGCCGGTGCCCCAGCCCTCCGATTCGGCACGCGCGATGACGGCGGCCTTCGCCTCCTCGATCGACAGGCCGTCGAGGAAGCGCGAGTTCACGATCGCGCCGGAACCGGTATGCGCGGTGTCGCCCTCGAACACCGGGGCGACCACCTCGCCGTCCGACACCACCCGCGTCACGTCGAGGCCGTATTTCCGCGCGAAATCCAGATCGCGCTGGTCGTGCGCGGGCACGCCCATCACCGCGCCGGTGCCATACTCCATCAGCACGAAGTTCGCGATATAGACGGGCAGCGTCCAGCCGCCGTCGAAAGGGTGCAGCACTTCGTAACCGGTGTCGAAGCCCAGCTTTTCCTGCGTCTCCAGCTCGGCCGCCGTGGTGCCGCCCTGCTTGCAGCGTTCGATGAAGGCGGCCGCCTCGGGATCGCGGGCCGCGACCTCGCGCGCGATCGGGTGATCGGCGGCGATCGCGACGAAGCTGGCGCCGAAGATCGTGTCGGGCCGCGTGGAATAGACCTCGATCGCCTCGGTCAGCGGCACCAGCGGATCGAACCGGAACGTCAGCCCCTTGCTCCGCCCGATCCAGTTCTCCTGCATCAGCCGCACCTTGTCGGGCCACTGGTCCAGGCTCGCCAGCCCGTCGAGCAGCTCGTCGGCGAAATCGGTGATCTTCAGGAACCACTGGTTCAGCTTGCGCTTCTCGACCACCGCGCCGGATCGCCAGCCGCGCCCGTCGATCACCTGCTCGTTGGCCAGCACGGTCATGTCGACCGGGTCCCAGTTGACCGAGGATTCCTTGCGATAGACCAGCCCGCCGGCCAGCAGGTCGAGGAACAGCGCCTGTTCGTGGCCGTAATAATCCGGCTCGCACGTCGCCAGTTCGCGGCTCCAGTCGAGCGCGAAGCCCAGGCGCTTCAGCTGCGCCTTCATCGCGGCGATGTTGGCGCGGGTCCAGGTGCCCGGATGCACGCCCTTTTCCATCGCGGCGTTCTCGGCCGGCATCCCGAAGGCGTCCCAGCCCATCGGATGCAGCACCTCGTGCCCGGTCATCCGGCGGAACCGGGCCAGCACGTCGCCCATCGTGTAGTTGCGGACGTGCCCCATATGGATCTTCCCCGATGGATAGGGGAACATCTCCAGCACATAGGCGCGCGGTTTGGCGCTATGGTCGTCGGCGACGAAGGTGCCGCGTTCGTCCCATACCGCCTGCCAGTGCGCATCGGCCGTCCGCGCGTTGAACCGCGTACCCGTCATGCCCGGTCCCGTCATATCTGGTCAGCCGGCGACCGAGGAACGGCGCAGGTCGCGGGCGCGGGTCAGGATCAGGTCCTCCAGCTTCTGCGTGGTGGCCGCCTGCACGGGCGCGGCGACCCACTGGCCGCCACGGCTGGTCTCGCGCAGCGCGGCGACGCGGATCGCATCGGCCCGCAGGTCCTGATCGAGGATCGTCACCGTCACCTTCATCCGCTCGGTCGGGCTCTGCGGATTGATGTACCAGTCGGTCACGATGACCCCGCCGTTGGAGTCGGTCTGCACCAGCGGCATGAACGACAGCGTGTCGAGCGTGGCGCGCCACAGATAGCTGTTGACGCCGATCGTGGTGACCTTGGACGCGGCGAGATCGCTCTTGGGACGATCGGCCTTGCCCGCGCAGGCGGACAGGGACAGCGAGGCGACGAGCCCCAGCGCGATCGCGACGGGGGCGGCAAAACGGCGGGGCATGGGCGTTGATCCTGCGGGAAAATGGCGATCCACGCCTCTACAGGGGCCGGTGCGGCCCCGCAAGCAGCGTGCGGGTGATGCGGGTGTCATCCGACGGTGCCGATCGGGGCCGGGCACGGGTGCGGTATCCGGGGCTGTGTGTCTGATGCAACAGGTCGGACAAATTGGTACCGGCCTGATGGCGGCGGCGGATCGAATCATGCTAGCTGATGTTCGGGGCGAAGGTTCAGTCAGGACCGGCCGGGAGTGGTAATGAAAACGGGGCGTATCATCGTCGGGATCGCAGCGGGGGCCACCATGGCCGCCTGTGCACTCGTCGCGCCCGCCTTCGCCGCGCTCGACAAGCAATCGGCCAGGGTGCCCGCACCCCGCCAGCAGGTTCGCAGCATAGGTGGTTTCACCCCGGCGGCAGGCGATCCGCGACTGGCGGCGCTGCTCGCCCGCGGCGGTTTCGACGCCGGCAGCGGCAGCGAATTCCGCTTCACCCCTGCCGAGGCCCGGCGCGATACCCGCGCGGTGACGGTGGCGGTGCGCGCCCGCACCAATCGGGCCGCCTCGACCCGCAGCGTGGTGTCCGACAACACCGTGGGGCTGACCCCGATCTCCTACAATCTCGGCGTCGCGCTGGGGTGGAAGCGATTCGCGATCGCCAGCGACGTCAGCCGCGTCGATCTCGCCGCCCAGCCCGGCGGGCGCGAGGCGGCCGACCTGGCGGTCAGCTACACCGGTACCCGGTTCAGCGGCCGGGTGAAGGCGGCGACCGACCGGCCGCTGGCGGATACGCCACGCGCGGTGACGGTGTTGCCCAGCTATTCGGTCGATCTCGGCGGCGCCTATTCGCTGACGCGCAACATCGATGTCACCGCCGGCGTCCGCTACCGGTCCGATCGTGACCGGCTGACCCAGACCGACGTCCGGCGCGACAGCCAGGCGGTCTATGTCGGGACGGCCTTCCGCTTCTGACCGGCCGGCCCTCCGGCAACGCACTTCCCGACCCGCCCCCGCCATACCCTCACTTCCGTCATTGCCAGCGCAGCGAAGCAATCCAGAGCCCGGCGTGTGACGCTCTGGACTGCTTCGCTACGCCCGCGATAACGGCCACAACAATGGCGCCACATCCGCCCATCGCCAACGCGGCACGCGGGATGACCAACGCGCCTGCCCCGCACGACCTGTCCTACACGATCGCGATCCGGTAAATCCCCCCGGTCGCTGCTTCCACCGGCGCGGCACGGGGGGATCAGATGCACCAGCGACGGGGGACGAAGGGCAGCGCAACAACGGCACGCGCCGTCGCGGCCATGCCCCCGTCCCGATCCGCCCGCACCCCTGTAGGATGCGACTTTCGTGACTTTCCGTGCGACTTTCCGCGATGGCAGACCCCGTTTGCCGGGGTGCCACCCGTGAAACCGGATCGTGCCCGACTCGACCCGCCCGCCTTAGAGTGGGATGACATTGGTCTGACCCAATCCGTCATTGCGAGCGTAGCGAAGCAATCCAGCGCCGGACCAGGACGCCCTGGATTGCTTCGCTCCGATCGCAACGACGAACATCCGGTTCAACCTGATGTCATCCGGTTCTAGCCCGCCGAATCATCGCCGCTGTACTTCAGTTCCAGATACCGGCCCCGCGTCTGCAGGCTGTCCAGATCCCCCTGTGCCAGCCGCTCGGTCATCGCGGCGATCTCGCGCTCGATCACGCCCAGCCCGTCGGACAGCGCCGCATCCGGGGTGCGGCCGCCGCGCTCGGTGGTGCGCAGCGTCGTCGGCACGCGCGCATAATCGTCGACGAAGGCGGGCAATTGTTCGCCGATCAGGCGACGGATCTCGTCCGCGCTCTCGCCCGCCGGGTCGACCCGCGCGAGTTGCGGCGACAGCGTGCGCAACCGCTCCGCGATCCGGTCGATCAGGTGTTGCGCGGGGGCGGGCAGGCTGCGGCGCTGTGCCTGCAACCACCGCTCGGTCTGCGCGGGCAGCGCCTTCAGGTCGAGCGTCCGCAGCTTCTCGGGCGGCGGCGGCGGGCGATCGGCGGCGGTCGGCCACATCGCGATCGCCACCGTCACCGCCAGCATCGCGACGATCGTCAGGAACACGCCCATGATGCCGATCGGGGACACGATGCCCGCGACGAACGCCGCGATCAGGATCGCGATCACCGCGGCGGCGATGCGTTTCAGCCGGCGCGCGCCCTGCCCCGCCCGGCGCGGCGCGCGATCGGGCATGGCGGGGTCGGGATCGGCGATCCGCGACCAGCTGGATCGCGCGGCGGCGATCGCATCGTCGACATCGCTCATGGCGTTACAGCGACTCCAGCTTGAACTGGTCGGACGGGCCCTTCAGCTGCCCTTGCGCCGCCCCCTCCGCCCGGGCGATATAGCCGCGCGACTTCTCCACCTCGTTGCCCAGCGTGTTGACCGTGGTCTTCATCGAATCGAGCGCCTTCAGCTTGAACGTGTCGATCGCATCCATCGTGTCGTAGATATTCTGGAACGCGCGTTGCAGCGTTTCCAGTGGGATCGTCGCGCTGGCGGCCTGTTCGTGGATGCGTGCGGTGTTCTCCTTCAGCAACCGTCCGGTCGATTCGATGATGTTGGCGGTGGTGGTGTTCAGTTGCGTGATCTGTTCCAGCACCAGCTTCTGGTTGGTCAGCGCCTGCGCGACGGTGACGGCGGTGCGCAGCGCCGCGACCGTGGTGGTCGATGCACGGTCGACGCCCTTCACCAGCTCGACATTGTTCTTCTTGACCAAATCCAGCGCCAGATAGCCCTGCACCGTCACCGCCATCTGGGTCAGCAGGTCCTGCGTGCGCTGGCGGGTATAGAACAGCGCCGTCTCGCGGATCGCCTTCGCCTTGGCGGGGTCGCTGTGGTCGAGGTCGTTGGCGGTGTCCTCCAGCTTCGCATCCAGCTGGCGCGACAGGTGGATCATCTGCTCCAGCCGCCCCATCGCCGCCCACAGGTTCGCCCGCTCGGTATCGATCGCGGCATTGTCCATCAGCAGTTCGTCCTTGCCGCTGGCCAGGCTTTTCAGGATCGAGCTGATATGCGTCTGCGACGATTTATAGCCGTCGAAATAATCGCGCATCTTGTTGCCGAACGGGATGATCCCGAACAGCTTCTGCGGTGCGGTCAGGCTGCCCTTCTTGCCCGGATCGAGGTCCTCGACCACGCGGCGCAGCTCGGCCAGATCCTTGCCGACGCCGCTGTCGGCGTTCATCGCCTTCACCGGGCGGTCGAGGAAACGGTTGGACTGGCCCGCCGCCTCCCGGATCTCCTTCGCGCCCATCGCGGTGATCGCATCGACGCGGCGGCCGAATTCGGGCGAGTTCACATCCTGCGCGACCAGATCGGCGACGAACCCGTCGACCCGGTTGTCGAGTTCGCTGCGCTTGCCCTCGTCCACCGGCACCAGCCCCGCCGCCTTCGCCGGGGTCACCATGGGGACGGGATCGGGGGGCGTCAGCACCAGACCGGGTTCGGCAATCGTCTCGGCAGTGGTCGCCATCATCGTCCTCCAGCCGGCACCGGCCGGCAGCGACCGCCAATGTGCCGGGTGTGGTGTAAGCGTTCAAGTGTATTGTTAAAACAATACACAATGGCCGGTCGTCGCAATCCGATGCGGATGGTATACCCTGTCAGCCTTGTGCAAGCTTGGCCGGCGATGCTGCATCGAGATCAGGGGACAGGCCATGTTCGTTATCGATGCCGTTCCACCGTCTTCGCCTCCCTCCGCTGCGCAGGCGACGACGCAGAACCCGGGCACCGCGCCCGCCGGTCAGGCCATCGTTCCGGAGATCGTCGTGACCGCCCCGGCACGACCGAAATCGCTTCAGAACGCGACACCGGTGGAGGAATTGTCGGAGGCGCGCATCTCCACCTATGGCGCGCGGTCGGTCAACGACCTGATCCAGCAATTGCAACGGCGACAGGGCGGCCGGCCCTTTTCGATCATCGTCAACGGTCGTCGTCTCGGCTCGCTGGCCGATCTCGGCGAACTGCCCGCCGAAGCGCTGCAGGCGATCGAGATCTACAATCCCGCGGAGGCGCTGCGGTTCGGCTTCGGCGCGAACGAGCCGCTGCTGAACCTGTCGCTGAAACGGAAATTCGGGTCGCTGTCGCTGGAAGGGGAAGGGCGCGGCACGACCGATGGCGGGGGCGCGAGCGTATCGGGCGGCGGGCGGGGCGCCAGGCTGAACGGTGACGATCGATTGAACGGCTTCGCCAATGCCCGCGCGAACGAAGGACTGCTGGCCCGCCAGCGGCCCGGTATCGCCGGTGGGAGCGAGCCGGTGCCGGGGGACCAGAGCCTCGTGCCCCGGTCGCGGCTGTTTTCCGGCACCCTGGGGGCGGCGCGACCGCTGGGTGCCGGCAATCTCGATATCGGCCTGCGGACATCCGGTACGCAGGACAGCCGGCGGCAGGGCGGGGGCGTCCGGCAGGAGGGGCGCAACCGGTCGTCCGGATTGAACACGACCTATTCCAATATCGTTGGCGACGTTTTTCTGACCGTGTCTTCCGATGTCGGGCGCAGCACCAGCCGGTCGCGGATCCGGGCCGGCGCGGATACGTCGTCATGCGTCGGATGCGGCATGGTGCAGGATCAGGACAGCGCGACGACCAGTGCCGAACTGGCCGGGCTGATGATCGGCAAGATCGGGTCGCTGCCGGCCGGCGACATGCGGGTCAACCTGACGGTACGGCGCAACCGGGCGCATACCACCACGACCGATCGACTGAACCGTCAGGTCATCGACACAAACTATGCCACCACCTCCGCGCAGGCGAATGTCAACCTGCCGCTGATCGCCGCCTCGACGCCGGTGCTCGGCATGCTGGGGCAGATCGATCTGACGCCGTCGATCAATTACAACGCGATCGACGGGACGGGGCATGTGACCGGCACGACCGTCGCCCTCAACTGGCAACCGGTATCCGACCTGTCTATCAACGCCTCGTTGGTCCGCAGCGGATCGCTGCCGTCGAACGATCAGATCAACGCACCGGTCCAGCGGCTGATCGGCCTGACCGTCTACGACTATCGCATCGGGGCGCTGGTCCCCGTCGAGCAGGTCACCGGCGGCGCGGCGCTGGTCGCCCAGACCAGGCGGGATTTCCGCCTGAACGCCGATTATAACGGCACGGTCGGCAAGAGCCGGCTGAACGCCGGTGCCGGCTATGCCAGAACCGCGACCGACCGGCCGACGATCCGCCTGACCGAACCGTCGGCCTTCGCCGAACGCTATTTCCCCGACCGGTTCGGGCGCGACGCGGTCGGGCGGCTGGTGAGCGTCGACACCCGCCCGTTCAACGCGGTGCGGCAGGTGGCCGAAAGCGTGACGGGCACGATCGGCCTGTCGGGCAGCCGGGCGGGCGGCAGGACGAACTGGAACGTCGGCATTCAGGGCGAACGGCAGCTGCGGCAATCGTTGCGGCTGGGGCCGGCGATCCCCGTCATCGACACGCTGTCAAACCCGTTGAGCGTGTCGACCGGCGTCCAGGGACGACAGCGGTGGAGCGGGCAGATGGGCGTGAATGGCCCCAGGCTGGGGGCGAACCTCACCGCCAGCCGAACCGGGGGCGTGCGATCCACATCGGTGGCCGATCCGGCGACGGGGGTCGATGTCGCGCCGCTGGTGCGGATCGACGGGCGCGTCTTCCTGACCCTGCGGCCGCCCGGCGCCACCGCGGCCGCCGGCGGCGGATATCGTCTGGAACTGGCGGTCGACAACATCACCAACGCCCGCCCCCGCATCCGCACGTTCGACCGGACCGGCAGCAGGACGCTGAACCCGTGGCTGCTCGACCCGGCCGGACGCACGATCATGATCTCGATCAGGATGCCCATCGGCCGTTGAGCATGGCGCGCCGGAACCCGGTGCCGCCCCGCCCCTTCCCGCGGCGCACCATTTGCGCTATGGGCGCACGCAATTATAGCCCCAGACATTCAGGATTCCTCATGAGCCTCCGCAACGTGGCGATCATCGCGCACGTCGATCATGGTAAAACCACCTTGGTCGACCAGCTTTTCCGCCAGTCGGGCACCTTCCGCGACAACCAGCGGGTCGAGGAGCGGGCGATGGATTCGAACGACCTCGAAAAGGAGCGCGGGATCACGATTCTCGCCAAGCCGACCTCGGTCGATTGGACCCCGCCGGGCGCCGACGAGAGCATCCGCATCAACATCGTCGACACCCCCGGCCACGCCGATTTCGGCGGTGAGGTGGAACGCATCCTGTCGATGGTCGACGGCGTCGTCCTGCTGGTCGATTCGTCGGAAGGCGCGATGCCGCAGACGAAGTTCGTGACCGGCAAGGCGCTGGCGCTGGGCCTGAAGCCGATCGTCGTCGTCAACAAGGTCGATCGTCCCGACGCGCGCATCCAGGAAGTGCTCGACGAGGTGTTCGACCTGTTCGTCTCGCTCGACGCGAATGACGAACAGCTCGACTTCCCGGTGCTCTATGCTTCGGGCCGCAACGGCTATGCCTCGACCGACATGGACGCGCGCGAAGGCACGCTGATCCCGATGTTCGAGACGATCGTGTCCCACGTCCCCGCGCCCAAGGTGGAAATCGAGGACGTACCGTTCACCTTCCTCGTTACCCTGCTCGACCGCGACAACTTCCTCGGCCGCGTGCTGACCGGCCGGGTCAACTCGGGCACGATCAAGCTGAACCAGCCGATCCACGCGCTCGATAACGACGGCAACATCGTCGAGACGGGCCGTGCGTCGAAGATCATGTCGTTCCGCGGTCTGGAGCGGGTGCCGGTCGACGAGGCGAAGGCGGGCGACATCATCTCGCTGGCCGGCCTGTCGATCGCGACCGTCGCCAACACGATCGCCGACGTCACCGTCACCGAGCCGCTGCACGCGCAGCCGATCGATCCGCCGACGCTGTCGATGCGTTTCGCGGTGAACGATTCGCCGATGGCCGGCCGCGAGGGCACCAAGGTGACGTCGCGGATGATCCGCGACCGCCTGTTCCGCGAGGCCGAGTCGAACGTCGCCGTGAAGGTGACCGAGGCCGCCGACCGCGACAGCTACGAAGTGGCGGGCCGCGGCGAGCTTCAGCTGGGCGTGCTGATCGAGACGATGCGCCGCGAAGGCTTCGAGCTGGGCATCAGCCGCCCGCGCGTGCTGTTCGGCGAGGACGAGAACGGCAAGAAGACCGAGCCGTACGAGACCGTCATCATCGACGTGGACGACGAATATTCGGGTACGGTCGTCGAGAAGATGAACCTGCGCAAGGCGGAGATGACCGACATGCGCCCGTCGACCGGCGGCAAGACGCGCATCACCTTCTCCGCGCCGTCGCGCGGGATGATCGGCTATCATGGCGAGTTCCTGTCGGACACGCGCGGCACCGGCATCATGAACCGGCTGTTCGAGAAGTACGGCCCGCACAAGGGCCAGATCGAGGGCCGCAAGAACGGCGTGCTGATCTCCAACGGCGCCGGTGAGGCCAATTCCTACGCGCTGGGGCCGCTCGAAGAGCGCGGCATCCTGTTCGTCGGCCACGGCGAGGCGCTGTACGAGGGCATGATCGTCGGCGAGAACGCCAAGCCGGACGACCTCGAGGTCAACCCGATGAAGACCAAGGCGCTGACCAACTTCCGCGCCTCGGGCGGCAAAGACGATCAGGTCCGCCTGACCCCGCCGAAGCGCGCGACGCTGGAGCAAGCGATCGCGTACATCGACGACGACGAGATGGTCGAAGTCACGCCGAAGTCGATCCGCCTGCGCAAGCGCCACCTCGACGCCAACGAGCGCAAGAAGGCGAGCCGCGCGAAGCTGTCGTCGTAAGGCAGGCCGCCCTCGCGGAAAGCGGGGACCGGCGACGCGGGTCCGCTGCTGCGGGTGATAAAAGGAAGGGGCGGGCCGCAAGGTCCGCCCCTTTTTCGTTCAGCGATACCGCGATCCGCGATGGCGGGACCCGAGGGGAGATGGCATCGGCTTGACCCACCCCGTCGTGGCGATATTCCCGCCGCTTACCCGAAACGGCCGGTCCGCGTACCGACGATATCGGACCAGCCGCTCGCCCGAAATCCCGGGCCGAGCGATCGATCCGTTCTGGTCAACTGCACGATATCGTCGCCCGGATAGCCGATCAGCTCTCCCGTCATGCGGCTTCTGTCGATGAAGCAATTCCGTGACCCCGTTGCGTTTTTGCCATCAATCCGGATTTTCCAGTGCCGGCACGCGGCGGGCGGCAGCGATTTCTGCACGGAGGATGCCGACCCGATCCGCAAGATACGATTGATGGCCCGGCCGGTCTCGCCGTCCTTGATGCACATCTTTCATCGCCGTGCCGGTAGCGGCGTGTCCGAGTGGTTGGACTTCTAATGCCCCGTCTGGAGAAAGGTCCAATAGCCCGACGGGACGACAGGCCGCGAAGCGACGACCACGATCTCGTCGCTATCCCCGGGCGTCGGAACCGGTTCGGTCATCGGTATCGCCGGAACGGCATCAGGGCTTTCGGCCGCAAGGCGATCGATGCGCTCGTTGACGCAGCCCATGGCGCGGCGGGGCGACGTGAAGCCGTTGGCCACGCAACTGCGGACGAAGGCACACATCAGGTGATCGATGGCAGGCTTGCCGCTGGATTTGGTGATCGCGCAACTGGTCAGTCGCTGCCCCTGCCGTTGATAGTGCCCTGCCGTTGATAGTGGATGCGCACCGTCCGCAATTTCTGACCGACGACCACCAGATCGTCGTCGGCCGGTACTGCGGTTTGGGCGCCGTGCACGATGACGGACACGGCCAGACCCCCCCCTCAAGCAGTCAGTCGAGGAACGGCCGCCCCAGCCGGGCGGTGGTGTATAGCAGCATCTTCGGCCGCCCCGGCACGGTGACATTGCCGAACCGCGCCTGTTCCACCTCCCACTGGCCCCGGCGTCCGTCCGCGAACCGTATCGTGCCTCGTGCCCGACATGGCACCATGTCGATCGTCGCATCCGCAGACTGGAAATCGGGCACCCGCTTCGCCCGGGTCAGATAGGCGCGGACCTGCGCCACGGTGGGACGGAACGTCGAACAGCGCATCGACGGATCGGTGACCGGCCCCACGGCATAGCCCGATCGCGTCACGGCGACGCTGCGGATCGCCGGCAGCCCCGTCGGGCACAGCGGCGGGGTCAGCTCGGTGCCGGCGGTGCAGCCGGCGGCGGCCATCAGAAGGGACAGGATCACCATCGCGCCGTACTCGCCTCCGTCTCCTGCTTCCACGACACCTGCGGGTGCCGGAAGACCTCGGTCATCGGTACGCGGAACGTCTGGCCGAGTTCCTTCACCAGCCATGCCAGCGACGTATTCTGTTGCGCGGTCACATCCACGAACCTGTCGCCCGGCGCTTCGCCGACCAGTTCGATGCCGATCGAATCGCCGTTCGACGGATATCGCTCGCCCGCCGGTTTCGCCGTCTCGATCCGGTTCTGGAGCGTCGGATTGAAGCGGGCATATTGCTTCATCTCCACCGGCGTGCAGCGATGTTCGGCGAGGCATCGCGCCTTCAGCTTGCCGACATGCGCGGTGTAATAAAGCAGCGACGCATTCTGATACATCGTCCCGTCCTTATCGATCAGGAAGTGCGTGCCATATGGGCGCGCCTTGTAGCCGGCGAAGGCAGCCTCCGCGGTCGCGCCGCCGGTCTGGTGGACGATGATCCCGTTCACGACCCCCATCTTGCCCCGCGCCAATGTGTCGACGATGTGCAGCTTGATATCGGGATGATCGATATGTCCCTTTTCGTCCATCTTGAGCATGTTCGGCCTCCGCAACGGATGACATGACATCTGGAAACGGCCCGCTGACGGGTATCACCGTCATACCGCATCCGGTCGCCCCGCGCGCCTGAAAACCGCGATCGGCCCGGCTGCTCCGCACAACCACTGGCACTCACCGCCCCGCCGCCCTATTTCCCTGACATGAATTTTTTCAGCCGCATGTCACCGTTGCGCGCCTACAAGGATCTGCGCGATTTCCTCGCCACCCGCGAGCGGTACGAACTGGGGTTCCTGGCGCTGGCGATGGCGATCACCGGGTTCCTCGTCTACGCGTTCGCACACGATTCCTATGAAGAGCCGGCATACAAGCGCAACATCATCTATGTGCAGCAATGGAGCGCCGACCGCACCGATGCTGAGATTCGCGCGCAACAGGCGATCGACGCGCCGATCAAGGCGAAGCGGATGGCCGAGGTGCAGGCCGCGCGCGATAAGCAGCAGGCCGCATTCAAGAAGGCCGACGATCAGCTCTCGCGCTGGGGGCTTTGACCCGCGGCGATGACGATGCCGGCTGGCTGCGCGCCGCGCTGACGCTGGCCGGGCGAACCCGCGGCCGCACCGCCCCCAACCCCAATGTCGGCTGCGTGATCGTCCGTGACGGCCGGGTCGTTGGGCATGGCTGGACCCAGCCAGGCGGGCGCCCCCATGCGGAGGCGATGGCGCTGGCGCAGGCGGGCGCAGCGGCGCGCGGCGCGACCTGCCACGTCACGCTAGAACCCTGCGCCCATGTCTCGGCGCGGGGGCCGGCGTGCAGCGACCTGCTGGTCACGGCGGGCGTCGCGCATGTCGTTGCCGCGCTGGAGGACCCCGATCCCCGCACCGCCGGCGCCGGCTTCGCCCGGCTGCGCGCGGCCGGTATCGCCGTCACCATCGCCCCCCCGACCGGTCCCGTCGCCGCCGCCGCGCGTGCCTCCATGGCGGGATTCCTCACCCGCCGTGCCGCCGGGCGGCCCCATGTCACGCTGAAGCTCGCCACCTCGCTCGACGGCGCGATCGCGCTTGCCTCGGGCGAAAGCCGCTGGATCACCGGGGCGGCGGCGCGCGCGCATGTCCATCTCGAACGCAGCCGGCACGAGGCGATCCTCGTTGGGCGCGGTACGCTGGACACCGATGCCCCCCGCCTCGACGTGCGCCTGCCGGGCCTCGTAACACGCAGCCCCCGCCGTATCGTCCTGACCAGCGCCGCGCCCCCCGCCGGCTGGACCGCGATCGCCACCCCCGCCGCGATCGCCGGACTGGAAGACGTCGATCATCTGTTCGTGGAGGGGGGCGCCCGCACCGCCGCCGCCTTCCTTGCCGCCGATCTGGTCGACCGGCTGCTGCTCTACCGCGCGCCGATCCTGATCGGAGGCGGCGTGCGTGCGCTCGGCGATATCGGCCTCGACGCACTCGCCGCCGCGCATGGCCGCTGGCGCGCGGTCGACGCGCGGATGCTTGGCAGCGACCGGGTGGAGGTCTACGAGCGCGAGCGCGTCGCCAGTGCGGCGGCAATCACGGGGGCAACGAGGTAACATGTTCACCGGCATCGTCTCCGACATCGGGCGGATCGTCCGCATCGAACCGCGGGGCGACACCCGCGTGCGGATCGCCACCGCCTATGACACCGCCACCGTCGATCTCGGCGCGTCGATCGCCTGTTCGGGCGTCTGCCTGACCGTGGTCGAGAAGGGGCGTGACGACAGCAGCGATTGGTTCGCGGTCGACATATCGGGCGAAACCGTGGCCCGCACCGCCCCCGGCCAGTGGCACGAGGGCCGCGCGCTCAACCTGGAACGCGCGATGAAGCTGGGTGACGAACTCGGCGGCCACATCGTCACCGGCCATGTCGATGGCGTCGCCACCGTGCTGACGGTGGAAAAGACCGGCGATTCGCACCGCATCGGCCTGCGCGTCGATGCCGCGCTCGCGCCCTTCCTCGCGACCAAGGGATCGGTCACGGTCGACGGCGTGTCGCTGACCATCAACGAGGTCGCCGATCAGGACGCCTCGACGCATTTCTGGGTCAATCTGATCCCGCATACCTGGTCCGTCACCACGCTGGGTGCGCTGGCACCCGGACAGGGGGTGAATATCGAGATCGACGTGCTGGCCCGTTACCTGCAGCGCATGGAGCATTATCGTGGCCGCTGATCCCGCCCCAACTCCCACGCTGGCCTCGTTGCGCCACGCCTTCCTCTCCTCGCCGGAGGAGATCATCGACGAGGCGCGCAACGGCCGCATGTTCATCCTCGTCGACGACGAGGACCGCGAGAACGAGGGCGATCTCGTCATCCCCGCGCAGATGGCGACGCCGGAAAAGATCAACTTCATGGCCCGCCACGGCCGTGGCCTGATCTGCCTGGCGATGACGAAGGCGCGGACGCAGGAACTGGGGCTCGACCTGATGAGCCGCCACAACGGCACCCGCCACGAAACCGCCTTCACCGTCTCGATCGAAGCGCGCGAGGGGGTGACGACCGGCATCTCCGCCGCCGACCGTGCCTGCACCATCGCCACCGCGATTGACGGTACCAAGGGCGCGGCCGAGATCGTCACCCCCGGCCACGTCTTCCCCCTCGTCGCGCGCGACGGCGGCGTGCTGGTGCGCGCCGGCCATACCGAAGCGGCGGTGGACGTGTCGCGCCTCGCCGGCCTCAACCCCTCCGGCGTGATCTGCGAGATCATGAACGAGGACGGCACGATGGCGCGGATGGACGATCTCGTCACCTTCGCGCAGTTCCACAACCTGAAGATCGGTACGATCCGTGATCTAATCGCCTATCGCCGCCGCTACGACCATCTGGTCGAGAAGACGTCGGAGGCCGTTTTCACCAGCCGCTGGGGCGGCGAGTGGCGGACGCTGGCGTATCGCAACACCGCGACCGGCACCGAACAGGTCGCGCTGGTCAAGGGCCGGATCGATCCGTCGCAGCCGGTGCTGGTGCGGATGCACGCGCTGTCCCCGTTCGGCGACCTCTTCGGCGAGGATAACGATCGCGGCGGGATGCTCGCGCGGTCGATGGAGGCGGTCGCGCGGGCCGGCTCCGGCGTCATCGTGCTCATCAACCGCCAGCGCGCCGACGCCTTCACCACCGCCGTCCGCCGCCAGGCGGGCGAGCAGGTGGAGGTGCCGATGGAAGAACTGCGCGATTACGGCGTCGGTGCGATGATCCTCGCCGAACTGGGCGTCCACGACATGATCCTGCTCACCAACACCCACCACACGCTTGTAGGACTCGACGGCTACGGCCTGTCGATCGTCGGCGAGCGGCGCATCGAGGAATAGACATGGCGAATATCCTGATCGTCGAGGCGCGCTTCTACGACCATCTGAACGACCTGCTGCTGGCCGGCGCCCGTGCCGCGATCGAGGCGGCGGGCCACAGCCACGAGACGATCACCGTCCCCGGCGCGCTGGAAGTACCCGGCGCGATCGCGCTGGCGGCCGAATCCTACGACGCGTTCGTCGCGCTCGGCGTCGTGATCCGCGGCGAGACGTACCATTTCGAGATCGTCGCGGGCGAAAGCGCGCGCGGCATCATGGCGCTGACGATGGACGGCCTCGCGATCGGCAACGGCATCCTGACCACCGAGAACGAGGCACAGGCCCTCACCCGCGCCCGCCCGGACGAGAAGGACAAAGGCGGCGAGGCGGCGAAGGCCGCGCTGGCGATGCTGGAACTGCGCACCCGCTTCGGCTGAAAGTCCGTTTGAACACGTGCCCGGGCGCGTGTTCAAACACGTTCTCAGCCCCGTTCGTGCTGAGCGAAGTCGAAGCACTTCTCCAAGCGAAGCCGAGGACGCACCGCTAGGTACGCCTCGACTACGCCCGGCAAGGCCCTTCGACTTCGCTCAGGGCGAACGGGAGAGGGACGCCGCAGACAGCGACGTCCCGTCCGTTCAGGCGTCCACCGTTTCCAGCGCCGGATAGTCGATATATCCTTCCGGCCCCTGGCTGTACCACGTCTTCATATCGTCCTGGTTGAGCGGTGCGCCGGTGCGCAGCCGTTCCGGCAGGTCGGGATTGGCGAGGAAGGTGCGGCCGAAGCTGATCGCATCCGCCACGCCCTCGTCCAGCTTCGCCTGCGCCTCGTCGGCGGTGGTATAGTCGGAATTCAGTACCAGCACGCCGGTGAATACCTTGCGGATTTCCGGGCTCAGCTTGGGCACGTCGGTCTTGCCGAAGGTGCCGTCCGGCCCCGGCTCGCGCAGTTCGAGGAAGGCGATGCCCAGATCGGACAGCGCCTTGGCCGCCGGCACGAAGACCGAGGCGGGATCGCTGTCGTCGACGCCCTGCGAATCGCCGTTGGGCGACAGCCGCACCGACACCCGGTCCGCGCCCGCCACCGAGATCACCCGCTCGGCTACCTCGCGGAGCAGACGGATGCGGTTCTCCGGGCTGCCGCCATAGGCGTCCTCGCGGTGGTTGGCGCCGTCACGCAGGAATTCGTCGATCAGATAACCATTGGCGGCGTGAATCTGCACCCCGTCGAACCCGGCGGCCAGTGCGTTGCGCGTCGCAAGTTCGTAATCGTCGAGCAAGCGGGGGATCTCGTTCAGTTCCAGCGGCCGCGCCGTTTCGAAATCCTTCTTGCCCTCATAGGTGTGTGCCTGCCCCGCGGTCGCGGTGGCGGAGGACGATACGGGCTGACCGCCGGTCACCGACGAATGGACCTGCCGGCCCATGTGCCACAACTGCGCGACGATCCGGCCGCCGGCCTCGTGGACCGCCTTGGTCACGGGCTGCCATGCCGCCACCTGCGCGTCGGACCACAGGCCCGGCGCGAACGGCCAGCCCAGTCCCTCGCGGCTGATGCCCGTCGCCTCGGAGATGATGAGGCCGGCGCTCGCCCGCTGCGCGTAATATTGCGCCATGATCGGCGTCGGCACCGCATCCCGGTCGGCCCGGCCGCGCGTCAGCGGCGCCATCAGGATGCGATTGGGGGCCTGGATGGCGCCGATGGTCACGGGATCGAACAGATTGGGCATGAAGGCTCCTGATAATAGCTGATAATGATCGCCGGATCGGGCCGGCGGCTGTCGGATGGGAAGATAGGACGCTACAGCGCGCCATGCACGGCGACGCCTCCCCAAGAAAAACTCCTGACGGCCCAAGCGGGTCCGGCGTGCGACGCAAGTCCGGCGTGCCGGTCGGGTCCGGCGGGGCGATCGCGTTCGCCACGCTGATCGTCGCCAATGTCGCGCTCGCCTTCGGGCCATGGTTCGTGCGCGCCGCCGATACCGGCCCGGTCGCCGCCGCCTTCTGGCGGATCGCGCTTGCCGCACCGATGCTGGCGGTGCTGGCCGGGGCGGGCGGTGCCCGGCCGCAGCGGCTGCCGCTGCCGCTCTGGGCGATGCTGGCGGTGGCGGGGGTGCTGTTCGCCGCCGATCTCGGCACGTGGCATCTCGGCATCCTGCGCACCACGCTCGCCAATGCGACGCTGTTCGGCAATTGCGCGACGCTGATCTTCCCCGTCTACGGCTTCCTCGTCGCGCGCAGCTGGCCGACGCGGACGCAAGGGGCGGCGCTGCTGCTGGCCGGTATCGGCGGGGTGCTGCTGATGGGGCGGTCGTACCAGCTCGATCCCGGCCATCTGATGGGCGACCTGCTCTGCCTGACCGCCGGGTTGCTCTATACCGGCTATTTCATCGTCATGGCGCGGGTGCGCGACCGGATGGCGCCGCTGCCCGCGCTCGCCTTGTCCAGCATCGCCAGCGTGGTGCCGCTGCTGATCTTCGCGATCCTGCTCGGCGAGAATGTCTGGCCGCACAGCTGGGCGCCGCTGATCGGCCTCGCGCTGGTCAGCCAGGTGCTGGGGCAGGGTTGCATGATTCACGCGCTCGGCCGGCTGTCACCGCTGGTGGTGGGCATCGCGCTGCTGATCCAGCCGGTGGTGGCCGGCACGGTCGGCTGGATCGTCTATGACGAGCGGCTGGGCGCGGTCGATCTGGTCGGCGTCGCGATGGTCGCGATCGCGCTCGTCCTCGTACGCCGCACGCCACGCCTTGCGCACGCGCCGGCGGCATCGCATCTGGACGATTGAGGAGTCCTTCATGATGGCCGACACGATCCCTGCCTATCCGGTTCTGGCCGACCCCATGCCGGATGCGACCGCCGATCTCACGCTGACGGAGGTTCGCGCCGCGCTTGCCCCCGGCATCGCCGCCAACGCCGCGTTCGACGGCTGGGGCGACGAGGCGCGCGACATGGCGGCATCGGCGGCCGGGATCGATCCCGATATCGCCCGCCTCGCCTTCGCCGACGGCCCGGTCGCGATGATCGACGCCTGGTTCGCGCATATCGACGCCGCGATGCATGCCGCCGTCCCGGCCGAGGCGCGCGCGGCGATGAAGATACGCCAGCGCATCATCGCACTGGTCGAGGCACGGCTGGACGCGATGGTGCCCGAGCGCGAGGCGTTGCGCCGCGCGCTTGCCATCCTCGCGCTGCCGCAGAATCTGGCGCGGGGCACCCGGCTCGGCTGGCGGTCAGTCGATGTGATCTGGCGCGCGGCGGGCGATACCGCGGTCGATTACAACCACTATACCAAGCGCACGATCCTGCTCGGCGTTTACGGCGCCACCGTCACCGTCTTCCTCGACGACGACAGCGAGGATCATGTCGACACCCGCGCCTTCCTGTCGCGCCGGATCGACGGCATCATGCGCTTCGAAAAGGCCAAGGCCGGCTTCCTGAAACGCACCGAACATCGCCCCAGCCTGTCCCGTTTCATCGGCCGGCTGCGTTATCCGGCGGTATAGGCGTTCGCTCTGAGCGAAGTCGAAGGGGATTGCCGAAAAGATACAAGGCGTTGTGCGCAGACCGGTGCTTCGACTGCGCTCGGCACGAACGGAAGTAGGCCACGCTCCCCCGCACCCCATCTTCCGTCATTGCGAGCGCAGCGAAGCAATCCAGAGCCCGGCGCGCAACGCCCCGGCCCGCTTCACCACGCCCGTGATGACGGGGCGACCAGAAAACCCTAGAATTTCGGCCCCGCCACTGCCGCCTGCTGGCGACGCGGCGTATCGGTGAACAGCTTGGCGATCGCGGTGTTGCGGGGATCGTTGGTGGCATAGTCACGCGCGGACTGGCCGGCCATCCGGTCGGATTGGTCGGGATTCGCGCCCGCCGCCAGCAACTGGCGGACCATATCGATATCGCGCCCCTGCACCGCCAGGATCAGCGGCGTCACGCCCGACTGGTTGGACAGGTTGATGTTCGCCTTCGCTGCGGTCAGGATCGGGATCATGTCGCGCTGGCCCAGCTGCACCGCCAGGATCAGCGGCGTGTTGCCCGCCCGGTCGCGCATGTTGGCATCGGCCCCCTTCTGGAGCAGGTAGCGTAGATAGGTCTGGTCGCCGCGCTTGATGACGATGTGCAGCGCCCCCTCGCCCGACGTCACGTCGCGCGCGTTGACGATGGTGCTGCCCGGCCGGTCCAGCATCGCGATCACGTCGTTGCCCTTGGCCTCCTTGATGGCCTGCAGGAACTTGTAGCTTTCCGACTGCTGCTGCGCGAACGCAGGGGTCGACGGGGTAAGGGCGATGGCCACCGCCACGGCGGCCGGAAACAGAAATTTGGTCATGGCGCTGGTCCTCGGGAACGTCCTCGGCTGGTCCCGCCCTGCTTGCGCGGAGCCCGCGAAGGGGTCAAGGGTGCCGGGATCATGACCATGCGCCGAACCCCGTCGTTCCTTTCCGCGGTCTGCCTCGCGCCCTGTCTGGCTGTGCTCTGTCTCGCATCGTGCCAGTCGGGCACCGCCACCGACGCCCGGCCCCCGCTGGCCGGCGCGAAGATCGGCGGCCCATTCGCCCTGATCGACGAGAATGGCCGCCCCGTCACCGACCGCAGCTTCGCGGGCAAATACCGGGTGATGTATTTCGGTTATACCTATTGCCCCGATGTCTGCCCGGTCGACGTGCAGACGATCGCGCAGGGACTGGCCGAGCTGGAGAAGCGCGATCCGGCGCTGGCGGCGCGGGTGGTGCCGATCTTCGTCACCGTCGATCCCGCGCGCGACACGCCCGCCGTGCTGAAACAGTTCACCGCCGCCTTCTCGCCCCGGCTGGTCGGGCTGACCGGCAGTCCGCAGGCGGTGGCGCAGGCGGAGAAGGCCTATGCGGTCTATGCGTCGAAAGGGCTGGCCTCGCCCGGCGGCTACCTCGTCAATCACAGCCGGCAGACCTATCTGATGGACCCCGACAACCGCCCGCTCGCGCTGGTCCCGCAGGACGAGACGCCGGCAGCGGTCGCCGACACCATCGAGAAATGGGCGAAATGACCGCAGCACCCGCACGCTTCTGGGAAGACACGCCCCTCCACCGGCTCGACCGTGGTCAGTGGGAGGCGCTGTGCGACGGCTGCGGCAAATGCTGCGTCCACAAGCTGGAGGACGAGGAGACGGGCGAGGTGCTGCCGACCAACGTCGCCTGCCGCCTGCTCGACCGGCGCAGCGGCTTCTGTTCGGACTATCGCAACCGCCGCGCCTATGTGCCGGAATGCGTGCGGCTGACCAACGGCAACGTCCGCGATATCGACTGGCTGCCCTCCACCTGCGCCTATCGCCTCCGCGCCAACGACCAGCCATTGCCCGACTGGCATTATCTGGTCAGCGGCGACCGCGAGGCGGTGCATCGCGCCGGCCAGTCGGTGCGCGGCTGGACGGTCAGCGAGGACGATGTCGGCGACATGGAGGATCACCTCGTCGACCGGGTGCTGTGACCGGAGCATGACCCGTCATGCAGGACTGGTGACCATCATCGCCCGGCATCCCCGGCGGAGGCGCTATGCTGGCAGGACGGGCTGATGGCGGGAGAGGGCATCGTGATCGATCGTAAGCCACCTGCGATCCCCCCTGATCTCGACATCGTCCGCCATCCCACCGCGCGGCGATGCATGCTGTCGTTCGACCCCGCCAGCGGCCGGGCGCGGCTGGTGATCCCGAAGCGCGCGGCACTGAAACCCGCGCTCGCCTGGGCGGCGGACAAGGCGGCATGGCTGGCGGAACAGCGCGCGCGCCTGCCCGCCCCCCGCCCCTTCGCTCCCGGCACCACCATCACCGTCGCCGACGAAACACTGACGATCGTCCGCGACGCCGGCTCCCGCCGCACGGTGGTACGGGCGGGCGACCGGCTGCTGCTCGCCGGCCCCGAGGAGACGATCCCCCGCCGGGTCGATGCGTGGTTGCGCCGCGCCGCGCTCGACCTGCTCACCCGCGAAACCGCCGAGTTCGCCGCGAAGGCGGGCGTCACCGTCAGCGCCGTCGCGGTCGGCGATCCCCGGCGGCGCTGGGGCAGTTGCGCGTGGTCGGGCGCGATCCGCTATAGCTGGCGGCTGGTGCTGGCCCCCGGCTGGGTCCGCCGCGCGACGGTGGCGCACGAGGTCGCGCACCGCGTCCATATGAACCACGGCCCCGCCTTCCACGCGCTGGTCGCGTTATTGTTGGGGGAAGACCCGACACCGGCCCGCGCCTGGCTGCGCGAACACGGCGCGGCGCTTCACTGGGTCGGGCGCGGGTCCCCGGACTGAACCGGCGGCTGTCGCGGCGGCACCGTGCCGGGCGGCAGCGGGCGCACCGGCGCGCGGGTCGGTAGCGGAGCCGGCGCGGGAGTGTCGCGGGTTACGCTGTCGATCAGGTCGTCCAGCTGCTGCTGCGGGCTGCGCGCGGGCGGGGCGGCCGGTTCGACGGGGGCGGCGGGCGCCGTCTCCGGCTCGACGGTGGCGGCGGGCGCGGTGGCGATCGGGTTGCCGTCCTCGTCCACCGCCATGCCCTCGTCGGGGGTGCCGAAATAGCTCGCCTCGTCCGGCTCCAGTTGCCATTCGGGCAGCGTCACCTGTGTGTCGAACTGCTCGACCGGGCGGGTGGCGGTGGCGGGCTTCATGAACGCGGCGAAGGCGCGCGCGGGCGCGGTGCCGCCGTGCAGCCCGCGCACCGGCCGGGCATCGTCGCGCCCCATCCACACGCCCGTCGTCAGTCCGCTGGAGAAGCCCAGGAACCAGCCGTCCCGCAACGAGGTCGTCGTCCCCGTCTTGCCCGCCACCGGTCGGCCGATCTGCGCCTGTCGCCCGGTACCGGTGTTGACCGCCGTCTGGAGCAGGTCGGTCATCTCCGCGGCGACATAGGGAGCGACGAGCACGCGGCTGCGATCCACCTCGTGCGTGTAGATCGTCTGCCCCCGCGCCGTCACGCGGGTAATACCATAGGGGACGACATCGACCCCCTTGGCGGCGACGCTGGCAAAGGCGCGGGTCATGTCGATCAGCCGCACGTCCGACGTGCCCAGCACCATCGCGGGATGCGTATTGACGGGCGTGGTGATACCGAACCGGCGGGCCATGTCGGCGATGGTGGTGAAGCCCACTTCCTGCCCCAGTTTCGCCGCCACGGTGTTGAGCGAATAGGCGAAGGCGGTGCGCAGGCTGACCGGCCCGGAATTACGCCGCGAATCGTTGCGCGGGCTCCACCCGTCAATCGTCACCGGTTCGTCGACGATACTGTCTTCGGGCTTGTGCCCCGCCTCCAGCGCGGCGAGATAGACGAACAGCTTGAACGACGATCCCGGCTGGCGCACCGCCTGCGTCGCGCGGTTGTAGATCGACGAGACGTAGTCCGTCCCCCCCACCATCGCCCGCACCGCGCCGTCACGGTCCAGCGACACCAGCGCGCCCTGCGCCCCCGCCGGCACGTTGGCGCGGATCGCGGCATCGGCCTGACGCTGCATCGCCGGATCGATCGTCGTCCACACCTCCAGCGGGGCCTGCGTCTCGTCGATCAGCGTGTCGAGCAGCGGCAGTGCCCAATCGGTGAAGTAGCGCGCGCTGTTCTGCCGCGCCGCCGGTGCCAGCTTCAACCCCTTCGGATCGGCGGCGGCAGCCTGGGCGGGCGTGACATAGCCGTTGCGCACCATCTGCTGGATCACCACCCCGGCGCGGCCGACCGCGGCGTCCGCATCGGCGGTGGGCGAATAGTTGGACGGCGCCTTGACCAGCCCGGCGATCACCGCCGCCTCCGCAAGGCTCAGTTCCTCGGCGCCGTGGCCGAAGAACTTGCGCGACGCAGCATCGATGCCATACGCGCCGCCGCCGTAATAGACCTTGTTCAGATAGAGTTCGAGGATCTGGTCCTTGGAGAATTTGCGCTCCATCGCCAGCGACAATATCCATTCGCGGAACTTGCGACCGAACTTCTTCTGGTTGTTCAGAAAGATCGTGCGCGTGATCTGCTGCGTGATCGTCGATCCACCCTGGATCCAGCGGCCGCGCTCGTACCGGATCATCGCGGAGCGGGCGATCCCGATCGGGTCGATACCGGGATGGCTGCGGAACCGGCGATCCTCGACCGCGATCGTCGCGTCGCGCATCACCAGCGGGATGGTGGAATAGGACAGCCATTCACCGTAACTCGGCCCCAGCGACACGATCACGCTGCCGTCGGCGGCATGGACGCGGATCATTTGTCCATTGGGCGAGGATTTCAGTTCCTCGAAACTCGGCAGCTGCGCCCGCGCGACGTAGACCGCTACCGCCAGCGCCGCGAGCGCCAGCACCGCCAGTCCGACAAGGATCTTGACCGTCGTCATCAGCCGTCGCCGCCACGGCGAACGCGCCGCGGGGGTTGACCGGGAAGATCGGGGCGAGCGGGGAGCGGGACGCTTGGCAGCCATGAGCCGCCGCGAAATACGCGCTATCCGCGCCCGCTACAAGGGATAGCGGCAGTAGGTGCGGAACGAGAGAAGTTTGGTTCGCGCGGAGACTTGGAGAAGAAGAACAGGGTAAGGCGCTGCGCGCGATCAGGTCCCGACGCCACAGGTGTCCTTTATTCCCCATGCCCACCGGATCACGACCGGCTACGGCACGGGCAGCGCTTCCACCCCTTCTTCTCCGCGCCTCCGCGCGAACAAAACTTATTCTACCCGTCCTCGCGAGCCCTGAAATCCAGCGAGATCGAATTCATGCAATATCGCTGCCGGGTCGGCGGCGGACCGTCCGGGAAGACGTGGCCCAGATGGCTGTCGCACCGCGCGCACCGCGTTTCGGTGCGGACCATGCCGTGGCTGCGGTCGCTATGGTCGGTGACCGCCTCCTCGCCGATCGGCCGGGTGAAGCTCGGCCAGCCCGAACCGCTGTCATATTTGTCCGCACTGTCGAACAGCGTGTTGCCGCACGCCGCGCAAGCATACAGCCCGTCCGCCTTGTTGTCGTTCAACGCGCCGGCAAAGGCACGTTCGGTGCCCGCCTCGCGCAGCACATGATATTGCGCCGGAGTCAGGCGGGTGCGCCATTCGGCGTCGGACAGGGTCAGCTTTTCCATGTCATCCCATCTGGTTCGCCGGCCCCGGTCCTTCAAGCACCGCGCTGCCGGTAAGAGCACCGATCCGCGTGGCATGGGCGATGATCCGGATCAGCGCAGGGTATGCCGCGCCGACCAGCCACGCCGCCGCCGGTCCCTCCGCCACCGCGCGCACCGCGCCCGCCACCCCCAGCGGCCGCGCCAGCGCGCGCGCGAAGCTGGCTTGCCACGCCGCCGCCGCCCCGGCCCCGCCGCGTCGATATGCCGCCGCCGCCGCCACGCCGCTCGCCAGCGCGATCCCCATCCCCTCGCCCGCCAGCGACGGGATCACCCCCGCCTGATCGCCCAGCCGGAACAGCCCCGCCCGCCCGTCGCGCGCGCGCCAGCCATAGGGGACGTTGGCGACCGCATCGATCGCGGCATCGCCCGCCATGAACGCGATGCGCTCGCCCAACGCGGGGTGTTCGCGCGCCAACCGGTCGAGCAGCGCCGCCGGGCTGCCCGCCGCCGTCAGCCGCGATCGTCGCACCGCCAGGCACAGATTGACGCTGCCGTCCTCCTGCCGCGCGATCCCGGCATAGCCATGCGCGAACAGATGCAGTTCCACCGCATCGCCGACCAACCGATCAAGTGCCCGATGCGCCGCCAGCCGCACCCGCAGACCCAGCGCCGGGTCCGCCCCGCGCGCCGCTTCCGGCCGGGCCAGCCCGCGCAGGTCGTGCTTGCCGGTGGCGAGGAACAGCGAATCGGGCGTAATCGTCGCCCCGTCCGCCAGTCGCACCTGCCCATCCTCGACCGCGCGCACCGCCACGCCGCGTTCGATCCCCGCCACCTGCCCCGCCCGCGCCATCAGCAGCGTGTCGAGCCGGTGCCGCGACACCGCCACCGCCGGCGCCGGCAGCCGCGCCTCCGCCTGCCGGCCGCCGGCGAACAGGCGGGTGCGGACGATCCGCTCCCGGTTCAGCTCGTCCGCCGTCACCCCCAGCACCGCCAGCGTCCGCAGGCTGCGCCAGCTGAGGAACCCGCCGCACAGTGCGTCTCGCATCTCCCGATCGCGCTCGATCACCACCGCCCGCGTGCCATTGGCGGCCAGCGCGATCGCCGCCGCCGTCCCCGCCGGGCCGCCACCCAGGATCAACGCTGTTATGTCGCGCATCGTCGCTCCACGCACAGCCGGAATGGAAACGCCCGGAACACGCGTGCATCCGCTACCCCCGCCGCCGCCAGTAACGGCGGCCATTCGGCGGGCCGCAGCGAGCGCGCGATCGACAATCTGCCGTCGTGCCGCACGATCGGATGCCACCGCGCCAGCGTCGCCAGCACCGGATAACCGCGATACGCGAAGCCGTGCCGCATCAGATCGTTGACGAACCACGCCCGCGCGTTGCCCTGCATCCAGCGCAGGAACGCGACCAGTTCGGCGTCGGTCATGTGGTGCGCGACTAGGCTGCTGATCGCCGCGTCCCAGCCGCCACCCTGATCGGCATAGTCGCCCGTCACCCAGCGGATCGTCGAGCCCGGCGGCGTATGCGCGCGCGCCGCCTGCTCGCTGCGGGGATTCAGGTCGACCCCGACCAGCTCCACCGGCAACCGCCGCTTCATCGCCCAGCGTTCGATCCGCCGCAGCATGTCGCCGTCGCCAAAGCCGATATCGATGATCCTGAGCGACCCGGCACCCGTCGCGATCCGGTAGAGGAACGCCAGCGTCGGCCGCGCTGCCAGCGTCACCCGGTTGACCCGCGCCAGATCGGCGACGACCGCAGCATAGACCGCCGGATCGAGATCGTCGGCGTCCATCAGTTCCGGCCCCTCGGCCCTGACGGCGAGCGTCACGCCACGCTCCCGAAGCCGAAGCCCTCCGCCGCCAGCCCCGGCCCGAATGCCAGCGCCACGCCGCGTTCCACCGGTGATCCCTCCAGCAACCGCGCCAGCGTGAACATCAGCGTCGCCGACGACATGTTGCCATTGGCCGCCAGCACCGCGCGCGACGCGTCCAGCGCATCCGGCGCTAACGCCAGGCTGGCCTGCACCGCATCCAGGATCGATCGCCCGCCGGCATGGACCGCCCAGCCATCGATCGCCGCCGGGTCGTGTCCGCCGGTTACCGCCGCCCGGAAACCGGGATCGGCCAGCCCGGCCGCGATCCGGCGCGGTACCTCGCCCGACAGGTGCATCGCGAAACCGCGATCGGTGATCGCCCAGCGGATCAGCGCCTCGCTGTCGGGCAGCGTCGCCGCGAACGGCCGGTCGAGCCGGAACCCGGCGGGGTCCGCCGTCACCAGCGCCGCCGCCGCGCCGTCGCCGAACTGAAGCTGCGCCAAGAGCGGCTCCGCCCGGTCGTCGTCCTGCAAATGCAGCGTCGACAGTTCGCATGCGATCACCAGTACCCGCGCCGCCGGTTCGGACCGGACGATATGCCGCGCGCTGCGCAGCGCCGCGACCGCCGCATAACAGCCCATGAACCCGATCAGCAGTCGCTCAACCGAGCCGGCCAGCCCCAGTCGCCTCGCCACGATCTGGTCCAGCCCCGGCGCGACGAAGCCGGTGCAGCTTGCCACCACCAGATGCGTGATCCCCGCCAGCGGCACCTGCGCCGCCAGTGCCTCCACTGCCGCGATCGCCAGGGTCGGGGCGGCATCCGCATAGATCGCCATCCGCGCGGCGGTGCCGGGCATCCCGCCATCGCCATAGAAGCCGCCCGTCGCGGTCGGCGCACCGCCGGTGACGGTGGGGGGCAACACCGACCAGCGATGCGCGATCCCCGCCCGCCGCGTCATCCGTTCGAACAGGCGACGTTCCGCCGATGCGATGCGCGCACCGGCCCAGTCGATGAAGGCGGCATGGATGTCATGGTCCGGCGTCGCGACGCCGATGGCATGGAGATGGGCGGTCACGAGGCTCCTTCGGTCATGGGCGGTCAACAGTCGACCGGGCCATGTAGTGCCATAAGCCATCATCTCGTGACCATCGCGGTATATCACGGCCTGATAGGGCAGTCAGACTGCCTCTATCCCCTGCATCATCCAGCCCTGTCGCCATTACCGTCGACTTGCGGCAGCCGGCTCATGTGCCACCGTATGACAAAAATGACGCCTTTACCTGAATTACGGTGATATACTGATCTGGATCAATATGACTAAAGCTTGCGTGCGGAACCTGAACGCCGCATGTCTAGGACGAGGCGAAGGATGCAAAAGGTAAGCATGTTTGTCTTTTTATCTTCTTCGCCATGGGCGGATCATGTGACGGTGGGCAGCGGCAGGGCGCTGCATCCCGTCACGTCATGACCGGAGGGATCGTGAACGAAGAAGCAGTCGTGTCGCTTATCAAGGACCTGACGTCCCGGCTGTCCGCCGTGGCGGAAGAGTTCAGCGGGCGTGTCGAACGGGTCGATGCGCCGACGGACGCGGCACCCGACATGACGGTATCGCTGGCCCAAAAGGCCCGCACCCTGTCCGACCAGCGCCGGCTGCGACGCCGTTCGCTGCCTGCCGAGTTGTTTCACGAACCGGCCTGGGACATGATGCTGGCGCTCTACATCGCGCATGACGAGGGCCGGGTACTGAACGTGAAGAGCCTCGTCGCCTGCGCCGATGCCCCCGTCACCACCTCGCAACGGTGGATCGAACACCTCCACAAGCTGCGGCTGGTCAATCGGGTCGTCGACAGCGTCGATCGCCGCCGGCTGGAGGTATCGTTGAGCCAGAACGGGGTCGAGGCGATGGAATCCTATCTGTCCGCCCTGCCCTGATCGGGCCCGGTCCCCGCCACGCAGCATCTGCACGCGGGAACCGGGGCGATCACCGGCCTACAGCTTGCCGGTCAGTTCCGGCACCACCTTGAACAGGTCGCCGACCAGTCCGAGATCCGCGACCTGAAAGATCGGTGCATCCTCGTCCTTGTTGATCGCGATGATCGTCTTGCTGTCCTTCATCCCCGCCAGATGTTGGATCGCCCCCGAGATGCCGACCGCGACATAGATTTCCGGGGCGACGATCTTGCCGGTCTGCCCGACCTGATAATCATTGGGGGCATAACCCGCATCCACCGCCGCGCGCGACGCGCCGACGCCCGCGCCCAGCGCATCGGCGAGCGGATCGATCAGTTCGTGGAACTTCTCCTCCGACCCCAACGCCCGGCCACCCGACACGATGATCTTCGCGCTGGTCAGTTCCGGCCGCGCATTGGCGGCGATCTCCGAGCCGGCGAAGCTGGACAACCCCTTGTCGCCGGTGGCCGCCACTGCCTCGATCGTGCCGCTGCCGCCTTCGGCCGCCGCTTTCTCGAACGCGGTGCCACGGATCGTCAGCACCAGTTTCTTGTCCGACGTCTGCACCGTTGCGATCGCATTGCCGGCATAAATCGGCCGCGTGAAGGTATCCGGCCCCTCGACCGACAGCACTTCACTGATCTGCATCACGTCGAGCATCGCAGCCACGCGCGGTGCGATGTTCTTGCCCGTGGTGGTCGCCGCCGTGACGAAGGCATCGTGGTGCCCCATCAGCTCGACCACTAGCGGCGCGACGTTCTCCGCCAACGCATGGGCATAGGCGGCATCGTCGGCGACATGCACCTTGCCGGCCCCGGCGATCTTCGCCGCGGCCTCCGCCACCACGCCGACGCCCTGCCCCGCCACCAGCAGATGGACTTCGCCCAGTTGCGACGCGGCAGTGACCGCCGACAACGTGGCATCCTTGACGGCCGCGCCGTCGTGATCGACCCAGACCAGTGTCTTCACTTCGCCACTCCCATCGCCTTCAGCTTCATGACCAGTTCGTCGACGTCCGCTACCTTGACGCCGGCCGAGCGCTTGCCCGGCTCCACCACCTTCAGCGTCGTCAGACGCGGTGCGACGTCGACGCCGTAATCGGCGGCCGTCTTCGTCGCCATCGGCTTCGATTTCGCCTTCATGATGTTGGGCAGCGACGCATAGCGCGGTTCGTTCAGACGCAGGTCGGTGGTCACGATCGCGGGCAGCGTCAGCGCGTCCGTCTCCAGCCCGCCATCGATCTCGCGCGTCACGGTCGCCTTGCCGTCCGCGATCTCGATCTTGCTGGCGAAGGTGCCCTGCGCCCAGCCGAGCAGCCCGGCCAGCATCTGACCGGTCTGGTTGTTGTCGTCGTCGATCGCCTGCTTGCCCAGGATCACCAGTTGCGGCGCCTCCTCCTCGACGATCTTGGCGAGCAGCTTGGCGACGCCCAGCGGCTCCACCTTCGTCTCGCTCGTCACCAGGATCGCGCGGTCTGCGCCCATCGCCAGGGCGGTACGCAGCGTCTCCTGCGATTTCTGCTCGCCGATCGACACGACGACGATTTCGGTGACCGTCCCCTTTTCCTTCAGGCGGATCGCTTCCTCGACCGCGATTTCATCGAACGGGTTCATGCTCATCTTGACGTTGGCCAGATCGACGCCCGACCCGTCCGCCTTCACCCGCGGCTTCACATTGTAGTCAAGCACGCGCTTGACCGGCACCACCACCTTCATCGAGCGTTCCTCTCACGTGTTTCGACGGCCGTATCGGCTCGTCACTAGTCGGAAACGGGCGGTTTTCACAAGTCCGGTATGGAAAACCATCCAATCGGCACGTCTGCCGTTACGGCCGCCATGTCCCGTCCTCCCCTGAACGAAGAAGGGCCCGGACGTTTCCGTCCAGGCCCCGTTCGTCGCGGTGGAAAGTGCCCGAATCAGGCCGCCTTCTGTACCTCGGCGACGATCTTCTTGGCGGCGTCGCCCAGATCGTTGGCGGGGACGATCGCCAGACCCGAATTGGCGAGGATGTCCTTGCCCGCCTGCACGTTGGTCCCTTCGAGGCGGACGACCAGCGGCACCGACAGGTTCACTTCCTTCGCCGCGGCGACGATGCCCTCGGCGATGATGTCGCACTTCATGATGCCGCCGAAGATATTGACGAGGATGCCCTTCACCGCCGGATCGGCGAGAATGATCTTGAACGCCGCGGTCACCTTCTCCTTGTTGGCGCCGCCGCCCACGTCGAGGAAGTTGGCCGGGAACATCCCGTTCAGCTTGATGATGTCCATCGTCGCCATCGCCAGCCCGGCGCCGTTGACCATGCAGCCGATGTCGCCGTCGAGCTTGATGTAGGCAAGGTCGTACTTCGACGCCTCCAGCTCCATCGCGTCCTCCTCGGTGGTGTCGCGCAGTTCCATCAGGTCCTTGTGACGGAACATGGCGTTGCCGTCGAAGGCGACCTTGGCGTCGAGCACCATCAGCTTGCCGTCGTCGGTGACCGCGAGCGGGTTGATCTCGATCTGCTCGGCATCAGTGCCCAGGAACGCATCGTACAGCTTCGATGCGGTCGAGGCGGCCTGCTTGGCGAGATCGCCGGTCAGTTCCAGCGCGGCAGCGACGGCGCGGCCATGATGCGGCTGGAATCCGGTGGCGGCGTCGATATCGATCGAATGGATCTTCTCGGGCGTGTCATGCGCCACGGTCTCGATGTCCATGCCGCCCTCGGTCGAGGCGACCATCGAGACGCGGCCGGTCGCGCGGTTGACGAGCAGCGCGAGGTAGAATTCCTTGGCGATGTCGACACCGTCGGTCACGTACAGGCGATTGACCTGCTTGCCCGCGTCACCCGTCTGGATCGTGACCAGCGTGTTGCCGAGCATATCGGTCGCCGCCGCGCGGACCTCGTCCTCGGTCTTGGCCAGCCGCACGCCGCCCTTGGCATCCGGGCCGAGTTCGACGAACTTGCCCTTGCCGCGACCACCGGCATGGATCTGCGCCTTCACGACATAAAGCGGTCCGGGCAGCTTCTTCGAAGCTTCGACCGCTTCCTCGACAGTCAGCGCCGCGAAGCCGGCCGGCACGGGAACGCCGAATTTCGCCAACAGTTCTTTGGCCTGATATTCGTGGATGTTCATGGGCGCAGCCTCACTCGCTATCGTAAAAACGTACCGCCCTAAGCACAACGGGCAGTCAATATCCAGCGAAACCACACCCAAATGATAACGCTTCGCAATATCTAGACTTTATTTTATCCCCGGCCTTCCCGCTACCGTCCCCTGTTATAGCGAGCATATAGCGCAGCGATCCCGTCGCGCCGGGAAACCACCTATAGCGGCTCGCCGGTCAATCGCTGGCAGATCATGTCGAGCTGATCGAGCGTGCCATAGCCCAGCGTCACCCTGCCGCCATCGCCGTCATGCGCGATCGACACTGTCACCCCCAGCAGGTCGGCCAGTTGCCGCTCCAGTGCGGCGGTATCGGCGTCGCCCACCATCTCGCCTCGATCGCCGGTCCGTGCCGTCGTCGGCGCACGTTCACGTACCGTCTTGCGATCACGCGCCAGTTTTTCGGTTTCACGCACCGACAGGCGCCGGCTGACGACCTGCGCCGCCAGTTCCTCGACATCGGGCGCACCCAACAGCGCGCGGGCATGGCCCATCGACAGTGATCCATCGACCACCTGCCCCTGCACCATATCGGGCAGTTCGAGCAGCCGCAGCAGGTTGGCGACATGGCTGCGCGACTTGTGGACGATCTTCGCCAGCACATCCTGCGTGTGACCAAAATCCTGTGCCAGCCGCTGATAGGCTTGCGCCTCTTCGATCGCGTTCAGATCCTGCCGCTGGATGTTCTCGATCAGCGCCACTTCCAGCGTCTCTGCATCGTCCATTATCCGGACAACGACGGGAACCTCGTGGAGTTTCGCACGCTGCGCCGCGCGCCAGCGCCGCTCGCCCGCGACGATCTGGAACTGGTGACCATGCGGGCGAACCACGATCGGCTGGATCACCCCGCGCATCGCGATCGATGCCGCCAGTTCGTCCAGCGTCGCCTCGTCGAAGCGTCGGCGTGGCTGGCCGGGATGCGGCGCCAATGAATTGACCGGCAGCATCCGCACACCGGACGGTTGCTCCGCTCCGCCGGTGATCGGTGCTTCCTGCGCCATTTCGCCGAGCAGCGCGTTCAACCCGCGCCCCAGGCCACCGCGCGACCGCCGAACCGTCTCGCTCATGCCGCCACCGCCTTGCGCGGCAGCCGCGCGATCATCTCACGCGCCAATGCGATATAGGCTTCCGATCCGGAACAACGATGGTCGTAGATCAGTGCGGGCAAGCCATGGCTTGGCGCTTCCGACAAACGAACGTTTCGCGGGATCACCGTCTGGAACACCACCGCCCCCAGCACGGCACGGACATCGCTGGCAACCTGTTCGGTCAACCGGTTGCGCCGATCGTACATCGTCAGCGCCACCCCCAGGATCGACAGGCCGGGATTGAACCGCCCCCTGATCCGCTCGACCGTGCTGAGCAATTGCGACAGCCCTTCAAGCGCGAAGAATTCGCATTGCAACGGCACCAGCAGGACGTCCGACGCAACCAATGCATTGATCGTCAGCAGGCCAAGTGATGGCGGGCAATCGATCAGCACGATATCCCATTTCGTGCTCGCCCCCTTCAGCGCGAGGTCGAGCCGATGCGTGCGTGCCTCGAAATCGATCAGTTCGACCTCGGCTCCAGATAGATCGACCGTGGCTGGCAACAGGTCCAGTCCCGGTACGCGGGTCGGCACCACCGCCTCACCCATCGTCACGGTGCCCATCAGTACCTCGTAACTGGAACGCTCGCGCTGCGCCTGCCCTACGCCCAACCCCGTCGACGCATTGCCCTGCGGATCGAGATCGATCAGCAACACGCGAAGATCAGTCGCCGCCATGGCAGTGGCAAGATTGATCGCGCTGGTGGTCTTGCCCACGCCGCCCTTTTGGTTGGCAACGGCGATGACTGTGGTCATGCCCGGCCTCCGGAAACCATCGGTGAAAAAAATACGATGGACGAGTCCGGATGGGTGAGGCTTTGTTTCACGTGAAACACCAACTGATGACGGGCGCACAGCGCGGGGAGCGATGCCACATCCACCGTTCCCCGCGGGAGCAGCCATCGCGTCGATGTTGTGGCGCAATGAGCGGCGGCAAGCAAAAGCTTTTCGACCGATGCGACCGCGCGCGCGGTAATCACGTCCGCCACCCAATCGACTTGTTCCACTTTGGATGCAGCAACCTCGGCTCCTCCCAAACTCAAGACCGCAACACAATTGCGTAGAAATTCAGCACGCTTACGGCGTGGCTCGACCATCAGAATGGGCCGCGCACCGGCAATCGCCAGCACCATGCCGGGGAAACCGCCGCCAGTACCTATATCCATCCAACGTCCTGCATCAGCCGGCACGATCGTCAGCAGTTGCAGGGAATCGACGACATGGCGTTCCCAGATCGTTGGGATCGTTGCGGGCGAGATGAGGTTCTGGCTCTGATTCTCCGACACGACGAAATCGACGAAGCGGCTGATACGATCGAACGCGACGCCATCGACCTGGCCCCGTACCCAGTCGCGGGCTTCATCTTCGGTCATGCCGCGCGCCGCTTGGTATGAAGCAACACCGCCGAAAGCGCTGCCGGCGTCACGCCACGCACCCGTGCCGCAGCCGCCAGCGAGCGGGGACGGCTGGCACTGAGCCGTGCGATCATCTCCGACGACAGACCGGGGATGCCGCGATAATCGATCGCCTCTGGCAACAATATTTCCTCCTCGGCGCGCAGGCGTGCCACCTCCTCCGCCTGCCGTTCCAGATAGGGCGCATAGCGTGCATCCTGCAGCACCTCCTCCACCACCGTCGTTTCGATCCCCGTTACCGCATCGGGGGCGATCTGATCGACCGTCACTCCCTCGAACCGGAGCCACTCCCATGCCGACCGTACCGCCCCATCGCGGCTGACCGGCGCGCCACGATCCGCAACCCAGGAGGCGGTACGCGGGATCGCCAACCGTTCCATCAAGGCGCCTCGGGCGGTTGCCGCATCCCGCTGTTGCGCCAGTCGGTCGGGTCCCAAACTTCCCACCGCCGTGGCGATCTTCCCCAATCTGGTGGCGGCATTGTCGGCGCGAAGCGACAGGCGATATTCGGCGCGGGCGGTCAGCATTCGATAGGGTTCGGTGACACCCTGCAAGACAAGGTCGTCGATCATCACCCCCAGATAACTCGATGCGCGGTCGAGGATCACCGGTTCCAACCCGATGGCATGGGCTGCCGCATTGAGCCCTGCCACCAACCCCTGCCCCGCCGCTTCTTCATATCCGGTAGTGCCATTGATCTGCCCCGCGCAAAACAACCCGGCCATCCCGCGCACCGCCAGCGTCGAATCGAGTGCGCGGGGATCGATATGGTCGTACTCCACGGCATAGCCGGGCACCGTGATCCGCGCGCGTTCCAACCCCGGGATTGTCGCGATCATCGCCGCCTGCGCCGCTTCCCCGATCGAGGTCGACAGGCCATTGGGATAGACGGTGGCATCGTCCAACCCCTCCGGCTCAAGGAATATCTGGTGGCCGTCACGGTCACCGAAGCGATGAATCTTGTCTTCGATCGACGGGCAGTAGCGCGGCCCCGCCCCCTCGATCGCGCCGGAGAACAAGGGCGATTCCGGGATCGCGTCGCGGATCACGTCGTGCGTCGCTACCACCGTTCGGGTGATCGCGCAGGCGACTTGTGGCAACAACCGGTGTGGCGTCATCGCCGACATCGTCCAGCTATCGGCGTCGGATGGTTGCTCTTCCAGCATCGCCCAGTTGATCGTGCGGCCATCCAGTCGCGGTGGTGTCCCCGTCTTCAGCCGCGCCATCGGCAGGTCGAGCGCGCGGAGATGCGCCGCCAGCGGACCAGCCGCACGCTCCTCGACCCGGCCGCCCTCGCCACGCTCGGACCCCCGGAACAGGCGCCCGCCGAGGAACGTACCAGTGGCAATCACTACCGCCGATGCCGCGATCACGCGGCCATCTGCCAGCGTCACGCCAGCTACCCGATTACCATTAATCAGCAGCGATTCCACGTCACCAGCGATCACGTCGAGTCCCGATTGGGCGGTGACCATCGCCTGTACGGCACAGGCATAAAGCTTCCGATCGGCCTGGATCCGCGGCCCCTGCACCGCTGCACCTTTGCTTCTATTGAGCATCCGGTGATGGATTGCCGCAGCATCCGCAGCCCGTGCCATCACCCCGTCAAAGGCGTCGATCTCACGGACGATATGCCCCTTGCCGAGCCCGCCGATTGAGGGATTGCACGACATGACGCCGAGATTGTCGGTATGAAACGTGACAAGGGCGGTACGTGCGCCACGTCTGGCCGCAGCGCATGCGGCCTCGACCCCGGCATGACCACCGCCAATAATGATGACATCGAACATGACAGCGCCCTACCGCGAGTGGCGGGGGCGCGTCAAAACTGTTCCACGTGGAACATCACTTCCCCAGGCAGAACCGGGAGAACAACGCGTCCAGCATTATTTCGGTGGCATCGACTCCGATCACTGCGGCCAACGATCTCCGCGCCTCGCGCAGATGTTCGCCGATCAGCAGGGGGTCGACCGGCATCGTCTCCAATGCCGTTGCCGCAGCCTTACACCATGACCGGTGCCGTTCCCTCAGTGGCAACGCATCCACCTGTGGCAGCAGCGCCTTTGCCCGATCCTCGATCAACCACCACAACGCCTCCACCGTCTCCGGGCGGTCCTGCCGCACCATTGCCACCCGTCCCGCCGGTATTGCCTCGCGTCCCACCGCATCGCCCCGCGCATGGACCCAGAGCCCATCGTCGCGTGGCGGTGGTTCGTCCGCCAGCCAGACCAGCACGTCGGCCGCATTGATCGCCGCCGTCGCCCGTTCCACGCCGATCGCCTCCACCACATCGTCGGTGTCAGTCAGTCCCGCGGTATCAACCATATTATAGGCGATTCCATGCCGCCGGACGCCGGCTTCGATTTTATCTCGCGTGGTCCCCGCGATCGGGGAAACGATCGCCGCATCACGCTCCGTCAGAAGATTGAGCAAAGTTGATTTACCGGCGTTGGGCGGACCACCGATCACCACACGGATACCGTCGTGTAGCCGCTCGACCGGGGGTGCCGATGCGACTGCCGCGATCGCGTGGCCGAGCATGATCGCCTCGTCCCGGACAGCAGCGACATGGCTATCGTCCGCCGCGACATCGTCCTCATCGGCATGATCCAGCTCCGCCTCGATCCGGGCGGACAGGGCCGCGACCTGCGCCAGCCAGTCGGCGACCTGCCGACTGATCCGCCCCTCCGCCGCCGCCAGCGCGGCGACCCGCTGCCCCTCTGTTTCGGCTTCAAGGAGATCGGCCAACCCTTCTGCTTCAGCCAGATCGATGCGACCGTTAAGCAACGCACGGCGGGTGAACTCGCCGGGTTCGGCCAGGCGGCAACCAAGTTGTGCAGCGAGCGCCCGTTCCACCGCCCGCGTCACTGCCCGGCCACCGTGGCAGTGGAACTCGACGACATCCTCGCCGGTCGCGGTCGCGGGGCCGGGAAACAGAATCACCAGCGCGCGGTCGAGCAATGCCCCTGCCCCGTCACGCAGTCCCCGCAGGCTGGCATGGCGCGGCTCGGGCAACCGACCGGCAAGGGCGGTTGCGGCGTCGCGCGCCTGCGGACCGCTCAACCGGATCACGGCGATGCCGGCGGGCGGACGACCGCTCGATACCGCAAAGATCGTATCGCCCATCATGGTGCCGGTCACGTCGCTGACCCTCATCCGGTCGGCTTGCCCGCATTCTCCATCAGCCGCCGCCAGAAGTTCATTCCCGCCTCGCCCATCGGCGCCCAGTTACGCATCATTGCCTCGACCATCTCGGGGCGGACATTGCCCTCCATCGCCTCGCCCGCGATCGCCAGATAGCGATCATGCAGCGGCGTCAGGTCGGGCAAGCCCATCGCGCGACGCGCCTCCTCGGGCGTGCAGTCGATCTCGATCGTCACCTTCATCGTCGTGTATCCCCTGATCAGGACGTGCTTGAGCCCGCGGGATCGCGACGCCATAGCCGGAAGAGTAGGAGCCGGACGACGAACCGGCAACGGCAGGAGAATGATCATGACGGGCAGCATCACCATCGATACCGACGACGGCAGCTTTGGGGCGTATCGCGCCGACCCCGCCGGCACGCCGCGTGGCGCCATCGTCGTGATCCAGGAGATATTCGGAATCAACGCTGGTATCCGTCGCCAGTGCGACCTGTTCGCAGAGGCCGGCTATCTGGCGATCGCCCCCGACCTGTTCTGGCAGTTCGCGGCGGGGGTCGAACTGGACCCCGACGTGAAGCCGGAGTTCGAGCGCGCGCTGCAGCTGATGGGGCAACTGGATCAGGATGCCGCCATCGGTGATCTGGAGGCGACGATCCGGACGGCGCGCGGGATGCTGCCGAAGGACGGTAAGGTCGGTGCGGTCGGCTTCTGTCTGGGTGGGCGACTGGCGTTCATGGTCGCCACGCGGACGGACGTGGATGCCAGCGTCGGCTATTACGGGGTCGGGATCGACGGGCTGCTCGGCGAGAAGCACGGCATCGCCCGGCCGCTGATGCTACATATCCCGGTCGAGGATCATTTCGTCGATCACGATGCGCAGGCGCGCATCCATGCCGGGCTGGACGATCATCCCAAGGTGACGCTGCACGATTATCCGGGCGAGGATCATGGCTTCGCCGCCGCGATCGGATCGCGCCGGTCGGAAGAGGCGGCGACGCTGGCGGAGGGGCGCACCGCCGCGTTCTTCGCGGCGCATCTGGGGTAAGGTAAAACATCCGAATCCGAGCCAGTCGGCGTCGAGAAACCCGTAACTTCTGCTTATCTCCTTCGGGTGCCTGTCGAAGCAGGCATCGTGAACGATGAGGGGATGTCGATGTATTTCGAGAAGTATCGTGCCGGTGTGGAATGGCGCTGGCGTCTACGTGGCGCCAACCACGAAATCGTCGCATCGGGCGAAGGGTACACGACGGAGGCGAATTGCGATTATGGCATCAGCCTCGTCAAAAGCACCACGGCGTCGACGCCGGTTCGCTAGGTCTGATCGTCCATAGAAAAGGCCCGCCCCCCATGATGGAGGGACGGGCCTTTTCGTTACGTCAGGCGATGTACAATCAGGTGAACAGGCTGACCAGCCCCAGCGTGTCGGTAGTGCCGGTCCAGCCCTCGTAGATCATCTTGATCGCGACGAGCAGGATCACGGCGAGGCCAAAATAGGCGATCCAGCGATAGCGATCGATGATCCGGGCGATGAAGTTCGCCGCCAGTCCCATCAGCGCCACCGACAGCAACAGGCCGATCACGAGGATGCCGGGATGTTCGCGCGCGGCGCCGGCGACGGCCAGCACGTTGTCGAGGCTCATCGACACGTCCGCCACCGCGACCGCCCAGGCGGCACCGGCGAAGCTCTTCACCGGTTTGATGCCCTGTTCGACATTGGCCTCGTGATTCCCGCCCTCGCGAATCTCGCGCCAGAACTTCCAGCTGACCCACAGCAGCAACAGGCCGCCGGCGAAGATCAGGCCGACGATGCCCATCAGCCACGTCACGATCAGCGCGAAGAAGATGCGCAGCACCAGCGCCGCGCCGATGCCGATCAGGATCACCTTCTTGCGCTGTTCCGCCGGCAGACCCGCCGCCAGCGCGCCGACGACGATCGCGTTGTCGCCCGCCAGCACCAGATCGATCATCAGCACCGACCCGAACGCCGCTAGCGCCGCCGGGTCGGACAGGTTCGAGAAATCGTTGACGATGTGCTGCCAGATCTCGGCGGGCGAACCCGGCCCGGCCGTGGACGCGGCCGCAGCCAGCATGGATATTATGGTCAAGGTCGTCGGGCTCCCGGTTGCATGGGGCCAGCAACGATCGCCCTGCCCCGGCGGTTTCGTGGCGTCATACCGTAATAGGGCCGGGATGGTAGAGAAAGGGTTTGATCCGTTTCTACTTACCGGCGGGAAGCTGGGCTTTCATTCCATCGAGCCGTTTCTGCTGTTCCATCTGGACCGGAACACCCAGCGTCCGGCGAAGCGCATCCGATATGAGGACATGATCATATGGCTCCATCGTTGGACCGGTTTCCGGGCTGTTGCGATACTGAGTGCCGTAAATCTGCTTCTGCCCGATCGCCTGAAGATAGCGGTCGAGTGTCGCGGCCGCGATCCATGACGCGTCCTTTCTCCCCAAAGCCGTCGCCGCGATGGCGAGCGAATGGGCCAGCAAATAGTCGCCGGGCTCACTGCCATGCTGGAATATGAAAGCGGCATGATAGAAGTCGTCGGCAGTCGTGAGCTTGCCCTGCTCCATCAACTTGGCGGTCCGCGCGCGCCTTGCCTTGTCCTGCGCGATCATTCGCGTAACGAATTCGCGATCCTTGAACTGTTCGGGCTTGATGTTCTCTCGGACTGCCTGATCGTCCTGAAATATTTGCGCCATTTCCGTGACATCGCCGGAGGTCTGGGCGGCAACGGGGATAGCCGGCAATGCCATGCCCGCTATCAACATAGCCATGATTGCTTTCATCGGCGACTAAACCTTCGCATGATCCTGGTTGGTTCGGCCCAGCCAGCATCACAGGTTTAAATCAATACGGATGCGAATCAATCGACGATGGCGGTGCGGGAGCCATCGCCTCCGACGCACTCGCCCCCTCGCGGGCAAAACCCGCCTCGTCGGTCGGGGCGGTTCGCCCTGCCGACCGGCATGAACCGGTAGGCCGCTTGCGGCTTTACTGGTTCATGCTGTCGAAGAAATCCTCGTTGGTCTTCGAGTTCTTCATCTTGTCGAGCAGGAATTCCATCGAATCGATCGTGCCCATCTGCATCAGGATGCGGCGCAGGACCCACATCTTGGACAGCTTGTCCTTGGCGACCAGCAATTCCTCCTTGCGGGTGCCGGACTTGCCGACATCGAGCGCGGGGAAGATGCGCTTGTCGGCAACCTTGCGGTCCAGCACGATCTCGGAATTGCCGGTGCCCTTGAACTCTTCGAAGATCACCTCGTCCATGCGGCTGCCGGTGTCGATCAGCGCGGTGGCGATGATCGAGAGCGAGCCGCCCTCTTCGATGTTGCGCGCCGCGCCGAAGAACCGCTTGGGGCGTTGCAGCGCATTGGCGTCGACACCGCCGGTCAGCACCTTGCCCGACGAGGGCACGACGGTGTTGTACGCGCGGCCGAGGCGGGTGATCGAGTCGAGCAGGATCACGACGTCGCGCTTGTGCTCGACCAGCCGCTTGGCCTTCTCGATCACCATCTCGGCGACCTGGACGTGGCGCTGCGCGGGTTCGTCGAAGGTGGAGGAGACGACCTCGCCCTTCACGCTGCGCTGCATGTCGGTGACTTCCTCGGGCCGCTCGTCGATCAGCAGCACGATCAGGAAGACTTCCGGGTGGTTCTCCGAGATCGCGCGGGCGATGTTCTGGAGCATCACCGTCTTGCCGACGCGGGGCGGTGCGACGATCAGCGTGCGCTGGCCCTTGCCCTGCGGGCTGACGATATCGATGACCCGCGCCGACTTGTCCTTCTGCGTCGGATCTTCCGGATCGAGCGTCAGCTTCGATTCCGGATAGAGCGGCGTCAGGTTGTCGAAGTTGACGCGGTGTCGCACCGCATCGGGATCGTCGAAATTGACCGTGGTCAGGCGGGTCAGCGCGAAATAGCGTTCGCCGTCCTTCGGCCCGCGAATCTCGCCCTCCACCGTGTCGCCGGTGCGCAGGCCGTGCTTGCGGACCTGATTGGGGGAGACGTAGATGTCGTCGGGACCGGCGAGATAATTCGCCTCCGGACTGCGCAGGAAGCCGAAGCCGTCCTGCAACACCTCGATCGTGCCCAGCCCCATGATCTGGTCGCCGCGTTCCGCCTGTTCCTTCAGGATCGCGAACAGCAGGTCCTGCTTGCGCAGCGTCGACGCGCTTTCGACGCCCAGTTCCTCGGCCAGCTGCACCAGATCGGCGGGCGTCTTCTTCTTCAGGTCTTTGAGATGCATGGATCGATCCGGATGCGCGGGTAGGATGGGTATAGCGTGGTCGGCGGGACGCTGCGACGATGCTGGAGTAGCAATGCGTGACGGCAGGACGCCGCTCTACGCTTGGGGAGTGTGGTAGGCGCGTGATCCACCTGCGTCAAGCGGGAGATCGCGCCCATCCGTCATCCTGGCCGATACCCGGATGACGGAGGTTGGATGCCGGATAACTGGCGGCGGGCGAGCTTACGGCTTCACGATCACCAGCACGACGATCAGCGTCACCGCCAGCGCGGGGATTTCGTTGATCATGCGCAGGTGGCGGCCGGTCAGGGTCGGGCGATTGCGGGCCAGCTTCTTCGCATAGGCGATGGTCCAGCCGTGATAGCCCGACAGCAGCAGCACCAGCGCCAGCTTGGCATGGAGCCAACCAAGGCCCGGTACCCCGTCGAACAGCCCCAGATTGGCCGCCAGCGCCAGCCCCAGCACCCAGACGACGACCAGCGCGGGGGTGAGGATGATGCCACGGATCTTGCCCTCCCGCTCCACCCACAGGGCCGCCTCGTCGGTGCGGCCGGCGGCGAGCGCCTCCTGATGATAGACCAGATAGCGCGGCAGCATGAACAGCCCCGCCATCCAGAAGATCACGAAGATCAGATGCGCGGCCTTGACCCAGTCATAGGCAGCGCCCAGCCAGCCGGTCATGCGGTCCTCCTGACGCGAGCGACGAGGCGCTCGACATGGGCGATGGGCGTATCGGGCAGGATGCCGTGGCCCAGGTTGAACACGTGCGGGCGATCCGCTAGCGCGGCGATGATACGGTCCACCCCCGCGTCCAGTTCCGCACCACCCGCGATCAGCGCGAGCGGATCGAGATTACCCTGCACCGGCAATCCCTTCGGCAGATGCCGGTCGGCCCAGACCGGGTCCACCGTCTCGTCCAGCCCGAGCGCGTCGACCCCGGTTTCGCGGGCATAGGCGGGCAGCTTGCCCCCTGCCCCCTTGGGGAAACCGATGACGATCAGGTCCGGCCGCGCCGCCTTCAGCGCGGCGACGATCGCGGCGTTGGGGGCGATCACCCAGCGTTCGAACTGCGCCGGCGACAGCGAGCCGGCCCAGCTGTCGAACAGCTGCACCGCCTCCACCCCGGCATCCGCCTGCGCGATCAGGTAGTCGACCGTCATCGCGGCGATCGCATCGATGATCCCGGCGAAGGCGGCGGGGTCGCGATAGGCGTAGCGGCGGGTTTCGCCCTGATCCTTCGAGCCGCGCCCGGCGACCATGTAGGTCGCGACCGTCCACGGACTGCCCGCAAAGCCCAGGAATGCGGTCGTGGGCGGCAGCATCGCCGCGACGCGGGTGCAGGTGGCATAGACCGGCTTCAGCCGCTGAGGCACCCGTTCCAGCGCCGCCAGCGCGTGATCGACCAGTGGCGGCTCCAGTCGCGGCCCCTCCCCTGCTCCGAAGCTCAGTTCCTGCCCCAGTGCCCATGGCACCATCAGGATATCGGAGAACAGGATCGCGCCGTCGAAGCCGAAGCGGCGGATCGGCTGCACCGTCACCTCGGCCGCCGCTTCCGGATCGGTCGCCAGCGCGAGGAAGCCACCCTTATCGAACCGTAACGTTCGATATTCCGGCAGGTAACGGCCCGCCTGCCGCATCAGCCAGAGCGGCGGCACGGCCGGTTTTTCCCCACGCAAGGTGGCGATCAGCGGCTTGACGGGGGCGAAAGCCGCATCGGCGGCGAAAACAGCGTCGGTCAGGAGCATCTACTCATCAAAGAAGAATCGAAAAAGGTCGTGGTAGTAGTAGGCGCGTGGGCAATGGGGATTACGGATTCATCCCCGGATTGCCAACAGCTTGACTCATACGCATGCGCCGGGCCTCCACGATTCGGAATCATGAGCACACGTTTTCCACAATCTGTGGATAACTTTATGCCCTGTGGACGCGCCTGTGGATAAGTCGGGGATTATCACCGGCCGCGGCGCGGCTTGGCGGCCCCGGCCGGTTACGCTACGATTCGCCCTCATGTTATCCACAGCCCGATACCGGGGGTTTTCGCCCCCCTGCCCCGCCGCCCGGAACAGCGCGTGGCGCTGACCCGGCTCCACCTCCATCTGCTGTCGGATTCGACCGGCGAGACGTTGGAGAACATCGCCAAGGCGGCGCTGGCGCAGTTCGACGACGTCGAGACGGTGCGTCATTTCTGGCCGATGGTGCGCACCGAGACGCATCTGGAGCGCATCCTGCAGGAGATCGCGCAAAATCCCGGCCTCGTCGTCTATACGCTGGTGAATCCGACGACGCGGCGGATTCTGGAGAATCGCTGCGCGGCGCTGGGCCTGCCGGCGGTGGCGCCGATCGATCCGGTCAACGACGCGCTGTCGGCGATGCTGGGGCAGCAGGCCAAGGCGCGGCCGGGGCGGCAACACGTGCTGGATGCGGCCTATTTCGCGCGGGTCGATGCGATCCAGTGGACGATCGCGCATGACGACGGCATCGCGTGGGAGGAATGGGAAGAGGCGGACATCGTGCTGGCCGGGGTCAGCCGTTCGTCCAAGACGCCGACCTCGATCTACCTCGCCAATCGCGGCTACAAGACCGCCAACATCCCCGTGGTGGTCGAAAGCCCGCCGCCGCCGATCCTCTATCGCCTGCGCAACCCCCTGATCGTCGGGCTGACGACCAGCGCCGACCGGCTGATCCAGGTGCGGCGCAACCGCCTGCTGTCGCTGAACCAGCAGGCTGACACCCCCTATGTCGAACAGGACGCGGTGGCGCGCGAGATCGCGTTCGCGCGGCGGATGTTCGCGGACAATGGCTGGCCGGTGATCGATGTGACCCGCCGCTCGATCGAGGAAACCGCCGCCGCGATCGTCTCGCTGGTCAACCAGCGGCGCGCCAACCCCGCACCTGATGTCGGGGTGGACCTGTGAGTTTCGTTCTCGCCTCGCAAAGCGCGTCGCGCCGGGCGATGCTGGACGCGGCAGGGGTGCCGTTCGAGGCGGTGCCCGCGCGGGTCGACGAGGACGCGGCGAAGGCGGCGATGGCGCATCTTTCCCCGCGCGATCTGGCCGATGCGCTGGCGGAGCTGAAGGCGGTGAAGATATCGCGGAGCCGACCGGGCGACCTGGTGCTGGGATCGGATTCGCTGATCGCGCTGGCCGACGGCACCCGGCTCGACAAGCCCGAAAGCCGCGAGGAGGCGGCGGACCATCTGCGGCGGATGAGCGGCGGCACCCACGATCTCTGGAGCGCGGCGGTGGTCGCGGAGGGCGGGGCGGCGGTGTGGCGATATGTCGACCGCGCACGGCTGCATGTCCGACTGCTGTCCGACGACTTCATCGCGGCGTATCTGGATGCGGAATGGCCGGCGATCGCGGGCTGCGTCGGCTGTTTCCGGGTCGAGGGGCCGGGGGTGCAGTTGTTCAGCCGGCTGGACGGAAGCCATTTCACCATCCTCGGCCTGCCGTTGCTGCAGGTGCTCGACTATGCGCGGGTGCGCGGAATGTTGATGCGATAAGACAAGTTTACGCGAAGCCGCAAAGAAGAAGAGGTTCACGCGGAGACGCGGAGGATCGAATGAGGCACGACCTTCGCCTCCCACGGCCCGCTCACTTCCATCGTTCGTGATCGGTCTTCCGATCGCCGGCCACGCAACCCCTCCGCGTCTCCGCGTCTCCGCGCGAACCTCTCTACCTTCTTCCCGGCTTCGCAGCGCACGGGAATCGCGATAGGTCGACGGCCATGACTTCGTTCACCGACTTCGCCGCGGGCGACCCGAGCCCGAACCGCCCCTATGCCGAGGTGATCGGCGATCCGATCGCGCATTCCAAGTCGCCGCTTATCCACCGCTTCTGGCTGGACGCGCTGGGGATCGACGGCGACTACCGCGCCACCCGCGTGGCGGCGGACGATCTGGCGGCGTTCTTCGCCGCGCGGGCGGACGACTCGCACTGGCGCGGGTGCAACATCACCGTGCCGCACAAGGTGGAGGCGTTGGGCCATGTCGCCGATCCGGGCGGGGTGCGCGCATCGATCGGCGCGATCAACACCGTGTTCCGCCAGGACGGGGCGCTGGCGGGGACTAACACCGATGCCGCCGGATTCTGGAGTCCGATCGGCGATCTCGACCTGACCGGGCAACCGGTGACGGTGATCGGCGCGGGCGGCGCGGCGCGGGCGATCCTGTGGGCGCTGGCGCGCGTCGGGGTGGGCAAGGTGACTGTGCTGAACCGCAACCCGTTGAAGGCGGCGGCCTTGTTGTCGTCGTTCGGGCTGAAGGGGCAGGCACTGCCGCTGACGCCGCAGGTGCCGCCGGCCGCGCTGCTGGTCAACGCCACCAGCCTGGGGATGACCGGGCAACCACCCCTCGATATCGACCTGTCGGCGATGCCCGACGACGGCATCGTCTACGACATCGTCTATGCGCCGCTGGAAACGCCGCTGCTGGCGGCGGCGCGGGCGCGGGGGCTGGATACGGTCGATGGGCTGGAGATGCTGATCGCGCAGGCGGCGGTGGCGTTCGCGATCCTGTTCGGCACCGAACCGCCACGCGAGCGGGACGACGAATTGCGGGCGCTGCTGGCGGGGTGAGGGGGGGATGATCGTCCTCGGCCTCACTGGATCGATCGGGATGGGAAAGTCGACCGTCGCGGCGATGTTCGCGGACGAAGGCGTGCCGGTGTTCGACGCGGATGCCGCGGTGCACCGGTTGCAGGGGCCGGGCGGCGGGGTGGTGGCGGCGATCGCGGCGGCGTTTCCCGGCACCACCGGCGCGGACGGGGTGGACCGGGCGGCGCTGGGACAGGCGGTGCTGGGCGACCCGGCGGCGCTGGCGCGGCTGGAGGAGATCGTCCATCCCGCCGTGGCGGCCGAGCGCGCGGCGTTTCTGGCGGATCACGCGACCGCGCCGCTGGTCGTGCTCGATGTGCCGCTGCTGTTCGAGACGGGGGGCGAGCGCCATTGCGACCGGGTCGCCATCGTCTCGGCGGGGGAGGCGGTACAGCGGGCGCGGGTGCTGGCGCGGCCGGGGATGACGCCCGCCCGGCTGGACGCGATCCTCGCCCGCCAACTGCCCGATGCGCAGAAGCGCGCGCGCGCCGATATCGTGATCCCGACCGACGGATCGCTGGGCGATACCCGCGCCGTGGTGCGCCGGATGATCGCCGGCCTGCGCAGCGGGGCGCTTGCCTGATCGATCGCGAAGGGCGATACCGTACCGATGCGCGAGATCGTGTTCGATACCGAGACGACGGGGTTCAAGTTTTCCGAAGGCGACCGGCTGGTGGAAATCGGCTGCGTCGAGATGGTGGGCCGGGTGGAAACGGGCCGCACCTTCCACGCCTATTACAACCCGCAGCGGCCGATGCCCGCCGATGCCGAACGGGTCCATGGCCTGTCCGACGCTTTCCTGCGTGACAAGCCGCTGTTCGCGGACGGCGTGGCCGAGCTGCTGGACTTCGTCGGCGATGCGCCGCTGATCGCGCACAATGCCAGTTTCGATTTCGGCTTCATCAACGGCGAACTGATGCAGGCGGGCCATTCGGCGATCTGCCAGCGCACGCGGATGATCGACACGCTCCAGATCGCGCGGACCCGGCATCCCGGCGCCAAGCATACGCTGGATGCGCTGTGCGCGCGGTTCGGGATCGACCGGTCGCACCGCGTCCTGCACGGCGCGCTGCTCGACGCGCAACTGCTGGCGCAGGTCTATGTCGAGCTGATGGGCGGTCGCCAGATCGGGCTTGGGCTGGGCGAGGCGGCGCCGGCGGCCGGTGCGGCGCCGGTCGTCGCAGACGTGCGCCGTCCGGTCCGGCCGATGCGCGTTTTCACCGTCCCCGAGGGAGACGTTGCCGCCCATGCGGCGTTCATGAAAGGTATTCCCGATTCCCTGTGGGGACCATCGATCGAGGGGGCCGTGGCGTCCGGATGACGCCGTTCGGGGCAGAGCCAACAGGACTGTCCGTTCAATGGAGAAGACAATGGATATCCGGATTTCAGGTCATCAGGTCGAAACGGGCGACGCGCTCAAGATCCATGTCCAAGACCGACTCCAGGGTATCGCCGACAAATATTTCAGCCGGGCCATTTCCGCCGAGGTCACTTTCGGCAGCGGTCCGCACGATGTCGGTTTCCGGTGCGATATCGTCGCGCACGTGATGAAGGGCCTGGTGCTGAAGGGCAGCAACGATGCCCAGGATGCACACCCCGCCTTCGACGGCGCAGCCGAGAAGATCGAGAAGCAGCTGCGCCGCTATATGCGCCGCCTGAAGGACCGCCACGCCGCGCAGGCGATCGAGGTGGCGGAGGCCGGCGCCTATGACAATGCCGGCTACACCCTGTTCGCCGAATCGACCGAGGAGGACGATCAGGGCGATGCGCCGCTGATCGTGGCGGAGACGCGCGTCGATATTCCCGACGCCAGCGTCGGCGATGCGGTGATGATGCTCGACCTGCGCAACACTGCCGCGCTGCTGTTCCGCAACTCGGGCACGGGCGCATACAACATGGTCTATCGCCGGGGTGACGGCACGATCGGCTGGGTCGAGCCGCAGCGCGATGGCGCTGCCGCGAACGCCGCGGCGGGCAGCACCGCCGCCGCCGCCTGACTTGCCACCCCCGCACGACCCGCTATGCGGCCGTGCGGGGGATATGGCCGAGTGAACCGATGACCGATTTCAGCGATCTGCTGCGCCCCGACGCCGTGATGACCGGTCTGTCGGTGACGTCGCGCAAGGCGCTGTTCCAGCAGCTGGGCACGCTGGCTGGCCCCGGCACGGGCATCGATCCGCGCGCGGTGACCGAAAAGCTGGCCGCGCGCGAGAAGCTGGGGTCGACCGGATTTGGCGGCGGCGTCGCCATCCCGCATGCCAAGCTGGAGGGGATCGCCGCACCGGTCGGGCTGTTCATCCGGCTGGCGCAACCGATCGCGTTCGATGCCGTCGACGACCTGCCGGTCGATCTGGTCTTCGCCTTGCTGTCGCCCGTGGGCGCGGGGTCGGATCATCTCAAGGCGCTGGCCCGCGTGTCGCGGCAGCTGCGCGACCGGGCGTTTCTGGCCAAGCTGCGCGGGGCGGGATCGCGCGACGCGCTGTACGCGCTGTTCACCATCGGCGATGCGCGTCATGCCGCCTGAGGACGTGCCGGCGGCAGGCGAGGCGGCGCATTTCCGTGCGCTCGAATCGCTCTATGCCTGCGCGCCGATCAACCGCTTCTTCGAATCGTCGCTAGAGATTGGGACCAGTGGCGTCGCCCGCATCCGCTTCACACTGGACGAGCGGCATTTCCATGCCGGTGGCGCGGCGCATGGCACCAGCTATTTCAAAATGCTGGACGATGCTGCCTTCTATGCGTGCAACAGCCTGGTCAGCGACCGTTTCCTGCTGACCACCGCGTTCAACCTGCTGCTGACCAAGCCGCTCGGCCCCGGCCCGGTGGTCGCGGAGGGGCGCTGGATCAGCGGGCGTCGCCGCGTGTTCGTGGGCGAGGCGCGGCTGATCGACGCGGAGGGGGAGGAGGCGGCACGGGGCACCGGCACCTTCATGCGATCGCGCATCGCGCTGGCGGGGTTGCCGGGATACGGGCCGGCGGCATGAGTGGCCGGCTGCCGAGCGGGCTGCTGGTGTCGGCGATGCTGCGGCGATGCAACGATGTCGGCGGATTCGGCGTGGTACTGGCGAAGGGAGATGCGGGCGGCGGCACGATTCTGGTCGTCGTCACACGGCCGGGCGAACCCGACCGGCTGCTGGAACGCGGTCCCGGCCCGACCGGCGAATCGATTTTGATCGATTCGACTCCGGCAGCGGGAACCGATGGCGGTATCGCGGATTATTGGCGAAGGCGGCGATCCCGCGACCCCGATCTGTGGGTCGTGGAGCTGGACGTCGCAGGCGCGGAACAGCTCGTCGCCGAAACCCTCCTGATGGTTTGACACCGATCCGGCCCTGAGTAACCGGGGTGTCGGTCGCCATCGCGTTGTGCCGATCCGGGTGCGGTCCGGGCCGGTGACGCAGTCGGAGGGTACCCGGACGGTCGGTTTCATCCGACCGCGCCGTGAGCCTGCCGCACAGCCGTTTGAGTGAATGACGTTTCTTTCCGGTGTAGCGGCTGCCGCCGCCCTGCTCGTGTCGCTGGCCATGCCTGGGACGATTTCCGCGGCCCATGCCGCCGAGCCGGTGGGAATCCAGCCCACGACACCGACGATCGCCGCCCCTGCGGCGGTACCCGCGAAACTCATCACCGTGCCGCCATTGCCCACCACGGCCGACTTCACGACGCTAGCCGAGGCAGTAGCCGCGCAGGATAGTTCGGTATCGGGCGAGACGCTGCGTTGTCTGGCCGGTGCGATCTATTTCGAATCGAAGGGCGAGCCGCTGTCGGGCCAGCTGGCGGTGGCGCAAGTGATCCTGAATCGGGTGAAGTCGGGCCGCTTCCCTACCGATATCTGCAGCGTCGTGACCCAGCGCGGACAGTTCAGCTTCGTGCGCGGCGGTCGCATCCCCGTGATCGACGAGGCCCGCAAGACGTGGCGGACTGCGGTCGCGGTCGCCCGCGTCGCGGTCGACAAGGCATGGGACACGGTGGCAGGCACCGCGCTGTATTTCAACGCACGCGGCCGTTCGCCGGGCGCGGGCATCCGTCGGATCGCGGTGATCGGGAACCACTTCTTCTACCGCTGATCGCACGATGAAGAAGGGTGTTCGCGCAGAGGCGCGGAGGACGCAGAGGGTTGCATCCCGATGCCCGCTTTTCCTGCCCGTCGGCCGATCCGGGATGGGTCTGCCGATCGATCCGGTGAGTGGCACCTCTGCATTCTCTGCGCGAACATACTTCTTCGCGGGGGTGCGCCAATTTATTCCGTCATTGCGAGCGTAGCGAAGCAATCCAGGGCGTCACACGCGCGGCCCTGGATTGCTTCGCTACGCTCGCAATGACGGCGAAGGGGGCTTTGGACAGGATGGACTTGATCCGTTCGTGACTTGTTCTTATGCCGGCGCTTATGCTCGATACGCCGGCTCCCTGCATCGACGGTGATTCCGCGGCGAATCCGGCGCTTTGTGCGGCGGATGTATGCCGGGGGGTGACGCGGCTGCTGTTGCGGCACGACCTGACCGCGATGGCGGAGGTGCCACTGGAGAGTGGCCGGCGCGCGGACCTGATGGCGATCGACGCGCGCGGACGGATCGTGATCGTCGAGATCAAGGTATCGCGCGCCGATCTGCTGGGCGACGGCAAATGGCCCGACTATCTCGACCATTGCGACCGGTATTTCTGGGCGGTGCCGGCGGGGTTCGATTGCCAGCCGCTGGACGATCCCACCTTTCTGCCGGCGCGGACCGGCATCATCGTCGCCGACCGTTACGACGCCGCGATCCTGCGCGAGGCGCATACCACGCCGCTGCCCGCGCATGTCCGCAAGCGCTGCACGCTCGCCTTTGCCCGGCGCGCGGCGCGGCGGCTGACCGCGCTGATCGATCCGGAAGGGGCGGGGCTGGCGGGATAGCGGGATTTATCGACGGTCATTAATTGATAATCAGTCGCAAACCCATTATCTGCCCCCCATGGCGACCACCTTCGACAGTCTCGTGACCCTGCCCCGCCAGACCCGCGCCACCGTCGCGGCGATCGACTGGGGTCGACTGGCAGTGCCCGAGGCACGCCGGCTGCGCGAACTGGGCTTCGACGAGGGCGTCGGGGTGGAGGTGCTGCACCGTTCGCGCTTCGGCAGCGGGCCGATCGCGTGCCGGATCGGCCGGATGACAGTAGCGTTGCGGCGCACGGTGGCGGCCGCGATCAGCGTCTCCGCCCGTCACTGACGTGAACGCCGCGCCGCTCGTGGCGCTCGTCGGCAATCCCAATGCCGGCAAGAGCGCGCTGTTCAACGCGCTGACCGGCGCGCGGCAGAAGGTGGGCAATTACCCCGGCGTCACCGTGGAGCGCCATTCGGGCCGGCTGGCGCTGGACGATGGCCGCCCGGTCGAACTGGTCGACCTGCCCGGCACCTACAGCCTCGACCCCGGTTCCGCCGACGAGCGGGTGACGTGCGACGTGGTGACCGGGCGCGGCGGGTTCGAACGCGTGCCCGATGCGATGGTGGTGGTGGTCGATGCCGCCAATCTCGACAATCACCTGCGCTTCGCGCTGCAACTGATCGCGCTGGGCCTGCCGGTGGTGGTCGCGTTGAACATGGTCGATCTGGCCGAGCGCGACGGACTGACGCTCGATCCGGCGGTGCTGGAGCGCAAGCTGGGCGTGCCGGTGATCCCCACCGTCGCTGTGCGCAAGCGGGGGCTGGACCAGCTGCGCGCGGCGCTGACCGGCATTGTCGGGGGAACGACGGCGCGGCGGCCCGACAGGGTGCCCGATATCGCGGCGGTCGAGGAGGATATCGTCACGCTGCAACGCCGGGCGCGGGGCATCGCGCAGGCGGCGGTGATCGCCGAATCGCCGGGGCGGCGCTGGAACCACTGGCTGGATGCGGTCGCGCTGCATCCGGTGGCGGGGCCGGTGCTGTTGCTGGGGCTGTTGTTCGTGATGTTCCAGGCGGTGTTCGCTTGGTCGGAAGCGCCGATCGGCTGGATCGAGGCGGGGTTCGCCGCGCTGGAGGGATGGGTGTCGGCGACGTTGCCCGACGGGTTCGTCCGCTCGCTGATCTCGGACGGGCTGATCGCGGGCGTCGGCGCGGTGATCGTGTTCCTGCCGCAAATCCTGATCCTGTTCCTGTTCATCCTGGTGTTGGAGGCGACCGGATACATGGTCCGCGCCGCGTTCCTGATGGATCGGATGATGGCGCGGGTCGGCCTGTCGGGCCGGGCGTTCATCCCGCTGCTGTCCAGCTTCGCCTGCGCGGTGCCGGGCATCATGGCGACGCGGACGATCGACGACGAGAAGGACCGGCTGACCACGATCCTGATCGCGCCGCTGATGACGTGTTCGGCGCGGCTGCCGGTCTATACCATCATCATCGCCGCCTTCATCCCCGACCGGCCGGTCTGGGGCTGGGTGGGGTTGCAGGGGCTGGTGCTGCTGGGCCTCTACGTGCTGGGCATCGTCGGCGCGTTCGTCACGGCGCTGGCGCTGCGGCGGACGGTGACGAAGGGCGCGTCGTCGGGCTTCATGATGGAGATGCCCAAATACCAGTGGCCGCAATGGCGCGACATCGCGCTGGGCCTGTGGGGGCGGACCGAAATATTCCTGAAGCGCGCCGGCACGATCATCGCGCTGACCACGATCGTGCTGTGGGCGCTGCTGTCGTTCCCCAAGCCGCCCGAGGGCAGCGGGATATCGCCGGTCGATTATTCGGTGGCGGGCCGGATCGCCAACGGGCTGGAGGTGGTGGTGCGGCCGATCGGCTTCAACCGCGACATCGCGCTGGCGCTGATCCCGGCGATGGCGGCGCGCGAGGTGGCGGTGGCGGCGATCGGCACCGTCTATGCGATCGACGATCCCGATGCCGAGGGCGGGCAGAAGGCGATCACCGAAAACCTGCGCGCGCGCTGGAGCCTGCCGACCGCGCTGGCGTTTCTGATGTGGTTCGTCTTCGCGCCGCAATGCATCTCGACCATCGCGGTGACCCGGCGCGAGACGAACGGGTGGAAGTGGCCGGCGTTCATGGTTGGCTATTTGTTCGCCGCCGCGTACATCATGGCGGGTATCACCTACTGGCTGGCGGTTGCCGTCGGCCTCTAATTTCGGGGCAATCATGGCGGGTAGCGTCAACAAGGTCATCATCGTCGGCAATCTGGGACGCGATCCCGAGAGCCGGGCGTTCCAGAACGGCGGCAAGGTCGTCAACCTGCGGATCGCCACGTCGGAGACGTGGAAGGACAAGATGTCCGGCGAGCGCAAGGAGAAGACCGAATGGCATTCGGTCGCGATCTTCAACGAGGGGCTGGCCAACGTCGCCGAGAAGTTCCTGCGCAAGGGCTCGAAGGTCTATATCGAAGGCTCGCTCCAGACCCGCAAATGGCAGGACCAGCAGGGTCAGGACAAATATTCGACCGAGATCGTGTTGCAGGGATTCAACAGCGTGCTGACCATGCTCGATGGTCCCGGTGGCGGTCAGGGCGGCGGTGCCGGTGGTGGCGGCGGTCGTAGCGGTGGCGGCGACGACTGGGCCGGCGGCGGCGGCAACGATTACGGCTCGGGCGGGGGATCGCGCGGCGGCGGTGCATCGGGCGGTGGCAGCCGTGGCGGTGGCGGCAGCTTTGGTGGTGGTCAGGGCGGTGGCTTCGCCGACGATCTCGACGACGATGTTCCGTTCTGAGGACCGGTGATTGAACCCTGAAACCCTGTTGTGCGCCGATGCCGATACTCGTGTCCTGTCGTTCTACGATGCGAACGGAATCGGGGCAGCGGGTGCGCTCGACGACCTGACCCGTTTCGCGGCGGCGCTGTGCGAGGTGCCGGTGGCGCTCGTTACGCTGCTGGAGGAGGAGTATCAGCACTTCCTGGCGCGGACCGGCTTCGATGGAACGGGAACCCGGCGCGACATCTCGTTCTGCACCCATGCGGTGGCGGCGGACGACGTGATGGTGGTGCCCGATACGCTGGCCGATCCGCGCTTCGTCGACAATCCGCTGGTCACCGGTCCGACATCGGTGCGCTTCTATGCGGGCGCGCCGATGCGGGCGACCGACGGCAGCGTGCTGGGCACCGTCTGCGTACTCGACACCGTCCCGCGGGCGGGGCTGACGCCGCTTCAGCATCAGGGACTGATGGTGCTGGCGCGGGCGGCGATGGGGCGGCTGGACGACCGCCGCGTCGCCCGGGAACAGGGCGTCGCCGCTGCGCAATCACGCCGCGCGCTGGAGGAAAGCGACCTGCGGTTCCGTACCTTGGCCGACACGATGCCGCAGATGGTGTGGTCGACGCGGGCTGATGGGTTCCACGATTATTATAATGCGCGCTGGTACGAGTTCACCGGCACTCCCCCCGGCAGCACCGACGGCGAGGGGTGGAACGACGTATTCCATCCCGACGACCGTGAGCGGTCGTGGACGGTATGGCGTCGCAGCCTGGAGACGGGCGACCCCTATGAAATCGAATATCGGCTGAGGCATTTCGACGGCACGTATCGCTGGGTATTGGGTCGCGCCTTGGCGATCCGCGACGATGGCGGCACGATCACCCGCTGGTTCGGCACCTGCACCGACATCCACGAGCAGAAACTGGCGCTGGAAGAACGCGAGATCATTAGCCAGGAACTGGCTCACCGGATCAAGAACATCTTCGCGGTGATCGCCGGGCTGATCCAGTTCACCGCACGCAACCGGCCCGAATTCGCACCGATCGCCACCGACCTGCGCCAGCGGATTACCGCGCTGGGTCGTGCCCATGATTTCGTGCGGCCGCACAGCGCGCAGTCGCGCCCTTCCGCCCGGCAGGACAGTCTGGCCGGTTTGCTCGCCGACCTGTTCGAACCCTATCAGCAGGGTGACGGTCTGCGGATCGTGACGGAGGGTGCCGATATGTTGATCGACGATCGCTCCGCGACGCCGCTGGCGCTGCTGTTTCACGAGCTGGCGACCAACGCGACCAAATATGGCGCACTGTCCGCACAGGATGGGCAGGTGACGGTGCGTATCGATCAGGATGGGGATGACGTGACGCTGTGCTGGACCGAGACTGGCGGCCCCGCGGTGACCGAGCCGGCCAGCGGGATGAGCGGGTTCGGCAGCCAGTTGATCGAACTGAGCGCGGTACGCCAGCTGGGTGGCAGGGTAACGCGCGAATGGCGGCCAGAGGGGCTGGACGTCGCGATACGGGTACCGCGATCCGCCCTGAGCCGGCGGGACGTATAGCATTTCGTCCCGTCCGACCGGGGACGGGACAGCCCTCAGCCGGCCTTCGCGTCGACCATCAGATCGTGGCGGCACGACGCATCCGTCATCACCGGCGCCACGAACGGGACCACATCGTCACTGGCGGCGACATTGACGGATGTATTCACACTGGTCGCCATCGCGGCGGCGGCAAGGATCGAGCGTTCGGTGAACGGCTTGCGGATATACCCCAGCGCACCATCGCCATCGCCGATCTGGGTGGGGTTGGCGGTAACGAACACCACCTTGATACCGTAGTCGGCGGCGATACGACGGGCAATATCCGGCCCCGTCGGGCCGTCACGCAGGTTCACGTCGACAAAGGCGAATCCGCACTCGGGCGCAGCCAGCAGTGCGCTTTCGCGATCGGCGGCGATCGCGGCGACGTTATAGCCGGCATCGAGCAGTATCCGCTCCAGATCCAGCGCGACGAAAATCTCATCCTCGACGATCAGCGCGGTTTTGCTCATCGAACATCCAATGGGGAGTGGAACCCGTAAATCCAGATCAGTAACAAAAGTTCCACATAGCCGGTCGTCGCGCATCCCCGTTTCCCTAGCGTCGCAGCAGGAATACGGCGTGTTCGGCAAGCAGATTGGCCCCCGCCGCCGGTCGCACGCCCCCGCGCGACAGGAACCACGCCCCCTCCACCACCACCGATCGCCGCGCCAGGAAGGTGCGGAAGTCGTCGATCGTGACGTGATGGATATTGGGCGTGTCGTACCATTGCTCGGGCAACAACGACGTCACCGGCATCCGCCCGCCCCACAGCAGCGACAGCCGCACCCGCCAATGCGCGAAGTTGGGAAAGGAGACGAAGGCACGCCGGCCGATCCGCAACAGTTCGTCCAGCACCCGGTCGGGCGCATGGCAGGTCTGCAGCGTCTGGCTGAGGATCGCATAGTCGAAACTCTGGTCGGGATAGCCGGGCAGGTCGGTATCGGCATCGCCCTGCACCACCGGCAACCCGCGCGCGACCGCCAGCGACACGTTGCCAGGATCGATCTCCAGCCCGCGCGCATCGACGCCGCGGCCATCACGCAACGCCGCCATCAACGCGCCGTCGCCGCAGCCGATATCCAGCACGCGCGCACCGGCGGCGACATGGTCGGCGATCACCGCGAGGTCGGGACGCAGGGTCATGGCACCGCCCGCAACATTGCCGCGGCTTCCGCCGACAGCTTTTCCAGATAGCGATCGGGACGCAGCAGCGCGTGAAATCCGAGCTTTTCGTACACCCCATGCGCATCCGCCGTCACGAGGCCGATACGGCGGATGCCGGCAAAGCGCGGATGATCGACGAACCAGCCGACCATATGCCGGCCGAGTCCCTGACCCCGTGTGCTCTCGGCCACCCAGACATCGGCGATCCACGCGAAGGTGGCGTGATCGGTGATCGCGCGCGCGAAGCCGACCTGCGTGCCGTCGCGATAGGCGCCGAGGCAGTGCGATCCCGCGATCGCCCGTTCGACCAGATCGCGCGCGATGCCGGGCGACCAGTAACTGCCCGCCAGCCAGCCGTGAATACGCGCCACGTCGAGCCGCGCCCTGTCGTCGTCGAGATCGATCATGCCACCGCCTTCAGGAAACCGTCGACCACGCGGTTCATCTCGGGGGCGTCGAGCAGGAAGGCGTCGTGGCCATAGGGGCTGGAGAGTTCGACGAAGCTGACCGCGCGGCCGGCGGCGTTGAGGGCGTGGACGATGTGGCGCGATTCGATCGTCGGGTACAGCCAGTCGGTATCGAAGCTGACGAGGCAGAACCGGGCGGCCGTCGCGCGAAAGGCGTTGGCGAGCAGCCCGCCATGCTCCTCCGCCAGATCGAAATAATCCATCGCGCGAGTGATGTAGAGATAGGAATTGGCATCGAACCGGTCGACGAAGCTGAGCCCCTGATGGCGCAGATAGCTTTCGACCTGGAAATCGGCGTCGAAGCCGAAGCCCTTCGCATCCCTTGCCTGCAATTTCCGCCCGAATTTCTCGGTCAGCCCGGCTTCGGACAGATAGGTGATGTGCGCCGCCATCCGCGCGACCGACAGGCCGGCGGCGGGGGGATCGTCGCGGTAATCGCCGCCGCGCCATTTGGGATCGGCCATCACCGCCTGTCGACCGACCTCGTGAAAGGCGATGTTCTGCGCGGTGTGGCGCGCGGTCGAGGCGATCACCACCGCCGCGCGCACGCGATCGGGAAAGGTGGCGGGCCAGCTGAGCGCCTGCATCCCGCCCATCGATCCGCCGACCACCGCGCGAAGCACCCCGACGCCGAGATGGTCGAGCAGCATCGCCTGCGCGCGCACCATGTCGCGAATGGTGATGACGGGGAATGCCATCGCGAACGGGTGGCCGGTGGCGGGGTTGATCGTCGACGGGCCGGATGACCCCATGCAACTGCCCAGCACGTTGGCGCAGACGATGAAGTCGCGCGCGGGATCGACGGGCTTTCCCTCGCCCACCAGCCGCGACCACCAGCCCGGCTTGCCGGTGCGTGGATGCGGACTGGCGACATGCTGGTCGCCGGTCAGCGCGTGGCAGACCAGCACCGCGTTGCCGCCATCGGGGGCGAGCGTGCCATAGGTTTCGTAGGCAATCTCGACGGGCGCGAGCAGGGCGCCGCCGTCGAGCCGGAGCGGCCCGGGCAACGTCACATGGCGCGATAGCCCGAAACGCTCGTCGATCATCCCCCGCCCGCTACGGTGCGCGGGCTGGCATGGCAAGGCCGTGGCGGCTATGCGCGGCGGCATGACCCCAGCATCCTCCCCCACCTCGCCCGTCGTGAAGCCATGGGTGCAGGCGATCCATCCCTATATCCCGGGCCGTTCGACCGCGGACGACGGGCGCAAGGTGGTGAAACTGTCGTCGAACGAGAACCCGCTCGGCACCAGTCCTGCCGCCGTCGCCGCCTTTGCGGGCGCGGGCACCAGCCTGGAACGCTATCCCGATGCCGGCGCGACCGCGCTGCGCGAGGCGATCGGCGCGGCGCACGGGATCGATCCCGCCCGGATCATCTACGGCACCGGATCGGACGAGATTTTGCACCTGGTCGCCTCCGCCTATGCCGGGGTGGGGGACGAGATCATCCATGTCCGCTACGGCTTCGCGGTGTACGAGATCGCGACCCGCCGGGTCGGCGCGACGCCGGTGGTGGTGGACGACCGCGATTACGCCACCGATGTCGACGCGATCCTCGCCGCCGTCACCGATCGCACCACGATCGTCTATGTCGCCAACCCGAACAACCCGACTGGCACCTTCACCGCGAAGGACGAGATCGCGCGGCTCCATGCCGGGTTGCCGGGGCATGTGCTGCTGGTGCTCGACCAGGCCTATGCCGAATATCTGGCGCCCGAGGACGACGATGGCGGCCTCGCGCTGGCGGAGACGGCGGCCAACGTACTGGTCACGCGCACCTTTTCGAAGATTCACGGGCTGGCGGCGGAACGGATCGGCTGGGGATATGCCTCGGCGGCGGTGATCGAGGCGCTGCACCGGGTGCGCGGGCCGTTCAACGTGACGATCGCGGGGCAGGCGGCGGCGGTGGCGGCGGTCGGGGATACCGGCTTCGTCGCGTCGACGCGCGCACACAACGACCGCTGGCGCGACTGGTTCGTCGGCGAGATGGGCGCGCTGGGCAATGCCGGGCTGCGCTGCGTGCCGTCTCAGGCCAATTTCGTGCTGGTGCTGTTCGAGGGGCAACTGACCGCCGAGACGGCGTACAAGGGGCTGATGGACGCGGGCTATATCGTTCGCTGGCTGCCGGGGCAGGGGCTGGCACAGGGCCTGCGCATTACGATCGGCACCGAGGAAGAGACGCGCGGCGTCGTCGCGGCGCTGCGCACGCTGGTGGAACGGGCCGGCTGATGCTGCCGTTCGCGCGGGTCGCGATCGTCGGGCTGGGGCTGATTGGATCGTCGGTCGCGCGGGCCGTGCGGCAGTCGATGCCGACGGTGCGGCTGAGCGGGTATGACGCCGATCCGGCGGTGCGCGACACGGCGATCCGGCTGGGACTGGTTGACGATGTCGCCGATCAGGCCGGCGCGGCGGTCACCGATGCCGATCTGGTCGTGCTGTGCGTGCCGGTCGGCGCGATCGGCGCGGTGGCGGGCGACCTGGCGGCGGATATGCCCGCCGACGTGATCGTCACCGATGTCGGCAGCTGCAAGACCGAGGTGGCGCGCGCGCTGGCCGAGGCGATCCCGACCGTGACGGTCGTCCCCGCGCACCCCGTCGCGGGAACCGAGCGCAGCGGGCCGGAAGCGGGCTTCGCGACGCTGTTCGCGGGCCGCTGGTGCATCCTGACGCCGGCTGCCGATGCCGAACCCCTCGCGGTGGCGCGGGTGGGCGAGTTCTGGCGGCGGCTGGGGGCGGATGTCGAGGTGATGACCCCCGAGCATCACGACCGGGTGCTGGCCGTCACCAGCCACCTGCCGCACCTCATCGCCTATTCGATCGTCGGTACCGCCAGCGATCTGGAGGCGGTGACCGAGAGCGAGGTCATCAAATATTCGGCCGGGGGGTTCCGCGATTTCACCCGCATCGCCGCGTCCGACCCGACGATGTGGCGCGACGTGTTCCTGTCGAATCGCGAGGCGGTGCTGGAAATGCTGGGCCGCTTCTCCGAAGACCTGGCGCAGTTGCAGCGTGCGATCCGCTGGGGCGACGGCGACGCGCTGTTCGACCTGTTCACCCGCACCCGCGCGATCCGCCGGTCGATCGTGGAACAGGGACAGGACGACGCGCGGGAGGATTTCGGCCGCTCGCACGATCCGGCGGGCTGAACACCTGCCTCCTGCGATCGTCCCGATCCGGGATCAATCGCGTAACCCGATGTTAGTCATTATCATTTAGGACGTCTCTCAACGATGTTTTGGCCCGATCGCAGGGCAATCGAGGGAAATCCGCATGAAGACCAGCCTGATGTCATTGGCCACCGGTATTCTGATCGCCGCCGCGGCGATCACCTCCCCCGCGCAGGCGGCGACCGTGACGTTCGATTTCGGCCTGAACGGCACCAGCCGTGCCAGCGGCGTGTTCAAATATGACGACGCCAAGACCGGTGTACTGGCGTTCGAGGACCTCAAGAGCTTCGATATGACCACGGTCGGCGGCCCGATCCTGCTTAGCGACGGCACCGTTCAGGAATTCCCGAGCGTCACCTATTCGCTGACCGACATCCTTGGCCTGTCGAACCGGTATTTCGGGTTCGATACCGCGGCACGGACCATCGTGGCGGGAACGTTCGAGGGCTTCAGCTTCCCGCTCGTCTTCGCGGCTTATAATGATATCGGGTCGGCCGGGTTCCTGATCGACTTCTTCAACGACGGCACCGGCGCAGGGTCGATCACCGAGTACACGGCCCGCTACATGGACGGATATGATCGCATCTCGATGACCGCGTCGGTGCCCGAGCCGGCGAGCTGGGCGCTGATGCTGGCCGGTTTCGCGATGGTCGGCGGTGCGACCCGCTATCGCCGTCGTGCGACCCGCGTCGCCCATGCCTGACGATCCGATCGCCCCTGGCGGGCAATCGGCATGACGGCGGCGGGATCGGGGTGACCCGGTCCCGCCGTTTTGCCATCATGGCGGGATGATCTCCCTGCTCCTGATGTTGGCCGCCGCCGATCCGCCCCGGTCGGCCTCCTCGAAACCCGACCCGGCATTGGCCCGCGCCGAACGCGTGCTGGCCGCGGCGTCGCTGATTGACGGGCACAACGATCTGGCCTGGGAAATCCGCGATACCCAGGGCGGCCATGTCGAGGCGATCGACCTGACGCGCGGGACCGACCGGCTGCCGCGCCCGCTCCAGACCGATCTCGACCGGTTGCGGCGCGGGCATGTCGGCGGGCAGTTCTGGTCGGTGTGGATTCCCGCCGACGTCACCGGCCCGCGCGCGGTGGAACTGACGCTGGAGCAGATCGACATCGTCCGCCGGCTGGTCGCCGCGCATCCCCGCGATCTCGCCTTGGCCAGCGATGCCGCCGGGATACGGCGGATCATGAAGGACGGGCGCACCGCCTCGCTGATCGGGGTAGAGGGGGGCCACCAGATCGACGGGCGGCTGGCGGTGCTGCGCCAGTACCGGGCGCTGGGCGTCGCCTATCTGACATTGACGCACGCACGCAGCCTGGACTGGGCGGATTCGGCGACGGACGCACCGCGCAGCGGCGGCCTGTCGCCGTTCGGGCGGCAGGTGGTGGCGGAGATGAACCGGATCGGCATGATCGTCGACATCGCGCATGTTTCCGACGCGACGATGGCCGCGGTGCTGGCGGCGACGACGGCGCCGGTGATCGCGTCGCATTCCAGCGCGCGGGCGCTGACTGCCGCGCCCCGCAACATTCCCGACGATCTGCTGCGCGCGATCGCAGCCAACGGGGGCGTGGTGATGGTCAATTGCTACCCGGCCTTTCTGTCGGACGACTGGCGGGCCTGGGATGCGGCGCGGACCGCCTATGCGGCAGGGGCGGGGGTGCCGGCGGACGTCTATGGCGATCGGTCGCCCGCGCCGCTGGTGGCGTGGGACCGCGCGCATCCCGAACCCCGGGTCGATATCGCCACCGTCGCGGACCATGTCGAGCATGTCGCCCGCGTGGCGGGGCGCAACCATGTCGGGCTGGGGGGCGATTATGACGGGATCGGCGGCACCGGGCCGGTGGGGATGAAGGGCGTCGACGGGTATCCGCGACTGTTCGCCGAACTGATCCGGCGCGGATGGCGGGACCGCGACCTCGTCGCGCTGGCGCAGGGAAATGTGCTACGCCTGATGGAACGGGTCGAGGCGGTGGCGGCGTCGCTGGCGGAACGGCCACCGGTCGATGCGATCGACCGGGCGTCGCGATGACCCGATGCGCGGAACGGGACGGGGAACGGCGATGACGGATGGCACGATGGCGGCGATGACGCGGCGGACCACGCTGGGTGGGCTGGGCGGACTGGCGGCGGGGCTGCTGCTGCCGGGCAGGGCGACCGCGGCGCGGGTACGCCGGATGGTGGCGGGCACCTATACCGCCGAAGGGGGGGAGGGGCTGTACCGGCTCGCCCATGATGCCGGCACCGGGCGGTGGACGCTGGCCCCCGCGATCAGGACGATCGCCGATGCATCGTTCGCGGTGCGCGACCGGCGCGGGCGCTGGTATGCGGTGGCGGAAAGCGACGACGGCATGGTCGCGGCCTATGGTCCCGGCTGGCAACGGCTGGGCGATGCGCCGAGTGGGGGCGGAGGGCCGTGCCATCTCGCGATCGACCGGGCTGGCCGCTGTCTGGCGGTGGCGAATTATGGCGGCGGCAGCGTCGGCTTCCTGTCGCTCGATCGGCGTGAGGGCGTGGCAGGACGGCCGACGGTGTTCCGGCACGAGGGTAGCGGCCCGGATGGCGACCGTCAGGCCGGGCCCCATGCGCACTGGGTGGGGTTCAGCCCCGACCAGCGCTGGCTGCATGCGGTCGACCTGGGGGCGGACGCGATCTTCGCCTATCCGTTCGATCCCCGTGCCCGCGTGCTGGCGCTGCCGCAGCCGGCGTGGCGCGCGCCTGCGGGGGCCGGGCCACGGCATCTGGCGCGGCATCCGCGCCTGCCGGTCGCTTATGTGGTGTGCGAATTGTCCAACCAGCTGATCACGCTGGACGCCGGCATGGACGGGCGGTTCGCGACGCGATCGACCGTATCGACGCTGCCCCCCGGATTCTCCGGTGCATCACAGGCGGCGCATATCGCGGTCGATCGGGCGGGGCAGCGACTTTATGTCTCGAACCGGGGGCATGACAGCATCGCGGTGTTCGTGATCGAGCCGACGGGGGAGCCCCGGCTGGCGCAGCATATCGGCAGCGGCGGCCACTGGCCCCGCATCTTCGTGCTGGTCGAGGATGCCCGGCAGATGCTGGTCGGCAACGAACGGTCGGGGACGATCACGGTGCTGGGGATCGAGCGCGACGGCACCCTGTCGGGGTCGGGATCAGGGTCGGGGAGCCAGCAGTTGACGGTGCCGGGCGTGGCGTTTCTGGGGCTGGACTGAGGGAAAGCCTACCGCGCGATCGGGTCGCCACGCACCGGGACCGGCGGCTGGCCGGTCGCCTGGCCCAGGATCGCCGCGGTTTCGACCACGTCGAGCGCCTGATGCGTCAGTGCATAGCGGCGCGCCGCCGCCAGCCAGTTGCCCGCCTGCGCCGCGCCGGGCATCCGCGCGATCTCCGTACGGGCGGCATCGACCCGGCCATCGTCGAGCAGCCGGCGGGCACGGGCCAGCCGGTCGGCCGGGGCGGTGGAGGGGGTGCCCTCCTCGCGCAGCACGATCAGGTTGCGCAGTTCGCGGCGGGTGTCGGCGAACCAGTCGCGCCCGCTGGCCGATTGCAGATCGGGGGCGATCGCATCGAGCCCCTGGCGCAGATCCTCGATCGTCACCGGGGTACGGGCCGCCTGGATCAGTACCGCGACCGCGCGCGGCTGTGCCCCGACGAAGCGGCTGCGCAACTGTTCCTCCAGATAGCCCAGGCCGGTGCCGCCATCGATCGCGCGGCGGGTGGCGAAGGCGACCATCAGCGCCTCCGCCCGCGTCGCCTGTGCACCCGCGGCGGCGGCATCGGTCGCGACGGTGGCGGTGCGTGCCTCCAGCGCGGCGAGCTGGGCGGCCAATGCCGCCTCCCGCGTAACCAGGGCAGCGGGATCGACCGCGGGGGCCGCGCCGGTCGAGGTCAGCGGCTGGGCGGGCGTGAAACCGGCCCCGTCCGTACCCGTCTGCGGCGGCTGCGCGCCGATGTTCAGCCGCGACAGCCAGCCGGCATAGATCGCATAGCTGGCGAGCGAACAGCCCGCGACGAAGGCGATCAGGATCAGCGCGACGACGAAACCGGGGCGGCGGCCCCGCGCGGGCGGGCGATCGAAGGGCGCGGGATCGGAAAACGCGGGGCTGCTCATCGCGGGCGGTTATCCTCGCAGGCGCCCGCGCGGTCAATCATTCCCGTGGTCGGCCGGTATTCCCGTTCCGGGCCGCCCCGAGCGCAAGCGCGACCATCGTGACGTCGTCGGGCCGGGGCGCGACCGCGACCGACGCCCAGCCGCCGCCCGCCGCCGCGGCGACCGCGCCGCTGATCGCGACCAGATCGATGTCGCCGCGCCGATCGACCAGCGCCGCCAGCCGGGCGCTTGCGCGGGCGGAATGCAGCAGCGCGACCCCCTCCGCCAGCGCCGCGAGCGCGCCGGGCGCAACCGGCAGCGGTTCCGCGGCATAGACGGTGATGGCGACTGCATCAGGGGTCGCGATCCGCTCCCGCCCCGCCAGATGCAGCAGCCGCCGCCCTGCCGGCATTGTCGTGACCAGCGATTCCACGCCGCGGTCACCGATCGCCTCCACCGTGAAGCCCGCATCGGCGGCGGCACGTGCGGTGGCCCGGCCGACCGCCCATACCGGCAGGGTCCACAGGCTGGCCAGCCCGTCGCCCCCGTGGCGAAAGGCGTTGGCACTGGTCGCGACCAGCGCGTCGAATCCGGCAGGATCGGGCGGAATCCACGCCTTCGCCGCCACTGTGAACAGTGGCAGCCGGATCGCCCGGCCGCCCTGCGCGGCGATCAGCGCCGCCGTGCGCGCATTGCCCGGTTCGGGCCGCAGCACCGCAACCGCGCGGTTCACCCCGCGAACAGCCGCCGGACCGGGTCGGGCGCGCGGGCGAGCAGATCGGCGGCGAGGCGTGCGCCGAGATCGTCGGCGACGGTGCCCTCGACATGGCCTTCCACCTGTGCCGCACCATCCTCGGCCAGCAATTCGCCGCGCAGCGTCAGCATCTCGCCCGACAGGCTGGCCAGCGCCGCTACCGGGGAATGGCAGTCCGCCTTCAGCGCGGCGAGCAGCGCGCGTTCGGCCGCGACGCAGGCATGGGTGGCAGGATCGTCGATCGCGGCGAACAGCGCATGCGCGGCGGCATCGTCGGCGCGCACCTCAATCCCGACCGCGCCTTGCGCCGGGGCGGGCAGCATCGTGTCGGTCGGCACCGCATGGCCGACGGTCGTCCGGCCGAGCCGGTCGAGCCCGGCGGCGGCCAGCAGCGTCGCATCGACTTCCCCCGCCGCCAGCTTGCCCAGCCGGGTGTCGACATTGCCGCGGAACAGCACGATCTTCAGATCGGGGCGCTGGCGCAGCAACTGGGCGCGGCGGCGCGGGCTGCTGGTTCCGACCGTGGCAGCATGGGACAGGTCGGCGATCGCTGCGACCCCGATCAGCCGGTCCCGCACATCGGCACGTGGCAGCATCGCCGCGATCCGGATCGCCGCCGGGCGCATCGTCTCGACATCCTTCATCGAATGGACGGCGGCGTCGATCTCGCCGGCCAGCAGCGCGCGATCCAGCTCCTTGGTCCACAGCGCCTTGCCGCCGATCTCGGCCAGCGCGCGATCCTGCACCCGGTCGCCGGTGGTGCGGATCACGACCGTCTCGATATCGTCGGGCCGCCAGCCATGCGCCGCGCACAGTGCATCCCGCACCATCCCCGCCTGGGTTAGCGCCAGCGGCGACCCCCGCGTACCGAGCCTTAACCGAACCATGCGGTTGCCTATAGGCGGGGGGCGTGGCGGAACCCAAGGGGGTTGATGGGAACAGTCTGTCATGACCGCAGATCGGTCATGACCGGGCAGACGTCAGAACGACGTCCAGTCACTGTCCGATCGGACCATGGCCGGGATGGCGGCGGCAGGCAGCGGCTTGATCGGTGAATTATACGCTTCCGGCCTTACATAGTCGGGCTTGCCCGCCGGCTTGCGATCATGCGCGCCGGTGTGTCCGATATTGAACCGGCTTGCCTGCTCGCTCAGGTTGCCGACTTCGCCCGCCAGATTGCGCGCGGCGGCGGAGGTTTCCTCGACCATCGCGGCGTTCTGCTGGGTCGACTGGTCCATCGTGCCGATCGCTGCGGATATCTGGGTGATCGCCGCCGACTGCGCCTGATTGTCCGCCGCCATCGTCGCCAGCAGTTCGTGAACCTGCGCGACATCGCCCGAGATGTTGGCGAGCGCGCCGTCGACCTTGGTCACCGCCTCGACCGCAGTGACGATATCGGTTTGCGTCACTGTCAGCTGGTCACGCGCCCGCTTGGCTTCCTCTTCGGCACGCATGGCGAGGGCGGAGACGAGATCGGCGACGACGGCGAAGCCGCGTCCGGCATCGCCCGCCCGGCCTGCCTCGACTGCGGCGTTCATTGCCAATACCCGCGTCTGGAATGCGATCTTGTCGAGCCCCTCGATCACCGAGTCGATGCCCTTGGCGCTGTCGCTGACCCGACCCATCGCCTGCACCGCCTCGTCGGCTACCGCACGGCCGCCACCGACCGTGGCGATCGCCTGATCGGCGCGCTCCACCGTCCGGGTCGCCGCGACTGCCGACGCGCGCAGCCGGCCATCCATCTGCGTCACCGACGCGGCCGTCTCTTCCAGCGAGGCGGCGTTGCTCTCGGTGCGGCGTGCGAGATCCTCCGACGCCTGCGCGATCTCGCCCGAGCCGGTACGGATCGTGGCGGCACTTTCCGACACCGACCCGATCAGGTCGTGCAGTCGGACCAGCGCCTCGTTGAAGTTCGTCTTGAGTGCGGCATAACTACCGGGGAAGTCCGCCGTGATCCGCGTCGTCAGGTTGCCGTCGGAAAGGTCGGACAGATGCGATTGCAGGGCATGAATCACCTCTTTCTGTTCGGCCGTCGATCGCGCGATCACTTCGTCCGCGTCTTTCTTGGCGATCCCGTTCTCACGGAACACCAGAACGGCCTTGGCCATCGCGCCCACTTCGTCGCCGCGTGTCGTACCCCGCACCTCGGTCGTATAATTGCCGGCGGCGATATCGCCCATCTGGTCCTGCAGGGTCTTTAGCGGCCCGACGATACCCGTTTTGATCACGAACAGGCCCAAGGCAATACTGGCCAATACGCTGCCGATCGCCATGACATACAGGGTCGTAGAGGTCGAGGCAGCCTTTTTGGACAGGGCGTCATTGGTTTTCCGGGCGTTGGCGATCCGGTCTTCGTTGAATTTCGTGGAAACTGTGATCAGTTCTTTGATTATCCGGTCGGCCTTTGCCAATGATTCATAGGCGTCCGCATCCTTGCTCCGCAGCCCTAATTGTACCGCGTTGCCGGAAAGAGCGTGGATTTCCGTAATCTGTCGACGAAATCCATCGAGCATCGGTGCAATCTCCGGCTCTTGCCGGACGACTGTGGTAACGATTTCCATCGCGGATTCGTACGATTTCTGTTCAAGGCCGGGTGTGCCTTGCGCGTCTGTCGAGGCAGGGTCGAGAGCAACCGCGCGGTATCCCAGATATACCATTTCCGTCACCCGTCTGTTCAGACGTGCGAGCAGGACGTTGTCGGGAAGCTCGACCGCGGCCAGACCGGAATAGGCCGAATCAGCCGTAAGCAATTGTTTCGACCCGTTCCACGCGATGAACATCGTCACTGCGCCCAACATCATCAGCATTGTAGTGATTTTAGCTGATACGGTTGTGTTTTCGAGTAATTTCAACACCAAGCTCCCTTTCAACGGTATTTGGGATACAAACCAATATGAGTCAAACTATAGTGTATATAGAATCAATTCAGCGGTTCCGGTTCGGGCTTATCTTCGCGAAGTCGAATGATTCGTCCCTGTTTCGACAAGTTCGCGGCAATCCGCTACGTTCACAGGCATGTTGATCCTGGGTCTGGAATCTTCCTGCGACGAAACCGCCGCTGCGCTCGTGACGGGTGACCGGCAGGTGCTGGCGCATCGGCTGCTGGGGCAGGAGGCGGCGCATGCGCCGTTCGGGGGCGTGGTGCCGGAGATCGCGGCGCGCGCGCACGTCGAGGCGCTGGGGCCGCTGGTCGCCGCGGCCTTGACGGATGCGGGGGTGACGCTGGCGCAGGTCGATGTGATCGCCGCCACCGCCGGGCCGGGGCTGATCGGCGGGGTGATGGTCGGCCTCGTCACCGGCAAGGCGCTGGCCCATGCGGCGGGCAAGCCACTGGTCGCGGTCAACCATCTGGAGGGCCATGCGCTGTCGCCGCGACTGGCCGACCCCGATCTGGATTTTCCCTATCTGCTGCTGCTGGTGTCCGGCGGCCATTGTCAGTTGCTGCTGGTTCAGGGGGTCGGCCGCTATCGCCGGCTGGCGACGACGATCGATGATGCGGTGGGCGAGGCGTTCGACAAGACCGCCAAGCTGCTGGGCCTCGGCTTTCCGGGCGGGCCGGCGGTGGAGCGCGCGGCGGCGCTGGGCGATCCCCGCGCCGTGCCGCTGCCCCGGCCGCTGAAGGGTGCGGCGGAGCCGCATTTCTCGTTCGCGGGTCTGAAGAGCGCGGTGGCGCGCGCGGTGGGCAAGCACAGCCCGGAGGATCTGGCCGCGTCGTTCCAGGCGGCAGTGGTGGAATGCCTGCTCGATCGCACCGCGCGCGCGCTGGCGGCGGTGCCGGAGGCGGCAACGCTGGTCGTCGCGGGCGGGGTCGCGGCGAACCGCGCGGTGCGCGCGGCGCTGGAGGCACTGGCGACCAAGCATGGCCGCCGCTTCGTCGCGCCGCCGCTATGGCTGTGTACGGACAATGCGGCGATGATCGCATGGGCCGGGGCAGAACGCTTCGCCGCCGGGCTGACCGATCCGCTCGACATGCCCGCCCGGCCGCGCTGGCCGCTCGATCCCTCGGCAGAGGCAGTGCGCGGTGCGGGGGTGAAGGCATGAGAATCGGGGTGATCGGCGGCGGGGCGTGGGGCACGGCGCTGGCGCAGGTGGCGGCGCACGGCGACCGCGACGTGTTGTTGTGGGCGCGTGAGGCGGAGGTGGTCGCCTCGGTCAATGCCGATCATCGCAACCATCTGTTCCTGAGCGACATCGACCTGTCGCCGACGATCCGGGCGACCGGCGATCTCGCCGATCTGGCGGCGTGCGACGCGTTGCTGGTAGTGGCGCCGGCGCAGCATGTCGGCGCGGTGCTGGCGGCGACGCCGGTTGGCACCCGGCCGCTGGTGCTGTGCGCCAAGGGGATCGAGGCGGGCAGCCGCCGGCTGGTGGGGGAGGTGGCGCGCGCCGTGCATCCACAGGCGCCGATCGCCGTCCTGTCCGGCCCGACCTTCGCGCATGAGGTGGCACGAGGATTGCCGACCGCGGTGACGCTGGCGTGCGAAGACGATGTCCTGCGCACCGCGCTATCTGAACGGCTCGCCGCCCCGCATTTCCGGCCCTATGCGTCCAGCGATGTGACCGGTGCCGAGATCGGCGGCGCGGTGAAGAACGTGCTGGCGATCGGCTGCGGCGTGGTCGAGGGTGCGGGGCTGGGGCAGAATGCGCGCGCGGCGCTGATCGCGCGCGGTTTCGCCGAGATGACGCGGTTCGGGCTGGCGCGCGGCGCGCGGGCCGAGACGCTGGCGGGGCTGTCCGGCCTGGGCGATCTGGTGCTGACCTGCTCGTCGACCAGTTCGCGCAATTTCTCGCTGGGCGTCGGATTGGGCCGGGGTGAGGCGGCGACGGCGTTGCTGGCGGATCGCCGCACGGTCGCGGAGGGCGCGTTCACCGCGCCCGTGCTGCGACAGGCGGCGGCGGAGGCAGGCGTCGACATGCCGGTATGCGACGCGGTGTGCCACCTGCTGGAGGGCGCGGCCGTGTCCGACGTGATCGGTACCCTGCTGGCGCGACCGTTGCGCGAGGAGGGGGTATAACAAGGCCTGTGATCCCGTCCTGAAGCGGGACAGCTAGGGTTCGGTGTGATTGACGGATCAGGCGCTTTTGTTAACGCCACGGCCGCGATCAGCGATCGCGAAACGGGGAAAGCATGTGAGCAATTTTTTCAGGACGGTGGCGATTGCCGCTGCAGCCATCTGCGCGGCATCGAGCGCCAGCGCCGCCACGATCACCTATACGGACGCGAACCGGGGGCCGGTGTTTCTGCCACGGTTCGACTCCTCGCTGGGTACGCTCCAGAGCGTGTCGTTCGACAATCGGTACAGTGTGACCGCCTCTTACATTTACAACAGCTTGCCGGGTTCGCCCGCGCCGATGGTACGAATTTTCGGAACGATCGGTGAACCCGCCTATGGCCAAGTAATGGTCAATGAGGTGGTCCAGTCATATTTTTCGGCCGCCAATCAGATATCGGTGAACATCGTCAAGACCGCGAACCCGATCTTCACTGCCGATCTGGGCGGTTATATCGGTACGGGCAGCTTCGTCCTTGGCTTTTATAGTCTGGTCGCGCCGGGTTATGCGCCTGCGTTGTCCGGCGGCAGCTTCAGCAACGTCAGCGTCACCTACACCTATCTCGCCGGTGCCGGCGCGGTTCCCGAGCCGGCGACCTGGGCGATGATGCTGGCAGGTTTCGGCATGGTGGCGGGCGCGACGCGTTATCGTCGTCGCAAGACCGTGATCGCCTTCGGCTGATCGCGCGGCCGGGTGTCGGCACGGGACTGCTACCGCAGTGCCCGTGCCGCCAGTGCGTCGCAGTCGGCATCGGTGGCGAGGGGGCCGGTATCGCCGGTGATCTTGCGGCCGATCGCCTTCAGAATGTTGCCGACCGACTTGGTTTCGCGCGGTACGTCGAGGTGGGGGGCGGTGATCGTGCCGGTCATCGTCGCGGCGCCGGGGATGCGCAGGATCGCGGGGTGCTTGGGCGCGCCGGTCAGCCGCATCGACAGGCGTTCGTCGGGGAAGGAGACGGTGCCGGTGGCGGTCATCCTGCTCCATTCGGTATCGATGATCGCCGGCGTGGCGCGGGCGGTGCCGTTCGCCATCGCCAGTCTGGTGACGAGGCAGCGTAGCCCGGCGCGCTCGCCCGATCCGGCAAGCAGCGCGCGGCCCGCGTCGAACCCCAGCGCGGCGGCATAGCGCGCGGGCAGGCGGCCGTGGCGGACGGTGAAGCCGACGCTGCCGTCCGACCGCCCCACCGCGCTGCGCAGCGTGTCGCCGACCCCGACCAGCCGCACCCGCGCCGCCAGCTTGCCGGTGAATTCGCCCCCCGCCGCGAAGGCACGGACATCGCCGCCCGCCAGCGTCAGGTCGAGCGTCAGGGTCGGCGCAGGCTGTCCTTGACGCTGATCGACCACCGCGCGGCCGGTAACGCGCCCCTGATCGAGGCTGAGGCGCAAGGGTGCCAGCGTCAGGCGGCGATGATCCATCGTCATCACGCCGGCCAGGCTGAGGATGGGGGGCGACGAACTGCCGACGATCCGGCCGACGCGGAACGCCAATCGGCCATCGGTCGAATCGATCTTGCCGATGTCGATGCGGGTATTGGGCACCAGCCGTGGCCCGATCCGTGCTTCAAGTGCTGCCGCCTCCGCGCGTCCCGCCGCCGAGGTGAGATCACCGAAATCGAACGCGCGCGAGGTGACCGCGCCGTCGATCTTCGACCGGCCATCGACCTTGTCGACCGTCAGCCGTCCGGCGATGTCGGAGCGGCCGATCGTGCCGGTCAGCGCGGTGATTGCCCAGCGGTCCGGGTCGTGGCGGACATGCGCGCGGATCGCGACCGGGCGGGTGTGGAACAACCCCGCCTCGATCACCGCATCGATCAGTTTCAGGTCGGCGGCGCGGGCGGTGACGTCCAGCGTCATCGCGTCCGCATCGAGCGGCCGGTCCATCGTGCCCGTCGCGCGCATCGCCAGCCTGTCGCCGTCGATCGTCGCGGTGAAGGGCCATGGCGCCTGCGCCGGCGCGGGGCCGCTGACGGTCAGGCGGATCGGCACGCCGTTGATCCGGCCCTGCCCCTGCACGCGCAGGCCGGCAGCCGGATCGGCGGCGATCCGGGCGGTGAGTTGCCGGTCCTGCTTGCCATCGGCGTAGCGGACGATCGCGTTGCGGATCGTCAGGCGGCCGATATCGGGGCCGCCGCCGTCGCCGCTATCCTTCGACCCGTCCGGCCGGTCCCAGTTGGTGCGGCCCTCCTTCGTGCGCACCAGCGCTAGGTGCAGGCCATCGATTGTCACGTCCTGCGGCCGGAAACGGCCGATCAGCAGCGGCCAGACCGGGAAGCGCAGCGTGATCGTTCCGATCCTTGCGAAGTCGCTGGTGCCGGCCCAGTCGGCCTGCGCGACGGCAACGTCGCGGATCGCGATCACGGGGTGGAAGCCGATAGTGTCGAGCCGCTCGATCGCGCCGATCCGCACCGGCCGGCCGAACCGCTCACTCGCCTTACGCTCGATCGTGCCGCGCAGACTTCCCCAGGGGAAGACCGCGAGGATCGCCAGCAACAGCAGCAGGATGGCCGCCGCTGCCGCCCCCACGATCATCCCGCGTCTTTTCATCCCCGACGGGACGTTTCCGGAAGCAATTCGTTCCGGTGGCGAACCGGCCTGTCAGGCCGAGATGACAATCGAGTGCATCGCCGCCGCCCCGTCATGCCCGTCTTACCGGGACGATCACCTCAGAAATCGATGGCGATGCCCTTGTTCTCCCAGTCGCCGTAGCGGACGGGATCGCGGCCCAGCGGATCGTCCTCGGCCTTGCGCACCGGGGCCGTCGCGTCGGGTTTGGGCACCGGCGGATTGGCGGAAAGATGCGCGGGCGGCTTCACATGATCGGGGCGCTGGCCCATGGCGGTTCCTTCCAGAATGGCGACCCTGTGCCAGATAGGGTCGCGAAGGAGCGATGCAACGTGAACGCCCCCCACCAGACCCCCCGCGGGCAGACCCACGCGCCCGAACCGCTCGGCGTGCCGACGCGCCGCGCCGCGATCAAGCTGCTCGACGCGGTGCTGCGCCGGGGCGAATCGCTGGAGGCGGCGTTGCCGGCGGCGACGCGGATGGTGCACGGCCCCGACCGTGGCCTGGCCCATGCGATCGCGGCGGAGACGCTGCGCCGGCTGCCCGATCTGGATGCGCTGATCGACGGCGCGACCGAGCGCGCCCTGCCCGACGACGCCAAGGCGCGGATGGCGCTGCGCATCGCGCTGGTGCAGGCGCTGGTGCTGGGCACGCCGCAACACGCCGCGATCGCCACCGTGCTGCCGCTGGTCGATGGTGGCCCGCGCAAGCTGGTCCACGGCGTGTTCGGCACGCTGATGAGGAGCGGCAAGCTGCTGCCCGAAACGCCGCATCTGCCCGCCCCGGTCGAGCTGCGCTGGCAAAAGGCGTGGGGCGAGGCGATGGTCGAGGCGGCGGAAGTCGCGGTCGCCGCGCCGCCGCCGCTCGACATCACGCTGGCCGATGCAGGCCGCACCGAAGAATGGCGGGAGCGGCTGGGCGGCGTGTCGCTCGCCCCCGGTCATCTGCGGCTGCACGACCATGCGCCGGTGCCGGAGATGGCGGGCTATGCCGAGGGGGCATGGTGGGTGCAGGACATCGCCGCCTCGATCCCCGCGCGGCTGATCGGCACAGGTGAGGGCATCGCGCTCGACCTGTGCGCGGCGCCCGGCGGCAAGACGATGCAGCTGGCCGCCGCCGGGTGGCAGACGATCGCGGTCGACAATTCGCAAGGCCGGATCAAGCGGCTGCGCGAGAACCTGTTCCGCACCCGGCTGAAGGCGGAAGTGGTGCGCGGCGACGTGCTGCTGTGGTCGCCGGACGAGCCGGTCGATGCGGTGCTGCTGGATGCGCCGTGCAGCGCGACCGGCATCTTCCGCCGCCATCCGGACGTGCTGCACCGGGTACGCCCGTCGCTGGTCGCCGAACTGGCGGAATTGCAGACGCGGCTGCTGGCGCGCGGGGCGGACTGGGTGAAGCCGGGTGGAACCCTGGTTTATGCCACCTGCTCGCTGGAGCCGGACGAGGGTGAGCGGCAGCTGGACCGGTTCCTGGCGGCGCGCAGCGACTATACGCTGGTGCCGGCACCCGCCGACCTGCCGGTGCCGGTCGACCCGCAGGGTTATGTCCGCACCCTGCCGGGGATGATCGCCGATGGCGGCAATGACGGGTTCTTCGTGGCGAAGCTGGTTCGCGGCTGACCGGGTTGCGACCTGCCGCCGCAGTGATAGAGAGCCCGCCATGAACCCCGTCCGCATCGCGCCGTCCATCCTGTCCGCCGATTTCGCCAAGCTGGGCGAGGAGGTCCGTGCGATCGACGCGGCGGGGGCGGACTGGATCCATGTCGACATCATGGACGGGCATTTCGTGCCCAACATCAGTTTCGGCCCGTCGGTGATGAAGGCGATCCGGCCGCTGACGGACAAGCCGTTCGACGTCCACCTGATGATCTCGCCCGTCGACCTGTATCTGGATGCCTTTGCGGAAGCGGGCGCGGACTGCATCACCGTGCATCCCGAGGCGGGGCCGCACGTCCATCGCACGATCCAGCACATCAAGGGGCTGGGCAAGCGCGCCGGGATCGTACTGAATCCGGCGACGCCGGCCAAGATGCTCGATTACCTGATCGACATGGTCGACCTGGTGCTGGTGATGAGCGTGAACCCCGGTTTCGGCGGCCAGCATTTCATCGACAGCCAGTTGAAGAAGATCGCCGCGATCCGCCGGATGATCGACCAGACCGGGCGGGCGATCGATCTGGAGGTGGACGGCGGCGTCGATGCCGACAGCGCGCGCCGCTGTATCGAGGCGGGGGCCGACGCGCTGGTCGCGGGCACCGCCGTATTCCGGGGCGGGCCGGCCGCCTATGCCGCCAATATCGCAGCCTTGCGGGGGAATGGGTGACCAGCGTTCCACCGGGCGACGGGAATGAACATGAGGAGGAATACGGCGCGGTCCTGAGCGAGGCCGCGATCGAGGGCGGGGATCAGCCGTTCCGCATCGTCGCCGAAAAGGGGCGATCGCTGGCGGGATGGTTGACGGACGGGTTCGACCGGCTGGCGTGGCGCACCCCGTTGCAGGCGGTGCGATCGAACGGGCAGCCGCCCGACCGGCTGGCGGCGACGCCCGACGACCCGATCATCGGCGATCCGGCGCGCGGGCGCGCGCTGCTGGCGGGACGGCTGTCGTTCCGGGGCGAGACGCAGGCGATCGCCGGTCTCGATTTCGGCCGGCCGCTATGGAGTGCGGCCTTCGGCGATTATCTGCACAGCTTCGCCTGGCTGCGCGACCTGTCGACGGTGGCGACGCTGGCGCAGGCCGCGCCGATCGCGACGCACCTGACCACGATATGGCTCGACGCCCATGCCGAGACGGTGGCCGATCCGGCATGGACGCCCGAGGCGTGGGGCCGGCGCGTACTGTACTGGAGCCTGCATACGCCGCTGATCCTGCGCGGGATCGATCCCGATCACGACGCCCGCGTGCTCAATACGCTGGCCCGCGGGGCGCGGCATCTGGATCGTTCCGCCGACAAGGCGACGCCGGGGGCGGCGCGGATCGCGGCATGGTGCGGCGTCGTGGCCGCCGGACTGCTGATCCCCGGCAACGATCCGCGTCGCGGCTTCGGTGAGGCGGGGCTGGGCCGCGCACTGGCGGGGGGATTGTTCGAGGATGGCGGCGCGGTGTCGCGCAGCCCGGCGGTGCTCCTCGACATGGTGATGTTGCTGGCGATGCTGCGCCAAATCTATGTCGCCTGCGGGACGGAGGTGCCGGAAGCGGTGGTCGCGGCGTCGATGCGCGCGGTGCCGGCGCTGCTCGGCAGCCTGCACGGCGACCGGATGCTGTCGAGCTGGCAGGGCGGCGGCCCCGGCGATGCCGACCAGATCGCGGCGGTGATCGCCGCCAGCGGCGTGCGCACCCGGCCGCTGCGCCAGTCGCGCGACTGGGGGTATCAGCGCATGGCGGCGGGGTCGGCGGTGCTGATCGTCGATGCCGCGCCGCCGCCGATCGCGCGGCTGGTGGCGGGCGGCTGCGCGTCGACGCTGGCGTTCGAATTTTCCGACGGGCCGACGCGGCTGATCGTGAACGGCGGCGGCGCCAGCGCGGCCCATGCCGGGTTGCCGGCCATGCTGCTGGAGGGACTGCGCACCACTGCCGCGCATTCGACGCTGACGCTGGGCGACACCAATTCCACCGCGATCCATACCGACGGCACGCTGGGCCGTGGTGTCGGGCAGGTCGAACTGTCGCGGCAGGAGGCGGACAATGCCAGCCGGATCGAGGCGAGCCATGACGGCTATGTCCGTCGTTGGGGACTGCTCCACCGCCGGCAACTGATGCTGACCGGCGACGGGCGCGAGCTGCGCGGCGAGGATGCGCTGCTGCCTTCCGGCCGGCGACGGGGGCGATCGGCGCCGTTCGCGATCCGGTTTCATCTGGGCGCGGGGGTGGCGGCGACGGCGGCGGCGGACGGTCAGGGCGCGACGCTGGAACTGGCCGATGGCGCGACATGGCAGTTCCGCTGTCGCGGCGGCGCGCTGGCGGTCGAGGACGGCGTGTGGATCGACGGCGGCGGCCGCCCGGTCGCGACCGCACAGCTGGCGATCATGGGCGAGGCATCGTCGGGCGGGGCGCAGGTCGGCTGGATGCTGAAGCGCACGGTTTGATCGCCAAGGTTTGATCGATCCGGCCGCGCGCCCTATGGGCCGCCGCAACACGCGCCGTGCCGAAGGAATTCCGATGACTCCAGATCTCCTTGCCGTTCCCGTTACCCGCGCCCTGCTGTCGGTATCCGACAAGACCGGCATCGTCGACTTCGCCCGCGCGCTGGCGGACGCGGGGGTCGAGCTGGTGTCGACCGGCGGCACCGCGAAGGCGCTGCGCGACGCCGGGCTGGCGGTGAAGGACGTGGCCGAGCTGACCGGCTTTCCGGAGATGATGGACGGCCGGGTCAAGACGCTGCACCCGGCGGTGCATGGCGGGCTGCTGGCGGTGCGCGACGATGCCGGCCATGTCGCGTCGATGACGCAGCACGGGATCGGGGCGATCGACCTCGCCGTGGTCAACCTCTACCCGTTCGAGAAGACGGTAGAGAGTGGTGCGGATGCCGATACGGTGATCGAGAATATCGACATCGGCGGCCCGGCCATGGTCCGGTCGGCGGCGAAGAACCACGCCTGGGTCGCGATCCTGACCGATCCGGCGGATTATGCCGCTGTGCTGGCGGAGGTGGCGGCCGGCGGCACGACGATGGCGACGCGGCGGCGGCTGGCGGGCAAGGCGTTCGCGCATACCGGCCAGTACGACAGCTATATCGCGCGCTGGTTCGCGCAGCAGGCGGACGGCGGGCAGGACGACGGGGAGCAGGACGAACTGACGCTGCGCTACGGCGAGAATCCGCACCAGCAGGCGCGGGTCCGTCCCGATGCGGCAGGGTCGGCCGGCCTGCCGCAGGCGCGGCAGGTGCAGGGCAAGGCGCTCAGCTACAACAACTACAACGATGCCGATGCCGCGCTGGAACTGATCGCGGAGTTCCGCGATGCCGATCCGACGGTGGTGATCGTCAAGCACGCCAACCCGTGCGGCGTGGCGACCGCCGCGACGCTGGCGGACGCGTACGAGGCGGCGTTCGCATGCGATACGGTATCGGCGTTCGGCGGCATCATCGCGCTGAATCGCGCGATCGACGCCGCGACCGCGCGCGCGATCACCGGCATCTTCACCGAAGTGGTGGTCGCCCCCGGTGCCGACGACGAAGCGCTGGCGATCTTCGCCGCCAAGAAGAACCTGCGCCTGTTGCTGACCGACGGCCTGCCCGACCCGCATCGCGAGGGCGAGGTGACGAAGGAGATCGTCGGCGGCGTGCTGGTGCAGTCGCGCGATAATGGCCGGCTGACGGACGACATGCTGCGCGTGGTGACCAAGCGCGCGCCGACCCCGCAGGAACTGGCGGATTGCCGCTTTGCCTGGACGGTGGCCAAGCATGTGAAGTCGAACGCGATCGTTTACGCGAAGGACGGCAGCACGGCGGGCGTCGGCGCCGGCCAGATGAACCGGTTGGAATCGGCACGGATCGCCGCGTGGAAGGCGAAGGACGCCGCCGACAAGGCCGGCTGGGGCGAGGCGCGCACCACCGGGTCGGCGGTCGCGTCCGACGCGTTCTTCCCGTTCGCAGACGGGCTGATGGCGGCGGTGGAGGCGGGCGCCACGGTGGTGATCCAGCCGGGCGGATCGATCCGCGACGACGAGGTGATCGCGGCGGCGGACGCGGCGGGGCTGGCGATGGTGTTTACCGGAATGCGCCACTTCCGGCATTGATCGATCCTGGCGCTCCCTCCGGCGGAGAGAGCGCTCAGCCCGTCGCGGCGCCCTCGTTCGGCAGCGACGCCCTGTCCGGTTTCTTGGTGAACAGCGCGCGGTCGGCGGGGCGGAAGGCCCAGCGCCAGAGAATCCAGCAATAGGTCGCGGCGATCGCGGGCTCGCCGATCAGCAGTTCCGCCCATTCGAACCGGTGGGGCAGCGCGGTGAAGGCGCCGCCCACCACCACCGCCGCCAGCGCCGCCCAGATCAGCGGCCAGCGCAGGGGCGAAACGGGCGCGCCGAGCAGCCGGCGCAGCAGCATCGCCTTCGCCAGCGAGGTGAGCGCGAGGCTGACCGCCAGTGCCACCGCCGGCCCCGCCGCCTGCCACGTCGGCGACCAGCCGAGCGCGCGCATCGCGAAGACCAGCCCGACGCTGAGTGCGATCTGGAACGCCAGCATCGTCGCGGAGATCATCAGGTTGCGATGCCGCGCAACATAGACCAGCGCCGATTCGCACACCGCCCCGGTCGAGGCGAACACCTCCCCCATCAGCAGGAAGACGAGCGGCGCGGTGCCGACGACGAACTGCGGACCGACCACGCCCATCACCGCCTCGCCCGGGATCGACCCCATCAGCGCGAGCAGCAACTGCGCGGCGATGATCCAGAACGCGACCTGCCGCACCTGGCTGGCGATGGCGGGGTGGTCGTCATCGGCCAGCGCGCGGGTGATGACGGGGCCGAGTACGGGATCGAAGCTGGTCTTCAGCTTCTGCGGCAGCGAGGCGACCTGTTGCGCCATGTAATAGATGCCGACCACGCTGGGCGCGAACAACAGGCCGAGGATGAAGCGGTCGACGTTGCGGCTCCCCCATTCCAACGCGTCCGCCCCCGCCAGCGGCGCGTTGACGCGCGCGAGCCGCGCCAGTTCGCGCAGGCGCGGCGACCAGCCGCGCGGCAGGCCGTAGGAGCGGAGGAACGGCACCATGCTGGCGATCAGCGCCGCCGTCATCGAAGCGACATAGGACAGGACCAGCCCGTCGCGGATCGTGAAGAACGAGAAGACGTAAGCGGCGATCGAGATCGTCCACGGCTCCACCACCGCGCGCGCCGTCACCGCCGCCTTCACGTTCAGCCGATAGGCCAGCGCGGCGAGGCTGAGGTCCGACCACGCGATCGCGACGACGATCAGCGCCAGCCAATGGTCGAGCCCGGTGATCGGCGAATTGGGATAGAGCAGCTGCGGGAACATCCACAGCACCGCACTGGCGATCAGCGAGGCGACCAGCGCCAGCGCCAGCGCATCCCATACGACATGCGCGTGCGGCCGATCCGCCTTGGCCAGCGCCTGCGCCAGCCCGCGCTTCATGCCGAGCGTGGCGAGCAGCGCGGCCAGTTCCACCACCACCACCGCGATCGCGAACCGCCCGACCAGATCGGGACCGTAGAAGCGGCCCGCGATGAACAGGAACGGGATGCGCGCCAGCAATCGCAGCGCGAAGCCGGCGATGTTGGTGCGGCCGCCCTTGGCGAGGGCGTCGATGTCCTTGGTGGGGGTCATCGGGGGGATATTGTAGAAGAGGCAGACGTCAGTCCGGCTGAAACCGTTCCACTCCGGAGGAGGCTGGGGTCCAGTCGGGCAGGCTGTCGTGAGGTGTCACCGGCGTCCCCCAACTGGGCCCCGGCCTCCGCCGGGGTGGTGTTGTGGGGGGTGACGGGTATCGACCATTCCCGTCCGTCATGGACCATCGCGCTCAATGCGCCGCGCCCCAGCTCGGGCCGGTGCCGATCTCGACCCCCAGCGGCACCGACAGCGTCACCGCCGGGGCGGCGGCGTTTTCCATCACGTCGCGGATCACCGCACTCGCGGCGGCCACGTCGGCTTCGGGCAGTTCGAACACCAGTTCGTCGTGGACCTGCAACAGCATCCGGACATGGCCGAGGCCGGCGGCGTCGAGCGCGGGTTCCATGCGGACCATCGCGCGTTTGATGATGTCGGCGCTGGTGCCCTGGATCGGGGCGTTGATCGCGGCGCGCTCCGCCCCCTGCCGCTCGGCCTGGTTCTTCGAGCCGATGCGCGGGAAATGCGTCTTGCGGCCGAACAGCGTGGTGGTGAAGCCCTGACCGCGCACCGCCTCCAGCGTCTCCGCCATGTAGCGGTTGACGCCGGGGAACCGCTCGAAATAGCGGTCGATCATGGCCTGCGCCTCGTCCGCGCTCACTTCCAGCCGGGCGGCCAGCCCCCAGCGGCTGATGCCGTAGAGGATCGCGAAGTTGATCGTCTTGGCGCGGCCGCGGGTGTCGCGGTTCACCTCGCCGAACAGTTCCTGTGCGGTGAGCGAGTGGATGTCGTCGCCGTTGGCGAACGCCTCCCGCAAGGCAGGAACGTCGGCCATGTGCGCCGCGAGGCGCAGTTCGATCTGCGAGTAATCGGCAGCGAGGATGACGTTGCCGGGTTCGGCGACGAAGGCATGCCTGATCTGGCGGCCGATCTCGGTGCGGATCGGGATGTTCTGCAAATTGGGCTCGGTCGACGACAGCCGCCCGGTCTGCGCGCCGGTCAGCGAATAGCTGGTGTGGACGCGGCCGGTCTTCGGATTGATCTGCGCCTGCAACGCATCGGTATAGGTGCTTTTCAGCTTCGACAGCTGGCGCCATTCCAGCACCTTGCGCACGATCTCGGTATGCGGGCCCTTCTCGCGGGCGATCCGTTCCAGTTCGGTCACGTCGGTGGAATAGACGCCCGACTTGCCCTTGCGTCCGCCCTTCAGCCCCAGCTTCTCGAACAGCACGTCGCCCAGTTGCTTGGGGCTGCCGATCGTGAAGGGACCGCCGGCAAGGGCATGGACCTCCACCTCCAGCGCGGCGATCTGGGTGGAGAAATCGGCGGACAGCGCGGCCAGTTGCTCGCGATCGACCCTGATGCCGCGCCGCTCCATCCGGGCGATGACGGACACCAGCGGACGGTCGACCATCTCGTAGACGCGGGTCGACCCCTCGGCGGGCAGGCGCGCCCTGAACCGCTTCCACAGCCGCAGCGTCACGTCCGCATCCTCGGCGGCGTAACGGGTGGCGGTCTTCAGGTCGATCTCGTGGAAGCCGCGCTGGCTTTTGCCGGTGCCGACCACGTCCTTGAACGCGATGCAGGCATGCGAGAGGTGCGTGGCGGCGAGTTCGTCCATGCCGTGGCCGTGCAGGCCGGCGTCGAGATCGAAGCTCATCACGATGGTGTCGTCGTGCGGCGCCACGTCGATGCCGCGTTCGCCCAGTATGATCATGTCGAATTTCAGGTTGTGGCCGATCTTGAGGACCGAGGGGTCCTCCATCAGCTCCTTCAGCTTCGCGAGCGCGGCGGTGGTGTCGATCTGCACCGGCACCTCCGCCAGCAGGTCGGTGCCGCCATGGCCGAGCGGGATGTAGCAGGCGAGGTTGGGTGCAAGCGCGAGGGACACGCCGACGAGGTTGGCCTGCGTGGCGTCGGTGGAACTGGTTTCGGTATCGACCGCGATCCAGCCCTGATGACGCGCGCGCGCGATCCAGCCGTCGAGGGCGTCGAGGTCCTGCACCGTCTCGTACCCGTCGAGATTGCAGGGCGGGTCATCCTGGATCGGCGCATCGCCGGCAGGGGCGGCGGCGGGCGCATCGGCGACCTGGCCCAGCTTGTTGAGCAGCGAGCGGAAGCCGTGATGTTCGAGAAAGGCACGCAAGGGTGCGTCGGGGATGCCCTTGAGTTCCAGGTCCTCCAGCGGCTCGGGCAGCGCCACGTCGCATTTCAGCGCCACGAGTTCGCGGCTGAGCCGGGCCATGTCGGCATGTTCGATCAAATTGTCGCGCAGCTTGCCCTTCTTCATCCCCTCCGCGGCGGCGAGGACGGATTCGAGATCGCCATGTTCGAGGATCAGCTTCGCGGCGGTCTTCGGTCCGACGCCGGGGACGCCCGGCACGTTGTCGACGCTGTCGCCCATCAGCGCCAGCACGTCGCCCAGCTGCGACGGCGCGATGCCGTGGAATTTCTCCGCGACATGCTCCGCGCCGAGCCGGCGGTTGTTCATCGTGTCATACAGGTCGAGGCCGGGCTCGATCAGCTGCATCAGGTCCTTGTCGGACGAGACGATCGTGACCGACCACCCCTGCGCCAGCGCCGCCTTGGCATAGCAGGCGATGATGTCGTCCGCCTCCAGCCCCTCGGTCTCGATGCACGGCAGCGAGAAGGCGCGGGTGGCGTCGCGGATCATCGGGAACTGCGGCACGAGGTCTTCGGGCGGCGGCGGACGGTGCGCCTTGTACTGGTCGTACAGGTCGTTGCGGAACGTCTTCGACGATTTGTCGAGGATGACCGCCATATGCGTCGGCCCTTCTGCGGCATGCACCTCGTCCGCCAGCCGCCACAGCATCGTGGTGTAGCCATAGACCGCGCCGACCGGCTCGCCATGCACATTGGTGAGCGGCGGCAGGCGGTGATAGGCGCGGAAGATGTAGCCGGAGCCGTCGACGAGATAGAGATGGGGCATGGTGCCTCGCGATGTAGCGGGTAAGCGAGGGGGGACCAAGCGATCCGTTGGCGCCGGCCCTCAAACCCGATGCTCCCCGGCCTCCGCCGGGGAGGCGTTGGTGAAGGGAGGCGACGCCGCTGCGGATCAGTTCGCCAGCGTCGCCGAGAAGGCCGCGCCGGGGTGGCCGGCGACGTAGCTGGCCACGGTGCTGGCGACGTTCTGGATCAGCATCTGGCGTTCGCGGATCGGGCGGACGGTGTCGCCGATCATCACCGCCAGCGCATAGCGGCGACCATCGGGGGCGGTGAGCAGGCCGACATCGTTGAACCCGGCATTGCGGCGGCCGAGGTCCTGACCGGTGCCGGTCTTGTGCGCGATCTGCCAGCCGGCGGGCACCGCCGCGCGCAGCCGGGCATGGCCGGTGCGCGACGCGCCCATCGTGTCGAGCAGGATGCGGGTCGAGGTTTCCGACAGCAGTTCGCCGCGCGCCGCCCGCGCCAGCGCATCGGCGATGGCGAGCGGCGCGGCGCCGTCGGGCGGATCGGCGACGTAACGGTCGAGCGCGGCCGCCCGCGCTTCCGGCGACAGCCGCGACCGCGCGATCGCAAAGGCGTTGCCGATCGAGAAGGCGGGTTGCCAGACGAGGCCGGCGGTGCCCGCCTGCAACAATCGCTCGCCGGGGCCGAAACGGATATCGCCCAGCCGCTTGGCGGCGATCATCCGGCGGACGGCGGGCGGCCCGCCGACCAGGGTCAGCAGCCGATCGTTGGCGGTGTTGTCGCTCTGCGTCAGCGCCCGCGTCAGCAGGCCGCCGACGGTGGTGTCGAACCGCCCGGTCTTGGCGACCAGATAGGCGATCGGCTGGTGGAACAAGGTGAGGTCGGAGGGCAGGACGGTGACCGGATCGTCGAGCCTGATCTTGCCCTGGTCGCGCAGGTCGAGCAGCGTGAACGCGACCCACAGCTTCGACACCGATTGCTGGGGCAGGCGCTGGCGCCCGCCGGCTTCCACCGTCCACCCCTCGTCCACCGCGCGCACCGCGATGCCGGCGCGGCCGTCGAAGCCGCGCGCCAGCGCCTCGATCGCGGTCTGGAGCTGGCGGGGAGTGTTGGTGGTGGGGCGGGCGACGCTGGGCGGTACGGGGATCGAGACGGATACCTGCTCCTCCCGCTCGGGCGCGCGACCGCTGGCACCGGGGCGCGACGGCGCGCCGCAGCCGGTCAGCGACAGCATCAGCACAGGGACAGCAACCGATCGTAAACGCATGAAATCCCGCACTCGTACCCCCGGATACGATCCTTAGCCGAGCGTGGCCGGGGCGAAACCGCCTCTGGCCGTCACTGCGCCGACATGACGGTTGCGCGCGGCGAGCGGAGGCGGGGGTGCGGGAACCGGATGAATCGCCGCCCCCTTCACCACCCCGGCGGAGGCCGGGGGCCAGTTGGGAAGGCCGCTGTGATTGATCCCGACCCTTCGCCCAACTGGACCCCGGCCTCCGCCGGGGTGGTAGGAATATTTGCTACTTATCAGCTACTTATCGCTGCGAAAGTGACGTTTCGTCAGTAACGGCCGTCTGTCACGGCACCAGCACGGTATCCACCGCTTCGGGCAGCGTTGCCGGATAGTCGAGCGTGTAGTGCAGACCCCGGCTTTCGTGGCGGTGGAGCGCGGCGCGGACGATCAGGTCGGCGGTCTGGAGCAGGTTGCGCAGTTCGATCAGGTCAGGGGTGACGCGGAAATGGCCGTAATGCTCCGCCACCTCGTCGGTCATCAGGCGGATGCGGCTGGCGGCGCGTTGCAGCCGCTTGGTGGTGCGGACGATGCCGACGTAATTCCACATGAAGCGGCGGATCTCGGTCCAGTTCTGCTTGATGACCACCTCCTCGTCCGAATCGGTGACGCGGCTCTCGTCCCAGGCGCGGATCGCGGGGACGGGGGGCAGGGCGTCCCAGCAGGTGGCGATGTGATCGGCCGCCGCCTCACCGAACACGAAACATTCGAGCAGGGAGTTGGAGGCGAGCCGGTTGGCGCCGTGCAGCCCCGATTCGGTACATTCGCCTGCCGCATAGAGACCGGGCAGATCGGTGCGCCCGTGCGCGTCGACGACGATGCCGCCGCAGGTATAATGCTGCGCGGGGACGACCGGGATCGGCCCGGTCGTCATGTCGATGCCCAGCCCCAGCAGCTTTTCATGGATGGTCGGGAAATGGCCGCGGATGAAATCGGCGGGCATGTGGCTGATGTCGAGATGGACGTAATCGAGCCCGTGGCGCTTGATCTCCGCATCGATCGCGCGCGCCACCACGTCGCGCGGGGCCAGTTCCATCCGCACGGGGTCGTGCGCGGTCATGAAGCGCTGGCCGGTGGCGGGGTTGATCAGCCGCCCGCCCTCGCCGCGCACCGCCTCGGTGATCAGGAAGTTCTTGACCTCCAGATGGTAGAGGCAGGTGGGATGGAACTGCATCATCTCCATGTTCGAGACGCGGCAGCCGGCGCGCCATGCCATCGCGATGCCGTCACCGGTCGCGCCGCGCGGGGCGGTGGAGAACAGATAGGTGCGGCCCGCGCCGCCGGTCGCCAAGATCGTGGCACGCGCGGTGTGGAGCTCGACCCGGCCGCTCGCGCGGTCGAGTGCATAGACGCCCCAGACATTGCCCGCCCCCGAATAGCGTTCCTCGTGCCGGCTGGTCGCCAGGTCGATCGCGACCCGGTCGGGCAGCAGCGTGATGTTGGGATGCGCCTCGGCGGCGCGTTGCAGCGCCTCCTGCACCGCCCAGCCGGTAGCGTCGGCGACATGGACGATGCGGCGGTGCGAATGGCCACCCTCGCGCGTCAGGTGGAGGGCATCTCCCTCGGTGGCGAAGGGGACGCCCAGTTCGGTGAGGCGCTGGATCGCGGCGGGGGCGCGCTCCACGACGAACTCGACGATCTCGCGGTCGTTGAGGCCGGCGCCGGCGACCATCGTGTCCTCGACATGGTGGGCGAAGGTGTCGCCGGGTTCCAGCACCGCCGCGATCCCGCCCTGTGCCCAGGCGGTCGACCCCTCGTTCAGTTGCCCCTTGGCGACGACGGTGACGCGGAACCGCTCCGCCAGGTTGAGCGCGGCGGTGAGCCCGGCAGCGCCCGAGCCGATGATGAGGACGTCCGACCCGCTCATGCCGGCAGGCCCGGACGGCCGCGGAAAGTCACACGGAAAGTCACGAACGTCGCATGGTCGGGCAGGGATGGACGCGACGAGGCGGACGGCGGGGGGCAGGAAACGGAGGCCATCGCCGGGCTCTGCCAAAATCCGCGGCGGTAGGACAGGCATTTGAAGAGCGGGGATTCGAAGGACGGGTATTCGGCTTATGATCGTCCCGACGGGCTGACGAAGATCTGTTCGATGGCGAGGCCGAATAGTTCGGCGATGCGGAAGGCCAGCGGGAGCGAGGGGTCGTAGCGGCCGGTTTCGATCGCGTTGACGCTCTGGCGGCTGACGTCGAGCAGCTCGCCGAGCTGCTGCTGGCTCCAGCCGCGTTCGGCGCGCAGGGTGCGCAGATGGTTGTTCATGCCGCCGTCCGTTCGACCATCCGGTTGACGCACGCGCCGATCCCCATGCCGGCGAACCATGTCACCGGCCATGCCCACGCCACCGCGTGCGGCACCAGATCGAACCCTTCGAGAAAGCCCCAGACCGTTGCCGCGGTCATCGCCACTCCGGTCGCGATCAGCGACTGGCGGGCGAAGATGAGGCGCAGATATTCGTCCTGTTCCTCGACCAGATAGGCACCGACCGCGACGAAGAAGCCGACGACGGGAAGCGCGGGCAGCACGCCCAGCAGATAGGCGAGCGGGCCGGTCACCAGATGACGGGCGAACAGATAGACGGCGGGCAGCAACAGCGCGGCATAGACGATCGCCAGGATCAGGACGCGGCGGCTGTAGCGGCGCTGGGCAGGGGAGAAACGCATGACGGGCTCCTTCGATTCGGTGTGAAGGAAGCTTGTCATGGAAAGTTAGCTTTACGTCAAGCGTACTTTCCACTGCTCAGGTCAGTCCTGTCGCGTCATCCGCAGGCGATGACGGTCGTAGCCGAGCGTGGCGACGCGGGTGAGGAGGGCTTCCACCTCGTCCGCCGGAAGGTGCGGCCGGCGCGCGAGAATCCACAGGTAACGGCCGGATGGTTCGCCGATGATCGACCAGGTGTACGCGTCGTCATGGTCGAGCACCCAGTAATCGCCGACATAGAAGGGGCCGAAGAAGGACAGTTTCAGCTTCGCGTTGGTGGCGGCGTCGACGACCTTGCCGCGCGCGACCTTCGCGGAGCGGGCGCCGGTGCCGGGCTTGCGGCCGCCGTTGACGACCTCGATCCGGTCGGGACCGAGCAGGCTGTAATCGGCGGTTACCGCTTCCATGCCGCGTTCGAAGCGATTCTCGTGACGGGCGATCTCGTACCAGCGGCCGGTATAGCGTTGCAGCTCGACCGGTTTCGCGGGTTCGGGCACGCGGGCGGTGATGACGGGCGGGCGGGTGGCGCGGGCATAGGACAGCGCGGCGGCGATGCCGGTGGCGGCGATGCCGGCGATGCCGGCGGTGATCGTGGTGGTCCGGGTGGCGTTCATGGCGGCGGCGCTCCTGGCGGGGGTGCCGGGAGAAGCGATGGGGCGGGCAGCGGGTTCCGGCAGGATAGCGGGACGTTCCGCCCGGCCCTCTCCCTGCCTGCGCCGGGAGAGGGAGGAGACGCCGAAGGCGGTGGAGAGTAGGGAGAACTGCCCCGTCAGGCCGGCTTGCTGGTCAGGCTGAGAAACACGTCCTCCAGATCGGCCTCGCGGGTCGAGACGTCGACGATGCCGAGGCCGTTCGCCTGCACCGCCGCCAGCACCTCGCCCGCGTTCACCCGGTCCTTGGAATAGGTGATCTCCAGCGTGCGCGGGGGCAGCAGCGCGATCTTCTCGAAACAGGGGGCGTCGGGCGTACCGGTCAGGTCGCGGTCGACGGTGACGGCGACGACCTTTTCCTGCGCACGGGCCAGCAGGTCGCGGGTGGGTTCGTTGGCGACGACCTGACCATGGTTGATGATCGCGATGCGATCGCAGAGCTGCTCCGCCTCCTCCAGATAGTGGGTCGTCAGCACCACCGTCACGCCGCCGGCGTTGAGTTCGCGGACATAATCCCACAATTGCTGGCGCAACTGGATGTCGACGCCCGCGGTCGGTTCGTCGAGGACGAGGACGGGGGGCGAATGGACCATCGCCTTGGCCACCATCAGCCGCCGCTTCATGCCGCCCGACAGGGTGCGGGCATAGGCATTCGCCTTGTCCTCCAGATGCACCGCGCGCAGCAGTTCGAGGCTGCGGCGTTCGCGCTTCGGCACGCCGTAAAGGCCGGCCTGGATCTCCAGCGTCTCGATCGGCGTGAAGAAGGGGTCGAACAGAATTTCCTGATTGACGATCCCGATCGATGCCTTGGCGTTGCGCGGGTGCGCGTCGATGTCGAAGCCCCAGATGCTGGCGCTGCCGTCCGTCTTGTTGACGAGGCCGGCCAGGATGTTGATGAGCGTCGACTTGCCTGCGCCGTTAGGGCCGAGCAGGCCGAAGATCTGGCCGCGGGGCACGTCGAACGTCACGCCGTCCAGCGCGCGTTTGCCGCCCTGATAGGTCTTGCAGAGGCCGGTGATGGAGATGGCAGCGTCGGTCATGGTGCCAGCGAATAGGCTTCTGCTTGCGTGGCGACAATGCTCCTTGCTATCTGCACCGCCATGCATCCTCCGCTCGAAATCGCCCGCGTCAGCCAGCCCCGTGTCGCCTGCGACGGCGCCGCCGATATTCCGGGGGGCGCCGCCCTCGGCCATCCGCGCGTCTGGTTGCAGATCGACGAGGCGGGTTATGTGGATTGCGGCTATTGCGACCGGCGCTTCGTGCTGGTCGGCGGCGCGGCGGACGGCAAGGATCAGGCGAGCCTGCCCGATATCGCGGAAGGCGCGAGCCCCCAGAACAAGCCGAAGTAAACGCGCCGCCGATCGGCCGGCGGCGGGCTCGCCCTGCCGTTCGACGTCATGGCTTTGCCATGACGTGAGGCGATAACCGGAAGTTTGACATTACCGGCGTCCCCCAACTGGACCCCGGCCTCCGCCGGGGAAGCAAGAGGGGTTGGGGAAGATCGGGACGTGGACCTTCCGCCGCCTGTCCCTATATTGCCGGCATGGCATATCAGGACCCCCGCTCGTTCCTCTACCGTGATCTGTCGCCGGAGGCGGCGCAGGCGCTGACCGCGGACGCGCTGGGGCGGGCGGATGACGGCGAACTCTATCTGCAATATCGCCGGTCGGAGGCGTTCGGGTTCGACGACGGGCGGCTGAAGACCGCCGCCTACGACACCAATGCCGGCTTCGGCCTGCGCGCGGTGGCCGGCGAGACGACCGCCTTCGCGCACGCCAACGAACTGAGCGAAGCGGCGATCAAGCGCGCCGCGCAGACGATGGCGCTGATCGATCCCTCCGCCACGCCGAAGGCCGCGCCGCCGCAGGGCAACAACCGGCATCTTTATACCGATACCGATCCGCTCGACCTGATCCCCTTCGCCGACAAGGTGAATCTGTGCCAGACGATCGACGCCGCGGCACGCGCGCGCGATCCGCGCGTGGCGCAGGTGTCCGTCTCGTTGTCGGGATCGTGGAGCGTGGTGGAGATCGTGCGCGCCGACGGCTTCGTCGCCACCGACGTGCGGCCGCTGGTGCGCCTCAACATCCAGATCGTCGCCGAACAGAATGGCCGGCGCGAGACGGGGACGTTCGGGATCGGCGGCCGCTATCTGTACGACCGGCTGTTCGAGCCGGCGACATGGAACCGCGGCATCGACGAGGCGCTGGCGCAGGCGCTGGTGAACCTGGATTCGGTGGCGGCGCCGGCGGGGGAGATGACGGTGCTGCTCGGGCCGGGCTGGCCGGGCGTGCTGCTGCACGAGGCGATCGGTCACGGGCTGGAGGGCGATTTCAACCGCAAGGGCACCAGCGCCTTTTCCGGCCGGCTGGGCGAGCGGGTGGCGGCGCCCGGCGTCACGGTGGTGGACGACGGCTCGCTGGTCGACCGGCGCGGCTCGCTGTCGATCGACGACGAGGGCACGCCGACGCGCGAGACGGTGCTGATCGAGGACGGCATCCTGAAGGGGTATATGCAGGACCGGCTGAACGCGCGGCTGATGGGCATGGCGGCGACCGGCAACGGCCGCCGCGAAAGCTATGCCCATGCGCCGATGCCGCGGATGACCAACACCTTCATGAAGGGCGGACAGGACGATCCCGCCGAACTGCTGTCGCGCGTGAAGACCGGCATCTTTGCCAAGAGCTTCGGCGGCGGGCAGGTCGATATCGTGTCGGGCAAGTTCGTGTTCTCCTGCACCGAGGCGTACCGGATCGAGAACGGCAAGCTGGGCGCGCCGATCAAGGGCGCGACGCTGATCGGCGACGGGCCGACCGTGCTGACCAAGGTGCGCGGCATCGGCAACGACTTCGCGCTGGACGAGGGCATCGGCGTGTGCGGCAAGGGCGGGCAGGGCGTGCCCGCCGGCGTCGGCCAGCCGACGCTGCTGGTCGAGGGACTGACGGTGGGTGGCACGGCGGCCTAGGCTGGATGATGTGAAGCCTGCCCTGTCGTCGTTGCGAGCGTAGCGAAGCAATCCAGAGCTTCACGAACCGGGCTCTGGATTGCTTCGCTACGCTCGCAATGACGGGATGGGTTGGGCCAGTATCATTTGGTCTCCGGGGGCCGGGGGGCGGTCAATCCTTCATGGGCTGGCCATGTGTGATGGCGGGTCAGATATGACGGGCGTCATCGGGTGCGGATCAGGCACTGCCGGTCAGGACATCGATCGCGCGGGTGATACGGAGATGTTCGTGATCCAGCGAGGCGATCCGTTGCCTCAACTCCGTGGTGCGGACGGCAGTGGCGAATTGCGTGACCATCACCAAGGGCTCGCCTTCGATCTCGAAGCCGGGATTGAGGTGACCGTTGGGCGGCGGTGCCTTCCCCGGCGGCAGCAGGGGAGCGATGAAGCGCGTATTGATCTCGTCGAGAAAGTCCGCCTGGCAATCAATGACGAACGCGCCATCCGCCAATCGATAGACATCGAAACGTGCCATCAGAACAACCGGTATTTTTCGAGCGGCAGGCCGTTGGTTTCGACCCAGCGGTTATGAGCGGCGATCCATTCGCGATTGTCCTCCTTCCATTTCCGGTCGCGCGCCTTGCGGGCTTCCAGCGAGATGGCCGCCTCGCTGATCTGCGACAGATTGAGTCCCGCTTCGCGCGCGACGGCGATCACGCCGGTGTCGAGGGACAGGTTGACGGGCTTGCGCTTGCCCGAGGCAATCGGATCGTGCTTCATGCGTGAAAGTTATGCGCACAGGAATTGCGCGTCAACGGAGAGCATGATGAGTCTGATCGAACTCGGCCGCTTCAACCGCAACGAGGCACATATCGTAATCGGGCGGCTGGAGGCGGAGGGGATACCGGCGGTGGCGTTCGATGCGGGCAGCAGCATCGCGGACGGCAGCTGGCTGCTGATCCCGGTGCGGGTGATGGTGGACGACGAGGACGAGGCGGCGGCCCGCGCGATCGTCACCGCTGCCTGACGCGTTGCCCGAAAAACGGGCAGATCGCCCCGGCTGCCTATTAATTATTCCGTAACATCTCCGTCAACGATCATGCGGACCAGCTCCATGGCTAGCCGGGCAAATGGCATGATCGTTGCACATCCGTAATCCGGTACATCGGCCAAACAAGGGGGCGGGATGAAACTGGTCATTGCGGTTATCAAGCCGTTCAAGCTGGACGAGGTGAGGGAAGCCCTCACCACATTGGGCGTCGCGGGGATGACGGTCACCGAGGTCAAGGGATTCGGCCGCCAGAAGGGGCAGACCGAAATCTATCGCGGGGCCGAATACAGCACCAACATGGTGCCCAAGATCAAGATCGAGGTGGTCTGCGCCGCCGAACTGGGGCCCCGCGTGGTCGAGGCGATCCAGCAATCGGCCAACACCGGCGCGATCGGCGACGGCAAGATCTTCGTGCTCGACGTCGGGCAGGCGGTGCGAATCCGCACCGGCGAAACCGACGATTCGGCGCTGTAGGGGTGAAGGGGGGTTTCATGAAACTGACGGGGATCGGGCGCGGCGTCGCCCTTGGTGCTGGCCTGTGCGCGGCCTTGCCCGCCTGGGCGCAGACGGTGGCGGCGACGCCCGCCGCTGCACCTTTCGTGCCGACCGCGGCGATGGTGAACAAGGGCGACACCGCCTGGATGCTGATCTCCGCCGCGCTGGTGCTGATGATGTCGGTGCCGGGCCTCGCGCTGTTCTATGGCGGGCTGGTGCGCGCCAAGAACATGCTGTCGGTGCTGGTGCAGGTAATGACGATCGTGTGCGTCGCCGCGCTGGTCTGGGTCTGCTGGGGCTATTCGATGGCCTTCACCAACGGCGGCGAGCTGAACAGCTTCGTCGGCGGCTTTTCCAAGGTGTTCCTGAAGGGCGTCGACGCGACGACCTTCGCCGCCACCTTCTCGAACGGCGTGTACCTGCCCGAACTGGTCTTCGTGATCTTCCAGATGACCTTCGCGTGCATCACGCCCGCGCTGATCGTCGGGGCGTTCGCGGAGCGGGTGAAGTTCACGCCGCTGATCGTGTTCACCGTCGTGTGGCTGACGATCGTGTATTTCCCGATGGCGCACATGGTGTGGTACTGGCCGGGCCCGGACTTCCAGCCGGGCGCACCGACCGATCATGGCCTGTTGTGGGGCTGGGGCGCGCTCGACTTCGCGGGTGGCACCGTGGTCCATATCAACGCGGGCATCGCCGGTCTGATGGGCTGCCTCGTGATCGGCAAGCGCCATGGCTACAAGGCCGAGCCGATGCCGCCGCATTCGCTGGTGATGACGATGATCGGCGCGTCGCTGCTGTGGGTGGGCTGGTTCGGGTTCAACGCCGGTTCCAATCTGGAGGCGAATGCGGTGACCGCGGTCGCGTTCATCAACACCGTCGTCGCCACCGCCGCGGCGGGTGCGGTGTGGGCGATCATCGAACAGGTGCTGCACAAGAAGCCGTCGCTGCTGGGCGTCGCCACCGGCGTCGTCGCGGGGCTGGTCGCGATCACCCCGGCCGCGGGCTTCGCGCATCCGATGACCTCGATCGTGCTGGGCGGCGTCGCCTCGCTGGTCTGCTTCTTCTTCGTCACCACGGTGAAGAACAAGCTGGGCTATGACGACACGCTCGACGTGTTCGGCGTCCACTGCGTCGGCGGCATCGTCGGCGCGATCGCCACCGGCATCGTCGCGGCGCCGTCGCTCGGCGGGCAGGGCGTGTTCGACTACAACGTGATGCCCGCCGCGTTCGACCCGGCGACCTACAGCATCGCCACCCAGATCTGGGTGCAGGTGAAGGCGGTGGCGTTCACGCTGGTCTATTCGGGCGTGATCTCGTGGCTGCTGTTCTTCGTGCTCGACAAGACGATGGGCCTGCGCCCCTCGCTGGAAGTCGAGAGCGAGGGCCTCGACATCAACGAACATGGCGAGCGCGCCTACAACATGTGATCCGGTTCGGGCGCGGGGGCAGCAGACCCCCGCCCCCCACGATGTTCCTCCTGCGAACACACCTGAAGGCCCGGTACGGCGACGTACCGGGCCCTTTTTTTGTCCAGTCCTGTCGTGCCCGCCGGCATGGTGGACGCGCGGGGAGATGGCGCGGCGTTCGGTGGTCGGCGGCGGTGCCGGCGTCCGACCGGCGACCCGTGAACGGGCGAGTTTCGGGGGCGGCTCCGGACCGCTCCCCTTCCCTCAGAAGCGACTATGGGTGGTCGGGAGCGGTCGGGGCACCGCAAGACGCATGCCGGCGCGTGTCAGACGTACGCCCGGGCGGGCGACGCGATCATTCCGGGCGTTGCGTCTCGATCCGGTGCGCCCAGCGCGCGTAATAGGCCGCCGACCCCTTGTTGCCCGCTGCGGTGAACCGCCGGGCGACCAGTCGCGCCCCGGCGACGGCATCGGCCCAGGCCCGGTCCTGCTCCGCCAGATGCTCGCCATCGGCGGCCATGACGGCACCCGAAGCGGTGACCCCGCGAATCTGCATCATATTGCCCGATTCCAGCATGATGAGCCCGGTCTGCGGCCGGCCGGCGGCGACGCGGCCGAAGAACAGCGAGAAGGGCGCGCGGGCACCGACCCGCAATACGCCGACCCCGGCCGCCTTGCCCGCGGTGCAGGCACCGAGCCAGCGCGGTTGAGGCCCCTTCATGTCGGCCGGCACGATCGTCGCGCAGCCCGCCGCCGGGGGCGGGGGTGGAGGGGCGGCCTGCGAACAGCCCATGCCGATCGCCGCGATGGCGATGACCGCCGGATACAGGACGCGCATCACAGGCCGAAACTCCGCACGAGGGCCAGTCCACATTCGAAATGCATGGGATCCTTGCGCGTGACGTTTCGATAGCCGCCACCCCAGTACCAGCCGGCGCGGTTGAAATAGGGGGCCAGCGCATCGAGCCCGCGCAGCGAATAGGTCGTGCCCAGCGGCGGCGTCTGCAACGCAACCTGGAGATCGAGGGCGATGCCCCATGAATGCGTCGAATAGGTCGATCGCCCGCGGGTCTTGCGGACGACGCGCATTCCGAGACTGCCGAGCAGGCCGTACAGATCGGGAAGTTCGCTCTGCACCTGACCCAGCACCGCGCGAAGGCTGGCCATCGCCGGTTTCAGACCCGTTACCCGGAAGGGGCCGACCGATTCGGTGGCGGTGTTCGAGGTGACCCGCGTCGCGGTGGGATCGCCGAGCAGGGCGGTGAGCTGGGCGCTGGTCGGGCTGGTCAGGCCACGATTTACGTCGGGGCTCGGCAGCGAGGTATGCCCGGTCCAGAAGCTGTTGGGATGCGCCGCCGACGGCCGGGGCGGCGGGGTGGCCTGTCCTGCCGGCGTCGGGCGGACGGCGGGCGCGGCACGGGCAGGCTGTGTCGGGCGGGCAGGCTGTGCCGGACGGGCGGGGGGCGATGTCCGCGCCAGTGCCGGCCGGGCGGCGGCCGAAAGGCGGCGCAACGTCGGCCCGTTGACGTCGACTCGTCCGTCGGGACGCCCGATCACGCCGTGCTGGAACCGTTCGATCGCCATGATCGTCCGCCGGCCGCACAGGCCGTCGATCGGGCCGGGCGATACGTCCGCATGATCGAGCAGGCGCTGGACCGCGATCACGTCCGGCCGGCGATTGATGCCGCCCAGTCCCACCGATGCGCTCAATGTCACCATGACGTTACCCCTCCGTCGGTGTCTCGGGATCACGAACGAGGGACGGGGCGATTGGGTCCGTGATGGCGCACCACCGGCGGCGCGATCCGTCATCGCCACGCGTCGATCGCTGCCCAGCCGGCGAAGCCCGCCGTGCGGAGGCGGCGGTAGCGGCGGGGGGTCATGCCGCCGAGCGCAACGACGGGGAGGTTCAGGCCGGCGGCGATGCGGCGGGCCTTGCGCGGGCCGAGCGCGGGAGTACCGGGGTGCGAGGCGGTGGTGTAGAGCGGCGAGACGAACAGCAGCGCCGCGCCCGCGCGCTTGCCGGCCAGCGCCTCGGCCCGGTCATGCGCGGGCCAGCTCGTCGCCCCCGCCACGCGGCCATGGCGACCGGCGGCGCCGGGCAGCGGCGGATCGACCGCGAACAGCACCAGCCGGCGGGCGCGGGCGATGCGGCGGACGCGGGCGAACATCGCGCGGCGATCGGCGGGGGGCAGGCGGTAATGGCGGAACACCACGCCGCTGCCCGGCGGCAGGTGGCGCAGGATGCGCCACAGGTCGTCGCCCAGCCGCTCGTCGGTCATCAACCATCGCTCGGGATACAGGCCATCAGGGTATCGGCGCGTCACGCGGCCTCCTATAGCGAGCCGATGGAACGACAGGACGATAAAAGCGCGCTGGCGACGACGCGCGCCCGGATCGCGGCGGCGGCGACGCTGGCTGACCGCAAGGCCGGCGACGTGACGCTGGTCGCGGTGAGCAAGACGCAAGGCCCCGAGGCGATCGAACCGCTGCTGGCGGCGGGGCAGCGCGTGTTCGGCGAGAACCGGGTGCAGGAGGCGGCGGCGAAATGGCCGGATTTGTGCGCGCGCCATCCCGATGTGGTGCTGCATCTGGTCGGCCAGTTGCAGTCGAACAAGGCGGAGGAGGCAGTGACGCTGTTCGACGCGATCCATTCGGTCGACCGGCCGTCGCTGGTGAAGGCGCTGGGCGCGGCGATCACGAAGACCGGGCGCCGGCCCGATTGTTTCGTGCAGGTAAACATCGGTGAGGAGGAACAGAAAGGCGGCTGCGCGATCGCCGACCTGCCCGCGCTGCTGGCACAGGCGAAGGACGCGGGGCTGTCGGTCGTCGGGCTGATGGCGGTGCCGCCGGCGGGGGTGGAGGCGGCGCCGTATTTCGCGCTGCTCGCCAAGCTGGCGCGGGACCATGGGCTGGCGGAACTGAGCATGGGCATGTCCGACGATCTGGAGACGGCGGTGATGCTGGGCGCGACGCAGGTGCGGGTCGGCACCGCGCTGTTCGGGGCGCGGGGGACGGCGGCATGACGTATGAAGCCATCCTGTTCGACTTCGACGGCGTGCTGGTGGAAAGCGAGGCGGCGGGGAACCGGCATCTGGCGCACTGGCTGACCGCCGCCGGCCATCCGACCACTCCCGAGGATGCGATGACGCATTATATGGGGCTGTCGGGCAGCGACTTCATCGACGCGATCGAGCGGCGGATCGGCGCGACCCTGCCGGCGGGGTTCCACGACGCGCGCAAGGTGGAGGACGAACGGGTGATCGCCGAGGGCGTCGGCGAGGTGCGGGGCGCGGTGGCGTTCGTGCGCAGCCTACCCGCCGACCTGCCCAGGGCGATCGTCTCGTCCAGCCGGGTGCGCTGGATCGATGCGCATCTGCGCCATCTGCGCTTGCGCGACGCGTTCGGCGACCACCTGTATTCGGGGCGCGAGCATGTCGCCGCCGGCAAGCCCGCGCCGGACCTGTACCTGTACGGCGCGGCGGCGCTGGGCGTGCCGATCGGACGATGCGCGATCATCGAGGATTCGCCGGTGGGGGTGACGGGCGCGGCGAAGACCGGCGCGTTCGTGATCGGCCTGTGCGCCGGGCAGCATTGCGCGGTCGACCACCGGGAGCGGCTGCTGGGGCTGGGTGCGGATGCGGTGGCGGGCGATTTCGGCGAGGTGGCGCGGCTGTTGGGGATGTGAGGCGGCGGGGCGATCGCCGGTGACGCATGGTGGGGCGGGCGTTGAAGGGGGTTCGCGCGGAGACGCGGAGACGCGGAGAAGAAAAAGATCATGACGCCGAAGGCGTCTGCCATCATGCCCGCCCCCGCCGGATCATGATCGCGGGCAAGACAGTCGACCCCCGCCACCCTTCTCCTCCGCGTCTCCGCGTCTCCGCGCGAACCCATCTTCTTCCTGCGAGCGTCCAGATGCGATAGCGCGGACCTGACGGAACGGGGACGACAGGCGGATGACGGCATGAACGGCTGGCAGTTCTGGATCGATCGTGGTGGCACGTTCACGGATGTCGTGGCGCGGACGCCGGATGGCGCGCTGAAGGTCGCCAAATTGCTGTCGGAGGACCCCGGCCGGTACGACGATGCCGCCGTCGCCGCGATCCGGCGGCTGACGGATACGCCGGCGGGGCCGTTGCCGCCCGCCGATATCCGCATCGGCACCACGATCGCGACCAACGCGCTGCTCGAACGGCGTGGCGAACCGACGCTGCTGGCGATCACGCGGGGCTTCGGCGACGCGCTGACGATCGGATATCAGGAGCGGCCGGATATCTTCGCGCGCGATATCCGGCGCGTGCCGCCGCTGTTCGCGGCGGTGGTGGAAATCGACGAGCGGGTCGATGTCGAGGGCAGCGTGATGCGCCCGCTGGACGAGGATGCGGCGGCGGCGGCGTTCGCGGTGGCCCATGCCGATGGCCTGCGCGCGGTGGCGATCGTGCTGATGCATGGCTGGCGATACACCGCGCACGAGGCGAGGCTGGCCGATCTGGCGCGGGAGGCGGGCTTCACGCAGATATCGGTCAGCCACCGCACCGCGCCGCTGATCCGGCTGGTCGCGCGCGGGGATACGACGCTGGCCGATGCCTATCTGTCGCCGGTGCTGGGGCGGTACGTCGCGGGGCTGGAGGCGGCGCTGGCGGGGCAGAAGCCGCTGTTCATGCAGTCGAGCGGCGGGCTGGTCGAGGGGGCGGGCTTCGGTGGCAAGGATGCGCTGCTGTCCGGCCCCGCCGGCGGCATCGTCGGCATGGCGGAGACGGCGACGCGGAGCGGCTTCGCGCGCGTGATCGGGTTCGACATGGGCGGCACCTCGACCGACGTGTCGCTCTATGCCGGGGTGCTGGAACGGCGGCACGACGCGGTGATCGGCGGCGTGCGCGTGGCGGCGCCGACGATGCGGATCGATACGGTCGCGGCGGGGGGCGGATCGATCTGCCGCTTCGATGGCGGGCGGTTGCTGGTCGGGCCGGAATCGGCGGGGGCCGATCCGGGGCCGGCCTGTTACCGGCGCGGCGGGCCGTTGACGGTCACCGACTGCAACCTGGTGCTGGGCAAGCTGGTGCCCGGGCAGTTTCCGGCGCTGTTCGGGCCGGCGGGGGATCAGCCGCTCGACCCGGCGGCTTCGGCGGCGGCGCTGGATGCGGTGCTGGCGACGATGCCGGATGCGCTGTCGCGCGAGGCGGCGGCGGAGGGGCTGGTGGCGATCGCGGTCGCCAACATGGCGCGCGCGATCCGCGCGGTGTCGGTGGCGCGGGGCGAGGACCCGGCGGATTATGCGCTGGCGTGTTTCGGCGGGGCGGGGGGGCAACATGCCTGTCTGGTCGCGGACGCGCTGGGGATGGGGCGCGTGCTGATCCATCCGCTGGCGGGCGTGCTGTCGGCGCTGGGCATGGGGCTGGCGAGCCGGCGGGCGATGCGGCAGGCGACGCTGGGCGTGCCGATCGGCGACCGGGCGGCGTATGATGCGGCGTTGCAGGCGCTGACCGACGAGGCGGTGGGCGCGCTGGGCGTGGTCGATGCGCGGGTCGAGGCGTGGGCGCAGATCCGCTATGCGCGGGTCGATCAGGCGATCGAGGTGCCGGCGGGCGACGCCGCGACGATGGCGGCGGCGTTCGAAGACGCGCACCGGCAGCGCTTCGGCTTCGTCGGCGACGACGATCTGGTGGTGGAGCTGCTGCGGGTCGAGGCGATCGAGGTGGCGGAGGCGGGCGAGATCGTGCCGGCGCTGCCCGCCGTGACGCAGCCCGCGGTCGATACCGTCGCGGTCTACATGGCGGGCGCGCGGCACCGGGCGCCGCTACACCGGCGCGAGGGGCTGGCGGCGGGGGCGCAGGTCGCGGGGCCGGCACTGATCGTCGATGCGGTGTCGACGACGGTGGTCGAGCCGGGCTGGCGCGCCGACGTGATCGCGGACGGCAGTCTGGTGCTGTCGCGCACGCAGGCGCTGGCGACACCGTGCGCGGACGCGGCGGTCGATCCGGTGCGGCTGGAGATCTTCGCCGGGCTGTTCATGGGGCTGGCGGAGGAGATGGGGGCGGCGTTGCAGCGCAGCGCGGCGTCGGTGAACATCCGCGAACGGCTCGATTTCTCCTGCGCGCTGTTCGATGCGGGCGGCAATCTGGTGGCGAACGCACCGCATATCCCGGTGCATCTGGGATCGATGGGGCAGAGCATCCGCCGGGTGATCGAGCGGCGCAGTAATAACGCCGACGGGCGCGGGATGCGCGACGGCGACGTCTATGCGCTGAACGATCCCTATGCGGGCGGCACCCACCTGCCCGATATCACGGTGGTGATGCCGGTGTTCGCGGGGGGCGACGTGCCGGCCTTCTTCGTGGCGGCGCGCGGGCATCATGCCGATGTCGGCGGCACCAGCCCCGGATCGATGCCGCCCGACAGCCGGACGCTGCACGACGAGGGCGTGGTGCTGGACGATGTGCTGCTGGTCGAGGACGGGCGGATGCGGACGGCGCAGATCGCCGCGCTGCTGCGCGGTGGCGAATGGCCGGCGCGCAACGTCGACCAGAACCTTGCCGATCTGGCGGCGCAGGTCGCGGCGTGCGCGCGCGGGGCGGCGGGCTTGCGGCAACTGGCGGCCGCGCACGGCGCGGGCGTGGTGGCGGCCTATATGGAGCATGTGCAGGCCCATGCCGAGGCGATGGCGCGGCGGCTGATCCGCACGCTGCCGGACGGATCGTTCGAGTATGAGACGGACGAGGGCGCGGTGGTCGCGGTGGCGGTGACCGTCGATCGTGACGCGGGCAGCGCGGTGATCGACTTCGCCGGGACCAGCGACCAGCGGCCGTCCAACGTCAACGCGCCGTTGGCGATCACGCGCGCGGCGGTGCTGTACGTGCTGCGGCTGCTGGTGGACGAGGCGGTGCCGCTGAACGAGGGGTTCCTGCGGCCGGTGACGATCCGGGTGCCGGCCGGGTCGATGCTCAACCCGCGTTTCCCCGCCGCGGTAGTGGCGGGGAATGTCGAGACCAGCCAGGTCGTGACCGATGCGCTGCTGGGCGCACTGGGCGCGATGGCGGCGTCGCAGGGGACGATGAACAACCTGACCTTCGGCGACGGCAGCTACCAATATTACGAGACGATCGCGGGCGGCGCGGGCGCGGGGCCGGATCATGCCGGCGCGGATGCGGTGCAGACGCACATGACCAACAGCCGCCTGACCGATCCGGAGATACTGGAGACGCGCTATCCCGTGCTGGTCGAGGAATTTTCGATCCGGCGGGGATCGGGGGGCACGGGCGCGCAGCCGGGCGGCGAGGGTACGCGGCGGCGGTTGCTGTTCCGCAGCCCCTTGCGCGCCGGCATCCTGAGCAACCGCCGGCGGATCGCGCCGTTCGGGCTGGCGGGCGGCGGTGACGGCGGCGTCGGCGTCAACCGGGTCGAGCGGGCGGACGGATCGGTCGAGGCGCTGTCGGCGACCGCGCGGATCGACATGGCCGTAGGCGACGTGCTGGTGATCGAGACGCCGGGTGGCGGGGGATATGGGGCATGAGCCATGCCGATGCGTCACGAGGGCGGCAGCCGGGAATGGTTCGCGCGGAGGCGCGGAGACGCGGAAGAAGAAGGGGTTCGGGCGCGCTATGCGCGGACGTTGATCGCTGCCGCAGGCATCTTGCGCGACAGGCCGATGCCGGATTACGATTCGCGGGCCGGTGTCGTGGACCCCGCCGCTCTTCTCCTCCGCGTCTCCGCGCCTCCGCGCGAACCCATCTTCTTCCTGTCGGGCAGGCTGGTCGCCGCCGTGATGGGACGGTTGTAAAACTCTGCGGCATGGTATCGAAACCACCCCCCCGGCGGAGGCCGGGGTCCAGTTGGGGTGGCGTTTGCGATCGATCGCCGGGGGTCGCCCAACTGGGCCCCGGCCTTCGCCGGGGAAGTAGAAATTTTTTGCGGCGGCTTCGTTCTCAACGCGGCGGCGTGGCCTGATGCTGGTGCTGGCGGGCATCGCGGTGATCGCGGGTGGTTTCCTGTTGCGGTTCAATCCGTTGCTGGTGGTGGTGGTGTCGGCGCTGGTCACCGGGCTGGCGGCGGGGCTGGAGCCGGTGACGGTGCTGGCGACGTTCGGCAAGGCGTTCAACGATACGCGCTACGTCACCGCCATCTATATCGTGCTGCCCGTCATCGGCCTGCTGGAACGGCACGGATTGCAGGCGCGGGCGCGGGGGCTGGTCGCGGGATTGCGCGGGGCGACGGCGGGGCGGCTGCTGATCGGGTATCTGCTGTTCCGGCAGGTGACGGCGGCGCTGGGGCTGACCTCGATCGCGGGGCCGGCGCAGACGGTGCGGCCGCTGGTCGCGCCGATGGCGGAGGCGGCGGCGGCTGACGCGGACGCATCCGAACAGGTACGCGCGATGACGGCCGCGACCGACAATGTCGGGCTGTTCTTCGGCGAGGATATCTTCATCGCGATCGGATCTATCCTGCTGATGAAGGGCGTGCTGGAGGGATATGGCATCATGCTGGAGCCGTTCCAGCTATCCGTCTGGGCGATCCCGACCGCGATCGCGGCGTTCCTGATCCATGGCGGACGGCTGTTGTGGCTGGACCGGCGGCTGGCGCGGCGAAAGGTCGGCCAAAGGGGTGGGGCATGATCGGGATCGGGTTCGTCTATGCGGTGGCGGGGGTGGTGTTCGCGGTGTTCGCCGCCTCGTCGCTGGTGGAGCGGCGCTGGGCGAACGGCGCGTTCCATGCGCTGATCGCGCTATCGTTCCTGGCGGGCGACCGGCTGGGCGATGTCGGCAACGGGGTGCTGGTGCTGGCGCTGGTGACGATCGCGGCGTCGGGGCGGATGCGGCGGTCGGTGACGGCCGCGCCGCCCGTCGAGCATGGCAGGCGCGTGTTCGTGCCGGCGCTGGTGATCCCGGCGGCGGCGCTGGTCGGCACGCTGGCGTTCAAGCAGATGCCGGCGCTGGTCGACCCGAAACAGGCGACACTGGTGGCGCTGGCGATGGGGACGATGCTGGCGCTCGCGCTGGGGCTGATGCTGCTGAAGGCGCGGCCAGCGCAGGCGTTCGCGGCGGGGCGGGGGCTGATCGACGATATCGGCTGGGCGGCGATCATGCCGCAGATGCTGGCGAGCCTGGGCGCGGTGTTCGCGCTGGCGGGGGTAGGCGAGGTGGTCGGCGGGCTGATGGGCCGGGCGATTCCCGGCGGCAGCGTGGCCGGGGCGGTGATCGCCTATGCCTTGGGCATGGCGCTGTTCACGATGGTGATGGGCAATGCCTTTGCCGCGTTTCCGGTGATGGCGGCGGCGATCGGGGTGCCGCTGCTGATCCACGGCGCGGGGGCCGATCCGGCGATGGTCGCGGCGCTGGGGATGCTGGCGGGGTTCTGCGGCACGTTGATGACGCCGATGGCGGCGAACTTCAATCTGGTGCCCGCCGCGCTGCTCGACCTGAAGGACCGGTACGGGGTGATCCGCGCGCAGGTGCCGACCGCGCTGCCGCTGCTCGCGTTCAACATGCTGTTGCTCTACGTGATGATCGCATGATGCGCCTCGACCTGCCGACCGCCCGCCGTTTCGCCGCGATGACGCTGGGCCATGTCGGCCGCGAATATCCGCACAAGCTGGACCACGTGCTGGCCGGGCCGGACGACGCGGCAACGCCGTCCGCCCTGCATCCGATCTTCCACGGCAGTTTCGACTGGCATAGCTGCGTGCATGGCTGGTGGCAGTTGCTGCGATTGCTGCGCCTGTACCCCGATATGCCGGAGGCGGCGGCGATCCGGGCGCGGGCCGACGAGATGCTGACGGCGGACAAGGTGGCGGGCGAACTCGCCTATCTGGCGCGGCCGGACGCGGGCGGGTTCGAACGGCCCTATGGCTGGGCATGGCTGCTGGCGCTGCATCACGAGGCGGCGCATCATCCGTGGGGCGCGGCGCTGGCACCGCTGGCGGATGCGTTCGCGGCGCGGTTCCGGGATTTCCTGCCGAAGCTGACCTATCCGATCCGGGTGGGCGCGCATCCCAACATCGCGTTCGCGCTGGTGCTGGCGCATCGCTGGGCCACCACGCGCGATCCGGCGCTGGCGGCGCTGATCGGCGAGCGGGCACGGCACTGGTTCGGCGGCGATCGCGATTGCCAGGCATGGGAGCCGGGCGGGGACGAATTCCTGTCGCCCGCGCTGTGCGAGGCGATGCTGATGGCGGCGGTGCTGCCGGCGGACGGATTCCGCGACTGGTTCGACGGCTTCCTGCCCGATGTCGCGGGCGGCCGGCCGGCGACGCTGTTCGCCCCCGCCATCGTCAGCGACCGGCGCGACGGCAAGATCGCGCATCTCGATGGCCTGAATCTCAGCCGGGCGTGGTGCTGGCGCGGGATCGCGGACCGACTGGGCGCGGATCATCCCGTCTCTGGACCGGCTCGGGATACGGCCGAAACGCACCTACTTGCCAGTCTGCCGCATCTGGCCGACAGCTATATGGGTGAACACTGGCTGGCGACGTTCGCGCTGCTGGCCCTGGATATCGATCGCGCAGGGGAACAGGGGCAATGACCACGATCACGGCGGGACAACCCGTCAGCCGGCAGGAACGGCTGAAGGCGATCATAGGGGGGTCGACGGGCAATCTGGTCGAATGGTTCGACTGGTACGTCTATTCGGCCTTCACGCTATATTTCGCACCGCATTTCTTCCCGTCCGACGACCCGACCGCGCGGTTGCTGAGCGCGGCGGCGGTGTTCGCGGTGGGGTTCGTGATGCGGCCGATCGGCGCGTGGATCATGGGCATCTATGCCGATCGGCACGGCCGCAAATCGGGGCTGACGCTGTCGGTGTCGCTGATGTGCGCCGGGTCGCTCATCATCGCGTGTACGCCGGGGTATGAGACGATCGGCGTCGCGGCGCCCGCGCTGCTGGTGCTGGCGCGGCTGATGCAGGGCCTGTCGGTGGGCGGCGAATATGGCGCCAGCGCGACGTACCTGTCGGAGATGGCGGGCAAGGACCGGCGCGGGTTCTTCTCCAGTTTCCAGTATGTCACGCTGATCTCCGGCCAGTTGCTGGCGATCATGGTGCTGCTGATCCTGCAATCGACGATGACCGAGGCGGCGCTGGACAGCTGGGGCTGGCGCATCCCGTTCGTGATCGGCGCGGCGCTGGCGGTGGTGGTGTTCTACCTGCGCCGCGGGCTGGCCGAGACGGAGAGCTTTACCAACGCCAAGGCAAACGACGCGCCCAAATCAGGTTTCCTGCAACTGATCCGCCATCACCCCAAGGAGACGGCGGTGGTGATGCTGCTGACCGCGGGGGGTACGCTCGCCTTCTATGCCTATTCGATCTACATGCAGAAATTCCTCGTCAACACGAGTGGGTTCAGCCGGCCGGTGGCGAGCCAGATCAACGCCGCCACCCTGTTCGTCTTCATGCTGCTGCAACCGGTGGCGGGCGCCTTGTCCGACCGGATCGGGCGTAAGCCGCTGATGGTAGGGTTCGGCATCGCGGGCGTGTTGTTCACCTATCCGATCTTCACCGCGCTGGAGACGACGCGCGATCCGTGGGTGGCAGGTGCGCTGGTGATGGCGGCGTTGGTGATCGTGACCGGCTATACCTCGATCAACGCGGTGGTGAAGGCGGAGCTGTTCCCCGCGCATATCCGAGCGCTGGGCGTCGCGCTGCCCTATGCACTGGCGAACACGCTGTTCGGCGGCACCGCGGAATATGTCGCGCTGCGCTTCAAGGACGGCGGGTACGAGCGGGGCTTCTACTGGTACGTGACCGCGATGATCGCGATCTCGCTGGTGGTGTACCTGCGCATGAAGGATACGCGGCGGAACAGCCGGATCATGGAGGATTGAGGGCTTTTCACGGCCGGTAACGTCACGGTTGTTGACGGAACCGGCCGGGGTTTCCAGAGCGTGGCGATGCGCTTCTTTTCCGACAACGCCGCCCCCGTCCATCCCGCCGTGTTCGCCGCGCTGGCGGAGGCGGATGCGCTCGACACCGCCTATGACGGCGATCGCTGGTCGAAACGGCTCGACGGGCGGCTGTCCGAGTTGTTCGAGACGTCGGTGCGGGCGCTATGGGTACCGACCGGCACCGCCGCCAATTGCCTCGCGCTGGCGGCGTTGTGCCCGCCTTATGCCGGAGTGATCTGCCACCGCGACGCGCATATCCAGAACGACGAGGGCGGCGCGCCCGAATTCTACACGCACGGCGCCAAGCTGATGCTGGCCGAGGGGGAGGGCGCGAAGCTGACCCCCGCTGATATCGCCGCGGTGGCGGATGCGATCCCGAACGACGTCCACCGGGTGCAGCCGCATGCCGTGTCGATCACCAACGCCACCGAATACGGGCTGGTCTATCGCCCCGACGAGGTGGTGGCGATCGGCGATCTGTGCCGGGCGCGCGGCTGGCGGCTGCACATGGACGGTGCGCGCTTCGCCAATGCGGTCGCCGCCGCCGGCTGCACCCCGGCCGAGGTGACGTGGCGCGCGGGCGTCGACGTGCTGTCGTTCGGCTTCGTCAAGAATGGCGGCATGGATGCGGAGGCGCTGGTGTTCTTCGACACCGGCCTGGCCGACGCCACGCTCCGGCGGCGCAAGCGTGCCGGGCTGCTGCTGTCGAAGGGGCGTTATCTGGCCGCGCAGATCCTGGCGATGGTCGAGGACGATGTGTGGCTGGCCAACGGCCGCGCCGCCAATGCCGGCGCGGCGCTGCTGGCGGACGCGGCGGGCGCACGGCTGGTGCATCCGGTGGCGGCGAACGAGGTGTTCCTGCGGGTGTCGGCGGACGAGGCCGCCGGTTTGCGCGCGCAGGGGTTCGATTTCTACGACTGGGGGCCGGGCGAGGCACGGCTGGTGGTGTCGTGGAACCAGCGCGAGGCGGATATCCGGCCGCTGGCCGACGCGATCGGCGCGCTCGGCTCGCCTTCGTGAGCGCGGTCCCCAACGCCGATTTCGCCGGCACCCCGCCGCGATCGGCGCGGGCGGCGATCCTGATCCCGTTCGCGATCGTCACGCTGATCTGGGGTTCCACGTGGATCGTGATCCGCGACCAGTTGGCGGTGGTGCCGCCAAGCTGGTCGGTATCGTACCGGTTCCTGGTCGCAGGGATCGCGATGACGATCTGGGCGCTGGTGCGGCGCGACAGTTTCCGGTTCGATGCGCGCGGGCTGTTGTTCGCGGCCGCGATCGGGCTGTCGCAGTTCGTGCTGAACTTCAACTTCGTCTACCGGGCGGAGGGGTTCATCACCTCCGGCCTCGTCGCGGTGACGTTCGCGATGCTGCTGGTGCCCAACGCGCTGTTCTCGCGCATCTTCCTCGGCCAGCGGATGGGCGGGCAACTGATGCTGGGGTCCGCCATCGCGATGGCGGGCGTCGCGCTGCTGTTCCTGCACGAGGCGCGGGTCAATCCGGCGGGCAGCACCACGACGCTGATCGGGATCGGCTGGACGCTGGCGGCGATACTGTCCGCCTCCACCGCCAATGTGATGCAGGCGAGCGAGACCGCCAGGCGCTATCCGATGGCGCCGACGCTGGCGATCGGGATGCTGTTCGGGGCGGGCGTGGATGCGGTGGTCGCGTGGACGCTGGCGGGGCCGCCGGTGTTCGAGATGCGCGCCGGCTATGTCGCGGGCATCCTGTATCTGGGGCTGGCGGCATCCGCGCTCGCCTTTCCCCTGTACTTCAAGGTGCTGCGCGCGATCGGGCCGGCCAAGGGCGCCTATTCCGGCGTGATCGTGCCGGTGATCGCGATGATGTTCTCCACCCTGTTCGAGGGTTATCGCTGGTCGACGCTGGCGGCGGGCGGCGCGGCGCTGACCGCCGCCGGGCTGGTGGTGGCGCTGAGCGCGCGCAGACCCAACCGATAATTGGGGAAGCGCGGGACCCAGCCGAGCAGCCGCTTCGCCTTGCCGTTGGCGACGCGACGGTTCTCCGCATAGAAACCGCGCGCCATCGGCGACAGCGTGTCGAGCGCGACGAAGGGCGGTGGCGGCAGGCCGAGCAGCGAGGCGGCATAGGCCATCACGTCGTTCTGCCCGCAAGGCCGGTCGTCGGCGAGATTATAAGCCCCCGCCGGTGCATCGAACCCCGCGATCACCCCGGCGACGATATCGTCGGCATGGACGCGGCTGAACACCTGGCCGGGCAGATCGACGCGGTGCGCCTTCCCCTCGCGCACCCGGTCCAGCGCGGAGCGGCCGGGGCCGTAGATGCCGGGCAGGCGGAACACGCGCGCGCCGATCGCCAGCCAGTCCGCATCCGCCCGCGTCCGCGCGGGGCGACGACCACCGCCGATGGGGGCGGTTTCGTCCACCCAGGCGCCACCCGCATCGCCGTAGACGCCGGTGGAGGACAGATAGCCGAGCCAGTGCCGCCCCCGCACCAGATCGCGACCATGGCGGACCAGCACCGGATCGTGATCGCCGTCGGGCGGGACCGACGATAGTATGTGGGTGGCGGCGGCGATCTCCGCGCGCACCGCCTCGCTGTCGTCGAACCGCAACGTACCGTCGCGCCCGTCACGGGTGGTGCCGGTGATGTGCCAGCCGTCCCCCGCCAGCCGGTCCGCCAGCAGCCCGGCGGTATAGCCCAGCCCGAAGACGAGCAGGCGACTCATTTGGCCATCGGCCCCTTGAACGTGGTGCCGAAATAATCGCCCTTGTTCCACATCGGCCGCTGCGCGCCATCGGCGATCTCGCGTGCGATGCGGTAATTCACGTCGACGAAGCGGACGCCCTGATCCCACATGATCGGCAGCGACAGGTCGTCGCAGGGGCGGTGGTAGCAGGTCGACAGGAACCCCTCGACCGCCGCCTTGCCCGCGCCCTTCTGTCCCGGCCACAGGAAGACCGAGGGGATGCCCTGCTGCACGAAGCGGAAATGGTCGGAGCGGACGAAGAAGCCCTGTTCCGGGTTCGCGTCGGGCGACATGGTGGTGCCGGCCGCCGCCGCCGCGCGCGCGACGATCGGCCCGAGCGTCGAGCGATCCGCGCCGAACACGATCATGTCCTCGAACCTGTAGAGCAGCATCGGCATGTCGAGATTAACGTCGGCGACGATGTTCGCCTTCGGCACGGTCGGGTGGTGCGCGAAGTAATCCGCGCCGACCAGCCCCTTCTCCTCCGCCGTGACCGCCAGGAACATCACCGTGCGGCGCGGCGGCTTGCCGCTGGCGGTGAAACGCTTCGCCTCCTCGATCAGGCTGGCGATGCCGATCGCGTTGTCGAGCGCGCCGTTGTTGATCCGGTCGCCGTCCCCCGACGCATTCACGCCGATATGGTCGAGATGCGCGGACAGCACGACCACTTCCTTGCCGACCGCCGGATCGGCGCCGGGGACGATGCCGACGACGTTGCTGCTGCGCGCAGGCGTGAAGGCGGTGCGCGTCGCCACCGTCAGCGTGCCGGGCAGCGCGACCGAGCGATAGGTGGGGGCCGGCTTCGCCGCCTCCGCCGTCACCGCCGCCCATGTCACCGGTGCGCCCGCGAACAGTTGCGCGGCCCCCGCCGGGCCGAGCGTGCCGAGCAGCGGCGTGCCGGGGGTGTCGGTGCCGGCGGTGCCGTCCGCATTCGCCCATTGCATCCGGCCGCGATCATAGCCCGTGGCCATGCGGGTCATCGCCTCCGGGGTGGTCGTCGGCGCGGCGAGTTCGAGCGCGCCGATCGCGCCATGTTTCGCGGCGATCGCCAGCTTGGTGGCGGGGGAGCCGAAAAAGGCGCGTTCCTCGCCCGCGAAGCGCGACGGCGCCCCGCGGAAATAGGCGACGATCCGGCCGCGCACATCGACGCCCTTGTAGCTGTCATGTCCGTATTGCGGCGCGACGATGCCGTCGCCGACGAACACGACCGGGGCGGACACCGCGGTTTCCGCCCGTGCCGGATTGGCGGCGGGGACGTAATCCTTGCCGAAGGCGAGCGGCGCGGGCTTACCGGCTTTGTCCCCGTTTGTTTGGCCTTTACCGCCCTGGCCGGTCCAGACCATGCTGCCTTCGCCCGCCGCCTTGTACGTGACGAGCGGCACCTGTTGCAGATAGCCGCCCGCCTCGCCCGCCGGGCGCAGGCCCGCGGCATAGAATTGCGCGGCGACATATTGCGCGGCGATGTCGTATTCCGGGCTGCCCGCCTCGCGCCCCTTCATCGCATCGGAGGCGAGGAACAGGACATGCGCCTTCATCGCCGCCTGATCGGCGGGCAGCGGCGCGGCGAGCCGGGCGTTGAGTTCGGCCGGGGTCGGCTTCGGGGCGGCGGGGGCAGGCGTCGCCTTTGGCGTCGGTGCCGGTTTCGGCGTTGGCTTCGGCGTCTGGGCAACGAGGGCGGTGGAGAGCGCCAGCAGGGACAGCGTGGCGGGCAAGCGGAACATCGGCAATCCTTACTGATCGGGCCTTACTGACCGGCCTTACCGATCGGGCCTTGCCGATCGAGGCAGGGTGGTAACCCGATCACGAACTCGGTGGAACCCTTCTCCCGCTCGTCTATATTCGTGTCATGGATATTCAGCACAGCGTTGCCCAGCCCCCCCTCTCGCCCGCTCCCCAGCCGATGGTGATCCGGCGCGAGGATTACCGCCCGCCGGCCTGGCTGGTGCCCGAGGTGCGGCTGGACTTCGATCTGGATGCCGCGGCGACGCGGGTGCGGGCGCGGTTGAGCGTGACGCGCAACGGCGCGGACGGCGAGCCGCTGCGGCTGGACGGGGCGGGGCAGGTGCCGTTGTCGGTGACGGTCGATGGCGTCGCGATCGACGACTGGCGGCTGGAGGGCGAGCAACTGGTCGTGCCGCTGGCGGGCGCAGCCCACGTCGTCGAGACCGAGGTGGAGATCGCGCCCGACCACAACACGCAATTGATGGGGCTCTATGCCTCGGGCGGTATCCTCTGCACGCAATGCGAGGCGGAGGGATTTCGCCGGATCACCTATTTCCCCGACCGGCCCGATGTGCTCAGCCGCTACACGGTGCGGATGACGGCGGATGCCGCGCGCTATCCGGTGCTGCTGGCGAACGGCGATCCGGGGGCGACCGGCACGCTCGACGATGGTCGTCCCGGTATCCGGCATTGGGCGGAATGGCACGATCCGTTCCCCAAGCCCTCGTACCTCTTCGCGCTGGTGGCGGGCGATCTGGCGGTCAATCGCGGGTCGTTCACGACACGCAGCGGCCGCGCGGTGGAACTGGGCATCTGGGTGCGGGAGGCCGATCTGGCGCGGACCGACCATGCGCTCGACGCGCTGAAGACGTCGATGGCGTGGGACGAGCGCGTCTATGGCCGCGAATACGACCTCGACGTGTTCAACATCGTCGCGGTCGACGATTTCAACTTCGGTGCGATGGAGAACAAGGGGCTGAACATCTTCAACAGCCGCTACATCCTCGCCGATCCCGACACCGCGACCGATTATGATTACGACGGCATCGCCGCCGTCGTCGCGCACGAATATTTCCACAACTGGTCGGGCAACCGCATCACCTGCCGCGACTGGTTCCAGCTGTCGCTCAAGGAGGGGTTCACCGTCTATCGCGATCAGGGCTTCTCCGCGGATCAGGGATCGGCGGCGGTGAAGCGGATCGAGGATGTGCGGACGTTGCGCGCCGCGCAGTTCCCGGAGGATGCCGGCCCGCTGGCGCATCCGGTGCGCCCGGATGCGTATCAGGAGATCAGCAACTTCTACACCGCCACCATCTACAACAAGGGTGCCGAGCTGATCCGGATGATGGCGACGATGCTGGGGCCGGTGGCGTTCCGCGCCGGCACCGACCTGTATTTCGACCGGTTCGACGGTACGGCGGCGACCTGCGAGGATTTCGTCGCGTGTCTGGAAGAGGCGAGCGGCGTCGACCTGACGCAGTTCCGCCGCTGGTACGGACAGGCGGGCACGCCGCGCGTCTCGGCCAGCCTGAGCCACGGCGCGGGCGGCGGGCGCGCGACGCTGCGGCTGGCGCAGCGGGTGCCGGCGACGCCGGGACAGCCGGACAAGCAGCCGATGGTGCTGCCGCTGCGCTTGCGGCTGTTCGGCGCGGAGACGGGGCGGCCGCTGACCGACGAGCAACTGGTGCTGCTCGACCAGCCGGCCGCGACGATCGTGTTCGAGGCGGTGACCGAACGGCCGGTGCTGTCGATCAACCGCGGCTTTTCCGCCCCCGTGATCGTCGAGAGCGACCGGTCCGCCGCCGACCTCGCCTTTCTGAGCGCCCACGACGACGATCCCTTCGCCCGGTACGAGGCGATGCAGCAACTGATGCTCGATACGCTGGTGGCGGGCGCGATCGAGGGTAGCGCCGATTACGACGCGGTGATCGACGCGGTCGCGAACACGCTGGACGATCCCGATCTGGATGCGGCCTTCGTGGCGGAGGCGGTGATGCTGCCGTCAGAGGCGTTCGTGGGCGATCAGCTCGCGGTGGTCGATCCCGATGCGATCTTCCGTGCGCGCGAGGCGCTGCGCGGCGATCTGGCGCGGCGGCTGGAGGCGCGCTGGCGGCTGGCGTACGACCGCGCGCCGGCGGTGCCCTATGTCTATTCGCCCGACCAGAAGGGCCGGCGGCGGTTGCGCAACGTCGCGCTCGGCTATCTGGCGGCGAGCGGCGCGGGCGATGCGGCGGCGCTCGCCTTCGCGCAGTTCGGGGCGGCGGACAACATGACCGACCGGCAGGCAGCGCTAACGACGCTGGTGAACGGCGATGCGCCGGAGCGCGACGTGGCGCTGGCGGCGTTCCACGATCGCTATGCCGGCAACGGGCTGGTGCTGGACAAGTGGTTCCAGGCGCAGGCGCTGTCGGCGCGCGACGACACTACCGACCGGGTGGCGGCGCTGGCGACCCACCCCGCCTTCACGCTGGCCAACCCGAACCGGGCGCGCAGCCTGATCGGGGCGTTCGGCGCGAACCAGCGCGCGTTCCACCGCGCCGACGGGGCCGGATACCGGTTCCTGGCGGACCAGCTGATCGCGCTCGACCGGCTCAACCCGCAGACCGCGGCGAAGCTGTTGCCGCCGCTTGGCCGCTGGCGGCGGTTCGACGCGGGCCGGGCGGCGCTGATGCGGGCGGAACTGGCGCGGATCGTCGCGGTGCCCGGCCTGTCGCGCGACCTGTTCGAGCAGGCGTCGAAAAGCCTGGAAGGATAGGGCGTACCTGACGCTACGGCATGGCGACGATCGTACCGGGAAAGTAATGGATCAATAATCATTTCTGCAGCGTTCGATCGAAGTCTGGGGGACAACGTGGCGAACACCGGATCGCAGCGGTAACGGGATTCCTAAAAACTTGTGAAGATTCGTGGCCGGTTGGCGAAGCAGCCTCGGAATCAGTCGATCGCAGGAAGTTTTCTCGTTTCGGCGCAGGGCGGGAACCATTCGGCGCGGAGAATTTGACTCGGGCGGCCAGGTCGGCAATGGGGCATCCGTCCTAACCGACGCCGCTTCGTTGCGACATGCGCACAGCTGGATATCGTCGGTGAGACGTGGGGAAATTTCCACGGCCGCCTATTACCGTTGCACCTCGGCCGGGGTGAATGACCTTGCGCACATGTGATACGACCGAATGCAAAGAAGACGTTCGCTGGTGGCATTTGCCGTGCTCGCCGCCCTGGGCAGTGCCCATGTCGCGATGGCCGCCATGCCCGACAGCGTGACCCGGTTCGCCACCGCCCCGATCATCGGGGCCGACGAAGACCAGGCCACCACCCGGGAAGGGACCACCCAGGATGGGATCGTGTTCCGCCCCGCCGTCGCCACCATCGCGAACGACACGCTGGGTGCCGTCCGGCTCGACACCGGACCCGACGATATCGCGGCCGACGAAACCGACGACGAACCCGATCTCGACCGGCGCGAGGTGGAATGCATGGCCAAGGTCATCGTCCACGAAGCCGGCAACCAGCCCTATCGCGGCCAGATGGCGGTCGCGCAGGTGATCCGCACCCGGATGAAGAGCGGCGGCTTCGGCGACAGCGCCTGTGCGGTGGTCAAGCAGCGCGGCCAGTTCTTCGATGTCGATTCCTACCAGCCGTCGCGTACCGGCCAGCGGTGGAACATCGCCGTCGAGATCGCCACGGACACCTTGCAGGGCGAGGGCGACGAGGTCGTACCGGGCGCGCTGTTCTTCCATTCCGCCGGGGCGTCGATGCCGACCCGCACCCGCGTCGCCCAGATCGCCGGGCACACTTTCTACCGCTGATTGTTCAGCGCGGCTCAGCCCCGGCCTCGCCGGGCCGCTCGTTGTCGAACCGCACCGCCTCCGCCGCCTGCCATTGTTTGCGCAGCGCGGCGCGTGGTGTGTCGATCCCGTGATCGGCGGTCAGCGTCGACCATGCACGGATCGGTCCCCGCAACGGCTCGGTGATCGAGCCGGGCGGGCGTTCGTCGAACCAGCCCTGGATGGCATGAGCGTTCGTCAGCGCGAGGAACAGGGCGGCGGTGGCGATCGTGATGGTGGTCCAGCGCCACGGCCGCACGGTATCGACCGGATCGGGATCGACCGCCACCGGCGTGCCCACTTCCGCGATTTCGCCATGCTCCGCGCCGGTGGTCATCGCCGTCTCCGTCAGAATTGATAGTAGATGAAGGGCGCGACCCCTTCGGGCCGCATCGTATCGACGACGAGGATCAGCGCGCCCAGCGCCAGCCCCACCGCCGGGGCGGGCCAGCGCCGTACCCGTGCCGCCAGCGCCGGCAGCGTCGCGACGGGCAGCGCATGGATCGCGAGGCCACCGACGACCAGCGCCAGCGACAGCGGCGTCACCAGCGTGTTGCGCCAGTCCCCCACCGCCAGCGCACCGAGATAGCCGGACGCCGCCGCGATATCGGGCGCGCGGAAGAAGACCCAGCCGAGCACGACGATATGGAAGGTGACGATCACCCCGACCCAGCGCGGCGCGACGGGCCAGTGACCTGGGCGATTGCGTGTCCAGAACCGCTCGATCGCCAGCCAGCCGCCATGCAGCCCGCCCCAGATCACGAAGCCCCAACTCGCCCCGTGCCACAACCCGCCGAGCAGCATGGTGAGGAACAGGTTGAGATAGGTCCGCGCCGCGCTCCGCCGGCTGCCGCCGAGGGGAATGTAGAGGTAATCGCGCAGCCAGCTCGACAGGCTGATGTGCCAGCGCCGCCAGAAATCCTGGAGCGATGCGGCGCGATAGGGCTGGTCGAAATTGCGCGGGAAACGATAGCCGAGCAACGCCGCGAGCCCGATCGCCATGTCCGAATAGGCGGAGAAATCGCAATAGATCTGCACCGCATAGCCATAGGCGCCGATCAGCAGATCGAGGCTGGACCGGCTGGCGGGATCGAAGAACGCCGGATCGACGAGGTCGGCCGCCAGTTGCGAGGCGATCACCGCCTTCTTGAACAGGCCCCATAGGATCAGCAGCAGCGCCGCCGCCACCGCGCCGCGCGTCAGGGTCGGGCTGCGCCGGAACTGGGGCAGCAGGTCGGACGCGCGCACGATCGGCCCCGCGACCAGATGCGGGAAGAACGACATCAGCAGCATCAGGTCGAGCAGCCCGGCGGCGGGTACGCGACCTTTTCGGACATCGACGAGGTAGGAGATCGCCTGAAAGGTAAAGAACGACACGCCGACCGGCAGGACCACCTGCAACAGCGGCAGATCGCGCTCCAGCCCGAGGTCGTGGAGCAACCCGGACAGTTGCTCCAAGAAGAAACCGGCATATTTGAACCAGGCGAGGATGCCGAGATTGCCGACGATGCCGATCGTCAGCAGCGCCTTCGCAGTGCCGGGCGACCGGGCGCGGACGATGCCCTGCCCGATCGCCCAGTTGCCGAGGCCCGAGGCGAACAGCAGGGCGACGAAGCGCGGGTCCCACGCGCCGTAGAAGAACCAGCTGGCCAGCAGCAGCGCGATCTTGCGCCATTCGTTGCTGCCGTTCAGCGCCCACGCCATCAGATAGACGACGAGGAAGAACAGCGCGAAGCCGAGCGTGGGGAACAGCATCTAGTGGACGGCGGGTACGTGCAGTGTGGACGGTGCCAGCAGCGCGGCATCGAGATCGGCCTGCAACGCCTGCGCGATCGCCGCGCCGCCCCGGCTGGTGAAATGGACATGGTCGCCGCGCATCAGCGGCGCGGGATCGGTGACCCAGCGATGCGCGGTGCAGCGCCCGCCCATCGCCCGCGCCCAGTCCCAATAGGCAAGACCCAGATCGTGCGCGACGCGGCGCTGGATCGCCTGCACGCCGGCGAGCGCGGCGGTGGGCCGCCAGCCGGAGGATTGCGCGGCGGGAAGGGGCTGCACCACCTCACCCGGCCGCCGCACCGGTGGTACGGCGGTATCGATCGGCACCGCGCCGCACGCCGGGCTGGCGATGCCGCCGAGCGTCATCAGCGAAGGCGTGCGCGTCGCGCTGTCGGGCGCGCCGAGCAGCAGGATCGGCACGCCGGGGGCGAGGCGGCGGATGCGCGACACGTCGGCACGCAGCGTCCCGTCGTAGCCGGTGGGGGTAAAGCCCGGCCAGAACGCCTCGTTGGTGCCGAACGCCAGCACGATCAGGTCGGGGGCGTAGGTGCGCAGTTCGTTGGCGGCCACCACCTCGTCGGTGCGCCGGACATGCACGAACTGCGCGCCGACCGTGCCCAGGTTGGACAAGGTCACGCCGCCGCGCCCGCGCCGCTCGGTCGCCCAGGAGGTGATCGTCGCGGTGCCTGCCGCCACCGCCACCGACGCTGCCGATACCGGCGCGTCGAGGTCGATCGTGCGGCACTCGCCCTCGTCACGGTCGGCGGCGAGCGGCCAGACCTGCGACACCGCGCCGGCCGCCAGTGTCAGGGTGCCCGCGCCCGGCCGGCGCAGCGAGCAGACGGTGAAGCGGTCGAACATCTGGGCGGGCCCGTCCGCCGCGATCGTCATCGCGGCACCGAGGCGGGTGTTGGTCAGGCTGTAGCCGCTGACCCCGATCGGCGGCGCACCGGCGGGGCGATAGGCGCCGCCGAAGATGCCGTTCACGCTCCACCCGTCCGACATGCCGGCGGTGACGCCGCGCGTCAGATAGCCGGCATAGGGGCGCCCCGGGGGCAACACGCCGCGCCCGCCGCTGCCGTAGCGGGCTTGCAACAGCGTGCGCCAGCTGCCGGTGATCTGGTCGCCGGCGGTGTGGCTGTCGCCGATCTGGACGATCCGTACCGGTTCGCCGTCCCCCTGCGCACGCGCCAGCCGGTCGACGAAGGGGCGTAGCCGCTCCGCATCGCATAGCGCGGCGATGCAGGTCTGCGGTACCGCCGCCTGCATCAGGCCGGCAACGACCAGTCCGATCATCGTGCCGCCTCGTTCGGTTGGGGGGCGGCGACGCCGGCGGCGGCGCGGGCCTTCGCTGCGAAGGCGCGGATATCGTCGGCGACACCGGCGGTCAGGCGACGATAGCCGACGCCGATCAGGTGGATGCCGTCGGGCGTGCGCATCAGCGCGGGCCGCCCGGTCTTCGCATCGGGCAGATAGGCGTTGTACCGTCCCTGCCCATCGACCGATAGCGGCCGCGTATCGACGAAGGTGACGCCCAGGCGGCGCATGTGATCGGCATAGAAGGCGTCCATGGCTTGCATGGTGGCATCCATCTGCGCGTCGCGCATCACCGGCAAGCCGATCCAGTAGACGGTCGCGCCGGTCGAGCGCGCGGTCGCGACGAACCGATCGAGGCGGTCGCCGACGATCCGCCGCCAGCTGTCGCCCAGCAGGGGGTGGAGATGGCCTTCCTCCCACATATCCTGCGCGTCGTTGGCGCCGAAGCTGATGACGGCGACGTCGACCGGATCGGCCGCCAGTTGCTCGCGCGCGCGCTGTGCCAGATCGAGCGTGTGATAGCGGGTGAAGCCGGTCGCCTCCTTGCTGAAGCGCAGCACGTCGTAGCCCTGATCGCGGGGCAACTGGTAATAGAGCGCCTCGAACATGCCGTTGCCGATGCTGTCGCCGAACACGCCGACGCGGATGCGCCCGTCCGCCTTCACCCGCGCCAGCACGCGGGGATCGATCGCGGTAGGGCCGGAAGTAGCGGGGACGGATGGCGGTGTCGCGGCGGGCGGCGTGGTGGGGGCATCGTCGGTGGCGGGGACGGTCACGGCGGGGGTAGTCGCCATGACGGGCGCCGTCACCGGTGGCGATGTGTGGAAGGATACGCCGACCGCGAAGCCCGCGACCAGCCCGACGAACAGCACCGCCGTCCGGTCGGCGATCGGGCGGGGGGTGGAGGACGATGGCCCGGGAGAGGATGGGGTGTCGGCTGGGTGCTGGCCGGGACGCTCGTCGGGCAGATCGAAATGGGTCACGCGGGCTTCTGTCGTGGGACGGAGGGGGCAAAGCCCCGATCGGCTGACATCAACCTCGCCGGGGCACCGGCCCGCCACAGCAGGGCGCCGGCCCCTTGGCAAGGGGCCGGCACGGTATCGCGCGAATAAACGATCCCGGCTTCAGCCGGTCACGATCGCGTCGGTCGATCGTCCGCGATGTCGGCTGGCGTCATGCCGCGCCGCTGCTCTGTCAGAATCTGCCAGCCGGTAATGAACAGGGCACCCGCCAGCGGGCCGATGACGATGCCGCTGAGGCCGAGCAGGTCGATCCCGCCCAGCGTCGTCACCAGCACCAGCCAGTCGGGGATGCCGGTGTCACGACCGACCAGGATCGGCCGCAACACGTTGTCGGCCAGCCCGATCACCAGCACGCCCGATGCGACGACCACCGCCGCCTGCCAGACCGCACCGGTCGCCAGCAGATAGATGGCCACCGGCGCCCAGATGATCGCCGGGCCGATTGCAGGCAACAATGCCGCAATCGCCATCAGCATCCCCCACAGCAACGCGGCGGGCAATCCGACGATCCAGAAGGTCGCCGCGCCCAGCGCACCCTGCACCAGCGCGACGACGCCCGATCCCTTGATCGTGGCGCGCACCACCGCGACGAACTTGTCGGCGATCCGCTGCGCCGTGGCGGGCTCCAGCGGCAGCGCGGCGATCACCGCCGGCCCGATCCGGTCGCCGTCGCGCAGCAGAAAGAAGGTGACGTACAGCCCGACGCCGAACGCCAACAGGAACGACGCGGCGTTCGCCCCGATCGAGAAAGCCTGCCGCGCCAGCGTGCTGGCGCTGCTGCCGACCGCCTGCGAAATCTGTGCCTGCGCGCGTTCGAAACTGCCGAAGCCGGCCCCGTCGAGCAACCGCTGCAACCGGGTCGGCAGGGCATCGTGGACCTGCTGGAAATAGGCGGCGAAGTTGATCTGGCCGCTGCGCATCTGGGTATAGACGCCCGCCGCCTGATCGACGACCAGACTGGCGATCACCAGCGCCGGGATCACCACCGCCACGGTGATGATGAGCAGCGCGACCGCCGCCGCGCTGTTGCGCCGATCGGGCCAGCGGTTCAGCAGCCAGCGGTACAGCGGCTGGAACAGCAACGCCGCCAGCGCCGCCCACAACAGCGCGCCGATGAAGCTGAACACGACCGCGATCAGCGCGATCGTCGCCAGCAGCACATAGAGGATCAGGCCGCCATTCTCGACCCTGGTCCGGTTCACCGCCACGTTATCGTCTTCCTTCCCTGTTGCCGTCCGCCCCGCCGCATGCCGCGCACGACACAAGGCCCGCGCATCGCCCCGGAGGGGGGCGACGGGCGGACATCAAGCCGGCGATACCGCGACGGGCGATGCCTGCGCATCCCCGATCCTGCCCCAACGCGGCGTGGCGCCTTCGGGTTGCCGGCCGCGATCAGGCGGGTGCGTCGGCCCGGTCGGGGGACGGCGTAGGGGCGGGCGTGGCCGGGCGGCCGCTGCCGGCGAGGATGCCGTCCATCGATGCGCCGTTCATGCCGATTTCCGCCATCAGCCCGTCGATCAACGGCCCACCGACGCGGTAGCGCATCGCCGCCGCGACCGCGGCATCGGCGAGGTTGCCGGTCGCGCCGGCCGGCTCCCCGCCGCCCGCGCTGCCGTCACCGTGCAGCCCCCGTGCGTCGAGGATGCTGATCCGGTCGATATTCTCCATCGGCTTGGCCGCCGCCGCGATGATCGCGGGCAGCGCGTCCAGCATCGCACGGCGCACCAGCAGCGCGGTCTGCGCATCGTTCAGGATGTTGGTCGCCTCGTTGAGCGAGGCCTGACCCGCCGCATCGACGCGGAACGCGGCCTCGCGCCCCTCGGCCCGTGCCTTTTCCGCATCCGCCTCCGCGGTCGCCTCCGTCCGGAGCGCGACGGCGCGTGCTTCGGCCGCCTCCTTCTCGGCATTGGCGGCGACGGTGATGCCTACCGCCTCCTCCTGCGCGCGCTGGGTGGCGGCGATGACCGCGACGTTCTTGTTGCGGTTGGCGATTTCGGTCGCCTTGGCGGTGGCGACGCTTTCCTCCGCCCGCACCGCGAGCGCACGCGCCTCGTTGGCAGCGGCGGTGGCGGTCGATTCCTCCTCGGATTTCTGCGCGGTCTGCACCGCCGTGGTGATGCGGGCGATCTCGATCGTGCGGTCGCGCTCGATCGTCGCGGTCTGGATCGCGCCGTCGCGCGCGATCGTCGCCGTCCTGACGACCTTGTCCGCCTCGGTCTGGGCGACGGTCTGTGCCTGGGTGGCGGTGATGCGTGCGATTTCGGCGAGGCGGGTCTGTTCGGCCTCGGCGGTGGCGATCGCGGTCGCCTGTTCGGCGCGGCGGGCGGACAATGTCTGCTCCTGCGTCAGCCGCGCCTGTTCGGCCGCCTGCGCGATGTCGAGCGACTGGTTGTTCGCCTCCAGATTGCGCTGCTCGATCTCGACGCGGTTGGTGGCGACGATGTCGTTCCTGATCTTCTTGCGCTCCTCAATGGTGCGGGTCAGCACGGTGAGGCCCTCCGCGTCGAAGGCGTTGTTCTCGTTGAAATGCTCGAACGCGGTCTGGTCGAAATGGGTGATGCTGACCGATTCGAGCTGGAAGCCGTTCATGTCCAGATCGGTCATCAGCGCCTCCTGCACCTTCTGGATGAAGTCGGCGCGGTTGGCATGGAGATGCTCCATCGTCATCGTCGCGGCGACCGATCGGAGCGCGGAGACGAGCTTGCCGTCGAGCAGCGACTTCACCGCATCCGGGCTGTTGACCGAATCGCCCAGCGTCTGCGCGGCAGCGGCGATCGATCCGGCATCAGGCTTCACCTTGATATGGAACAGCCCGACCACATCGACGCGCAATTTGTCGAGCGTGATGAGCGCGTCCTTGTTCAAGCGCGATACCTCCAGCTTCACCGTCGTCAGGCGCACCTGCATCAGTTCGTGCAGCACCGGGATCACCATGATGCCGCCGTTCAGCACCACCTTCTCGCCCCCGAAACCGGTGCGGATCAGCGCCACGTCCTTGGTCGCGCGGCGGTAGAGGCGGGTCAGGATGATGCCGATCACCACCAGCGCGAGCAGTACGATACCGGCATAGATCAGGACGTTCAGAAACGATGCAGGCACGATGTTATCCCCCCAGATGAGTCGATACGGATCAGATCGATCGCAGCAGTGCGTGCCCGTCGGGCAGCGCGAAGAACAGCACGCCCTCACGCCGAACCAGCAGGGCGGTGTCGCCCGTGGCGAGCGCATCGTCGTCGTCGTGCGGTTCCACCATCACGACATGCGCCTGACCGTGGTCGTCGACCACGCGCGCCCGGGCCGGTGCGCCGCGTCGCGCCGTCCCCTCCAGAATCGTGCCGCGCCGGCGCAGCAAGCCATCGACAGAGATCGCCGTCGTCTCGAAGCCGGGCATCACCCGCGCGAGGCCGTTCGCGGCGACCATGTTCAGAAGCAGCCCCGCCAGCGTCGCCGCCGCCGCCGCCGCCGGCCATGCCAGCGGTGCCCCGGCCAGCGCGGTTGCGCCCTGCTGGATCGCCACGCCCGCCAGCGTGAAGCAGCCGAGCAGCGAGGTCAGCCAGATCAGGATCGGCAGTTCGCCGCCCAGCCCCAGCCAGTCGAGCACGCCGCCATCGCCCGCGCCGCCGATCTCGCCATCCAGATCGAGACTGCCCAGCCCCAGCCCGATCGCCTCGATCAGGCCGATACCGATCATCACCACGAAGGCGATCGCGAAGGGAAGATAGGGGGGCGTCAGGAACGGCGCGAACATATGGCAAGACTATCACGGGATCATCAGGTTGTCAGGGCGCCCGATCGACCCGGTGCAATCCTCGCCCATCGGCGAATCATTCGTGTAACCTTGCCCGCAACGGGCAGGGAACGGCGGCGGCAATCAGCCGAAGGCAAAGCGTTCGGGCCGCGGCACGGTAACCGGCGGATACGACGGAACCCCCGTCGTCGTCTACCTTCCGGGGATGAGCCGGTCGAACACCGGCCGCGATGTGGCGGCATGGTGGCCGGCACCGGTCCATCGTTCGGCAGGCGGGCGTGACCCGCCTGCCGATCCGTCGTGATCGTCTAGATCATCGCTTCCATGCCCATGGCCTGCAAAACGCCGTTCTGGATCGGCGCGACCGAATCGTTGATATGCTGGACGCCGTAATCCAGCCCCTCGGGCATCACGACCGTGCGCAGCGGCCGGCGCTCCGTCGCATTCACCAACGTCGCGATCGCATCGGCCACCCGTTGCGGGCGGGGCGGGTTGGCGGGGTCGAACTGCTGATCGGAATGGGCCTTGATCTGGCCGGGGATCGCCGCGACCTCACCATAGGCTTGCAGCACGGCGGCATCGGACGGTTCCGGGCTGGAGGCGATCAGGTTGCTGGGGAAGGGGCCCGGCTCGACGATCACCGAATCGATTCCGAAACTGCGCAGCTCGTATCGATAGGTTTCGGCCATGGCCTCAAGCGCGAATTTGCTGGCGGCATAGATGCCGAAGAACGGGATGGTGAACCGCCCCATCAGCGACGTGACCTGCACCAGCAGACCGCTGCCGGCGGCGCGCATGTGCGGCAGGACGGCGCGGTTGGTGCGGACCGCGCCGAACACGTTGACCGCGAACAGCCGCTCGACGTCGGCGACGGTATAGGCTTCGGTCACGCCGATCGGCATCAGTCCGGCATTGTTGACCAGCACGTCGATGCGACCGTGCTGCGCGACGACGCTGGCGATGGCCGCATCGACCGATGCGTCGTCGGTTACGTCCATCTCCAAGACGTGGAGTGGATTGCCCCCGGCCCTGGCGGTATCGATCAGTTCGTCACGGACCGCGCTGTTGCGCCCCCCGGCGTCGCGCATCGTCGCGACGACGGTATGACCCTGCCGCGCGAGTTCCAGCGCCGTGAGCTTGCCGAACCCGCTGCTCGCGCCGGTCACGACCACAATCTTGTCACCCATACCCAATTCCGTCCATTCATCGAGGAATGGACGGGAGATAGACAGACCTGTCTGTTTTTGTAAATGGCAAATGAACGGCCCGGTTCTTCCGTGCGTTCGTGGCGGGATGAAGGATGGAATGGCCGACAGGAAAGGGATACACGGCGACATGCAGCGCCTGATCGATTCCGACGACCGGCCGCTTGCGGGCCTGCCCCCGCGCGAGCGTATCCTGAAGACCGCGTCCGACCTGTTCTACCGGTCCAGCATCCACACCGTCGGCATCGACCGGATCATCGCCGAAAGCGGCGTGGCCAAGATGACCTTCTACAAGCATTTCCCGTCGAAGGCGCGGCTGATCGCCGAGTATATGCAGGGCCAGACTGCGGTCTGGCTGCAGATGCTGGCGACCGCGATCGAGCGCCCCGGCCTGTCATCGGTCGGGCGCGTGCAGGCGATCTTCGACGCGCTCGACGGATCGTTCCGGCAGCCGCCGTTTCGCGGGTGCCCCTTCGTCAAGGGAATGGCCGAGTTCGGCCCCGATGCGGATACGCCCGAGATCAAGGCAGCGATCGCTCGCTATTTCCAAAGCCTGCACGATCTCGTTGCAGCCCTGATCGCCCCGCTTGACCTGATCGATCCCGACAAGGCGGTTTTGCAGGTCCTGTCGCTGATACAAGGCGCGATCGTCATGGCGCAGGCGATGCCGGATGGCGATATCGCCGCGGCCAACCGCAACGCCGCCGGGATATTGCTGGAAACCGCGCCCGCGCGGTAAATCCAGCGCGGCATCCCGATCCGGCTGGTCAATGTAAGTATCAGCCGGCACCTGCCATCGCGACAGGTGCCGGCCATGGTTATCGGCGACTGATCAGATCGCTATGGTGACGCGGATAGACCGTGGCCGCCGGCGCATCACTCCGCCGACCAGACCGAAGCCTGCGATCATCATCGTCCAGGTCGACGGCTCGGGCACGGCCGAGTTGAACCAGGTCGCAATGTCGCGGGTGGTCTGGAAATAGCCATTGTCCTTGCCGAGGACATCGACGCTGACATTGTATCCGATCGCGTCGAACGCGGCGAGATCGAGCGCGGTGACGGCGAAAGTATTGCCACCGCAGATACGGGCATCCATCACGCCGTTATACGGGTTGCAGCCGGGCGACCATTTCCAGTGCGAGACCGAACTGCCGTCGCCATTCTGCGAGCCGGTCGCGAACAGGTTATTCTTGAACGCGGTCGCGCCGCCATCGAACGAGAAATAGGACGCGGTACCGACCGAGAGGTCGAGCGCGGCGCCCGCACCCGGCGCCACGCCGGTGGGGTCCGTGCTGTAACGGAACATGTCCAACGCGGTGTTCAGGGCATATTCGTTGAAGTTCAGGGTATTGCCGAAATCACGTACGGGGCCATTCGGCGCACCGTAGAAATCGGCATATTCCAGCCCGGACGTGAAGCCGAGGGCATGGCCCATCTCATGAAGCACCACGCTCAGGAAATCGACTTTTCCCGCTTCCAGTCCGTTCGAGGAGTCGAAATCATAGGCCGGCGCGCTGTTGAAGAAGATATTGCCGTCAAGCTGATCGGGATTATCCGACCCGTAAAAGGCTTCGCCGCCAATGGCGCGGGTCAGGGCCGTGCTGATGTTCAGGAACCGGTTATTGTTCGCCTGGGAGCCATCGACATCGTTATCGAACATGCGGGTGGCGGTATCGATGCCAAAACCGTTTGCCCCCGTCCCATTCTTGATGAAGGCGGCAGCGCCGTTCGTCAGGGTCGGCAGGACGACGGTCTGGTCCAGCAGCGAGTTGCTCCGCGATGCCGTTACCCGGCTCTGCCAGTCGGCGACTGAATATGTCATGCCAACCGGGCCGGCTTCGCCGAGATTGCCGGATGCCAGCGGTCCGAAACTCACCGCGAACCTGATATCGACATCGTTCGTCAGCATAGCGCCATAATAGGCGGCCGCCGTCTGATAGACGCGTTCCGCCGCGGACCCCGTCACGCCGCCCCGATCGACAAGGATGATATTCGCCGCATGGGCATTGGACGCCAGCATCCCGCACGCCAATGCCGCACCGCACCAGAATTTCGCGATCAATTTCATGATTGCTCCCCAAAAGTATACGAAATACGATAAAGGGAAAACATCATTCCGGTTAACCATGCAAGTATTATTTTTTACGATCGACTGAATCCGTTTTCGGTACAGGTCGGTGAGCTCGATGATTGGGTAGAACAGGACGGTTTGTCGAAATATTTGCAACTTATGCCTACTAAGGAGATGCGTGATTTCGCTACCACTGTCTGTGATATTTTGTGTCAGCTCTGCTGTCGCAGGCTACCGTGGCGCATAATAGGCATCTGACATGACCTATAGTGGTGGTGCAGCGCCGTGATCGATCCGGTATATTGTCCGATATCCGAATAACAGTAACCACTGTGATACGGGACCTGATGAAACGGCGATCACCCCTTGCGGAGGGGCGAAAGTCGATCCGTACTAGAAGCGGAAACTAGCCCACAAGGCGGCGTAGGATGAATCGCGATACCCCGCCGTCTTCAGCCCGTTTCTGGCGAAGCCGTGTTCGAGGCGGCCGGTCAGCGACAATCGGGGACTGACCGTCCAGATCGCCTGCAATCGAGCCACGTCGACGGTCCGCCGCCCGCCGGTACCGGCCGTTCCCGTGAAGGGCGTGCCATTCGCACGGTATACCGCGTCGTCCGTCGTTTCGCGCCAGGTGAACTGATACTCGCCGGTTACGCGCAGCGCCTTCGTGGGCAAGATAGTAAGGCTCGGTGCGATCGCGATCAGGTTGGTCGGCGTCAGAAAGCCTTGATAACTGTAGTAGATGTTGTTCCCATAGGGCGCGAAGGCGTTCCTCAGCTTGCCCCTGTCATAAGCGCCGCCGCCGGTCGCATAGTCGAAATGGAGGCCGAGCCGCGGTGCGTTGTTCGCCTTGCCCAGACGATAGGTCCCGGCCAGCAGTACCTGCCATGCGTCCAGTTCCCGGTCGCCATAGCGGCCACCCTGATGATTGGCCGTCCAGTCGATCGTGACGGGGCCGGCTTCGCCCCACAGATGCGCGCCGACATAGACGCGTTCCTCGCGCGCCGTCTCGGTTCCCCAGGCGACCGTGCGGTTGCGCAGGCGCCAGACGAATGGGTCGAAATACAGCTTCGACCCGCCGAACAACTGCTTCGGCAGGACGATCCCGGTGGTGATGCCGCTGAACCGGCGGCCCCAGTCGACCGGATCGTCGCCGATCCCGCCATTGCCATAGGTCGTGTAATAGAGATCGAACGCGTCCGCGCGCAGCCGCGATCCGCGTGCCCATGCGCGCACGCCGGTCAGGCTGGTCTGCACGGTGTTGTTGTCGCGGTTGGCCAGCAACAGGTTCGATCCGTCGATGAAGACCTGTCGGCCGACGCGGGCGCCGACATCGACCTGCCCGACTTGCGCGGTGCCGTCGACGAACGCCTGCTGGAGCAACAGCCCGTTCGACAATGTCCCTGACGGCGACCCGATGTTCTTGCCGTCCATCGGCCCGCGCGCGAGTTCCCCATAAGCGCGGAAATGCTCACCGACATGCAGGTCCGCGCCCAGGAAGATGCGATAGCTGTCCTGCCGCTGATGTTCCGCCTTCCGTCCCTGCGGGTTGGAGAAGTAATTGACCCGCGCGCGCAGTTCGCCAGACAGGGTCAGATACACGTCGTCGGAACCGATCGGGATGTACTTCAACCGGTCGAGAAGGCCGTCGCGCTTTGCCGGGTCGCGCATCCTGCGCCAGTCCTCTGCCCAGCGCAGCGGGTTGTAGCCCTGCTGCGTGTTGCCGTCGCCGGCGGCGGCATCGGGGTAAGGAGCGGCGACGGGTGTCGCCGGCACCTGCGTGTTGCGCGCCTCGATGGCAGAGGGGGGACCTTCCTGCGCTGAAGCGGGGTGGGTGGCGGTCAGGCCCAGGATCGCGAAGCCGTAGCCTCGCATCGGGGATAGCCGGTTCATGCAATGCCTCTCTGCCGTCCAAATTACGCTGGACGATCATATACATACTCGGAACGGGCATGGCAGGGCGGCCGTGCGCCGCCCTGCCGATACCGGTCATTCCGCCAGTTCGCGCATCACCTTGATCAGATCGGACTTGCCCTCGAAACCGATGCCGGGGATGTCGGGCATGGTGATGTGGCCGTCGATCACCTTCACCCCGTCCGGGAACCCGCCATAGGGCTGGAACAGGTCGGGATAGCTCTCATTGCCGCCCAGCCCCAGACCGGCGGCGATGTTCAGCGACATCTGGTGCCCGCCATGCGGCACGCAGCGCGACGGCGACCAGCCGAACTGCTTCAGCACGTCCAGCGTGCGAAGATATTCGACCAGGCCATAGGACAGGGCGCAATCGAATTGCAGCCAGTCGCGATCGGGACGCATCCCGCCATGGCGCAACAGGTTGCGTGCGTCCTGATGCGAGAACAGGTTCTCGCCGGTCGCCATCGGACCCGGATAATATTCGGAGATCGCCGCCTGCAACGAATAGTCGAGGGGGTCGCCGATCTCCTCATACCAGAACAGCGGATAGTCGCGCAGCATCTTGGCATAGGCGATGCCGGTTTCGAGGTCGAAGCGGCCATTGGCGTCGACTGCCAGTTGCGCCTGCGACCCGATCTCGTTCAGCACCGCCTCGATCCGGCCGCGGTCTTCCTCGATCGACGCGCCGCCGATCTTCATCTTCACGACATTGTAGCCGCGATCCAGATAGCCGCGCATCTCGGCGCACAGCGCACTGTTGTCCTTGCCGGGATAGTAGTATCCGCCTGCCGCATAGACGAACACGCGCGGATTGGCCTCGCGGTGATGGCGCTCGGCGAGCAGGCGGAACAGCGGCTTGCCCTCGATCTTCGCGACCGCATCCCAGATCGCCATGTCGAGCGTACCGACCGCGACCGATCGTTCGCCGTGGCCACCGGGCTTTTCGTTGGTCATCATCGCCGCCCAGATCTTGTGCGGATCGAGATTGTCGCGATTGTCGTCGAGCAGGCTTTCCGGCGCCGCTTCCAGAATCCGGTCGCGGAAGCGTTCCCGGATCAGGCCGCCCTGGCCGTAGCGGCCGTTCGAGTTGAAGCCGTAGCCGACGACGCGCCGGCCGTCGCGGACCACGTCGGTGACGACCGCGACCAGGCTGGCGGTCATCTTGCTGAAATCGATATAGGCGTTGCGGATGGGGGAGGCGATGGGTTGCGTGATTTCGCAGACGTCGATGATGCGCATGGGAATGCTCCTCTATTGATGATGGTGGACGGGTATCAGTGGGTGTCCGCCGGACCGGCGGGGTGGAGGGTGATGCTGGCCGGTTGTTCGCCCTTTTGTTCGGCGATCACGGCCTTGACGGTGTCGGTATCCAGCGCGCCTTCCCACTTCGCGATGGCGATGGTGGCGACGCCGTTGCCGATCAGGTTGGTGACGGCGCGCGCCTCGTTCATGAAGCGATCGACGCCGAGCAGCAGGACGAGGCCGGCGGCGGGGATGTCGGGGAAGGTCGACAGGGTGGCCGCCAGCGTGACGAACCCCCCGCCCGCGACCCCGGCCGACCCCTTCGACGTCAGCAGCAGCACGCCGAGGATCACGATCTGGTGCCACAGGGTCAGCGGCGTGTTGGTTGCCTGTGCGATGAAGATCGCCGCCATCGTCAGGTAGATGCAGGTGCCGTCGGCGTTGAAGGTATAGCCGGTCGGCAGGACGAGGCCGACGACGGGCTTGGCGACGCCCAGCCGTTCCAGCTTCGCCATCATCCGCGGCAGCACCGCCTCCGTCGAACAGGTGGCGAAGGTGACGAGCAGCTCGTCCTTGAAATAGCGGAAGAACTGCAACAGCGGGAAGCCGGCCCAGCGCGCGACGGTGCCGATCACGAACACCACGAAGACGACCGACGTCAGGTAGACCGCCAGCATCAGGTGGCCGAGGCCCCAGAGCGAGCCGAGCCCGTGCTTGCCGATCGTATAGGCGACGCCTGCGCCCGCGCCGATCGGGGCCAGCTTCATCACCATGCCGACGATGCGGAACAGCGTCTGGGTCAGCGATTCGATGACCGCGGTCAGCGGCTCGCCCCGCTTGCCGATCGACACCAGCGCATAGCCGATCAGGACCGCGATCAGGATGATCTGCAACATCGCGCCCTTGGCGAAGGCATCCGCCATCGTCGTGGGGATGATGTTCAGGAAGAAATCGACGACGCCATGCTGTTCCTGCGAGGCGGGCTGGTATTTGGCGATGCCGCTGGCATCCAGCGTCGATACGTCGATGTTCATGCCGACGCCCGGCTTCATGACGTTGACGACGACGAGGCCGATGACGAGCGCGAGGGTGGAGAGGATTTCGAAATAGACCAAAGCGCGGACGCCGATCCGGCCGACTTCCTTGACGTTGCCCATCTTGGCGATGCCGAGGACGACGGTGCCGAAGATGATCGGCGCGAGCAGCATCTTGATCAGCTTGATGAAGCCATCGGCGAGCGGCTGGAGCGCCACCGCGACATCGGGGAACACGACACCGATCAACGCGCCAAGCGCGATGCCGATCAGTACCTGTATGTATAATTGGCCCAGCAGGCGTCGCACCATGGCTTCTCTCCGGCTCTCTCGCTAATTATGTTGTTTTCTCGTTGAGCTTGGGGTGGCAGATCGACGGAATCACGATCGTTATCAAATGCCGATGTGATTGTACGTCATGCCGAATCGGCATAATGCAGGTGGTGGCGGCATGCTCGCCGGGCGATCAGGGGAGAACAGGTCGTGCAACTGGACTGGCTGGAGGATTTTCTGGCGCTGGCCGAGGAACGCAATTTCTCCCGCGCGGCCGATCGCAGGAACGTCACCCAGCCGGCGTTCGGTCGGCGTATCCGGTCGCTCGAACAATGGGCCGGCACGCCGCTGTTCACGCGGACGAAGAGCGGCACCGATCTCAGCCCGGCGGGCGAACAGTTCCATGGCTATATCCAGGTGTCGGTGCGCGACCTGTACCGTGCGCGCGCTGCGGCGCAGGAGGTCGCGGATCAGGCAGCCTCGGTCCTGACCGTCGCCGCCACCCATGCGCTGTCCTTCACCTTTTTTCCGCACTGGATCGTCGATCATGCCCCGCACGAGCCGATCAACCTGAAGTCCGACAGCCTGCAGGCGTGCGAGCGGATGATGCAGCGGGGCGAGGCATCCTTCCTGTTGTCACACCATCATCCGCTGCTGCGTATTTCGCTGGACACGCGCGATTTCGTGCGGGTCGAGATCGGCGAGGACCTGCTGGTGCCGGTCTGCCAGCCGGATGCGGCGGGCGGGCCGCGCTGGACGCTGGACGGGGACGAGGTGCCGCATCTCGCCTATAGCGCCGAATCCGGGCTGGGTCGCATCCTCGCTGCCGACTGGGCCTCACGGAACCTGACGCCGTCGCTGGCGGTCGTGTTGCAGTCGAGGCTGGCGGCGGCGCTGCTGTCGATGGCGATCGATGGCGGGGGGGTCGCATGGGTGCCGCAGTCGCTGGCCGGATCGGCGCTGGCGGCGGGCACGATCACCTATGCCGCGGACGACCGTTACCACACGAAGGTCGCCATCACCCTGGCAAGGCCCGCCATCGCCCTGTCCGCCGTGTCCGAAACCCTGTGGACCGCCGCCTGCGGGCGGGGAAAGGCAGCGCGGGGCAGTGGCCGCCCGCCCGTTGCCGGTCTGGACGCGGGCGAGGATGCCCGTGGCGGATCGATCGACGCGGTACCACGGCACTCGACCTGATCGCCGTCACCGCGCCGCAAATGACCCGGATCGTCGTGCCCGAATCGCAGGTCGCGCTATTGCGGGCGGTGCGGAAGGGCGATGCCGGTATCCGTCCCGGTGTGCCTGTGCAGGTCAGCGTCCGGCTGCGTCCCCGTACCGCCCTGCAATATATGCTGGACCCACTGACCGAGAGCCTGTCGCGCAGCTTCGCGGAACGCTGAGGCCGTCCGCTCGCGGTGTGGCAGGACTGGTCGACCTGCATCGTCCTTCTGCCGATGCCATGCGTCGCTGCAACCTTGCGTGCTTCCATCCGGTGATGGGGGACTGTGGCTACCCGGTATAATTCCGTCGTCAGGCTTCGATCCCGGCTTGAGCGTCAGCGCTTTTCTGTCAGCGCGTTCCGCAGGGCATGCTCGTCCGGGCCGAAGCCCGCCACGAGTTGTGTCGGTCGTCGGTTTTCATCTGCAGGCGGCTTGTTGCCCGAAGGCTTCGTGAGACGGGAAAACTTACGAGTGAAACGGGCTGAAAGACAGGTGAGGCGCCACTCACCAGTAGTTGCGGCGTACGACGGACTCGCGGGAAGGGGGCACCCTTGTGCCCGGTCACACCTCATGCAGGTTTTCTGGAGTGGGCGCCGGCCTGTCCGACGCTGCTATAGATAAAACGATTGCGGGTCTGTCTCCGTTTGACGCAGTTTGACAATCGATGGTAACATACGTTTGCGACAAAAGAATTTGAGGGGATGGTTGGTTTCGTAGAGGGGTAGAACCCTCTCAACAGATGATCCACTACAGATGGCCAAAAGCAGATCGGAAGCCGATGACCGCGCCTCGCTGTGTCGTTCTCGTTGTCGATGACGAAAAGACGATCATAATACTGCTTCGGGAAGCGTTGGCCCAGATGGGTTATGATGTCATCACGGCCGATTCTGGTGATGCGGCACTGCCCATCGTCGCCAGCGCGGTAATGATAGATGTCATCGTCACGGATGTCGTCATGCCCGGCAAGGCGAACGGGTTTGATCTGATCGAGCAGGCAAAAATCCTGCGGCCCGGGATCCATACCATCGCCATGTCGGGCTATGTTGCCAAGCATGGCGACAAGATCGGGCTTGCCGACCATTTCATCCAGAAGCCGTTCACGATCCCGGTGATCGATCGGGCGCTGCAATCGCTGATGTTACAAAAATGCGCCTAGCGCGGCAGAGAGGGAAGGCGTCGCGCCGGTCCGCCTAAGATCTGGCGCCTGCGGGAATCACCAGCGTACATCTGGTTCCACCATGATAGCCGATCGTAACCTCGCCTTGTATCGCCTTGGCCAATGACGTCATCAGTTTGCTACCTTGACCCTGACCTTGACCTTCATCGATCCGGCTGCCGGCCCCACCATCGTCGACAACCGTCACCCGGATGTGATCGGCCTTGTCGGCGACATCGACCGAGATACGGCCGGGACCATCGCCAAAGGCATGCTGAAGGGCATTGGTCACCCACTCGTTGACGATCAGGCCGGCAACGACAGCGACGTCGCTCGATGCCTGGATATGATCGGCCCGGTACCGGATCGTGATGTATTCGGGCGCCGCGCCGGCGCGTAGCAGCGACACGACCCGTTCCAGATGATCCGCCAGGTCTATCGATCTGGTGTGATCCAGCTGGGCGGGAAGATCCTGGTAGACCGATGCGATCGTTTCCAGACGCGCGGCCGCCATATCCAGTTCGCGCGCTACCGCGGGATCGAGCGACGACAACGACTGATGGGCGAGCAGCCCGGCCGCGATCTGGTAATTATTCTTGGTACGGTGATCCATCTCCGCGTTGAGCAGCGACAAGGTATGTACCTGCTGTTCGCAACGGCCACGCATAACGGCAGCCGCGCGGCGATAGGATGCCGTCGCCCAGATGGTCCCGGCGAGCGCCAGTGTGGACAGGACCATGTTGGCCAGATCGGTGGAAATGCCGCCATGGGGGGAGACCCAGTTCGGGAAGACGTACTGAATGGTCAGTAGCTGACAGCCCACTGCGGCGATCGTGCCGGCGCGGCCGCCACCGACCAGCGTGGCGATCATGACCGCTGGAAAGGTCAGCACGAACGGCGCCACGCCACCGACGACGTGTTCGATCGCCAGACGTGCCGCCACGGCCCCCATGGTCGCGGCAACAGCGGTCAGGACATCAAAGGCAAAGCCATGGCGGCCGATGCGCAATGTCTGGACAGATATCGAAGCCATTTCGTTCAATATGCCCCCGCCCTGCGAGTCACGACGACCCTGTCTTTGCCGTTTGCCGGTGACATCAGAAATATTGTCTAAATGGGCCGAACGGTCAAATTTTACCTTCGAAAGATCTATACGATCGACCGATATGGGTCGATCATGACGAAGTATCGCCGACATGAAATGCCGCCGGGATATCCCGGCGGTATTTCATGTCATTGTTGACCAAAATCAGGCGTAAACGATCTTTCTGCTGCGGCGTCGATAGCGAACCGCACCGGCCACCATGCCAAAGCCGAGCAGCATCATTCCCCATGTTGCAGGCTCGGGGACCAGGCTGGTCGGCTGGAAATTCGCGCGCTGGGCGACCGAACCGTCCTGTGTAGTGAACGTGCCACCCAGATCATAATCCGTCGCGTTGGTCCGGAAGATGTAGGTGGCGCTGGTCTGCCCGACGCCTTCCAGACCATTCGCGCCGAAATCCGCGCGCAATACCGAGCCGCTGCCGTTGCGCGACGCCGTCGTGGTGGAGCCGGCAGGTCCTTGCGTATTGGGATTGTTTGCCGCGGTGAAGAACCCCACACCGTCGAAATCAGTACCGTCTACCAGCGCCTCGACCGAATAGCCGAAGAACCCTGCCGATGTCAGGTTGTACACCTCATCGCCGAAATTGATCGCGGTAATGGCAACCTGATAATAGAAATCCAGCGTGCCCAGCGTGTTACGATAGACGGCGCTGCGCAGGAACCCGCTATAGGTCGTGGCCCCCGTCGTACCCGACTGGATGCTGTCCAGCTGAACGCCCCGGGTGGAGGCATCGAATGCCGAGAAGGCAACCCCGACTTCTCCGGGCAGAAGGATGGTCGCAGAGGCTGGCGCCGCTGCCGTGATGGCGATCGTGGAGGCGAGAACAACGAACCCAAGGCGCTTCATAAGACATCCCCTTTAACCGTGACGGCTACCAGACAGGCGTATCGATGCGCTTGCCGACGACAGGCCAGGAAGCGAACAGCCAACACGGCAGCAACGCAGTCCTAACACATCGACAGACCATGAACGTTAATCCAGCGTAAATATATGCGCGTCCAAGCGAATTTCTTGCTAAACTTTTGTTATAGTGCGTTGTTGTCGTGTCATGTCCGGGCGTTCATCCCGAATCTTCAACCGTGCGCCGGGCCGGACGATACGGCAAGAAACCTGTAGAAAGGCAGCTTAACGCCCCTAATTGGCCGGCGAGACTGGCCTGATTTTCTTCGACGTACGGAAAATCCGGTGTCGCAGCGGCGGGGTCTCATCATCGAAGCAATGCTCCGCTCACCCCTGCGATCCTCTGATAAGCGGTCGGCGCAGTTTCGCAGCGGATGGTTTCGCCTTTCCATGCGATTGGCTGGCCTCCCCGGTACGCATCGACAGCCACGCAGCCCGACACTCCAGGCCCCGCCATCCCTGCAAGGCGAATCCAATGGCTCCTGCCTTGCTCATCCCATGCCCCACCTGCATCGTAACGAGCCGGCTACGGCACTTGGCGGCCTGAGGGGCGTTGCCGTTGCAAGGAGAATGACATGCAGAATTTCGATCAGCTTCTGAGCTTAAGCGGTATGGATCTCGGCCAGCTTGGCGCACGCTTTGGTCTCACGCCCGAGCAGACCCTTTCGGCACTCGGATCGCTGATGCCAGCGGTGCTGGGCGGCTTTCACAAGCAGGCCGATCCCGGCCCCGGCAGCTTTGCAAACGCCGCCGGAACCGCCGAACCGACCACGTCGACGGGCAATGACGTCCTCGGACAGATTTTCGGCACCAAGGACGTCAGCCGGCAGGTTGCCGACCACGCAGCCGATCAGTCCGGGGTGTCGAGTGCGGTGCTCAAGGCGATGCTGCCGATCGTCGCGGCCATGGTCGCACGCCACTTCGCCACCAATGGCGGGGCAGGTGCCGGGGGCGGGCTGGGCGGCGTGCTGGCATCCGTTCTCGGCGGGGGCGCGACCGGCAGTGGCGCCGCCGCCGGTGGACTCGGCGGAATGTTTGGCGGCGGCGGCAATCCGCTCGATGCGATCCTGAACGGACTACGCCGATAGGCCCTGCCCGGACAGCGGTATCGCCCGAATGTCCCGGCCGGGTAACGCGATGGCGTTACCCGGCCGGGATAATCATGCTCAGTTGCGCAGGCTATCGGGCACGACGCCGCCATTTTCAGCCAGCTTGGCCATCACCGCCTTGTGCATTGCGATATTCTGCTCGGCGGTACCCGGGGCACCAGCGTGGACGCCCAGTTCGTCCGCCAGTTCCTTGCGGGCGTCGAGGCTGTGATCGAGACCCAGTAGATTGAGCAGATCGACGATCGAGGTCCGGTAGTTGCCGCCGCCGTTCTGCATCGATGCCATTTCAGCCAGCACTGCACCGACATCGACATTCTGGGGTGCCGCCTGAGGAGCCGATGGTGCGACCGGTGCCACCTGCGGTGCGGCAGCGGCGGGGGCGGCAGGGGCGGGCTGGCCGGCGGGCTTGTCCTGTCCGTGATGGAAGATCTTGCCCATGATGTTGCCGAAGATGCTCATCGTGTTCGTTCCTTGAATGGCGACCGTCGTTGCGGTGTCGGCATGAACGACAGGGACACGTCAGAGGGTCCATTGGGAACGTCAGCGTTGCGTACGCAGTTATCCTGCCGACGTGCCGATGCGCTCGCCGATACGCTATCAGGGAATCCCGCTATGATATTTCGCAAAACGATCATCACCTCCGCCGCCGTGCTGGCGCTTGCCGGCTGCGGTCGCAGCAACGAGGCCGGCCAGGCCAACACCATGACGACGAACGCGGAAGTCGACGGTACCAATGTGCCGGGCACGGCATCGGTCGCGGCGAGCGGGCCCCAGAGCTTCGCGAACGTCGCCGCGGCCAGCGATGCTTTCGAGATCGAAACCTCGCGACTCGCCCTGACCAATGGCGCGTCGGCCGCCGTGAAATCCTATGCCAACAAGATGATCGAGGCGCATACCACCTCCACCGCCAAGCTGAAGACAGTGGCGGCCGGCGTGGCGCCGGCGATCACGCCCAACCCCGCGTTGAACGTCGAGCAGCAGCAGAAGCTCGACCAGCTGAAGGCCCTGAACGGGGCCGCCTTCGATCAGGCCTATAAGACCGAACAGGCAGCCGGGCATCAGCAGACGCTCGATGCGCTGAAGGCCTATGCTGCCACCGGCGACGCCCCCCAGCTCAAGACGTTCGCCAATGAGATGATCCCGATCGTCACTGCCCACCTGAATATGGCCAAGTCGATGAAGATCTGATCGACGCCGTCTGCGGCCAGTGACCGCGATGTGGTTCGGCCCGGGTGCCTGTGGCGCCCGGGCCGAACAGTATCGGCGACATGGTTCGGTCCGAGCGCATCGTCATCATGTCGGATAACGGTGGCGGGGAGACTAGAGCCGAGGCTGATCGGCCCGCCTGCCGGGTTTCACGTCGGACACGTCACGGCCCGCCGCCGCCCGATCGTGATCAGCATGACCAGCGCCGCCGCCGCCATCGCCGCGCCCGCTAATGATACCGCTGGCAGGCCCAGCCCCGCGCCGATCACGCCGCCGCCGAGCGCCGCGCCGATCGCGTTGCCGAGGTTGAACGCGCCGACGTTCATCGCCGAGGCGAGATTGGGCGCGTCGGCGGCAGCTTCCATGGCGCGCATCTGCAACGGCGGCACGATGGCGAAGCTGGCGATGCCCCAGACCAGGATCGCAGCGGCGGCCGGCAGCGGCCAATGCATGACGCCCGCGAACACCGCCAGCACCGCGGCAAGCACCACGAAGCTGCCCACCAGCGTCCGCTCGATCGACCGGTCCGCCAGCCGCCCGCCCAATGTGTTCCCGATCGTCAGCCCGATGCCGTACAGCACTAGCATCGCGGTGACGAAGCCGGTCGAGGCATGGGTTTCCTCACGCAGGATCGGCACGATGTAGGTGAAGACCGTGAACATCGCGCTTGCCCCGACGACGGTAAGTGCCAGCGCCGCCAGCACCGGACCGCGCGTGAGTACCCTCAATTCCGCACGCATGTCGCTGACGGCAGTGACAGGCAGCGGCGGCAGCGCCAGCCGTAGCGACAGCATCGCCACTGCCCCCACGCCGGCGATCCCGGCGAAGGCGGTTCGCCAGCCCAGCACCTCGCCCGCCCATGTCGCCAGCGGCACGCCGCCGATCGTCGCCACCGTCAGCCCGGTGAACATCGCCGCGACCGCACCTGCGCGCTTGTCGGCGGGGACGAGGCTGGCCGCCACCACCGATCCGACGCCGAAGAACGCGCCGTGGTTGAATGAGGTGACCACTCGCGCGATCATCAACGTCCAGTATCCGTCCGCCAGCGCCGACAGCGCATTGCCGAGCGTGAAGATGCCCATCAATGCCACCAACAGCGTTCGCCGGTCGATCCTTGCCGTAGTCAGCGTCATCAGCGGCGCCCCGATCAGCACCCCCATCGCATAGGCGCTGACCAGCAGCCCGGCGGCGGGGATCGACACGCCCAGATCGCTGGCGATGCCGGGCAGCATCCCCATCGGCGCGAATTCGGTCACGCCGATGCCGAATGCGCCCATCGCGAGCGCGAGCAGGGGTAGGTTGAGCTGCATGACGAACGATCCTTTGTTGCCCGTATCGAGATGCTGACTTGCGCGGCCATCCGGTAGCCGGAGAATGGGACCAGCAGCTTTGCTTGAGGATCACAGATGGACATTGGCGGTCGGTCGGGCGAGATGGCGGTGTTCGCCAGCGTTGCAGAGCAGGGCAGCCTGTCGGCGGCGGCGCGGGCGCTGGGGCTGACGCCGTCGGCGGTCAGCCGCATCGTCGCCCGGATCGAGGCGCGGCTGGGCGTGCGGTTGCTGGTCCGCACCACCCGCGCGCTGGCACTGACCGGGGAGGGTGAGGCGTATCTGCGCGCTGCCCGCCGCATCCTTGCCGATCTGGCGGAGGTGGAGGGCAGCATCGCCGATCAGGCGTCCCCGCGCGGACGGCTGCGCGTCACCGCCTCGCTGGCGCACGGGCGGCTGTTCGTCGTGCCGCTGCTGGGCGATTTCACCGCGCGCTATCCCGGCATCCTCATCGACCTGAACCTGTCGGACCGGATCGTCGATGTGCTGGCCGGGCAGGCGGATGTTGCGGTGCGCTTCGGCCAGCTTGCCGACAGTCCGCTCACTGCGCGCAGGCTGGGGGCGACGGGGCGGGTCGTGGTGGCCTCTCCCGCCTATCTGGCCCGGCACGGCACGCCGCAGGTCCCCGACGACCTGCTCGCGCACAATTGCCTGAGCTTCAACTTCCGGCGCGCCGAGCCCGGCTGGCCGTTCCGCGAGGACGGGCGCGACCGGGCGCTGGCGGTGATCGGCCAGATCGAGGCGAATAACGGCGAGTCGCTTGCCCAACTCGCGCGCGCCGGTGTCGGCATCGCGCGGGTCGGGCGGTTCGCGGTGGAGGACGACCTTGCCGCAGGCCGGCTGATGCCACTGCTGGAAGCGTACAACCCGCAGGACCGCGAGCCGCTCCATGCCCTGTTCGTCGGCGGATCGACCATGCCGGCGCGGGTGCGCGTGTTCGTCGACTTTCTGGCCGAGAGACTTGGTGCTGGTGGTGCCGGATGAATACCGGCGACACCTGCCATCGGCGGTCCTGTTCCGCCAAGCGGCGGAGATATCAGGAAAATGCCGCTGGCCCTTACGAACTTCGCAAGTGAACCCCTAAATTTCAATACGTTAGGAGCAATGGAACTACTTAAGCGAATGTTGGCAGGGTAGACCGCTACTACTTACGAGGTTCGCTACCGAGACCGTCCGAAAACGCGACGCGAGATGGATGGGCGGGAACGTGCGCAGAGGATTTGCGGAATCTCGGATACTTGCCGACTTAAACGCCTTGGTGACTGCTAAATCGGATTTGGGACAGTCATTCCCGCAGTTGTGACTGGGAATATGGTTGCTTGGATCAGGCCTGCACCGCCCGGATCAGCCCCGGCACGCCGATGAGCGTGATGGCCCGTCTGAGATTGTAGGCGAGCGCCGTCAGGCTGAACTCGGCGCGGACCTTCTCCAGCCCTCGCATCAGGAACGCGCCCTGGTTCATCCACTGCTTGATCGAGCCGAACGGGTGTTCGACCGTGGACTTGCGGATGAGGAGGATGCCGGGGCGCTTTGCCAGGCGTGCCGCCATGCGCTCGATGGGCGTGTCGTGCTTGCCGCGATTGATGCGTCGCCAGCGACCCGTGGTGCAGCGCGCCTTGATCTGGCAGCCGGCACAGGCGGCGGGGCTGGAATACTGGACCGACAGATGCCTGCGCGTCACCGAAGCGTAGCTGGTATCCAGCACCTGCCCGCCGGGGCAGTGATAGGCGTCGGCGTCGGGATCGTAGCGGAACCGCTCCTTGGGGAAGAGGCCGTTGCCCACGGCAGTGCCCCGATGCGGGCGGGGAATGTAGGGCGTGATGCCGGCCGCCTCGCAGGCCACGATATCGTCACCCGAGTGATATCCCATGTCCGCCACGGCATCGATCCGCTCGAACCCGAGTGCGTCCATGGCGGCACCGACGGTGGACGCCAGCAGGCCCATGTCATTGCAGGCATTGGTAACATGCTGCTCGACGATCAGACTGTGCCTGGCATCGACCGCCACCTGGGCATTGTAGCCGACCGTGACCTTCGAATGCGCGACCATCAGGCGGGCATCCGGATCGGTCAGCGAGATCTGTCCTTCGCTGCTGTCCTCCAGCTGGCCGAGCAGCGCCGCGCTGGCCTGACGCTGCTCGTGCAGCCGGGCGATCTTCGTTGCCAACGTATCGGCGAGGACGGTGCCGGCACCGTCCTCGCCGCGGTTGATCTGGTCCAGCTCGATCAGGTAACGCTCCAGTCGCGCATCGGCCGCGGCGAGATATGTCGCCAGTCGTTCGCGACTGAAGTTGCGCGACCGGCTGTTCACCGCCTTCAGCCGCGTGCCGTCCACTGCCAGCAACTCGCGCCCGAACAGGTCGAGCTTGCGGCATAGCAGGACGAAGGCGCGGAACACCGCCTTGAACGTGGCCCGGTTGTCACGCCGGAAGTCGGCGATGGTCCGGAAGTCCGGCCGAACCCCGCGCAGCAGCCAGATCAGTTCGAGATTGCGCGCCGCCTCCGCCGCCAGACGCCGACTCGACCGCACCCGGTTGAGATAGCCGTACAGGTACAGCTTGAGCATATCGGCCGGATCGTAACCGGGCCGCCCCGTTGTCTTCGGTCGCGACCGCATGAAACCGGCAGCGCCCAGATCAAGGTCATCGACGAAGGCGTCGATGAACCGCACCGGGTTGTCCGCTGCCACATAGTCCTCGACCGACGCGGGCAGCAGCAGCGCCTGGGATCGAGGACGAGGGTGTTGGCGCGTTCCTCGCGAGAGAGCTGTGCGAAGTCGCGAGCGATGATGGCATGGCGGGTGGGCGTGTCGGCATATTCGCGCACGCCCCGGCGGTCTGCGCTGGGGGCGTCGCGCGCCTCGTGCGGAAGGCTCTGTTGGATGCCTGCGTCGAGCGCGGCGAAGGCCTTCCCGGCGTCACGCGCCAGCATGGCCTCGACCGCCGTGCGGGTGTGGCCCTTGGCCTGGCGGACGATCTCGTCGAGCTTGAAGGTCTTCATGCCGGCGTCCTGGAGCTGGCCGAACGCTCTGCCGGCTTCGACCGAACCGAGCTGATCGACATCGCCGACGAGCACGACACGGGCGCCGGCCTCGCGGGCGCGGGCGAGCAGCGCCTCGGTATCGCGGGCGCCCGCCATGCTGGCCTCGTCGACCACCCACACCTCGCCGTCCTGCACGATGTCGTCCCCGTCGCCGATGAGCATCCTGGCGATGGTCATCGGTTCGGCGCTGATCGCGTCCCCCAGCACGTCCGCGGCCGTGGCGAGCGGGGCGAGCGCGCGGACTTCCAGCCCTTGGGCGCGGGCGGCGTCGGCGTAGGTGGCGAGCACGGTCGTCGTCTTGGCGGTGCCGGCGCTGCCCTGGATGCCGGTCACGCGATGGGGTGATTGCAGCAGGCCCTTGGTCGCGTCGATCGGTCCCTGGGCCCAGCTGTGCCCGTGGTCGGCCGATCGACGCTTGGCTGCGGCCACGATCTTCCTGACCTCCCATTCGTCCCGGTAGAGGGGCTGGAGACGGTCGCGGCCCTCGGCCTCTATGGCGAGCATGGCCTGCTCGGTCTGGATGGCGTCTCGGGTGGTGAAGCCGATGGTCCCCTTCGCGGCGCCCGCCACGTCGCGGGCGACGAGATGGTCGCGGCGCTCGGCGCGGGTGATGGCGGCGAGGATGTCGGCATGGGCGACACGGCCCCGGCCGGCGTCGCCGGCTGCGCGCTCCAGCCTGGCAACCGGGAAGACCGATTCGCGTTCGGCGAGATGCGCGGCGCCGGAGGCGACGGCCTGGTCGGCCGCGAGCCGGCGCTGGCGGGGCGTGGGGACCGGCAACCCGGCCGCGCGCGCCTCGGCGTCGGCGACGAGGGTGCGGCGCACGTCCTCGGTGAAGCCGATGCTGTCGGCACGGGCGCGCCAGTCGGTGACCAGCGCGCGCTGGTTGACCTGTTCCTTGGGGCTGCGGGTGTCGAGCGCGATGGTGGCCTTCTCGGCGACGCTGGCGGTCTTGCGGCTCTTGCCCCGTGCAGCCAGTTCGGCCTCGATCTGGGCGGAGCGACCGGAGAAATGCTGGCGAACCTCCAGCGGCACGCCGTCGATTTCGAAGGTGCCGTCCGCGTTGAAGCTGACGGTGTAGCCGAGCTGGACGATCTCGAACGCCAGCGCCTGGTGATAGACGCCGCCTGCTTCCCGGAAGATGCGGTAGAGGGGGCGGCTGTCGATGCTGCGCGACTGGCTGGTTGCGTCCTGGGTGACGTTCAACACCACGTCATGGTCGTGAAGCTGGGGGTCCGGCAGGCGCTCGGTCTCGCGTGCCGTGATGTGCGGGAAGTTGGCGACGGCCAGTTTGCCGGTCGCGACAGGCTCCACCTCGTCACCCTGCCGGATGCGGGTGGCGGCTGCGTTGCGCTCGACATAGGCGATGGTGATATCGACCGCGCGGGCCTGGGCGTCGAGCAGGCGCCGGTCGCCCGCCACGAGGGCCATGACCGAGACGCTCTTGGGTGCGGATAGGGTCATGTCCCAGCCACAGACATGCTCGCGCACGCCGTTGCGGACGGTGCCGAGAACCGTGCCATCGGGCAGCGTGCCGTCGAGCATGGCGGCCAAGGTCTTGGGGTCGACATCGCCTTGCGTCGCCGTCTGGCCGGTGACTACCTCTGCGCTTTCGTTGCCGTAGGTCTGCCGAAGCTGGGCGATGGATTGGAAGGCCAGCGTGATGCAGGCATGGTATTTCCTGCCGAGCGGCAGCAGGGTGAGCAAGCTCTGGATGGGGGGCAGCGATGCCACCTCGTCCAACATCAGCCAGGCGTTGGTCGCCGTGTCGATGGGCCGCTGGAGGATGGCGGCTGCCGCTGCGTCGACCCATGCGGTGACGACGGGCGCGGCAGATTCGCGTGCACGGCTCGGCGCGGCCAAAAAGACGAACGGCTTGGCACCCTCATGTTGGTCCAGCGCCTGATAAAATTTGTCGAAGCTGAAAAATGGAGCATTGTCCGGCACCGAGGCGAGGATGCCGATGATGTCGGCCGCGCCGGTCAGCATGAAGGCGACGGAGCTGGCGGCCTTGTCCGCACCGGGTTCGAAGGCGCGGCCTGCCGGGGTGCCGGCGACGATTGCGCGCAACTCGTCGACGCTGGCGGCCGCAAGCTGGGCGGCGAGGATGGTGAGGTCGGCACGGCCTTCCCGGACGAGACGGAGCATGATGCGGGCGACGACGGCGCGGACCTGCTCATACCAGATGGCGGCTTCGCTCACGGCTTTGGGCTTGGGGATGATGACGGCCGCGATACGTTGGGCGTCGGCGAGGTCGTGCACGTCGGCCAGCGGATTCCAGCGCGCGGTTCGACCCGCAGCCAGCATGTCCGCAAGACGCCCATCAAGGCGTTCTTCAAGTGGCTCTCGCGCGGCAACCACATCCTCTACAACCCGGCATCCGAACTGGAACTGCCGCGCATGGAACGACGGCTGCCACGCCACATCCTGAACGTGCGCGAGATCGAGGCCGTGCTGGCGGTGCCGGACCTGTCGACGCCGATAGGCATCCGCGACCGTGCCATCATGGAGGTGCTCTATTCGACCGGCATCCGGCGCATGAAGCTGATAAACCTGCACCTGACCGACGTGGACGCCGACCGGGGCACGCTGATGGTCCGGCAGGGCAAGGGCCGCAAGGACCGCATGATACCCATCGGCACGCGCGCGCTCGCCTGGGTCGGCAAATACCGCGACGACGTGCGCGCGGACCTGGCGTGCGGGCCGATGACGGCACGCTGTTCCTGACGACGCTCGGAGAGTCGTTCGCGCCCAACCGGCTGACCCAGCTCGTGCGCCGCCACGTCGATGCTGGAGGGCGGTGCCGACATCCGATATATCCAGGCGATGCTCGGCCATGCCGAGCTGTCGACGACGCAGATCTACACGCAGGTGAGCATCCGCACCCTGAAACAGATCCACACCGCGACCCACCCCGGTCGGCCGATCGCGCGCACGTCGCGGCCCGCCCAGGACGCCGGTGACGACCACCATCTTCTCTTAGCCGCTCTCGACGCCGAGGCCGACGAGGACGACGGCTAGATTTTTCATAACCCAGAGGTTATATAGCGCCATGTCCTGGACCGTTGAGCTGCACGACGCCTTCGACGCCGAATTCGAGTCGTTGCCGCAGTCGGTGCAGGACGCGATTGCAGCAGCCTCGTTGCTGCTGGCCGAATACGGCCCGTCGCTCGGCCGCCCGCACGCCGACACGTTGGCAGGCTCGCGCCACGCCAACATGAAGGAACTGCGGTTCCGTGCCGAGGACGGTGCCTGGCGGGTGGCTTTCGCCTTCGACCCGGAGCGTCGCGCCATCCTGCTCGTCGCCGGCGACAAGGCGGGCGTCGCGCAGAAGCGGTTCTACAAGGGACTCATCGCCAGGGCGGACAGTCGGTTCGACGACCACCTGGCCAGCATGGAGAAGCGATGATGGGACGCACGATGGACGAGGTGATGGCGGCGATGCCGGCCGAACGCCGTGCGCGTATCCAGGCCCGCGCGGCCGAGATGAAGGCCGAGGTCGAGGGCTTGAAGGCGCTGCGCCTGCTCGCCGACCGCAGTCAGGAACAGATCGCGCAGGCGCTCGGCGTCAAGCAACCCGCCGTGCTCAAGATAGAGCGCCAGACCGACCTCTATCTCTCCACCTTGCGCCGCTTCGTGGAAGCCGCAGGCGGCACGCTGGAGCTGCGCGTCGAGCTTCCCGGCAAGGGCGTCATGCACCTCACCGGCATGGGCGAACTCGCACCCTGACCCGTCTGGCGTCGCGCCCGTCGCCGCGCTACGCTCCCCTCATGCTGGCCCGACGCACCCCGGTCGAAGTCCTGCGCGCGACCTCGCGCGGCGTTGCCGCACGCCCTCTGGCCCGCACCGCTTCTGCACCGAAAACCGTGTCTGGGGGTTTCACGCCCTGGCCCCGGCACCGCGTCGGGCGAACCGCCCCGCAACCCACGGTCGCGCCTGGGAAAAACCGCTCGCGCTACGACTTCACGCGTCGGGGTGCTGTGTTGCCGCAGAATAACCAGGCCAGGTCTGGCCAAGTTATGACGGCAAAGATGAACGAAGCGGAGCGCGATAAGGCTGCCGAGGAAGATTACAAGATTTGTCGAATTGTTAAGACGGCTCAGTGCTGGGCGAGTGCAGCAGAGCGCGATGCTTCAAGAGCTACAGGTAAGCCCGTACCACCTCTTCAGACTGGCGTAAGAGGGAATTGGTCAGGGAGAAATCTGGGCATGGGCGTTGGCGGATTGGCTATCGTCGGTGGTGTAGCCTGTCTGATTTTCGAGCCGTGCGGCGCGGCTGTTGCCGCTGGCCTTGGCATCGGCGGAACCGCAGCAGTGTTGATAAACTAGTGAGGCAGGTATGTCCTGGGAAGAAGATAATGTCATCGGACTGACTAGGTTTTCATACAAAAACTTCGAAATACACATTAGGGTCTACATGCCTCAAAAGAAATAGCCTGATAGCAATGAGTTTTCGTACAAGTTTTCTGTCGCTGGTGAAACCATGACCTACAACGGAGAATCCATAGGTTATGATTCGATTCAATCCTTGATACTGACTCTTTTGAAGATCGGGAATTACATATATAGCGGCGAAGTGGATCAGGAGGCTATTGAATGGCCTGGGGGAAACTTCAATTCCCGAGCTTCCCTTCTTTGGCTTGATCCCTTTTCGTGTGTCCTAGCCTCCGATCGCCATCCCCACGGCCTTGACGGTCGCGGGGGTGGCGGTCGCCACCTCCGGCGCCTTCATCGTCTCGTCGATGGCACCGACCTGTGCGCCGTCGCGGATGCCGAGGGCTTCGGTGAAGTCGGCGCGGCTGTCGGTATAGAGGGTAGCCAGCTTGCGGGCGCGGCTGATCGCGACATAGACGGCGCGGGCATCGACGATGGCTTCCCCGACGACGACCGATGCATCCGGTGGCGACCGCCGACCGTGCCTTGTCCAGATCCCACTCGGCGGTCGCGACGGAGCAAGGCGCGTCCCGCCCGCGGGTCGTGCATAGGCGATCAGGTTTCCGTCCGTCAGAAACTCCGCCAGCCTCTGCGCGACCTCGCTGCGGTAGCCATGCGTATCGGGGTCGGTGCCCACATCGATCGCGGAGATGCCGAATTTGGCCCATATGGCCCGCGCCGCGGCGTCGACTATGAAGGCGTGGCCGGGGACCCGGGGCCAAACGTCGGCGTAGGCGTAGATCGCCCATTCCGGAAGCCGCGTGATGTCCGTCGTCGTGTCCAAGCCCGCATCCGATCGTGGTGGGAATTGCCATCGGCATATCTACGAACGGTTAATCTGACGTGCCGCGGCGTTGGGGGCGAATATGGTCGGGGATCAGGTTCCGCTGCGTCGTCGAGGGCCTAGTCCGCCTCCGGGGCTTCCACTCCTTGGCCAGCGCTTGTTTCCTTGACCTCCGGATGGATGCGCGCGAGCTTCTCCACCGCATGCTTGGCTCTGCCGGGGAGCGACCCTCTTCCACACAGAAGAAGCGGCGCCCGCGCCCGACCGGAGGAGCATGCTCTTATTTTCCGCGCAGCGGAGGGAAAAAGGGCGCCGGGGCAGATTATTGCAAGAGCGATGCTGAGCGGTACGGCCCAGGTATGGAAGATCTCTTCGGCGTTCGGGATCTTGATGGCCACGGGCTGTGGAAACCCCCAGGGCCGTGCGGCGTCCGGGGGTCATCCGTCAGGCGGCCTTGGCTAACTGCGGCAGGCTGAACTCCTCGCCGCGATCGATCTGGCTGGCCTCGATGCGGCGAAGCTCCACATAGGCGCGGACTATGCCCTTGTGGGCGACCTTGAAGCTGCGTGCCGGCGGCTTCGGCAGGTGATGCAGCCGGAGGTCGTCGTCGAAGACGAAGGATCCCATCTGGAAGTTGTCCGGCACCAGATGGGTGGTCCCCGTGTTGGGGGTGGACCACAGGTAGCAGTTCTCGATCGTGCCTTTCCCCCTCCCGCCATCGATCTCGAAGTCACTGCTTCGGAATGGAGCTGGGGCATGGGGCCCCGCCGCGGCTGGCCTTCCGGCTGCAGGCGGAACGACGACGCTACGGCCGGACTCCGCCGGCGCGATGTCCTGCAGGAAAGAGGCGGACGGGCGGTCGTGCCAGATGAGGAGTGAGCGGTGCGCGGTCGCGTGGCCGCCGCGTCGCACCGCGTCGGCGATCGTTCTGACGGCCCCGTGAACGGGGGGATCGCCGTCAGGCCCGGCGTTCCGTCGGCGCTTCGCCGCTGGATCAGGATGCTGTCCGTCGACGGGTGCCGATCATCCTGCAGCTCGTCCAAGAGGCGGCTTGGTTCGCCACTTCCGACGAGCGGTTGCTCGGCGTGGTGGTCTGGGATCGGACGGATCATGACTTCGGCTGGGTGGTTCTCGGTCGGGACAGACGGCTGCGCTATCGCGCCGTCGCCCAGGACGCCTCGCTGCCGACCTTCGAGGATGCGCGCGAGGCGCTTGCCGGTGCCTTGGATCGGCTCTACGATCAGCAGGATGACGAATACCATCAGGGTGACGAGGAGGGGCCGCCCGTTGACTTCTTCGCCCCCATCCCCAGCGTCGCCCGGAGATGTGCGACCGCTTGCCGCTTCGCGGCGGGCGTCACCACTTTTTTGACAGCAGGTCTTTCAACCCCGCGTTGTCGAGCATCGTGTCCGCGAGCAGCCGCTTGAGCCGCGCGTTCTCCTCTTCGAGCGACCTCAGACGCTTCGCGTCGGATACCTCCAGGCCGCCGAACTTCGCCTTCCATGCATAGTAGGTCGCGCTCGACATGCCGTGTTTGCGGCACAGTTCCGTCACCACCGCGCCCGCCTCGGCTTCCTTCAGGATGCCGATGATCTGCTCTCCCGAAAACTGCTTCCGCTTCATTCCGTCCGCCCCTTCGAGGGCCGGTTTCTAGTTCCAAGTGAATGAAGAAACGGGGGTCACGTCAGTCGCTCCGCCGGTCGCGGCCGCTTGGAGGGCGAGTGCGAGCAGCATCACGACAAAACCTCCACCATGTAGCGCTTGAGCTCCGCCCGCTGCCGTCTGAGCATTTGGATGCGCCGAAATCTGAGCAGCGGCATCGTTGCACAGGCGCCGGTCATCGCGAGGCCCGCCAATGGATGCGGCGATAGGATCTGCCCCGCGGACATGATCGTCGCGACGATCAGGACGCCGTGCACCTTGCTGAACGTCGCGCGGCCTATGAAGCCCGATGGCCCGAGTAGCAGAAGACGATCCTGGCGACCGCTGATGTTCGTGGCCGCGACGACGCGACCGTTGATCTGGTCGAGCCGGATCACGCTGTCAGGCAGTGCGGACAGCTCTGCCGGCAGCTCCTGTGTGCAGTGTCTTCCGTCCTCGTCCTCGAGTACGACGCTGACCACCCCGCGGTGCGTCGTATCGATTGAACCACCCCCTCCCGTCACGAAGCCTTTGCCGTCGTAGGTAAGGCCGAGAATGCCGGAAGTGCGCCTGAACGTGGTCGATTGCTGTTGGTACGCGACATGCCGGACCCGAGCGATGATGCAGACGCCCTGGTATGACCGGCCGCCGATCCGCGGGGCTTGGACGGCCCAGCTCCGCAACGTGACGCTGTCAGGCGATCGAGCGCTTCCTACCGCTCCCCCTTGTTCATCCTCGCCGCCGCCCGCTTGGATTGGCAGGTGGAGCTGCCGCGACCGCCGGTCGTATCCGGATGCGCCATCCCCGGTCATCACCGCGTCTCCGAGGTGTCTGACGTGTCGATAATGACCCTCGCGGTACATGCGATGTCATCCGACCGCCGCGTGGCCGCCCGCATTCGCATAGCCACGCAACTGAGGTATCGCTCGCCCGTTTGGTGACGACCGCCGATACGGTGCCGATCGTGGGTATTACCCCATCTCGTTGTCCGTGAAGCCGTCGTCGACCGACCAACGCGCTTCGCCTGCTTCCTGACCACCTTCGATCTCCATCGTTGGCGGAACTGTTCGGCTGAACAAGCCGGCGGCACCGCCCGTGTTGACGAGGCGGTGCCGGCCCGTGAGCCGGAAGTTGGAAACTCGCTGTTAGACGAGCGCGAACGCCTTTGGGCCCGAAGGCCTTGGACATACGCGTCCGCCTCCCGGCCGAAACTCGTTCGGGCCGGGCATTCGGCTGCTAACAGCGAGGTTTCCACGCCTCGATCCGCGTGCTCGCGGATGGAACGTCATTACCTCGAAATCGGCAATCTGATCAATCGCGCATGTGCCGGCTTGACGCACGCGCGTCGCGTTCGCGGCCTTCCGGTGCGTCGTGGAGGCTGTCCGGAGCGTTGGCTGCCACATTGCGCGGCGATGGCGGTTTCCCCGCATCGGAAGGACAGCCCTGATCGTGGAGCGATTCGACGGGATAAGTGCTCGACGCGGCTGGCGGAGCGCTCGTCCCGCCGCATCGCACGTTGGGAGCGGCATCGTCCGCGTGATGACCCGGTCTGACAGCGCCCCCAAAGGGAGGGTCTAAGTCATTGAAAAATGGTGCTGCCGGTGAGGATTGAACTCACGACCTCAGCCTTACCAAGGATGCGCTCTACCACTGAGCTACGGCAGCACTCGACCCGACGGGCGAAGCGCGCCTAGAGCGGAGGGGGGACGGATTGTCAAGGCTTTGTTCGAACGGCTAGGGGAAGGCATGGCGAACAACGAGCGGGACGAGCGGCGGGCGGCGGCGCTGAGGGCCAATCTGCGGCGGCGGAAAGGGCAAGCGCGCGAATCGGCGGCGATGGCAACGGGTGACGCCACCGACGCCGATATCGCCACCGGAGATGGCGATCAGCCGATGCCGAACGATCCGGTGGCGTGACTGGCGATATCCACCGCTTCGCGCGTGGCGATCGACGCGCCGTAAGCGCAGGCCACCGCCAGGACGACCAGCATCAGCCGACGGGCGCACATTTTTCCAAAAGCCATTGCAGCACCTCTCCATCGAGTTGCGTCCCGATGATCTGCGTCACCGTGGCGTGATACGCATTGAGCCATGCAATCTCGTGCGGAGTCAATAGGGCCGGATCGATCAGGTCCCGCTCGATGGGGGCGAAGGTGAGCGTCTCGAACCCCAGCATCGCGCGGTCGGGATCGCCGCCGGGGATGGTACGCGGCTCGACCAGCAACAGGTTCTCGATCCGGATGCCGTATTCGCCGGCCTTGTAGTAACCCGGCTCGTTCGACAGCATCATGCCGGCACGCAGGGGTTCGAGCGCCTGGCCGCCGGGATAATCGGGCTTGGCGATCCGCTGCGGCCCTTCGTGCACCGACAGATAGGCGCCGATGCCGTGGCCGGTGCCATGGCCGTAATCCAGCCCCGCCTGCCAGAGCGGCGCCCGCGCCAGCGCATCGATCTGGCCGCCGCAGGTGCCATCGGGGAAGACCGCGGTGGCGATCGCGATATGCCCCTTCAGCACGCGGGTGAAGCGGTCGCGCATCTCCGGCGTCGGCGGGCCGATCGGCAGCACCCGCGTCACGTCGGTGGTGCCATCGGCATATTGGCCGCCCGAATCGATCAGGTAGAGCTGGCCGGACAGGATCGGCGCATCCGATTCGGGGGTGACGTGGTAGTGCGGGCTGGCCCCGTGCGCGCCGGTGGCGGAGATGGTGGCGAAGCTGGTGTCGATCAGGCACCCGGTCGCCTGCCGGAATTCGAGCAGCTTCGCCGCCGCCGATAATTCGGTTTCGGTGCCCGCCGGGCAGGTGGTGGCCGCCCAGTGGAGGAAGCGGGTGAGCGCGGCACCGTCGCGCGCGGAGGCGGCGCGGTGGCCGGCGATCTCGACCGGGTTCTTGATCGCCTTGGCCAGCAGCACCGGATCGCGCTCCGCCACCACGGTCGCGCCGCCGGCGGCCAGCACCTGCACGATCGCGGCGACCGAGCCGGCGGGATCGGCGACGACGCGCTTGCCCGCCAGATCATGCAGCGCGGCGGCGAAGGCGGTGCGATCGTGCAGGCGGACGGCGTTGCCGAGATGCTGGCGCACCGCATCGTCGATCTTGCCGGGCGCGACGAACAGGTCGGTCGCGCCGTCCGCGTGGAGGATCGCATAGGCGAGCGCGACGGGGGTGTGATCGACATCGCCGCCCCGGATGTTGAGCAGCCACGCGATCGAATCGAGCGCGGACAGCACCACCGCGTCCGCGCGCCGCGCCACCAGCCAGTCGGCGATCGCGGCGCGCTTGGCAGCGGAGGGAACGCCGGCATGGGCATCCGCCTGCACCGTCAGCGGCGCGGGGGAGGGGGCGGGGCGATCCGCCCAGATCGCGTCGACGGGATTGGCATCCACCGCGACCAGAACCGCGCCGGTGGCGGCGAGGGCGGCGGCGGTGTCGTCCACCCAGATCTGCGGATGCAGCCAGGCGTCGTAGCCGATCCGCGCGCCGGCGGGGGCGTGCGCGGCCAGCCAGACGGCAACCGGGGTCTGCGGCACATCGACATAGGTCCAGTCGGCGGCGGACACCTGTTCGCGGACCTGCAGCGTATAGCGGCCGTCGGTGAAGATCGCGGCGCCATCCGTCAGCACGACGGCGGTGCCGGCCGAGCCGCCGAACCCGGTCAGCCAGGCCAGCCGCTGCGCATAGGCGCCGACATATTCGCTGAGATGTTCGTCGGTTAGCGGGACGATGAAACCGTCCAGTTGCTGTCGGGCAAGCTGGTCGCGAAGGGCGGCGAGACGGGTGGAATGGACGGGCATGGCAGTATCCGGGGCTGGAAGGTCACGGTGGAAAGTCACGAAAGTCGCATCCTACAGGGGTGCGCGGGGTGGGCGCATGAGGCGTGGCCGGCAGGCGCGGGGTACATGACGGGGGCGGACGCGACGATCATGGCGGCGGGTTCTGGCAGATGGCTACGGTGTAGGACAGGGGGCGGGGCGCACACGTCGCACTTCCGCTGATGGGCTTCCCCTGCCTCATTACTTCCCCGGCGGAGGCCGGGGCCCAGTTGGGGGACGTTCGTGACTAACTTACTGCGGCCTTCCCAACTGGGCCCCGGCCTCCGCCGGGGAAGCAGGAGAACGGAAGCAGCAGAAAAAGGGAAGGGGCAAGCTGGAACGGGTCAGGCCGTCGCGGCGTCCGGCTTTTGCGGGTGATGCGGCACGAGGATCAGCGTGTTGTCCTCCACCCGCCATGATTTCAGGCGCGACAGGAAGTTCATGCCGATCACGTTGACCTCGCCGAACGCGGGCGAGACGACGACAGTGAGGTCGCGGGCGACGATGTTGCCGAGGCGCAGTTCGCCGACCTGCGCGGTCTGTGCCTGTACGGTGCCGTTGGCGGTGCGCAGCAGCACGGGGACGATGCCGGCGCTTGCCTCCAGCCCCGCCGCCGCGGCGGTGCGGGTGGAGACGGCGGTGACGGTGGCACCGCTGTCGATCAGCATCCGCCGTTCGGTATTTCCCAGCCGGACGCGGACCCAGAAATGGCCATCGGGGCTCATGCGGATGCGCATCGTGTCGCCGACGACGCGCTGGTCCTCCAGCTTCAGCATCGCCGCGATCCGGCCGATCCACGGATCGACATCGGCGCGCTGGTCGATCACCGTCACCAGCAACAGCGCGAGCACGCCCCAGGTGACGATCTGTACTCCCAGCCGCACGATCGCGACCCGCCGCGCCAGCATCAGCACCGCGACGATCGCAACGGCGGCGGCATAGGGGGCGGGGGTGGTGAGCGGATTGGGGAAGGTGAACGTGCCGGGGAGCATGGCGGCGGTATAGCGCGGCGGGGCTGTATGAGGGGTGTACGGGGTTTTTCGCCTGCTGTTGGCGCGCGCCACCGCCGCCATAATTCCTTCCCTGGCGGAGGCCGGGGCCCAGTCGGGTGAAGCGTGGTGACGATCCACGACGGCCGTCTCAACTGGACCCCGGCTTCCGCCGGGGAGGCGGTAGAAGAGGAGGCGGCAGAAGGGTAGGGCGGCGGGGCGGGGGCGCGTGCGAAGCGTCGACATGGCGGTGGCAGCCGCTATGGAACGGGCATGACCGATTCCGTTCCCCCCGCCATCCCGACCGACCTGCCCGCACCCCCGGTGGCGGCGCGGCGGCCGTATACCGTCACGGTGCATGGCGAGACGATCGACGATCCCTATGCATGGCTGAAGGATGCCGGCTATCCGGACGTGAAGGACCCCGCGATCCTCGCCTATCTGGACGCGGAGAACGCGTATTTCGAGGCGGCGATGGCGCCGCACCGGCCGCTGGTCGACACGCTGTACGAAGAGATGAAGGGCCGCATCAAGGAGGACGATTCCTCGGTGCCGCAGAAGGACGGCGACTGGCTGTACTGGACCGCGTTCGAGACGGGTGGCCAGTATCGCAAATGGTGGCGTCGGCCGGTGGGCGCGCCCGCCGACGGCAGCGCCGACGAACTGCTGCTCGACGAGCCGGCGCTGGCGGAGGGGAAGGAATATTTCTCGCTCGGCGCGTTCGCGGTCAGCAACGACGGGCGGCATCTGGCCTATGCGATCGACGATACCGGCGCCGAACGCTTCACGGTGCGGGTGAAGGAACTGGCGACCGGGCGGGACCTGCCCGAGGTGATCCCGGGGATGCTGTCCGACATCGTATGGACGGCGGACGACAGCGGGTTCCTGTACGGCCTCGCGAACGAGCAGTGGCGGACCGACAATGCCCGGCTGCACCGGCTGGGCACGCCGGTGGCGGACGATATCGAACTGTACAAGGAAGCGGACGAGGGGTTCCGCGTGTCGATCGGCGAAACCTCGTCGCGCGTGTGGATCGCGATCGGCACCGGCGATCATGTGACCAGCGAGATCAGGCTGGTGCCGGCGGGCGATCCGACTGCGACGCCGATCCTGGTGGCCCCCCGCGTCGAGGGGCGCGAATATGACGTGGACGAGCATGACGGCACGCTGTTCATCCACACCAACGACACCGATCCGCAATTCCGGCTGTGCACCGCGAGCATCGACGCGCCGGGCGACTGGCGCGAACTGATCGCGCCGTCGCCGCATTTCTACATGACGGGGGTGGAGTGTTACCGCGAATTCTTCGTGGTGGAGGGGCGCGAGGACGGGTTGGATCAGGTCGAGATCCATCGCTACGACGCGGCCACGGCGCCGGTGCGGGTCGCGTTTCCGGAGGCGAGCTATGCCGCCGGGCTGGGCGACAATCCCGAATACGACCAGCAGGTGCTGCGGATGGGGTACCAGTCGATGGTGACGCCGGGCACCGTCTATGATTACGACGTCGCGACCGGCGGGCTGACGACGCTGAAGGTGCAGGAGATTCCGTCGGGCTACGACGCCGGTCGCTATCGCACCGAGCGGATGAAGATCGCGGCGCGCGACGGGACCGAGGTGCCGGTGTCGATCGTGTACCCGGCGGATTTCCCGCGCGACGGGACGGGCGCGGTCTATCTCTATGCATACGGCGCCTATGGCATGGCGGTCCCGCCGGGCTTCTCGACCGGGCGGCTGAGCCTGCTCGACCGGGGGATGGCGTTCGCGATCGCGCATATCCGGGGCGGCGACGATCTGGGCCAGCAATGGTATCTGGACGGCAAGCTGACCAAGCGGACCAACACGTTCAACGATTTCGTCGACGTGGCGCGCGGGCTGGTGGCGGACAAATGGACGAGCGCCGGGCGGATCGCGATCGCGGGCGGATCGGCGGGCGGCGAGCTGATGGGCGCGGTGGTCAATTCCGATCCCGAACTGTGGGGCGCGGTGGTGGCGGACGTGCCGTTCGTCGACGTGCTGAACACGATGCTCGACGCGGACCTGCCGCTGACGCCGGGCGAATGGCCCGAATGGGGCAACCCGATCGAGGACCCGGCGGCGTTCGCGCTGATCCGGTCGTACAGCCCGTACGACAACGTGAAGGCGCAGGCCTATCCGCCGCTGTTCATCTCCGGCGGGCTGAACGATCCGCGCGTGACATACTGGGAACCGGCGAAATGGGCCGCGAAACTGCGGTCCACCAAGACGGACGACAATCTGTTGCTGCTCAAGACCAACATGGGGGCGGGCCATGGCGGCAAGTCCGGCCGGTTCGAGTCGCTGCGCGAAGTGGCGGAGGAACACGCCTTCGTGCTGTGGCAGCTGGGGATCGCGGGCTGACGCCCCTGCCATGACGATCGCGGCGATCCTTGCACGGTACGGCCTGATCGCGATCTTCATCGGCGCGGGGGTGGAGGGCGAGACCGTGGTCGTCACCGGCGGGGTGATGGCGCATCAGGGGCTGGTGCCGCTGGCCGGTGCGATGGCGGTAGCGGTGACGGGATCGTTCACCGCCGATCAGTTGCTGTTCCTGACCGGGCGGCGGTTCCGCGACCATCCGCGCGTGGTGCGATGGATGAAGAAGCCCGCCTTCGCCCGCGCCCTGACCGCGTTCGAGCGATATCCGGCGGGGTTCATCCTCGCCTTCCGCTTCATCTACGGGTTCCGCACGATCAGCCCGGTGGCGATCGGCACCACCGGCGTGTCGGCGCGGATGTTCGTGACGCTGAACGCGATCGCGGCGCTGGTGTGGGGCATCCTGTTCACCACGCTCGGCTATGTGTTCGGGGAGGGGATCACCGCGCTGCTCGACCGGTACAGCCCCAGCGTGACCACGGTGGGGATCGCGGCGGCGACGGTGGCGGCAATCGTGGCGGGGGTGCAATGGTGGCGGAGACGGCGGGCGGCATGAGGGAATTCGCGCAGGACTTCGTCGCGGGCGCGGCCGACATCGACGAGCTGGGGCATGTCAACAATGCGGTCTGGGTGCGCTGGATCCAGGATATCGCCACCGCGCACTGGGAAGCGGCGGCTGCCCCCGAGCATGTCGCCGCCTATGCCTGGGTCGTGACCCGGCACGAGATCGATTATCGCGGCAACCTGACCGAGGGGCAGCGCGTCACCGCCGAGACATGGGTGGGCGAGCCGAAGGGCGCGCGGTTCGACCGGCATGTCCGCTTCGTCGGCACGGACGGCCGCGCACTGGTGACGGCGGTGACGACCTGGGCACTGATCGACCGCGCGACCGGGCGGCTGCTGCGCGTGCGGCCGGAGATCGCGGCGCCGTTCATCGGGTGATCGGCTGGTCCAATGTGATGGATCATCCCATTCCCCCGCCCGTTCGTGCTGGGCGAAGTCGAGGCATTCCGCGCTAACCGTCCTCGGCTACGCCCGGACAAGCCCTTCGACTTCGCTCAGGGCGAACGGTGTTCCGGGTGATCACCGTTCCCCCAGGATGGCATCGATCCGCTCGATCATCGCGGTGAAGCGGGGGGCGCCGATGCCGCCATAGGCGCGGGTGAACTGCGCTTCGGTCAGCCCCTCCGGCTGGCGGAGGATGACCGGGGGCAGCAGGCTGTCGTCGGTGGCGGCGCGCAGGCGGGCGGCACGATCGGCGGCGCGATCGGGCTTCGTCGCCGAGGTGGCGGTGCGGAAGCCGGCGCGGTCGGCGCCGATGTCGATGAACGAGAAGCCGGTGGGGTCGCCCACCGCGAATTCCGATTGCGGGGCCAGGCTGTCGGCCAGCTCTTTCCACTCGCCCATCGCCTGCGCCAGTTGCGCACCGCCGCCGACCGCCAGCGCGGCGGACAGCGACCAGTGCTTGGGCAGGTCGGCGCGGCCGTGCAGGGTGACGATGGGGGCGGGGATGCGGCAGCGGTCGACATGGGCGCGGGCGGCGTTCGCCAGCTCGCTCGCCTTTTCATCGACCAGCAGCATCGCCAGCGCGACGAAGCCCGCCTGATTGTCGGCCGGGGTCGTGGCGCCGATGAACGCGCGGCGGATTTGCGTGGCGAACTGCGCGGCGGGGGTGCGACGCTGCGCCCCGGCGAGCGCGCAGTAACGGCGGGTGACGGCGACGCCATCGATATTGGCCTGCGGACGGGGGGGATCGACGATCGCGACGACCTTGCCGCCGCCGATCGCGACGTGGCGCACCATCACGTCGAGCGGCGGCACCTCCACCCCGCGCCACGCCAGCAGGCGGCGGCCGACGTTCAGGATCGCGCGGCTCCACCGGTCGGACAGCGACAGCCGGCCGATCGTCAGGTGGGTGGCCGGAAAACCGCGGCCCGAGCGGACCGCGACGACCGCCGCGTTCAGCCAGCGCCCGCCGGGCAGGCGATGGCTGCCGACGATGTGCAGCCCGTTGTCCTTCACCCCCAGCGACAACCGGTCGGGCCGCAGGCCGTGGCTGGCGAGCGCGGCGATCCCGTCCAGCTGTTCGGGGCCGAAGGCGATCGGATGCGCGGCGGGCATGTCGGTGGCGCCACGCAACTGGAGCAGCGCGTCTCGCCCGGCGCCGACCTGTTCGGCGGTGGGGGCCGGGCGGGGCGCGACCCAGGGCGCGGTACTGGTGAGCAGGACCAGCAGCCCCGCCGCCACCGCGACGACCAGCGATAGCGCGGCCACCAGCAGCAACGGCCAGCGGCGGCGGGATGGCGGGGCGGTGGTCATCGTTGGGTGCTGCTGTGCGGTATCGACAGCAACGGGTCCAGAGGCGACCGACGGACCGGGGTGGCGGCGCGACGAATATGGGGGGCGACGAACCCGGCTTCGTCAGGCCGGTACGGGCGCGGCATGACGGTGAGGGCGGGCGGGGCGTCAGTGGGCCGGTGCCGCCGCCCTGGCGGGGGACGGCGTTACGGTCAGGCGGTCGAGCATCAGCCCCTCGTCGGGGGTGGCGATGGTCAGGCGGTGGCGGCCGGGGGCGAGGGGGCCGAGGGGGACGGATACGAGATTGTCGAGGACGCCCGCCGACCATGCGGCGTCGCCGGCGCGGCGCGGCACCGCGATCGTGCGAGGGGTGCCGTCGAGCGTGACGGTCAGGCGGAAATCGGTGCGGGCGGTGCCGGGGAAGGTCGGGACCAACTGGATGGCCAGCGTGCCGGCGCGATCGGTGTCGAGCGTCCAGGCGATCGGGGTGCCGACGGCGCCCGACGCCAGCATCGCGCCGGTGCCGCGACCGAGGCCGGGGACGAAGCGCCAGCCCTTCGCCGTCGCGCTTTCCGCCTCGACGACCAATGTGGCGGCGGGCGGGGCGGGGGGCGCCGCCGGGGCGGCGGGGTCGGCGAGGCCGGGGGCGGGAAGCGCGACGGGAGGCAGGCGGTAGCCGGGCCATTGGTTGTCCGCCGGCTCCTCGGCCATGATGTGCCGCCACTTGCCGCCGGCGATGTCGTCGTTGAAGCGGCGGGTGAGCGATGTGACCAACGCGTCGGCGGCACGGGCATCGGCGGCGGCGCGACGGGCGTGGAGCGGACGGCTGTCGGCCCAGGCGGCGTAGCGTTCGGCCGAGAAGTAACGGCGATTGGCGGCGGCGGCGGCGCGGACCGGATAGGCGACCAGTTCGAAGAACGCGTCGCGCGCATCCGGCGCGACACCCGGTTCGATCCGGTCGAGATCGGCGACCAGCGCATCGAACGCGGCGAGGCGCGCGTCGATCGCGGCCGGTGCGAGCGGGCTGGGGCGCGGGCGCTGGCCGGGCAGGCCGTAATGGAGATGTTCCGGCCGGCGTTCGAGGTTCAGGCGATACCAGCGGTCCATCAGGTTGGCGATCGGGGGGGCAGCCACCGCGCCGAAACTGCGCGTCGCCCAGTCGTGCAGGAAATCGCGCTGGGTCTGCGCGCGGGCGGCATCGACGTTCCATGCCATGGCGAGGAAGGCGGTGATGCCGATCTCGGCCGGTTTCACGTCGCCGACATTGGCGATCCAGACGGTACGCGCGCCATGATCCCAGGCGCGCCCCATCTCGCTGCGGATCAGCGCGGGCGGGGTGGTGCCGAGCCACAGATAGGAGAGCGGCGCGCCGAGATAGGAGAGGTGATAATAGACCCCCGAGCCGCCTTCGCGCCGCCGCTCGGCGGCATCGGGGAACTGGCGGATATAGCCGAAATTGTCGTCGGGCCACACCAGCGTGACGTCGTCCGGCACCTTCAGGCCGGCGCGGTAGAGGTCGAGCACCTCCTTGTAGGGGACGAACATCTGCGGCACCCGCGCCACCGCCGGATCGACATGGGTGGCGAGCATCGCGCGCTGGTCCGCGAACACCTGCGTCAGGAGTGCGATCTTGCCGGCGGGGGTGTCGGCACCGACGATGCCGGAATCGTGGATGCCGCGCATCCCCAGCGTCCACAGGCTTTCGTAGCGGCCGTTGCTGCGGACCCGGTCCTCCCAATAGCGCGAGACGCCGGCGCGGTTGGTGGCGTAGTTGAAGCGGTCGGCCGCGTCGGTCCATTCGCCGACATTGTCGCGCAGCATCGGTTCGGCATGGGACGATCCCATCACGATGCCGTAGTCGTCGGCCAGTTTCGCATGGGCGGGATCGCGGTTGAAGGGCGCGCTGACGTGGTGCATCGCCGGCCACAGCGTGTTCGCCTTCAGCCGCAGCATCAGGTCGAACAGCCGTTCATAGGTCTTCGCGCCGATGCCGCCATGTTCCGGCTCGAAGGTGCGCGCCGCCCAGGGGTGGAGGCCCCAGTCCTCGTCGTTGAGGAAGATGCCGCGATACCGGACCGAGGGCGGGCCGAACCGGTGCGTGCCGGGCGCGACGTACAGTGCGGCGCGGCGGCGGGCGGGCACGTCCGCCCACCAGTGCCATGGCGACACGCCGATCGCCTCGCTGAGTTCATAGGCGCCGAACGCGGTGCCGCGCCGGTCGCTGCCCGCGATCACCAGCGCCACGGGCACGCCGGGGGCGGGGCGGCGGACGATGGTGATGACGAAGCTTTCCCATGCCCCGGTCAGGCGACGGGCATCGAGTTTGCCGGTGCGGACGAGGCGGTCGATCAGCGCGTTGCGGCCCAACGTGCCGAGGATGATCGGCGGTGTGGCGGGCGTCTGGCCGGCGAACGGCGCGGCGGCGGTCGTAATGCCGGTGACGGTGGCGATGTCGCGGGCCAGCCCCTGCGCGGCATGGACGACGACGGGGTGGTCGGCGGGGTCGTACAGGACGGGGGCGGCGACGCCGTTCGCGGCGATCGCCAGCCCGCCGCGCGCCGGACGATCGGTGACGAGATCGGCGGCGATGGCGGGGGAGGCGAGGAACAGGGCCAGCAGCGTCAGGGTCAATCGCCGGATGATCGTCATACCGCTCCGCTTTCCGGCCCCGTCTCTGGCCCCGTCTTCGTTACGACGGTGTAGGCAGGACCGGCGCGATCGTACACCCATGCTGTCCCATCACAATGCCCGCCCGGCCAGCGTCGCGATCGCCTGGATGATCGCGAGATGGGTAAGCCCCTGCGGGGTGTTGCCGAGAAAGGCGTGCGTCTTTGGATCGATCATCTCGGCATAGGTGCCGACGCCGTGGCCATCCAGCGTCGCCATCGCCGCCTCGAACATCGCGGTGGCGCGCTCCTGCTGGCCGAGCAGCGCGCGCGCCTCCGCCACCCAGAAGGTGCAGGCGATGAAGCAGCCCTCCTCCTTGTCCGCGCCGGTATAGCGGTAATGGAAGGCGCCTGCGCCCAGTTCGCGGTCGATCGCGTCGAGCGTGCGCGACAGCCGGTCCTGCCCGTCGAAGCGGAACCGCACCGCCAGCGCGACGCTGGCGTCGAGGCGGTCGGTATCGGGATGCATCAGATAGGCGCCGCGCTTTTCCGACCAGCAATGCTCGCCGATCCACGCCGCGATCCGGTCGCGCTCGCGCATCCAGCGTTCGCGGCAGGTGGAGGGCATCTGCCCGGCATCGACCAGTTCGATCGCGCGCTGCAACGCCTGCCAGCAGCTGATCTTGGACATGGTGTAATGCTGCGGGTCCTCCAGCTCCCAGATGCCGGCATCCTTCAGCCGCCAGCGATCGGCACATTCGTCCGCCAGATGCGACAGCGTTTCCGCGCTGACCGAATCGAGGACGTTGCCGCACGCGACGAAGCGGCCCGCGGTCTCGAAGATGTCGCCATAGATGCCGTGCTGATGCTGGTCGCCGGCCAGATTGCCCATCACCACCGGCCGCGATCCGCGCCAGCCGGGCACGTCGACCTCGGTCGGCGGCGGCACGTGGCGGCCGTCGAGCGTATAGCAGACCTGCGGCTGGCCATCGCCCAGCCGCTTCAACAGCCAGGTGAAGGCCGACTTCGCCTCCCCCCACGCGCCGATCCGCAGGAACGCCTTGATCGAATAGCCCGCGTCGCGAATCCAGGCGTAGCGATAGTCCCAGTTCTTCGGGCCGCCGATCTTTTCGGGCAGCGAGCTGGTGGCGGCGGCGGCGATCGCGCCGGTGGGCGAATAGAGCAGCAGTTTCAGCGCCAGCGCGCTGCGCACCAGTTCGTCGCGATACGCGCCGTCATGATGCAGCCGGGCCGACCAGTCGCGCCATTCGCGGTCGGACAGGTCGATGCGTTCGTCGATCTCCGCGATCGGGGGGACGATCAGCGGTTCGTCCTCCCCCGCCACGATCGCCAGCGTCGCGCGCTCCCCCGCCGCCACGGTGACGGTGGCGGCGATTTCGGTGTCGTCCATCCGGTCGACGCGGACATTGTCGCTGCGCAGGAACAGCCCCAGGACATGGCCGACATGGAACAGGTCGTGATGGCCGGCGCGCGACATGTACGGGTTGACGGTGTCCGCCTGACGGCTGAATCGCAGCGTGACGAGGAAGGTGACGCTGCCCTCCACCCCCTCCACCCGGCGGGCCAGTTCGGCCCAAGGCAGGCGGCCGGCGGTGCCGCTGTTGAGCGATTCGACCAGCGTCGCGGTGCCGCCTTCGGTGACGAAGCGGGTTTCCAGCACGTTGCTGTCCGGCCGGTAGCGACGCTCGACATGGAACGGCGCATCGGGGGTGATGGCGAACCGGCCGCCCTCGTCCGCGCCCAGCAGCCGGTCGAACAGCGGCGGTGAATCCATGTTGGGCACGCACCACCAGTCGATCGACCCGTCCGATCCGCAGAGCGCGATGCCGCGCCCGTCGCCGAGCGCGCCGTAATCCTCGATCGGCAGATAGCCGGCGGCGTCGCGGCGGGGAGGGCAGTGCTGTCGGGGGGAAGTGGTCACGCAGGCTCCGGCGATGAAGGGTGCGGGATGAACGCCGGCGCGGCCCCGACGGCTCCGGCGGCAGGGAGAGAAAGCGGAGGCAGGACGTTAGGGCACAAACCCCCGACATTGCAGGAGTACAGGCATGAGCATCGCATCGGCATTCGGATTCGGCGGCAAGAAGGTGCGTTACGCCGTCGTCGGCCTCGGCGACATCGCGCAGGCCTCGATGCTGCCCGGCATCAAGCACACCGGCAATTCCGAACTGGTCGCGCTCGTCACCGGCGATCCGGAAAAGGCACGCAAGGTCGCCGACCAGTACGGCGTCGAAGATACCTACAGCTACGAGCAGTTCGGCGCGATGCTGGCGTCGGGCAAGGTCGATGCGATCTACCTCGCCACCCCCAACTGGCGCCACGCCGAATTCGCGGTCCCGGCGCTGGAGGCGGGCATCCACGTGCTGTGCGAGAAGCCGCTGGAAGTGTCGGTCGCGCAGGGCGAGGCGATCCGGGCGGCGGCGCAGGCCTCGTCCGCGAAACTGATGACCGCGTACCGGCTGCATTTCGAACCCGGCACGCTGGATGCGATCGGAAAGATCCGCGACGGCCAGCTGGGCGATCTGGTCGCCTTCACCTCGTGCTTCGGGCAGATGGTCGATCCCGACAACCACCGCACCGAGAACGGGATCGAGGCGGGGCCGCTGTTCGACATGGGGCCGTATCCGATCAACGCGATCCGTTACCTGTTCGGGGCGGAACCGGTAGAGGTCGTGTCGGCGGTGGGGGTACGGCGTTCGCCGGCGCAGGCCGCGAATTTCGACGATACGCTGGCCGTCACGCTGCGGATGCCGGGCAACCGGCTGGCGCAGTTCACCGTCTCGTACGCGATGAACAACGTCAACAGCCTCATCATCGCGGGCACCGAAGGGTCGATCCAGATGAGCCCGGCCTACGGCTTCGGCGATCCGATCGAGCAGAACGTGACGATCGGCGAGAAGAAGAGCCATGAAAGCTTCAAGGCGACCGACCAGTTCGGCGGCGAGATGAAGTATTTCTCCGCATGCATCCTGGAGGATCGCGAGCCCGAGCCGGACGCCGAGGAAGGGCTGGCCGACCTGCGCGTGATCGAGGGGATCGTGCGCGCGCTGGAGACGGGCGAGCCGCAGACGCTGCCCCCCTTCACCCGCACCCGCCGGATCGATCCCAAGGAACAGGTGCAGACGCTGCGCTACGTGTCGCCGCCCGCCAACGAGGTCAACGCCGCCAGCCCGACCGGCTGAACGGGATTGCCGGGAGCCATCCGACGTCCGGATCGCTCCCGGCAACCCGGCCCCGCAACCCGGCCAGGGCATTGAGAACATAGGCAGAACTCCTATCTTGGGAGCATGCCGATCCATGCTCCCGATAGCCGTTCCGTCTCCTCCCGCGGCGAGGCATGTCCGCGCCGGTCGCTCGCCGCGACGATCGCGGCGGGCGCCAGCAGCCGGGCGGCGCTGTCGCGGATGATCGGCCGTCCCGACGGCTATCTGTCCCGCTTCATCAACGACGGCGTACCCCGCGCGCTGCGACCCGACGAGCATCACCGGCTCGCCTCGTTCTTCGGGGTCAGCGACCGGGCGCTCGGCATCCGCGACCTGTGGTCGGCGCGCTGACCGCGCGGTCGCGGATCAGGCGTCGGCCTGCAGATACCGCTGCATGCCGCGATAGCCGGTGTCGCTGAGCATCACATAGGAATCGGAATCGTCGTCGGCCCACCATGGCATGACCAGCCCCGCCTTGCGCAGCGCGCTGATCCAGCGAAGGCCGATGTCGTTGGTAACGCCGGCGGCGACGGCCGCCTCCAGCGACGTCACGCGGCGGCCGTGTTCGGTCTCGATGAACACCCATAGCAGGATGTCCCATGCCGGATCGGTCAGCAGTTCCGCCGGGACGAAATCCCGGCGGCGCTGTCGATCGTCGTACATCCGGCGGGCCCGGCATCTCATGCTATCTGGCATCGAATGAAGTCCAAGGTCGATCGACACCGTAGCGGACCAGCCGCCGGCGATGGCGCATCGTCGCCACCAGCAGCGTCAGCAGCATGGGATAGGCCCACAGCTTGAGCAGCAGGGCATAGGCCCAGCCGCCCATCGTGAGATCCAGCAGCTTGCCCAGGTGGACGATCAGGGAGGCCAGTTGCAGCGATGCCACCGCCATCGGCCAGTATCGGTTGGCGTTCAGCGCGATCACGGTCAGCCCCGCGAACAGCAGGACATCGACCGCGAGCACCCCGAATTCCGCCCCCGCGAACCGCCGCGACAGCGGGGCGTAGGCGATCATCGTCGCGAAGGCGGCGGCGAACATCGCGATGGCGACGAACCGTTCGGGCTTGCCCCCGCGCCACGCGGCATAGCCGGAGACGCCCAGCTGGAGCAGCGCGAACAGGATCACGTTGGTCGTCATGTCGGCACCGTCATGCCCGCCGCCGCCATGCGTCAAGCCGCCTCGCGGTCCACCGCGGTCAGGTGCGCGGCGGGAAGCGGGGGCTTGGGCGACATGTCGCCATAGCTGGTTTCCGGCATCCGCAGATATTCGCGGGTGCGATCCAGCCCGGCATGGGCCTCCACGATCCGGCGGCGCGCCTCGAACAGCGCGGTCATCGCGGCGCCCAGACTTTCGAACACGTCCTGGCCGACCATCGCGGGCAGTTTGGCGGCGGTCCGCCCGTTCGCCATGGCGGTCGCCATGGCGCCGGCCTGCGCCAGTGCCTCGTCGATCGCCTGCTCGGTGGCCAGCAGCGGCGCTGCGATCGTGCGGGCGATGGCTTGTCGTCTATGCTGCATGTCTACATTCCCCGTGACGCTCCCGGCGGGGAGGACGCCACACCAGCGGATCGCGAATGACCATATTCGCCGGTCATCCGCATGATGACCTCGGCCCCCACGACGACGAGCACGACGGCGTAGACCAAGGCGACGGCACCGCCGGCGATGATCGCCAGACGGAGCCAGCGTGATAGCGCGACCTGCCTGCCGACCGGTGCGACGTCATCGTGCTGACCGGCATGATCTATGACCGGCCCGGGGCTGGTGGCCACTGGCGGGGATTGACCGGTCAATCCCTGGGGAGGGCCCTGGGGAGGGCCCGGGGGAGACGCGCCCCCGGCGTCGCCGAGCAGGCGGGCCGCCTCCATCCGGTTGGCGGCGGCCAGTTTCCTGACCGCGTTCGACAGGTGCGTATCGACGGTATGGGACGAGATGCCGAGGATTTCCGCGATCTGCTTGGAGGTGCGCAGTTCGCCGACCAGCCGCAGACACGCCACCTGCTGGGGTGAGAGCGTCGCGATCAGCGCCGGATCGGCGGCCATGACGGGACCTTCACGTTACGCATCCTGACGATCGGTGCGGAGATGCATGATGGTGGCCGACAGCATCGCGCCGACGGCATATTCCTCGATCGCATCCGCCAGGGCAAGCGCCTCCAGAAGCTTGGCTTCCAGATGCCGTCGTCGTTCGTCGTCCATTACCCACGCTGTCCTGCCATACCCACGGAACCGCCGCCTTACAGCGACTCGGCGACGGACGGGAGATGCCGCGATATCATCGGGCGGTATCGTCACAAGATCGGGGATTACCGTTTCGACGATCCGGTGCCCGGCGGGGGACCTATCGCCGGTCCGCCGAGGCATGTCTGCCGATGCCGCGCCCGGATACCCATGGACAGGGTACGGTCAGGGGTGACCGGGCACTGCCACGATCCGCGATCCTGTTCGCGGCGCCACGGGATCGGGGGAACGGCTGTCTGTTATAGAGCCGGTTGTTATGGAGCGGGTGAAGGGAATCGAACCCTCGTCGTAAGCTTGGGAAGCTTCTGCTCTACCATTGAGCTACACCCGCATTTCAACGACTTAGCGTCGAAAAGGCCCTCTGCGCCGCACTGGTTTACAATTCCGGTTTACAGTGGCGAGGCAGCCAATGCCACGAGCCCCGGTCCGCCGTCAACATGCATGGCCCGCATCTTGTGGCATTCACCGCGGCGTCAGGCCGCGGGCGATGCGCTTGCCGAGCGCGATCTGGCGGGCGGTGTCATCAACGTAGATGCGACGGATCCGCGTTACCTCCTCGACAGACCATCCCATGATACTGGCGATCTCGGCATCGGCAAGGTCGGTCTCGGTCATGAGATAGGTGGCGAAGGTGCCGCGGACATCGTGAAGGTGCTTGCGTCGCTGCCGCGGTGGGCCGCCTTCTTCGTCGACGTCGATGTGAACGATGCCGGCGAGCTTGGCGATGCGTGCGACCTCCTTGCTCAGCGTATCAAGGTGCCAAGGTCTGCCTCGTGGGTTGACGAGAACCGTATCGACACCTGACACACGTGAACGAACTTTGAGCAACTCAAGCACGGCGTCCAATCGAGCGATCCGCGGAACCGTCGCGAAGTGGCGCCTGCCTCGACTGCTCTTCATCGCCTTCTTGACTATGGCGAACTCACCTACTGATGCCCAGGTGACTCGCGCAAGATCTTCCCGACGCAACCCGGTCACCGAACAGAATAGAACGGCCTCATAGACGGCACGGTCCTTTTCACCGGCGGCCTTTTCGAAAAAGTCCAAGTCATCCTTCGTCCAGATGATTTCGGCGCGCTGCCCATTGACGTATATCTTGGCGATCTTCTCTGCCACGTTGATCCTGAGATCGCCCCGCTGCACCCCGAATTTTAGCAACGCGCGCAGCACGGTGACACCATTGTCCGCCGCGCGCGGCGTCTTTTTACGATCCTCGCGCCAGTCCACTACCTTCGCGATCATTCGAGTATCATTGAACACAGCAAGTGGGACCTCGCCCCACTTTACTTCTATGGCGCGAATGCTTGACCCCCAGGTCTTCTGCGTGTTCGGTGTGAAGTTAGACCATTCCGAACTGTCGCGCCATTTGTCGATCAGCGTCTGGATCGTCGTGGGACGGGGCTTGCGCGCTGCATCCCGATCCCTCCTAGCGGACGCGATCCTTTCCAGCGCTTCCGTCGTCAACGATGGCTTTCGCCCATCCGCCGACATGACGACCGGCCCCCCGCGCCATGCATAGACGTACCAGCGGCTGATACCGCCGGCGAGGCGTTTCCTAACGAAGTGGACGCCCTCGATCACAGTCGGGCTTCCCATTCGCTGAAGATGTCGTTCGGGGTTGGCGGGACGGGTTCAAGCGATCCCCCAGCCGACAGACGGATTGTGCCGTCCGGCTGCACCTCGACATGCGCGACGGTGAATCCCGCCTTGCTCGCCGCGTCGAGAACGCGTCGAACCGCCGCAGCGCTGATCGGGCTCTTCTTGCGCAATACGCGCACGCCATTTTCCTTTCGAGAACCGGTGGTCTCGAAATTGGCCTCATCCTTACCCCTGCAGGGGCGGATCGAACGGGTGTTCTGATCCGAACGGCCCGCGATCGTCGCGAGGCATTCGAACCCCAACCCGATGGGGTTCATCTCCTCTATCGAGGAGAGCAGCGGTTGGACGAACGGTGTCGGACCAGGCCGGGTTTCGTCCACCTCCGCACGGCGCGCTGACGCCTGGTGTGCGGCGGGTTCTTTAGGATCCAACACGGGAGCGCACTCGCGAGCTGCCGCTGGCAGACCCCCGGCCTAGGTGACGACGTTGACCGAGGGCCTGCCAGCGGTATTTCGGAGAGCCTCGTCGCACCGAAGCGCGGCCTCAGCCGTGCTTCGCAAATCAGCCTGGCCCGGAATCGGCGGGGAGGGAAGAGCCCCCATCGCACTGATCTACATCAACTTGGTAACGCTATGCGTCAACCTGATGAAAGAGAGGACGACCCACATCCGGTCGTCACGACGGCGACGCCTGCCGCCCAACTTTGGACACTGATTCATCGGTGTTGTAATCGCTTCTGAGAGCAAAGGGCTGACTTCGGGGATTAGAAAAATGCTGCTTCTTCGTCTTCTGATGCCCCTCAGCCTCTGCTTCGTCGCTGGCGTCGCTCGTGCCGAGTGCAGTCTCGGTCGCATTGACGCTCTACCCGAACGGGCATTGGTTCACCTTCCCGCCGCGCATGTAGGTGAGTCCATGCCGCTTGTGATTCTGCTTCACGGCAGCACGGGCACCGGGGCAGAGATGCTGCGCGACAGCCATCTTGCTGACACGGCAGATCGGCATGGCTTTGTGGTCGTAGCGCCTGACGGCGGTATTGCAGCGGCTCGTGGCTTCGTTTGGAATATCCCCGGCGTCCCTACTGTCACGGGCACCATGCCGCCGAAGGACGCACGCGACGATGTGGCCTATCTGACAGGCCTAGCTGACCGGCTTGTCGCAACCGGCTGCGTCGACGGCAGGCGCGTTTACGTTACTGGTTTATCAGGCGGTGGACGGATGGCCTCCTGGCTCGGCTGCGTCGTCGCACGACGTTTCGCTGCGATCGCACCGGTGGTCGGGCTGCGCGCTGGACGCCCGCTCACGTCCGATCGAACGCAAGCCGATCCCGCAACATGTCGCCCCAAAGTGCCGCTGCCCCTTCTAGCCTTCGCCGGCGATGCTGACACTACTAACCCGATCACCGGGGGCGGCGCGCCCTACTGGCAATATGCGCAGGCCACAGCCCTGCAGCGCTGGGCAGTGTTGAACGGCTGCTCCGAACCCTATGCTCGCAACCTAAACGCGACGGTTTACGAGCAAGGCTATGCACGCTGCCCAGACGGCGCAACTGTTGCAACGCGTGTGACACGCGGTGGTCAGCACAGCTGGTCAGTCGTCGACAATGAGGTCATGTGGGCGTTCCTGTCACGCCATCGGCGCTAAGCCGAACTTCGGCAGCTCGGACCCACATCCGGACATTCGCGACGTATCTACCCTACCCCAATTTCGGCCATTCGTTCATTTTGATTGAGCGTCCAATCTTACCGGTCGGGGCAGGTCGGCGAAATTTGAGTGGTTTCAAGCTATATATACGGTCCCCCGGGGGGCGAACGTCATCAAATTCAATTTGATTAGAGGCTTAGTAGGCGTCGGTATTCCGCCTCAGCGAACCCGTAGGTGTCACCAGCTAGGCGCAGCAGCCGATCCCGGTCACGCACGATGACGCGCCCACGCACGGAGCGAACAGCCTCATCCTCTTCGAGCTTGTGGAGTGCGTCGGTCACGCTGCTGCGGCGGACGCCGAGCATGAGCCTGAACTCCTCGTGCGTCATGCAGATGTCGTCCTCGCGTACCCGGTCGTGATAGAGCAGGATCCATCGCGCCATCCGCCGCTCGATCGAATGCGCGAGCGACGAGACGATCGTCCTGGACATCTGGGTCATGACCACGTCGACGAAGCGGAGCAGGACGGTTCGGATCTCTGGACGTTCGACCAGTATCCTGTGCAATGCTGTGGCCGACAGCCTCATAGCCGTGCCGTGTTCGGCCCGCATCACCACGTCATGCGACCAGCGCTTGTTGCCAAGTAGCAACTGCCAACCAATGAACCCCTCGCTTCCGACCAGCGCGACCGCGTAGCGGCGGTCGCCCTCGAGTGAGTCGAGTATCGCAGCGATCCCGGTCAACGGGAAGCAGATGCTGTCTGCCGCATCGCCGGCGCGCGCGATCATGTCACCGTTGCGGAACGGCACCAGTTCCAGATGCGGCGCAAGGGCGGCGCGGTCAGCGTCATTCAAAAGACGTAGCAGCGCATTCGCCTCGCACGGCAACGCGTTGGAACTGGGGGTCACATCCACCTTCAAAGCCTGATCATCCATGCCGCCGTCCATACTTCCGAACCCCGCTGCTCAAACGCTTGGGTCTACTTTCGTACCGAAACGCTGAGGCTCGCCCAATGGTTGGGAAACAGACAGTTACAGGAGGGACCATTGCGCAAAACCGTTCTAACGCTGATCGCCGCGTCGACCGCGATCGCAGGCATTCCAGCTCTGGCCCAGTCACCTCGCTCGATTGCCGCTCCTCCTCCGCCGCCGCCGCCCGCGACATCCATGCAGCCCCCGAAAGCCGCACCCGACATGCAGTCAGTCTTGGACGCGCTCGCGTCGCTCGGCGGCAAGCCGATCGAAACGCTCACGCCTGCGGAAGCCCGCATGCAGCCCTCGGCCGCGGACGGAGCCAAGGCGGCGATGCGGAAGAAGGGAATGTCGACCGCGCCTGATTCGTCGGTGACGACGCGGGACCTGCCGTACGGCAGCGACCCCAAGCAATTCGCGCGCATCTACAAGCCGGCCGGCGCACCTGCGGGTGGCAAGCCGATGCCGGTCATCGTCTACTACCACGGCGGTGGTTGGGTCATTGCCGACGTCGACACCTACGATGCCGCACCGCGGGCCATGTCGAAGGCGCTGAACGCTATCGTCGTCTCGGTCGAGTACCGCCACTCACCCGAGTTCAAGTTTCCGGCGCAGCATGATGATGCGGCTGCTGCCTATCGCTGGACGCTGTATAATGCGGCGAGCTGGGGTGGCGACCCCGCACGGATCGCGACAGTCGGCGAGAGCGCCGGCGGCAACCTTGCGGTCGCGACCGCGATCTACGCGCGCGACAACGGCCTGACGGTGCCGCGCCACATCGTCTCGGTCTATCCGATCGCGAACAGCAGTATGACGCTGCCTTCGCGGCGGGATTCGGCGAACGCCAAGCCGCTGAACACTGCGATGCTGCCGTGGTTCGGCTACTACTATCAGACGAGCAAGGCGGATGCGCAGGATCCGCGCCTGAACCTGGTCGCCGCCAACCTGCGTGGTCTGCCGCCGACGACGATCATCAACGCGCAGATCGATCCGCTACGCTCGGATGGAGAGACGCTGGCGGCCGCGATGCGGGCGGCCGGTGACAAGGTCGAGCAGAAGACCTTCCCGGGCGTGACCCATGAGTTCTTCGGCATGGCCAAGGTCGTGAACGGCGCCAAGCAGGCGAATGATCTCGCAGTCGCACGGCTGAAGACGGCGTTCGAAGCGCCAGCAACCCGCCGCTGAGCGTGACGGCGGCGGCGTCGAGCCGCCGCCTCCTTGCCGGAGAGGACCAATGACCATGACCCAGACCCCCGTCCGCTATTCTCCCGACGTCGAGGATGTTAAACCCGACGAAGCCGAGACGATCACGAAGCTCAACGAGACGTTCGACAAGATCCTTGAGACGACAGCGGAGGACTATGGTCACGCTGTACGTTCGGTCCACGCCAAGGCGCACGGTTTCCTCGATGGGGTGCTAATTGTCCATGACGGGCTTTCCCCCGAGCTGGCCCAAGGCCTGTTTGCCACCCCGGGCGAGCACAAGGTCGTCATGCGCTTCTCGACCAACGCGGGCGACATCCTGCCGGATACCATCAGCCTGCCGCGTGGTCTGGCGCTGAAGGTGATGGACGTCGACGGTGAACGCCTGCCCGGTGCCGATGGACAGACGCAGGACTTCGTCATGGTCAACGGCTCGGTGTTCCAGAACAAGACCGCCGACCAGTTCCTGGGTAACCTCAAGCTCCTGGCAGGCACCACCGACAAGCTCGAGGGCACCAAGGAAGCGATGTCCAAGGTGTTGCGCGGTGTGAACACCGTGCTCAGCGCGGTCGGGATTGAAAGCCCGAAAGTGCAGACGCTCGGCGGGGCGCCCAACTCGGATCCGCTCGGTGAGACCTACTTCAGCGTCACGCCGTTCCGTTACGGCGACTACATCGCCAAATTCGCGATCTTCCCCGTGTCCAAGGACCTAACCGATCAGACCGACACCACGATCGACGCGACTGGCCGGCCGGACGCCTTGCGGGACGTGATCCGGTCGGAAACCCAGGTGCTTGAGATGGAGTGGGAGGTACGGGTGCAACTGTGTCGCGACCTCGAGGAGCAACCGGTCGAGGACCCGACCGTCGAGTGGAAGCAGGACGATGCGCCCTTCCAGACCGTGGCGACCATTCGGGCGGCCAAGCAGGACAGCCTGACCGAGGACAAGTTTCAGAAGATCAACGAGGAGATGCGCTTCTCGATCTGGACCGGTCTTGCCGCACATCAGCCGCTCGGCAACATCAATCGGGCACGCAACGGGACCTACCGCCACTCCGCCGACTTCCGCGCCCGCGTAAACGGTTGCCCCTATCACGAGCCTGTTGGCGGTCGCGCCTGAACGGCGAAGGTGGCGTTCGGTCCCTTGACGCTGACCGTGGACAGATCGGCTTGGAGGCGAATTGGGCACTTGGCCGTTCTGAAGGCCGTTGAACCGCTGGTTTCGCAGCGACGGTGAAATGGCAGGGTCGACGAAACGTCCGCAAAGGTTTGAACCGCCAGGAGGCTGACGAATGCCGATGATTACCGCCGGCGACCTCAACATGGAGGTGTCGATTCACGGCGCGGAGGAGGGACAGCCGGTGCTCCTCCTCCATGGCTGGCCGGATGACGCTTCGACGTGGGATCAGGTGGCGCCCACACTGGCCGCGGAAGGGTTCCGCGTCATCGTCCCGACGTTGCGTGGGTTCGGCGCCACGCGTTTTCTCAACGACGATACCTCGCGAACCGGCAACAGCGCGATGCTCGCGATCGATATGATCGCGCTGCTCGACACGCTCGGCATCGACCGCTTCATGGTCGCCGGGCACGATTGGGGATCGAACACCGCCGAGGCCTTGGCCGTCGGGTGGCCCGATCGGGTAGAGCGGATGGCCATGCTGTCGACCCCGCCCCGGCTCGGCGGCATGCCTACGCCGCCGTTCGAGCAGACCCAGCGGCAATGGTATCACTGGTTCATGGCAACCGCGCGCGGGGCGGAGGCGGTACGTGCGGACTGGCGCGGGTTCACCCATCTGCATTGGGTCAACTGGTCGCCACCGGGATGGTTCGACGAGGCGACGTTCGACCGTGTCGCCCGGTCGTTCGACAATTCCGACTGGGTCGACGTGACGCTCCACAGCTATCGCGCACGCTGGGGCGAAGCGGAACCCGATCCACGAAGCGCCTGGCTGGAGAACAAGGTCAAGGCGACCAAGACGTTGTCGCTGCCGACGCTCTACATCCACGGCGATGCCGACGGCGTGAACCCTCCCTCGACCGCGAAGGACGTGCGAGCGAAATTCGCCGGGCCGTTCGCGCGCATCACCATGACCGGGGTCGGCCACTTCCCGCAGCGGGAGAACCCGCAAGCGGTGGTGCGCCACCTCCTTACCCTCTTCGCCGGCAATCCCGCCGTGCTCACCGATGTCACCGATAGGAACCTGTCCATGAAGAAAGCCGCCCCCTATGCCGCCGGGATTGCCGCCATCGGCCTGGTCGCCGCTGCCGCAGCCGGCGTTGCCCATGCCCAGGGACGCAGCGCACAGCTGACGCAGGTGGCGCAGTTCGATCATCAGGCGACCGGCGTGGCGGTGACCGAGGATGGACGGCGCTTCGTCAACTTCCCCCGCTGGACCGACGACGCGCCTATCTCCGTCGCCGAAGTGATGAAGGACGGATCCTTACGCCCCTATCCCGACGCCAAGTGGAACAGCTGGCGCAACGCCCGCGCCAACGAACTGCCGGTCGGTGAATATTTCGTCTGCGTGCAGTCGATCGTGCCCGATGGTCACGGCAATCTCTGGGTGCTCGATCCCGGCGCGCCGGGGAACGAGAAGATCCTCGAAGGCGCGCCCAAGCTCGTCCGCATCGATCTGGCGTCGAACACGGTGACGAAGACGATCCTGGTTCCCGGCGACGTCGCGCTGCAGGGCACGTATCTCAATGACATCCGCTTCTCGCCCGACGGCAAGACCGGCTACATCACCGACAGCGGCACGCGCGGCGCGATCATCGTCGTCGACCTGGAAAGCGGCAAGAGCCACCGCGCGCTCGATGGGCACGCCTCGACGCAGATCGACAAGACGGTGAAGGTTACGCTCGACGGCAAGCCGTTGGTCCGCCCCGATGGCCGGCAGCCCGCCTTCGCCGCCGATGGCATCGCCATCTCCAAGGACGGCAAGACGCTCTTCTATCAGGCGCTGACCGGAAAAACGCTCTATTCGATCGACACCGCGAAGCTGCGATCAGACGTCAGCGAGGCCGATAGGGCGGCAGCGGTGAAGACGGTCGCGCAGACCCACGTCGCTGATGGTCTGTGGATGAGTAAGGCAGGCGTGCTCTACCTGACGTCACCGACCGACTATGCCATCAAGCGGCTGAACGGCGCGACCGTCGAGACCGTGCTGGCCGACCGCCGGCTGCGCTGGCCCGACACCTTCTCAGAGGGACGCGACGGAACGATGTACGTCACCGCCAGCCATATTCAGGACACCAACTGGTTCACGCCCGGCGCACCGCCGTCGATCAAGACGCAGCTGTTCTCCTTCGCTCCCGCCAAGTGATCGGACATCCCATGACCTATCTTCGCTATTCGCCCGATGTCGAAACACGAGAGCCCGACGAACAGGAGAGCACCGACGGCATCATCCAGGGCATGACCCAGGAGAGCCAGACGGTCGAGAAGCGCGACGGGCACGCGGTGCGGGCGAGCCACGCCAAGAGCACGGCGTGCGTGATCGGCAAGCTCATCGTCGCGCCCGGATTGCCGCCCGAGCTCGCACAGGGCCTGTTCGCGGAACCTGGCACGTTCGATGTCGCCGTCCGCTTCGCGCAAGGACCCGGTGAGAAGCTCGGCGATCGCGTCTCGACCCATCGCGGCATGTCTATCAAGGTGTTCGGCGTCGAGGGCGCGAAGCTGCCCGGCCATGATGCGCCAACGCAGGACTTCGTCCTTGCCAGCGGCACGACCTTTCCGGCGGGGACCGCCGCCGGCTTCCTTTCCCAGGCCAAGAAGATCGGCCTGACGGTTCCGATGCCTGAGGGGGTGAAAAGCGCGGCCGCTTCCGTCGCTCGCAACATCAACAAGGTGCTGAACGCCGTCGGCGCGGGTCCAAGCCCGACGCTGGACTTCTACGGCCATCCCTTCAGCCACCCGCTGGTCGAGGAATATTTCAGCCAATGCCCGGTGCGCTTCGGCGACCATGTCGCCAAGATCGGGGCGTTTCCCGTTGCAGCCGAGCAAAAGGCACTCGCCGATTGGCAGCTCGACCCTCATCAGGACGAGGATGGCTTCCGCCATGCCGCGGTGGATTACTTCGAGGGCAACGATGCGGTGTTCGAGCTTCGGGCGCAGCTGTGGACCGATGCCGAGACGCAGCCCATCGAGGACACCTCCGTCGACTGGCCGACGAGCGAAAGCCCGTATCGCACCGTCGCCACGATCCGACTGCCGCGGCAGTCAGCCTATGGTCCCGACCGCGTCCGCTACTTCGACGAGGTGATGACGTTCCGCCCGGCCCACAGTCTGGAAGTGCATCGCCCGCTCGGCGGCGTGATGCGCGCGCGCATGCAGGTCTACCAGGCGCTCAGCGACTTCCGCCACCGAGAGAACGGCATTGCCGCCGCGAACACCGCCGACATCCGGGACATTCCAGCCTAAGCTGAACGCCAGTGCTGACGATAGTGAAAGGACAATCATGAAGTTCGAAGGCAAGCACGACGTTCAGGCGGAGAATGCGTAATGGCGCGCTTTTCCAACAAGGTCATCGTCATCACCGGTGCCGCCTCGGGGATCGGTGAAGGCGCCGCGCGCCGCTTCGCTGAGGAAGGCGCAACGCTGGTGTTAGGCGACATCGACAAGGCCGCGCTCGACAAGCTGGCGGGCGAGCTGCACGGCACAGTCGAAACCCGCGAGATCGACGTGTCGGACCGCGCGGCATGTGAAGCTCTCGTCCAGGCTGCGATCGATCGCTTCAGTCGGATCGACGTGCTGGTCAACGACGCCGGCGTCGATCATCTCGGCAAGGTCGACGAGGGCGACTTTGCCGAATTCACCAAGGTGATCGAGACCGACCTGTACGGCGTGGTTCATATGAGCCGCGCGGCAATCCCCCATCTGCGCCAATCGAAAGGCTGCATTGTCAACGTCTCGTCGGTTTCCGGGCTGGGCGGCGACTGGAACCACAGCTTCTATTGCGCGGCGAAGGGGGCGGTGAGCAACTTCACCCGTGCGCTGGCGATGGACGAGGCGAAGCACGGCGTCCGCGTGAATGCGGTCAATCCGTCGCTGACCTACACCGCGCTGACTGCGGGGATGAAGGAACAGCCTGAGCTGATTGCCAAGTTCGAAGAGCGCATCCCATTGGGCCGTGGTGCCGAGCCCGCCGACATTTCGGGCGCGATCGCGTTCCTGGCGAGCGAGGACGCGCATTTTGTGACGGGCGTGAACTTGCCAGTCGATGGCGGGCTGACCGCGTCAAACGGGCAACCGCCGCTGTCTTAATGAATGTGAGGCGGGCCCTTGCGCCCGCCCACTATTCAGGATTGGACCGTGCCGCTGGTGCCAGATTCATCACGGGCAAATTGCTCATGCCAATGGAGTCACGTCGCAGCAATTTTGACCCACAGCCGGACGTTCACGCCCCTTTTCCCGCGTCACAACTTAGGACACCCGTTCATCGTCTCGATGTGACAGGTTTCCGCGCTTGTTCGGACCGAGCGCTGGCGTCAGCACCTGGAAGCTCTTGGCCGTCACCAACGGACGGGTGAAGAGTACCATGCGAAGTAGTGCTGCGGCGTGGGGCTGGGTATCCCGCTCGCCCCGACGGAGACGACTTCCGCAGCCGATACGAGCTTGCCGAAGGCGGCTCTATCCAGAACGTACATGGCTTCCGCCTACATCAACGGGCTCCCGGGGCGAATGCCTCGAGAATGCGACACTCCGCCATGGTGCCTCCAGCGCAGCTAGAAATGACGCCCGCCAGTTCGCGCCGAAGCGCCGTTAGATCGGCGATCTTGCGGTCGATCTCCTCCAGGTGCCGGTTGGCCAGTGCGTCCACCGTGCCGCAGTCCCGATCGCGCTGCTCAGCCATGTCGAGCAGCGCGCGCACCTCGTCCAGCGGGAAGCCGAGATCGCGCGTGCGGCGGATGAAGCGCAGCCGCTCCAGATCCTCCGGTCGATACGAACGGTAGTTGCCCGCCGTCCGAGCCGGAGGGGCGATCAGTCCCGCGCGCTCGTAGTAGCGCACCGTCTCCACCTTGGTGCCGGTCGCTCCCGCCAGCTTGCCGATCGTCAGTGCATTCATCTCTTGACCCTGTAGCAGCTACAGGGTCCATATAGGGCGTCGCACGAGGAAGACGAAGGGCGACGACCATGGCCTGCGGCAGCTGCTGCGCATCATCGAACAAGGAGACGTCCGCCGATCCCACGTGGCGGCGGGCGCTCTGGATCGCGCTGGGCGTGAACGCCGCCATGTTCGCCGCCGAGATCGTCGCCGGCGTGGCGGGCGGATCGGAGGCGCTGCAGGCGGACGCGCTCGACTTCCTCGGCGACAGCGCCAACTACGCGATCAGTCTCGGGGTGGCCGGCACGGCGCTGGCCTGGCGAGCGAGGGCGGCACTGCTCAAGGGCGCGACGCTCGCGATCCTCGGCATCTACGTCCTGGCAGCGGCACTGTGGGCTGTCTGGCACGGCGGGACGCCGCAGGCCGGGATCATGGGCGTGGTCGGCGTGATCGCGCTGGTGGCGAACGCCGGTGTCGCGCTGATGCTGTATCGCTATCGCACCGGCGACGCGAACATGCGGTCGGTCTGGATCTGCTCGCGCAACGACGCGATCGGCAATGTCGCCGTGGTGCTCGCCGCAGCCGGCGTGTTCGGGACCGGCACCGCCTGGCCCGACCTGATCGTGGCGGGCATCATGGCCGTGCTCGGCATCAGCGGCGGCGTGCAGATCATCATGCAGGCGCGATCCGAGATCGTCCCGAATGGACGGGGTTACACGGTGGCGGCGGAATGATAGGAAAAGGCATGCGCAAGCTCGTGCCCTTCCTGGCGTGCCTGATGTTGGTCCTTACGACGTGGGCCGGCATGGCGCATGCTGCCGAAGCAGGCGGCGTCGAGATGAGCAGGACCGAGATGGCCGCCCACGCGCCCGGCGACGGCGACGAGGTCCCGGCCGATGCCGACAAGGGCTACCCGCACCACCACGCGAGCTGCCACGAGCACCACGTGAACACGCCGATCATCGAGACGGCGGCGATCCCGATCCTCGCGGCATCGACCTTGCCGCCAGCTGATCTCAGCCGCGCGCTGAGCGGGCACGACCCGGAAGCGGCTCTCCGACCTCCGCAGGCCTGACGCGTCGTTCGGGCGCGCGGATGCGCGTCCACGCACTACGGTCAGGAGCATTCCATGCATCGCATCATCGCGGCCGTCCTGGCCGCAGGAGCCTGCGCATCGTCGCTGCAGGCCCAGACCGACCGGATCGTCGCCCCGGCGCCGGTCCTTACGCTCGCCGAGGCGCTGAATCGCGCCGGCGCGTCGTCGCCCTTCCAGGATGCGGCGGCGGCCGGCATTCGTGCCGCCGAAGCGCAGCGGCGCGTCGCCGGCCTTCGTCCCAACCCGTCCATCGTCGGAGAGGCGGAGAACGTCGCGGGCACCGGCATCTATCAGGGGCTGCGCTCTTCTGAGACGACGCTCGGCCTAGCGCTGCCGCTGGAGCTCGGCGGTAAGCGCGGCGCCCGCATCGCCGTCGCCGAGGCGCAGATCGGACGTGCCGGTCTCCAGGCCGAGATTGCACGTGCCGACCTGCGGCTGAGGGTGACGCAGACCTACAACGCCGCCGCCGCCGCCCAGCGTCGGGTTACCATTGCCGAGGAGCAGGTTGGCATCGCCGCCGAGGTGCTGCGCGCGGCTCGCATACGGGTGCAGGCAGGTCGCGCATCGCCGCTCGAGGAGCAGCGCGCGGACGTCGCCCGCATTTCTGCGGAAGAGGCGCTCGAACGGACGCGACGGTCGGCCGAGGCTGCATCCGGAAATCTCGCGCGGCTGCTCGGAATGCCGGTGGGACAGCTCGACCGCAGCTGGTTCGACGCGGTGCCTTCGGCCGGCACGATGCGACCGATGGCGACTTCCGGGACCCTGTCAGTAGTAGCGGCGCGCGCGGACCTCGATACGGCGAGCGCGCAGGTGCGTCTGGCGCGCAGCCAGCAGGTACCCGACCTCACGGTCAGCGCCAGCGCACGGCGGCTGGAGCAGACCAACGACGTCGCTGCGGTGTTCGGCGTCTCGATCCCGCTCAACGTCTTCAACAACGGGCGCGCCAGCATCGCCGTGGCGGAGGCGCAGCGCGAGCAGTCGGATGCACAGCAGCGGGTCGCGCTGCTCGACGCCGAGCAGGACGTGGCGACGGCGCAGGCCGATGCCGAGAACGCCGCAACCACGGCGCGCAACGCCGCTGGACCGGCGCTTGCAGCGGCCACCGAAGCCGCCCGGATCGCCCGCATCGGCTACCGCGAAGGCAAGTTTGGGCAGCTCGATCTTCTCGATGCCGAACGCACGCTGCTCGAAACCCGGACGGCCGCGATCGACGCGCTGGCCGCCCATCACGATGCTCACGCGCGTCTGGAACGGCTGACCTCCGCCGCGCCGCTGCTCAAGGACGATCAACGATGAACCGCATCATGAAGGCCGCGATACCGGCCGTCCTGGCGCTCGCCGTCTCTGGCTGCGGCCGCTCGGCGGAGCCCACGGAGAACGCCGGCGAAGCCGGGGAGACCAAAGAGGCCGTTACGGGCGATCCGATGACCGCTACGCTCTCTGCGCAGCAGATCGCCGACGCAGGCATCGAGGTGACCCGCCCGACCATCGGCGGAGTCGCCGGCGCTATCGAGCTCCCCGCGACCATCGAGGGGGATCCGCAGGGCGTGCAGGTGGTCTCGGCCGCCATCGGGGGCCGCCTCGTCTCGTTAACCCGCAATCTCGGCCAGCCGGTCCGGCGCGGCGATACGCTCGCCATCATCGAGAGCCGGGAGGCCGCAAGCCTCAACGCCGAGGTGGAAGCGGCGCGCGCCCGATCCGCGCTGGCGCAGTCGAACCTGCGCCGCGAGCAGCGCCTGTACGCGGAACGCGTATCGCCCGAGCAGGACCTCGTCGCCGCGCGCACTGCCGCGAGCGAGGCGAACATCGCGCTACGTCTCGCCCGTCAACAGCTGTCGGCCACCGGTGGCGGCGGTGGCGCCCTCAACCGCATCACCGTGCGGTCGCCCATCTCGGGTCAGGTGATCGCCCGCTCGGCGACGCTCGGCCAGCAGATCGCCGCCGACGCGGAGATCTTCCGGGTCGCGAACCTCGCCAAGGTATCCGTGACGATGTCGCTGGTGCCGGCAGATGCCGGGCGCGTCGCGCCCGGCGCGCGTGTCGAAGTCACGTCGGCAGGACGGCGTCAGGAAGGCCGCGTGACCTTCGTCTCGCCGATCCTCGACGAGACCACCCGCCTGGTGCCGGTGATCGCCAGCATCGACAACGCCGGGGGCACATGGCGCGTCGGCGAGAACGTCAGCGTGTCGGTGCTGCTCCCGGCCACTGGCGATCGCAGCGTCGCCGTGCCGTCGGCGGCCGTGCAGATGATCGGCGACAAGCCGCATGTCTTCGTGCGCACCCCGTTGGGCTTCAAGGCGATCCCGGTGACGCTCGGCCGCACCAACGGCGGCTCGGTCACCGTCACGGCCGGCCTGACCGGCGAGGAGCGCATCGCATCGACCAACTCGTTCACGCTCAAGGCCGAGCTCGGCAAGGGCGAAGCGAAGGACGAGGACTAGGCCATGCTCGCCCGCATCGTCACCTTCGCCGTCGAGAAGCGCTGGCTCGTCCTGCTGCTGACCGTCGCCGCGGCACTCGCTGGGGTGCTTGCCATCCAGCGGCTGCCGATCGACGCCGTTCCCGACATCACCAACAACCAGGTGCAGATCAACGTCGTCGCGCCTGCACTGTCGCCCGACCAGATCGAGAAACAGGTCGCCTTCACCGTCGAAACCGCGCTCGCCGGCATCCCCGGCCTCGAATACACCCGGTCGCTCAGCCGCAACGGCTTCGCCCAGGTCACTGCGGTGTTCGACGAGAAGACCGACATCTACTTCGCGCGGGCGCAGGTCGCCGAACGGCTTCGCACGGCGGAGGAGAGCCTGCCCGAAGGTGTGAACCCGGAGATGGGGCCGATCGCCACCGGCCTCGGCGACATCTTCATGTGGACAGTCGAGTATCGCGAGCTCGACCAGGTCAACCACCGCAACGGCGAGCCCGGCCTGCAGAAGGATGGCAGCTACATCACGCCGGAGGGCGAGCACCTCGTCGATGCCGCCGACAAGGCGACCTACCTGCGCACCGTTCAGGACTGGATCGTCACGCCGCAGCTGAAGAGCAGCGCCGGCCTCGCCGGCGTCGACAGTCTGGGCGGCTACACCAAGCAGTATCTGGTCGTCCCCGACATCCAGCGCATGGCGGCGATGAAGATCACGCTTCAGGATCTCGCGACAGCGCTCGAGCGCAACAACACCAGCGCCGGGGCTGGCGTCGTCAACCGCAACGGCGAAGGCCTCGCAGTCCGCGCGGATGGACGCGTGCGCAACGCCGACGAACTGGCGCGGACCGTGATCGCCACACGCGAGAGCGTGCCCATCCTGCTGAGCCAGATCGCCAACGTCCGCACCGGGCAGGCGCTGCGCATGGGTTCCGCCTCCGAGAACGGCCACGAGGTCGTCGTCGGCACCGCCGTCATGCGGATCGGCGAGAACAGCCGCACCGTGTCCACCGGCGTCGGCGAACGGTTGAAGGAGATCGGCCGCGCGCTGCCCGTCGACGTCGTGGTCAAGCCGGTGCTCAACCGCACCGAGCTGGTCAACTCGACCATCGCCACCGTCGCCCGCAACCTCGCGGAGGGAGCGCTGCTTGTGATCATCGTGCTGTTCGCGCTGCTCGGCAACTTCCGCGCGGCGCTGGTCGCGGCGCTGGTCATTCCGATCACGATGCTGCTGACCAGCGTCGGCATGCTCCGCGCAGGCGTCTCGGCCAATCTGATGAGCCTCGGCGCGCTCGACTTTGGGTTGATCGTCGACGGCGCCGTCATCATCGTCGAGAACGCGCTGCGGCGGCTTGGCGACGCGCAGCACGGCCGAGCCGAGCCGCTGCCGCTCCGGCAACGCCTCGATCTGGTTGCGGCATCGGCCCGTGAGATGATCCGCCCGTCCGTCTACGGTCAGGCGATCATCATCCTTGTCTACGCACCGTTGCTCACCTTCACCGGTGTGGAGGGCAAGATGTTCGAGCCGATGGCGCTGACGGTCATCATCGCGCTCGTCTTCGCCTTCATCCTGTCGATGACCTTCGTGCCCGCTGCCATCGCCATCTGGCTCAGCCGACCGGTCGACGAGAAGGAGAGCCGGATCGTCGGCTGGCTGCGTCGCCGCTACGAGCCGGGTCTCGGCAAGGCGATGGGGCGGCCGAGCGTCACGCTGGGCGTCGCGATGGGTGCGCTGGCACTCGCCGGTGTCGCGTTCACGACGCTCGGACAGGAGTTCCTGCCGCAGCTCGACGAGGGCAACATCCTTGTGCAGGCGGTCCGCATCCCCGGCACCTCGGTCGACCAAAGCCAGACGATGCAGTTCCAGGTCGAGAAGATGCTGGCGCGTCAGCCCGAGGTCCGCTTCGCCTTCTCGCGCACGGGAACCTCGGAGATCGCATCGGACCCGATGCCGCCCAATGCCACCGACACCTTCGTCATCCTAAAGCCGCGCGCCGAATGGCCCGACCCCGGCCTCGCCAAAGAGGAACTGGTGGAGCGGATGGAAAAGAGGCTCTCGACGCTGCCCGGCAACGCCTACGAGATCACCCAGCCGATCCAGATGCGCTTTAACGAGCTGATCGCAGGCGTCCGCGGCGACATCGCGGTGAAGGTGTTCGGCGACGACTTCGGCGGCATGAACGACGCTGCCGGCCGCATTGCCGACATCCTGCGCAAGACGCGCGGCGCCGTGGACGTGCGGGTCGAGCAGACCGAAGGACTGCCGATGCTCGACATCCGCCCCAACCGCATGGCGATGTCTCGGATCGGCGTCACGGCCGGCGACGTGCAGGACACCGTCGCCGCTGCGATCGGTGGTCGCGAGGCGGGCGTGATCTTCGAAGGCGATCGCCGCTTCCCGGTGGTGATCCGCCTGTCCGAAGCATCGCGGTCGGACCTGACCGAAGTGGCGCAGGTGCCGGTGCCGACGTCCGCCGGCGGCTTCGTGCCGCTGTCCACGGTGGCCGACATCGCGGTCGTCGACGGGCCGAACCAGATCAGCCGTGAGAACGGCAAGCGCCGCGTCGTGGTGCAGGCGAACGTCCGCGACCGCGACGTGGCGGGCGTGGTGGCGGATGCCCGCGCCGCGATCGACGCGCAGGTGAAGGTGCCGCCGGGGACGTACGTCGAATGGGGCGGGCAGTTCGAGAACCTCGCCTCGGCGCGTGATCGGCTGCTGCTCGTCGTGCCCGTCTGCTTCGCAGTCATCATGCTGCTGCTCTACGGGGCGCTCGGCTCGGTGCGCGACGCAGTGATCGTCTTCACAGGCGTGCCGCTGGCCCTCGTCGGTGGCGTGCTGGCGCTGGTCCTCCGGGGAATGCCGTTCTCCGTGTCCGCCGCCGTCGGCTTCATCGCGTTGTCGGGTATCGCAGTGCTCAACGGGCTGGTCATGGTGTCGTCGATTCACGACCTCATGGCGCGCGGCATCGACCGGGTGCAGGCCGCCCATGACGGCGCGCTCGCACGCCTGCGGCCGGTCGCGATGACGGCGCTCGTGGCCAGCCTCGGCTTCGTGCCGATGGCGCTCGGCCACGGTGCAGGCGCGGAGGTGCAGAAGCCGCTGGCGACGGTTGTCATCGGCGGCCTCGTCTCGGCGACGCTGCTGACCCTGTTCGTCCTGCCGACGCTCTACGCCCGCTTCGGCGGGTGGCGACCCGCCGACACCACACCCGCAGCCCCACATGAGGAGGCGCACCATGGCTCATGACCACGGCTCGGCCGGGCACTCGCACGACCACACGGCAGGCGCTAACGCCAAGATGCTCGGCTGGGCGCTCGCCCTGACCTCCGCCTATCTCGTGGCGGAGGTGATCGGCGGCATCGTCTTCAACAGCCTTGCCCTGCTGTCCGACGCCGCCCACATGATGACCGACGTTGCGGCGCTGGTGATTGCGCTGTTGGCAATCCGGCTGGGACGCAAGGCCCCGGACGAGAAGCGGACGTTCGGCTACCGACGCTTCGAGATCCTCGCCGCCGCCTTCAACGCGGTGCTGCTTTTCGGTATCGCGATCTACGTCTTCGTGGAGGCGATCAGGCGGTTCACCGAGCCGCAGGAGATCCAGTCCTGGGGCATGATGATCGTCGCGGCGATCGGCCTGGTCGTGAACCTCATATCCATGCGGCTGCTGACCGCGGGCAAGGATGCGAGCTTCAACGTCAAGGGAGCCTACCTCGAGGTGTGGGCCGACATGGTCGGCTCGATCGGCGTCATCGCGGGCGCCGCGGCGATCCGCTTCACCGGCTGGACCTGGATCGATCCGGTGGTTGCGGTGGCGATCGGTCTGTGGGTGCTGCCGCGCACGTGGATCCTGCTTCGCGACACCACCAACGTGCTGCTCGAGGGTGTTCCATCCAGCCTGCGGCTAACCGAGGTCCGCGCCGCCATCGCAGCCGTGCCGGGCGTCGCCGGGCTCCACGACCTCCACGTCTGGTCGATGTCGAACGACGACGTCAGCTGCACCGTGCACGTGACGCTGGGACAGGGCTGCGATCCGGCCCCCGTCCGCCTCGGCCTCGCGGCCATGCTGGACCAGCGCTTCGACATCTCGCACGTCACCGTGCAGACCGAAGCACCGGGCGAACCATGCGGAGACGGGCACGAGGTCCATGCCTGACGGTGCGCCGCCGGCACGAAGGCCACCCCGGCGATGGTCGGACGAGGACGACGACGATCTGCGTCTACGCATCGCCGCACGTCAGCAGATCGGCGATATCGCACGGGCGATGAACCGGACCGTCGACGGCATCCGCGGACGGGCGGCTACGCTTCGTCTGAGACTGCCGGGGCGGAACCGGCCATGGCGGACCAACGGCGGCGCCGTCCCCGACGGTCAGGACTGAGCGGCGGGGGCGCAGGCCCCCGCCGGCAGCTTCACTTCGTAGGCATCTTCATGCCGGACATATCGTGGCCGGCGTGATCGCCGCCCTTCTTCATGTCCTTGCAGCAATCGGCCTTGCCGTCCTTGCAGCAGTCGGCGTTGTCCTTGCAGCACGTCTTGTCGGCGCAGCAGTCGGCCGCCGCGAACGCGGTGGCGGGAACGAGCGCGAGCGCGACAGCCGCGCCGATGAACCTGATCGTCTTCATGTGTGCATTCCTCGAATCACGTGATCTTCAGATGGTCGTTCGATCGCGCGGTTCGCGGAGGAGGCGGTGCGGGGCCACCGGTGCGGCCCTCCAGGTCGGGGCGGACAGAGGCGATCGGAGGGACCGCTGCAAGCATCGGGCGGGTCGCGTCGCCGATCCGCTGCGGATCGGTCGCCACACATGCACTCGCACACGCGGCGGCCGGAGACTTCCCAGCCGGCTTGCCCGAAGGCAGTTCGCATCCAATCATGGCATCATGCACGACGGCAGGTGGCGCTGCTGCATTCGCAGCTGCTTCGCAAACCGGGCCGACACGCAGCACGAGCATCATCGCCAGCACTGACAGCGCGATGGCGCGGAAGATGCGGGCGAAGCTCATGATGCGCTTGTAGGACGAACGCAGAAGGCACGCCAGTGCGACACGCCGCTGTTCAATGCCCCGCCGAGAGCATCGGTGCCGCGATCATCCACAGTGCCATCGCGACCATCATCACGTTCTCCGTGAGAGACAGGAACCCGAGCGGTACGTTGCTGTCACCGCCGACGCAGGCGCATTTCAGTTCGCGCCTGTCCACGTAGACGGCCTTGATCACCGACGCCGCACCGATCGCCCCGATCACCAGCGCGATCGGAACAGACAGCCAAGTCAGCACGCCAGCCGCCATCAGCACTCCCGCCAGCCCCTCGGCGTAGGGATAGACGTAGGAATACGGCACCCAGCGCTTGGCCAGCAGGTCGTAGTTGAGAAACATTGTCGCGAACCTCTCGACGTTCTGGAGCTTCAACAGCGCCAGCACGCACATTGAGAACGCGATGAACCACTCGCCTGCGCGCACGGTTAGCGGCGTGCCGAAGGCGGCCAGGCTGGCGGCGAGCGCCATCAGCGCCGTCATCGCGAAGACCACGATCACGGGGCGGTAGGTCACGGCCTTGGAGCCGGGCACGGACTTGCCGAAGAAGCGACGCAGGTCGTCGTAGCCGCCGATCCGCTCGCCGCCGATGAAGGTCTGCGGCGTGGTCTTCACGCCATGCTCCGCCTTGAACGCGTTGGTTTCTTCGTGCGTACGCAGCCAATGGTCCTCGACCTCGTAGCCCTGCCGCTGGAGCAAGTCCTTCGCCTTCAGCCCGAACGGGCACGTGTGGGTGGGCATCACCATGCGGTGGAGCACCGCCTTCTTCGTCGCCATCTCGTCTTCTCCGATCCTCGATCGGGTCCCATATGGGGTCCGTACCATGGTCCGGAGTCAAGACGTGGCAGACATGACGATCGCGAAACTCGCAGCGGAAGGCGGTGTCGGCGTGGAGACGATCCGCTTCTACCAGCGTCGCGGCCTAATCGACACGCCGGATAGACCACAGGGTGCCGGGGCAGCAGGCGGAATCCGACGGTATGGCCACGATGATGTGCGGCAGCTGCGCTTCATCCGGTCGGCAAAGGCGGCAGGCTTCACGCTGGACCAGATCGGCGAGCTTCTGGCGCTCGACGCCACGGACGATCGGGCACGAGCGCGCGAACTTGCCGGCGAGCGGCTGAGAGCGCTGGACGAGAAGATCGCCGAACTGGATCGAGCCCGGGCTGCGCTTCGGCGCCTCGCTCATAAATGCGGCAGCGGCAGCGCGGGACCCTGTCCGATACTCACGGCGTTCGACGCCGCGTGATCAGTCGGCGCGCATGCGGCACCCCCTCGATGCGCGTCATCTAGACTCCCGAGACGCGCTACTCTGCCGAAAGGCGCCATTGACGCCATGCAGCAGATCCGTGGCAGCAAGGACCCAGAAGTGGACGTTCACACAGTCCTTTCCGCTGCCCGAAACCTGTCGCTCGTTCATGTAAGCGGACCGACCGCTTCGGCGAGCCTAGTTAGCCGCTCGGAACGGCCGATATTGGGGACTTTTCGGCCGTTCCGTGGCGATGTGCCGAACGACAGGCCTGTCCAGAAGCCGACGTCCGGCGCTCGTCCGACCGGCACGGCAGAGAGGCGGAGATTAGGCCGTAAGCTGTCGGGCAGGTCTCGGGCGCAGCAGATCAGATTGCCTCACCGAAGTTAATCACGGGGGCGTTCGGATCGACGCTGGCACTGCTGGACTTGTCGCGGAGCTGCATCAGACTCACCCTCGCGACGTAATTTGCATAGTCCGATGGCCCGAGGAGGAAGAGGCCGTTAAGTGCAGGGACGCAGGGACGCCGGTTCGGCACCGATCGCATTCGCAGGCGCTACTGGCGGATAGCTCGGGGTACACCCGGCTGCGCCTGCTGCCGTCACTATAACGGACGAGAAGCTCGATCGGCGGTAGACTTAGCGTCCTTTTCTTCGTACATCCGCGCCTGCAGCGCGCGCAAGCGCGTATCGTAGAATTCCTGGCTCATTAACTCCGGGTCGGTAATGAAAAACTTTTCCCCAAGTTGCGACATTCGCTGCGCCTGCTCAGGGTGTTGCAGAAGTGTGTCCGTTAGCGCGTCGCCGAGCTCGCGCTCATGAGCTTCGGGATAGACCTTGTTCGCATATTCAGCGATCGCAGTCGGCAATTCGAACAAGATCGGATCTTCGACGAACTTCGAATATCGTTCTTGGGTCAGTTCGAATCGCGTCACTATTTCAGGGGTACGCAGGGCAAGAAGCGGCGGGAATTGACCGAGCGCCCACTGCAGGAACTGGGTACGCACAAGATACGGATCGAGCCAAGCATCGTTCGCGACGAACCCGGGGCGTCGCTCGTGGACAGCGTGACGGACCAATGCGAGCAGGCGGAGATGGCGCAGCGCAAAGAAGATTGCGTCGCGCGCCTCTTCTACTTGGCCGATGCTTGGGTTGCGGTCGGGATGAGGGCAGATCACCGACATTGACAAAGTGTCGCACAGGCATTCTTCGACGAGCGCATCGTCTGAACCAAACAACTCCATTTGCTTCAGATACATCGGTGCGATCGTGTCGAGGTCTGGATGGTTGGCTTCCTCGAGCCGGATGATCGCGCTCAGATAGAAATTCTTGAGGAAGTCCGCCCGCGCATCGCGAAGCATCTGCTCGCGCCATGCCACCTGGCGCTCGACAATGGTATGAAAGGCTTCATGCGCCATCACATAGGCTTCTTGGAGCGCCGTGATTCGCATCCGATGCGCGACATCGGTGTCCTTGCGATGACCGATGGTGCCGTCGCGACTGGCGACATGCGCCATCGCAAGCACTGCCCCCAATCGGGGCTGCCCGTCGATCTGCGCGAATTCAGCCGCGATCTTATAAGCATAGACCCGCGCTTCACGCGGATCGGTGGTGTTGAAATGCAGTCGATTGAGCTGGTTGAACGTCTGGCCGAGATACTGGTCGTAGATGACGATCTGGCGTTCCCCAGTGCGGATCGTCTCGCAAGTACGCTCGGCACTGTAGGTCAGGTCAAACTCGGGCGTTGCTCCGTAGCTACTCAGGCTCGTCTGCAGCCCATCGAAGATCGAGCGGTAGTGATCACGAGCAAGAAAAGCCGGCATCTCTCGCCGCGTCGCGGCGAGATAGGCAGCCGCTGGTCCCATCGCTAATTTCTCGCCTCGAGCGCCTGCGCCAAGATCTTCGATGCACTGTCGGCATCAAGCCCGCGCAATTCGATGCCATCGACCTTCACCACAACGTGGCGTTTGGACCGGATCTGCTCGAGCACCATCTTCGTGATGAACGGTAGGGTCGCTGTCAAAAGCGGTAACACGACCGCTACGATAGCGGCCCCACCATCGAACCGCTTTATCTCGATGATCTCCGCGTCGACGCCTTCGCTAGCGGCATTCGCCTGAACCTCGTCAGCTTGCGTCTTTTCAATCTCGATGGAAATCCGGCCCACAGTTACCTCCCCTAAAGTTCGTGCACCACGTTATGCGGCAGGCGCGCCACAACGTCACGAAGCGGCAGCAGCCGATCACTCGAACGGTGAAAAGCATCGCCTTCTTCCCCTCCTTACGCATCGCCTGCAAAGACAAAATGATCCTTGAGATCATTCATGTGCGTCCAAGGGAGTACCCGGTGATGCTGGAGCATACCAACGATGATGCCGGGATGGATTCCGACCGAGGCGGCAAAATCACGCACGTCGGACTTCGCCCTAGGTTGCCCGGCCATGAAGACGCGCAATCTCGCCTGACCGACCAGTTTCTCCTCCGCCCAGGCATCTGCCTCAGCTTCTTCAGCATCGCTTTCCGGCCGCTCGTCATCGACATAGGCGGTATCGCGGCCGTGAAGGCATAGATGTCCAAGCTCGTGAAAAAGCGTGAACCAGAAATGGTCATTGGTTTTGTGGCGAAGAGACAGGACGACCGCCGCCTTGTTCCTGGCATACCAGAAGGCGGCGCCATTGAGTTTGGTCTTCTTGAGCGGTGGAACAGGCACGATCGCGACCCCTGCCGCTGCGCATAGCGCCGTTACCCTTGGCTGAAAATCCTCAGGTGGCAGGTTGGTCAACGGCCTGATCTCGGCAAGCGCTTCCAACAGACGCGCATCGCTGAACTCGGCTACCTCCATCTTTTCGGCGGACCTCGTCGCCAGCTGTAGCCAGACATGGACGCATTCCGGCGAGCTTGGATAGGTTTTGGAAGCCCGGTAGCGGACCGCACATCGTTGATTGAGCCCGGCAAACGCATGTTCATTGGCAACGCCGAAGAACGATAATAGCCCTTCGCGCACGGCGTGCAGGTCACTCGACGATGGCAGCACGCCGCGCTGCTGCAGTTCTTTCACCGGAAAGTTTGCCAGCCAGGTCCGCACCGCCGCCGTATCGCGCTGGCTGCGCTCGGCGACGCGCGAGCGGAACAGCTCCCACTCTTTTTGCACACCGGTCCAGATATAGGCTTTGGTGCCGGTCACGCGTTCGAGCGCGACCGCCGTGTCGGCCTCAACCGGATTGTGGCCCTTGATGATAGTGTTGACAAGCTTGGGAGTGAGGTCGGCTCGGCGCGCAAATTCGGCCTGAGACAAGCCGAGCGTCTCCAGATATTCCTCCAGCATCTCGCCGGGATGTACCGCCCAATCGGGCTGAAAATGTGTGTCCTGCGCCACGTCGAATATCCTCAGTGATAGTCGGTCACGTCGAGGATTTTCACCTTCGTGACCGCGGCCAGGTCGAGGCTCCCGTCGTCCAGGCGCGGCAACGGATCGTTTGCCGGCTCGAAGATGAGGCGCCAGGGGTGTTTCAGGTCGACCGCGAACTGGCCTTCGCGGGTACCCGACAGCTTGTGGCGGCGTGGCGGCGGCGTGTGGGGCACGTCCGCCAGGCACGCTGCCTGCCGCAGAAGCGTGAGACGCAGACGCAACGGCTTTGCTCGCTCCCCATAGGCCTTGAGCATCGCCTTATCGTCTTCGAGCCGCTTGCGCAGCGCGTCTGAGGCGAATTCGAGTTCCATCCACCCTGCCCATCGTTACCTATCAGGTAATCCCTGAGCGTTCATTACGCAATAGGTAATGCCCATCAGCGAGTAGATGCGTGGGCGAAGCTATTCTGCTCGTGCGACTCTACCCATTTTGAAGTGGATCGGGCCGACACCTGGCGTCACGGGCACGGCTATGCGCGCGACACTCATTCTTGTCCGAAGCCGAGACACAATCGGTAGGAGATAGGTTATGCGCGCCGAGCCAGCTAAAAGGGCTCATGGATACGCAGGATTTTTCTCACGACGAATGGCGGGACATGCTCGATGAGTTCCGATTGCTTGTTGTACGCGCGGGCTTTTCTGATTGGGATGCCGCAATGGCGCTGGCGCTCGATGATTTCGAGGGTATGGACGGCCGGCGTGTCGCCGTTGACATCGGCGGCGAGGCTGTCGTCTTCGACGGCCTGCCCGTCGAGCGGCTGCGCATCTACACCCGGCAGTTCATGACCTTCCTGAAAAGCGGTGCACGCTGGTCACTCGACGAGAACCGCGAACGGCTTGCCCGCCTGTTGCGGACCGAAAACGACACGCCGGTTGAGGGCGTTTTCGTCTCATTCGATGATCAGCGCGCTCCGATCGATGCGCGCGCGGGCGACATCACCGCAATGGTCGATCAGGTTTCCCGCTTCCTCAGCGAGATCTACGGCGAAGACACCGGTTTCTGGGATGACGAGCCTGACGCCCCGGAGGGGCGCTGACAATGGCGACACGTAAACCAACTACCTCGGGCATGAAAAAGAAGCTGCGTGACGCGTTCCGCGCGCATCTCGGCGTCGATCGGCTGACCGCCGGGCAGCTGCTCGCGAGCGCGACGCTCCAGGACAAGGCGTACGAGCTCAGTGCGCTGGTCGCCGTGATGGAAAAGCTCAAGGCGATGCGGCCAACGCTGACCTTTACTCTGGTGCACGGCACGTCCTTGGTGTTCCGAGCGAAAGGCGGTCCGATCGACCGCACTAGCTGGCCGTACATCCGCATCGACGATCGCGGTCGCACCGTCGGCGAACTGTGGGTCGATATCGAGTGCGTCGCGATTAGCGCCGATCCGGCCGCCAAGCTCCAGCCCGGGCCGCTCTACGGCAAATGCCATGAGCTCGACATTGTGCTCGTCGTCCCGAATACCGGTGGCCGCCCCTTGCCGAGCGAAACCCTGCTCGGCGTCGAAGCCAAGCATCGCCCGTTCAATAAGGCACTGCTCAAGGAGTTGCTCGGCGTCCGCCGTGAGATGACGATGCGGGGTCCGCTAAAGGCGCACCGGGCGCCGTGGTGGTTTGTGTGGTGGACGGCCAGGCTGCCGGCCCGCCCCCCATCGGGGCTTGTCGCATTCTGCTCGAGCGACACGATTGACAAATACTCCGATCCTGCCGACTATTGGGGCATCCATATGGAGCATCTGCCCTTTTGAGGCATACCCCTGCGGATTTCTGGCGTTCATGCATCTAATCCGAAAAGGACCTGCATCAAGAGTCAGGGGGAAGAGTGGCCACCGAAGATACACACCATCAGCGGGCGCCGCGCCCGACTGAACGATCCTTCGAACGTCCGCTTTGGGAATCACGACGTTCGACTGGGAATGACCTACATTGGAGCGCATTCCCGCCAGACGATACTAGGCAGCGAATGGCTGGTTCTGGCGGAAGCTGCCGTTCGAAGCGCGATCGGCGAACGACGCATTCCGGGTCGGATGCAGTCTGGCAGCTATTATCCGGGCCGACCCAGACTCAGTCATTCGGGCCAGCCTTTCGGCTCTCCATAGGCGGACGCTCGTTCATCCCGACCCCACGCGGCCGCTATGCGCCCCAGATCTGTCGTTCGACGGGTCCGTGGCTAAACACGAAAACCGATATTCAGTTTTCTAACATTGAGCGGCTTTGAGCACCGCAGCCCCGTGGTGCGGAGGATTCGAGAGCAGGCCGCCCCCCAAGGCTTACGAAGATTCTGGTTCGGTCCCCCTTCGAACTGAATGTCTCTCTTCACTGTCCATTCTCGCCGATGCTCATCAGCGCCGCATGGAGGGTAGAGGGCCAAGCTCGCGAGTGACTATGCCGCCGCCAGGGGAGGACTTCATCGGTACGTTCGCCGACCTCGAGAAGCGGATCACCTGACACCGATGGGTGCTCCGCATCGTCTTAACGCTGGCTTTGCTTGGGGCGGCAGGCGCCATGTGGGCGTGGCTCATGCTGAGGCCGTCCGGCTCGTCGGTGTGCCTTCGCGCGGGATGACCCGGCCAGCTTACTTCTGATACGATTCCTTTCGACTGGCAGGCCGCGCTGAATATCGGTAGCGTACATAAGTGGGAACAAATGCGGGGATCAGATGGACGAACAGATCGGCATTGGGGCTTGCGCCTGATGCCGACCCGGTAACCGCGATTCAAGAGGCGGCGCGATCCCTCGTGCTGAGGGCGCGCGAACATGGATGGGAGGGGCCGCCTTTTAATCCAGTTAAGATCGCGGAGATGCTTGGCGCGACCACTTCGGCGAATGCGAGCATCGCCGATGCGCGCCTTCTGACGTCGGCTCACGGCGCGATAGTCGAATACAATCCACAGCAGGCCCGCGAGCGCGTGAGATTCTCGATCGCACACGAAGTAGCTCACATGCTGTTCCCCGATTGGGCGGACGAGGTGCGGAACCGTGGAGGCACTCCTTCTTCAGACGACTGGCAGCTCGAGATGCTGTGCAATATCGCGGCCTCTGAGTTCGTCATGCCGATCGGAAGTTTGCCCCAGGGACTAACGACGGCGTCCATCGAAGAACTAATGAGGGAGCGCCGCCGCTACGACGTCTCCGCCGAAGCCTTCCTGATCCGCTTCGCCAGAGTGACTGACGAGCCCGTCTCGGTCTTCTTCGCCTCTCCGCTGGACAACCCGGAAACCGGTCGTGTCTATCGGATCGACTACGTGGTCGGATCGCCACTCGCGCCCCGTGCGGCCGCGCAAGGCATCGTCCTGCCGCCGACCAGCGCGGCCTACTCTTGCACTGCGATCGGCCACACAGATCATGCCGTCGAGAACTGGTTCACCGGGGCGGATGCCCGCATAGAGTTCGTCGGCATCTCCGGTTACCCCGGAGCGCGATACCCCCGTGTCGCAGGCTTAGTGCGTCACACGTCGATCGACCAGGCCAAGACCCCGATCAGATACGTGCACGGCGACGTGACGAAGCCGATCGGTGACGGTGTCAAGATCATCTGCCAGCTGGTGAACGACCGGGCGATCAAGTGGGGCGGCGGGATCGCTAAGCGCTTCGCCCGTCTGCACCCTGCGGCCGAGGAGGCTTTCAGCCAAGCCGTGATGCCGGTACCCACGCGCGATAGGCTCGGGAAGGTCATCATCGTCGATCTGGATGCCGGCGTCCGCCTGGCGAGCATTGTCGCTCAGGAAGGCTTCGGTGCATCGTTGTTCCCGAGGATCCGCTATCGCGCGCTCCAGCAAGGATTGGCAGAGGTCGCGGCGGCGGCTCTCAATGCGGGAGCGGGTGTGCACATGCCCAAGATCGGGTCAGGGTCCGCCGGAGGGGACTGGGGCGTGGTCGAGGAGATCGTTGAGGACGAGCTAGTCAGGAAGGGCGTCCAGGTCACGGTCTACGATCTGCCACCGCGGCGGCAGCAACTAGATCTTTTCGGCGGGTGAGAAGCCGGTCGTCGTTCCGAGTCGTCCTCGTGTCCGGCGCCGTCTGTTCCGGCAAGTCGGCGTTGGTGGACCAGCTTCGGACCCGACACGGCGCAGCCGTCGTCCGCACGCGCGATCTCATAGCGACGACGGTGCCCAAGGCGAAGGGCAGCCGGGAGGTGCTTCAGCGGGCGGGCGACCGTCTGGATCGGCAGACCGGGGGCGAGTGGGTCTCGGAGGCGCTGCAACGGGCTATCGAGGCGGCCCAGCGGAACTCGACTCCGTCCGGGCTATATGTCGTCGACTGCGTTCGGTTCGGCGGGCAGATTGACGCCATCCGACGTGCTCACGGTCCGGAGGTGTTCCACATACATCTGACGGCAGCTCAATCGGTCCTGCGCCAACGCTATGTCGAGCGTTCCGCAGCCGAGGATGCAGCTGTCGAGTATGACGCCCTCAGAAAGAGCAGGACCGAGAGAAACATCGAGTCGCTCGCCAAGGTTGCAGATGTCGTGGTGGATACCGATCGATGTTCGGCTGGTGGCGTCCTTGTCCGAGCCACGGCCCTGCTTGATCTCTATCCGCGTGGGGCAGAGAAGCTCGTCGACGTTCTGATCGGTGGTCAGTTCGGAAGCGAGGGCAAGGGCAACATTGTTGGCCACATAGCGCCCGAATACGATCTCCTCGTCCGGGTCGGCGGTCCGAACGCAGGGCATCAGGTCTTCGCCGAGCCGGAACCCGAGAAGTATTTCCACCTGCCGTCCGGCACTCGTCGGGCACCGAAGGCGCAGTTGCTGCTCGGACCGGGCGCCGTCATCAATCCCAAGAAGCTGCTGGACGAAATAGCAAAGCACGAGATTGATCGGGATCGCCTCGTCATTGACGAGCAGGCCATGATCATCACGGACGAGGATCTCGAGCGCGAACGTGAGCTGTTCGCCAACATCAGCTCGACGGCGCAGGGAGTGGGACTTGCGTCGGCGCGCAAACTAACTGGGCGTTCCGACTACAAGTCAGGTGCCCGCCGCTTCCTGGCGCGAGACTGCGATGACCTGAGACCGTTCATCGGTAGCGCTCGCAAGGTTCTCGCAGACGCATTCGTGGAGAGGCGTCGCATTCTGCTTGAGGGAACGCAGGGCACGTCCCTCAGTCTTCATCACGGACAGTATCCGCATGTGACTACGCGTGACACCACTGTCGCGGGGTGCCTCGCGGACGCGGGCATCGCACCCGCGAACGTCCGGCGCGTCATCATGGTGTGCAGGACATTTCCGATCCGCGTCGGCGGGCCGTCGGGGCCAATGGCTTTCGAGGTAAGCATGGAAGACATCCATCGACGCAGCCGCATTCCCCTCGACCCACTGAAGAGGGCGGAGCGCACTACGACCACGAACAAGGAGCGCCGCATCGCGGAGTTCGATTGGGAGCAGTTCAAGGACTCCGTTCAGCTCAACGGGCCGACGGACATCGCGCTAACGTTCGTCGACTACTTCGGCATCGAGAACCGAGAGGCTTATCGATTCGACCAGCTGACGCCTGAGACCATAAGGTTCGTGGAGGAGGTGGAGCGGGTGTCTGGGCGGCCCGTTTCAATGCTCTCGACCGACTTTAACTGGCGTAATGTCATTGATAGGAGGAACTGGTGACAGACGCTGAACTAGATGAGCTCGTGGCAAACTGCCCAAAACTCTATCACATGGCGGAGCGTGGCTCTTGGCCATCGATCCGGCAATTTGGCCTTCTGAGCACTTCCGCGCTTTTGGACCTTTACCACATCGAGGAACCCGACCGCGAACGTATCGAAAGGCGGCACAGGCCGGCCAGCGTGCCCATCAGGAGCGACGGGCTGCCAGGTGCGGTTGTGCGCGACCAGATTCCAATGAGCGACGATGGACTGAGAAAGGCGCTGCCGGAGAGATTGAAGCCGAGCGACTGGTATTCCCTGCTGAACTCTAAGGTATTCTTTTGGCTCTCGCGCGAGCGGCTGCTCAAGCTGACGGGCGCTAAAACATATCGCGATGCCGAGCACGACGTGCTTGAGATCGACACCCAGTCGCTTTTAGACGCTTATCGTGAGCGCATTTGGCTGTGTCCGATTAACAGTGGCTGCACCAAGCCCTTCCCACATCCTCGAGACGAACGGGCATTCCTCCGCGTCACCGACTATCCCTATGCATACTGGCGCGAGCGCAGACGCGCTACCGAGCGGGCGGTCGAACTGGCTGTGGACTATGCGGTCTCGGACATCGCCAATCACGTCACACGAGTAGTGGTGATGCGCGGAAGCGATGAGCTCGCTGTCTTACACCCGACTTCTCTGTAGCGCGCTGTAATGGGGATCCAACCACACTCAGCTTAGGTCGCCATTTATTATAGGTTCGTGTCATGCGCTTAGACGATCTCTACAAAATGACCGCGTTCATCTACCAGGACGCGAACGCAATTCGCAGTAAGGAGGCGACGTACCTTCATTTTGTCGAGGTCTGCGGGATGCTGACGCAGCTCGACCGTAAGAAGAAGCGCATCAAAGTCGACGTGACCTCGGCAATTTGCAAGGCGCTGGGCTGGTATTTCCCGCTCCTCGCAAAGATGGGTATCGCGAGCGTCGAGGAGCTCGTCTTCCTTAAATACCCCTACGCCTGTCCCTATTGCCGCGAGAAACCGCACAACGACGCCCGCTGCAAACTCGTCCGGGGGGCGGAGGCTACGGTGTCCCATGCCGATGTACTGAGGCTCGTTGACGAAAACCGCGCCTTGATGCCTGTCGACCTGAATGGCTGGCGGCGCATGTTCGCCGACATTTATCCCCGATCCATTAACGCTCCGACCGGGTTCAGCTCGGTGGCCCTTTTCGAAGAGCTCGGCGAGCTCGCGGAAGCCATACGGGTGTACGACAGGTATCCGCACTACTTTTATGGTGAGGCCGCCGACGTGTTTTCCTACATAATGGGGATCGCGAATGAATATGCACTTACTCTAGACGAGGATGCGGACCTCGATCTCCAGGCAGAATATGTCGCACGGTACCCCGGTTTGTGCATCAACTGCGGCTCGCGCTCGTGCATGTGCCCCGCGGTTCCCAAGGCGACCGTGGGGCGCATGGCAAAGGAGCTGAACGTCGACATGACGGGGCGCCGGATCGTTTCGTTCGACGCGTTCGCTCGCGACGGAGAGGCGGCCGCGAAGGCGGTCTTTGAAGGTTCGGGCTTTGACCCACGCGTGGCCCGCAGGCTTCCCTTTGATCGCGGTGACCTTAACGCGGCGCTAACTCAGCTGGCGTTTCGGCTTGCGAACGCTCTTGAGCAAACGGACTCAAGTCTTGCCGGACAGCTGCGCCACGAGGCGCTAGCAATCGACCGTGCGGAGCGCGGGACCGCTTCTCGCGACGGCGACGCCTCGTCGCTGATGATGCTGCTTCGCCGAGCATGGGGTGAAGCGCGGACGGACGTTCAGCGCGGCATCCGCGCCGAGGACGACCGCACGGACGAACTGACGCATCTGTTCGAGAAGCGCGTACTCGTGGTGACAGCCAACCCCGACGGCGAAACGGGTAAGGCCTTACGGATCGACAAAGAGATCCGTGCGATCAAAGGGGCCTTCAACCGGACGCCGGGCAACGTGCATGTCGAGCCACTTACGGCGGCCACGATCGACGACCTGCGGCGGGCGCTCCTCAATCAGCAGTTCGACATTATTCACTTCGCCGGTCATGCCGATCACGACGGCATCTCGCTTCTTGATGAGGCCGGTAGCGAAGTAACGTTGAGCTATGGAGCGCTGGCCGAGCTGACCCGACGACAAAAGAACGTCCAGTGCGTTGTCCTCAATGCGTGCCACAGCATGAGCGCCATCGAGGAGGCATTCGCCCCCCTCGTGGTGGGAATGATGGACGAGATCGACGATGAGGCCGCCGTGGCCTTCGCAATCGGCTTCTATGACGCCATAGCTGCTCAGCGCAGTCCAGACGACGCCTTTGAAGAGGGCGTCTTGGCGGTGAGGACCAAGAGCTTCCCAGTCGACCTAATCGTAAAGCTTCGCGCCGGGAAGCCGCGCGCGTGAACGAAGATAATTGCGGCAGCTTAGGCTGTCGGTTGAAGGCAGGTCGGCTTTCCCCCTTCCACCACGCAGAGGCCGCCAGTCCGCAGTCGGCCCAAGAGCTATCATCCTTGCATCCGGTGCGCCGAACGGCCGGAAATGGGCCGGAAGGTGACTGGCAGCTTCGGGTTGAGAATCGCGAGAAGCGAACTGCCTACTTGGCGGTAGTTTCCCTCTTAGAGGGATACTAGCGTGTATATTGCTGAGATCAGGATCGAGAACTTCCGTCTGTTCGGATCGGCCGACCGCGCCTTCCATCTTCCGCTCAATCCCGGGCTGACGGCGCTAGTCGGCGAGAATGACGCGGGCAAGACCGCGATCATTGATGCGGTCCGGCTAGTGCTCGGTACGCGCGACCAAGATATGCTGCGGGTCGATCCGGCCGATTTCCACCAGAGCGCGGCCTGTGCGGAACGCGCCGACCAGATCGCCATCCGCCTGACCTTCCGCGGCCTGACCGTTGCCGACCGTGGCGCCTTTGCCGAGTTCCTCAACTATGAGAGCGTCGGCGAACAGCTCGAGACCGCGCTGATCATCACTTGGATCGCCAAACGCAACACGAAGGAAGGCAGCTCGCGGCGGGTGCTTCCGCCCGAATGGCGCACCGGCGCCAATGGCGATGGTCCCCTATTGGACCTGGGCGCGCGCTCGCTTTTGACCGCGACCTATTTGCGCCCGTTACGCGATGCGGAGCGCGCGATGAGCGCCGGACGCGGATCGCGGCTGTCGCAAATCCTCCAGCACACCGCCGAAATTCGGAACACCGGCGTCGGCTTCGATCGTAACGCCAACCCGCCGGTCGAGCCCAAAGAGCTCAGTGTGCTCGGTCTCGGCGACTATGCCAGTTACCTGTTCGGCGAAAGCGAAGGCATCAAGCAGGCGCGCAAGCGGCTCAACGAAGAATATCTCGCGCCCTTGTCGTTTGCTGATGATTTGCTTCTAGCCCGCATCGGCGTCGCTGGAGCACAGGAGGACAATCTCAGGCTACGCCAGCTTCTCGAGAAGCTAGAACTGGCCCTTACGGCTTCGGCCGATGCGGACAGCCCACACAACCGCGGCCTCGGGTCGAATAATCTGCTGTTCATGGCCTGCGAGCTGCTGCTTCTCGCGGCTGAAAGCGACGGCTTTCCGCTACTGCTGATCGAGGAGCCTGAGGCGCATCTACATCCGCAGCGCCAGCTACGTCTCATGTCGTTCCTGCAGGCCCAGGCAAGCAAGCCCCGCGTCGATGGCCAGAAGATTCAGATCATTGTCACGACGCATAGCCCGAACCTCGCTTCGGACCTGCAGCTGGACAATCTGGCGCTGATCGACGGCGGGCGGGCATTTCCATTGTGCCGCGGCAAGACTCGGCTCAGCGCCTCCGACTATCGGTTTCTCGAGCGCTTCCTGGACGTGACCAAGGCGAATCTGTTCTTCGCGCGCGCGGTGATGATCGTCGAAGGCGATGCCGAGACGATCCTGATGCCGGTCGTCGCCAAGCTGCTCGGGCGCGATTTTCACGAGTACGGCGTATCGCTGGTCAACGTCGGTGGCGTCGGGCTTGGCCGTTATGCGCGCATCTTCCTACGCGAGAACCCGGAAAGGGATGGCGAAATCGGTATCCCGGTCGCCTGCGTGACCGACATGGACGTGATGCCCGACATGGCGCCATGGATCGTCGGCAAGCTCGAACCAGGCCAGCCGGTGCCGGCACGACCGCCCTCGCAGCGGCAATGGCGGATCAAGGCCGATTTTCCCGACGAGCAACTTGCCCAGCGCCGTACCGAACGCCGCGCCAAGGCGTCGGGCCAGCGGGTCGAAACCTTCGTTTCTGACGAATGGACACTTGAATACGACCTCGCCTTCCACGGGCTCGGGAAGCAGGTCTATCGCGCCGCTTCGCTGGCGCTGGCGGACGACGCACTCAACGCCGGCGGCGCAATACAGGCCGAGGTGATCGCAGCGGCCGATGCGGCTTATCAGGCTTTGGCCGAGGCCGGTAATGATCGGGAGACGCTCAGCTCTCACATCTATGCGCTGTTCGAAGCCGAGAGAGCATCAAAGGCGATTGCCGCCCAGTACCTCGCCGAATTGCTCGAGAACGAGGTGAAAGCTCGAACGCTTACCGCCCTAGGCTTGCGGCAGATCCTGCCGCCCTATGTCGTCGCGGCAATCGCGCACGTCACCGCGCCCTTCCCAGCGCCCGAGCCGACCGGCACCGCGGCACGGGTGGCGGCGGCCTGAAGCCGATGTTCAACGATATCATCCGGGAGCAGGACGTCGCCTGGGCGGCGGCGCTCATGGGACTGGGACCGGACGGCTTTGCGCCGGTCGGTGATGACAACAGCCGGCTCCGGGCCATGCTTAATCTCGACACGATCGATTTCGAGGCCTGTCCCGGGAGCGGCAAGACCACGCTGCTCGTCGCCAAGCTCGCCGTGTTGGCTAGGCGCTGGCCACAGCGAGACCAAGGTATCTGCGTACTCTCGCACACCAATGCGGCGCGCAACGAGATCGGTGCCAAGCTCGGCAATTCGGCTGCGGGAATTTCGCTGACCCGCTACCCTCATTTCGTCGGCACGATCCACGCGTTTGTAAACGAGTATCTTGCGCTGCCCTGGCTGCGCTCCAAGGGTATCGAAGTCCGATGTATCGATACGCAAATCGCACTCGCCAAGCGCTGGGGGCTCCTGCCGGGAAACACACGCTGGGCAATCCAAAAAGCCCGGCTTAGCGAAGGGTGCCTGATCTACACCCGCCCCGACTATGCGGGCGGCAGCACCGGAAAGTTCGGGCCGCAGACGCCGACCTACCAGGCGCTCCTCGAAGCGCGCCGCAGGGGCAGCGAACAGGGATACTTCTGCTTCGATGAGATGTTCGTTTGGGCGAACGAATTGCTCGACAAGCGGCCCGAGGCCGCGCTGGACTTACGGCGGCGCTTCCCGTTGGTGTTCGTCGACGAGGCGCAGGACAATAGCGAGGAGCAGTCTGCCCTCCTGCACCGCATCTTTTGCGCGGGTGAGGCTCCGTCACGCCGGCAGCGCTTCGGCGACTCGAACCAGGCGATCTATGCGCGCGTAGGCGTCGAGGGCGCTGCGACCGATCCCTTTCCCGGCGCCGCGGTCCAAGCAATACCACGCAGCTACCGGTTTGCGCAGCCGCTCGCCGATGAGGTGAAGGCGCTCGGCGTCGCGCCCCAGGATCTGATTGGTGCGGGGCCGCCGCCCGAGCACGGCACCGCGCACCAAGCGCCCACACTGTTTCTGTTCGACGATGCCAGTGTGCGGTCGGTGCTGCCCCGCTATGGCGCGCATCTGGTCGCGACCTTCGACGCTCATGTTCTCGACCGCGGCGTGTTCACCGCGGTGGCGGGCGTGCACGATCTCGACGAAGCTGGTCGGGTACCGCACGCGATGGGCCATTACGCCCCCGCCTATGATCCAGCCTGCGCGCGTAAGGAAGCGGCGCCAGCCAGCTTCGCGCAATATCTGGCTCGCGCGCGGTTCGCGATGGCAGGCAGCGGCAACAGCGACAAATTGGTCAATGCTGCGGCATCGGCGCTGCTCGCAGCGAGCGAACTGGCTGGCGGGACGCACGGGCGAATAGCGCGCAAATCGCCGCATCGCCGCGTAGTCGATCTCCTCACCGGCACCGAGGCCTATCCCGCTTATCTAGCCCTGATCGAGCGCATGCTCGCCGGCCGTGGCGAGATTGCGGACGCCGATTGGCAGGCGGTGGTGCGTCCGCACGCGGAGACGGTCGTCCGTCAGCTGAGCGGCGCCGAGGCGCTCGGCAACGCGGCGGCATTCCTCGCATCGCCGCAGGGCGCGCCAGCGCTCCATGCCGGCGCGGCGGCTATCGGCCGAACCGACAATCTGTTTGCCTATCCAGAGGACGTGCCGCAGGTTCGAATTCGGCTGGGATCGATCCATTCGGTCAAGGGCGAGACCCACACTGCGACACTCGTGCTCGACAGCTTCTACTTCGCGCATCACCTGAGCGAGCTTAAACCCTGGCTCCTTGGCGCGAAGGCGGGCGGGTCGCGTCTAAATGGCCGAGGCAATATGGTCGCCGAAGGTTCGCGGATGCTTGCTAGGCTGCGGCTGCACTATGTCGCGATGACGCGACCGACCCATCTCCTATGCTTGGCGATGCGCAAGGATGTCTTTGCCGCGGGAGAACTCGACATTCTCACGGGGCGCGGCTGGACTGTCATCGATTGCTGTGCGCCTGCGCAGGCTTGAGCATTCGAACGATAGCTTTCAGGAGCGGGCTATAGGTCTAATCACCGACATTAGGGCGCGAGCTGCGATAGCGGGCCATAAACAAACGTCCATTTACGTGAGCTCGCCGCTGAAAGCGGACGGGCCGCTATCCACCATGAACGCACGTCCGCGTCTTTGCAGATCCCATATCAATCCGGGCTTTTAGGCTTCGGCAGCAGCGGTGGCGTGCTGTCGGCATAGGTAAGCCAGTTCTGCCAGATGACCATCGCGCGCGCTTTGGTGATTCTCGTCCGACAGCCGAGCGCCATGGCACCTCGGATCGTGCCCTGGCTCCACCATTTATAGACGGCATCGCATTCGGCGTCGCGATAGGCGATCCACGCCCGTTCGGACACGCGCAGCTTTGCCAGCGCGGTCGTGTCTTGTTCCTTAGTGAGGCGCGCCACCGCCGTGGCGTAATATCGGTTGAGCTCGGTATCGGCGCGGGCAAGGTCCCCAGCGAGGCATTGCTCGACCTCCGGCGTAGTCGAACCTTCACATGGGTTGCCGGTCGCCAAGAGCAGCGTCGCGATGATGATCGACATATCTATTCCTTCCTCGGTCCCGGTCCCGCAAAGTGCTTCCGACTTACAATGTTTCGATCCGGCCGGCCGCACCCGGTTCCCTCGCAATCGACCGGATCGTCACCCGGTCCACCACGACCTGCACGGCCCAGGCAACGACAGCCAGCGCCGCCCAAGGCCAGCCACGGGTCACTCCCACCGACGCGAGCGACCTGGCGCCAGCCAGCGCGCCGATGGCTTGCAGCGCCTGCTGTTCAGAAACCATTCCGACGGGCGGAGCGAAATCGAGGCCAGCCATGAGCTTCAGGCGCGCCTTCCTTTCGCGTGCGATTTCCGTGAGGCGGGCGTCGATGGCAACGTGTCGCAGGTGCAATTTACCGATCGCTATAGCTGCCGCCTGGATGTCGGCCTCACCCGCCGCGATGGCGGCCTCGACCTTGGCAAGATGCTCCTCCGCTTCCTGCTTGCGCTTTTCGATCGCCCTACGGTGCGCGACGCTACCACTCACCTGGGCAAGGGACATGACGCAATGGTCGAGCGTCGCCTGCGCACGGGACCGCGCCTGGTGACGGAGGCGATCGTTTTCCCACGCCAGATCCCGTGTCTCCGCAAGCGCAAGCAGCACGGCGCGGCGTTCTACCATCAGGGCAACGCCTTCGGACAACCCAGCGACGCTCTTCGCCAGCACACCATCTTGTTGCTGCCAGGGCGCGAAGTAGCTCTCGGTCCTGCGTCGCTCGGCTAGCGCGGCGTATTGCCAACTGGCAGCCGCATTGTAGCGGCCGACCGCGGTCGGCACGCCCGCCCGCTCCAGCGCAGAGGCGCGGGTGCCGAGGTGGATCTCGGGCGTTTTCTCGATCCCAAGCGCCTCGTGCGACCGCGCATCGATCCGGCGCTGGATGCCCCGCAGCGCAAGCCGGTCGTTGCAGATGCCGGCGAAGCGTTCCCGCAGGTGTGGCACGAAGGCTTTGCCGGCGATCGCGGCGTTATAGTGCTCCGGCCGCTTGTCCGGCGCGAGGCTGCGGCTGACCTCGACGATCTTTTCCTGCCGGTGCGGATAGCGGACGCGGGTCTCGCTCTTGCGCTTGAACTCCTCGGCAATCTCGAAATCCCACTTACCCGGGCCGGGCATCCATTGGGCGGGGCGATCATGTGCGATGACGTGGAGGTGGAAGTTCCGCTTGTCGTTGTCCGGCCCCGGCGCGTGGATCACCGCGGTATACATCATGCCCGTGGATCGGCCCTCCGCGTCGCGGGCGAACGAGCCGAGATGGTCGCAAAAGTTGCGAACGATGGCGGCACGATCGGCGGCGCCGAGTTCATGCGGCAGCTCGGCGACATAGCGATACTGCGTTCGGCCAGCGGAACCAGGCGTGAAGATGACCGGCGGATCCTCGTCCGGCCAACCCGGCGCGCGCCGTAAGACGTCGAGGATCGCCGCGCAGGCAGGCTCATCGGCGCGGTAGCGCTTCGGCTTGAACGACTTCGGCCTTTTTCGGTTGGCTACCCGACGCTTCCGCTCGGCACGGCAATGGGCGAGGAAATCCGGAGGCAGGTCGTCGGCCGCTACCCTTTTCAACCACCTGCCAATAGCGCTGGCGTCGATGCTCAGCCCCTCATGGCCCAGCCTTTCGCAGCGGTCGACCGCCTCCCAATAGGCACGGCGCCGGCCGGGATCGTCTGATATGTTGCTAACGACGAGCGGTCGATCCGCAACCTCGACCGCATCGCCGCGCTCGACATAGCCGGCGTGATCGAGCGCTGATCCGGCCTCCACAGCCTCGAACCGCTCGACATAGGCTGCATGATTTGCCGCCACGGCGCCCGCTGTCGTGACACGCGACGGCCGGGTGACGCTGCAGCAATGGAAGTGGAAGCTGCTCGTCATCCCATCCGCCGCCCGCGGACGACCCGGGCGGGGCAGCGGTGCGCTGAAGTCGGCAGCGATCTTCCACGCGCTTCGGCCGCTGGTGGGCCGGTTCGCCGCCTCTTCCTTCGCTTGCTCCTTGATCCGGACCCGCCCAATGAGGAGCAACTGCTCGTCTTCCTCGCGCGCGCGCAGCAGCCCGGCGAACCTGCCATTCGCCGCTTTGATCCTCTGACTGATCGCCCGCTCGCCGACCATCCCGCGCCTCCGGCACGCCGTGCCCACGGCGTGACGGCATCAGTGTGGAATGGATCGGCACCGACCGCCATACCCCCCTCGTGACGGCAGCCGTCACCTTCCGGATCACCCGCCCGCGGGTGAGGAGGAACGCGCCCGCCGGGCGCCATCCGGACCCGGCAATCGGGGCCGCGCACCAGAGTCGCTCGGGGCTTCCCCAGCGACGCGGAATTGCGCCTAAATTTCCTCATCCTCCGGTAAAACCTCCGCCACATCCAACGCGGTCTGGCGGCACAGTCCCTGGCCGGGTATCGCTTCGCGCGAGCAGCATTGGGACGATGATGGCAAGAGCGGCGAAGAAGACGGCGGTAGGCGGTGATCTGGGTTTCGAGGCGGAGCTCTTCCGGGCCGCCGACAAGCTGCGCGGCAACATGGAGCCGTCGGACTACAAGCATGTCGCGCTCGGCCTGATCTTCCTCAAGCACATCTCCGAGGGGTTTGAGGCGAAGCACGCGCAGCTGCTCGCCGAATATCCCGAGGGTGCCGAGGACGAGGACGAATACCGCGCCGACAATATCTTCTGGGTGCCCAAGGGCGCGCGCTGGTCGCATCTGCAAGCGAGCGCGAAGCAGCCCGGCATCGGCAAGGTCATTGATGATGCCATGCTAGAGATCGAGAAGGTCAATCCAGGGCTTAAGGGCGTGCTGCCCAAGGATTATGCCCGCCCGGGCCTGAACGCCGTGATGCTGGGCGAGTTGATCGACCTGATCTCCGGCATCGGTTTCAAGGACGCCGGCAACGCATCACGTGACCTGCTCGGCCGCGTCTATGAGTATTTCCTCGGCCAGTTCGCCGGCAGCGAGGGCAAGCGCGGCGGCGAGTTCTACACGCCGCGTTCGGTCGTCCGGACGATGGTCGAGATGCTCGAGCCCTATAAGGGCCGCGTCTACGATCCGTGCTGCGGCTCGGGCGGCATGTTCGTTCAGTCGGAAAAGTTCGTAGAGAGCCACGGCGGCCGCATCGGCGACATCGCCATCTATGGTCAGGAATCGAACCACACGACGTGGCGGCTAGCGATGATGAATCTGGCGGTGCGCGGCATCGACGCCGACATCCGCTGGAACAGCGAGGGGAGCTTTCACAAGGACGAGCTGCCCGACCTGCGCGCCGATTATGTGCTCGCCAACCCGCCCTTCAACATTTCGGACTGGGGCGGCGACCGGATCAAGCAGGATGCGCGCTGGCAGTTCGGTCCGCCGCCCGCCGGCAACGCGAACTTCGCGTGGCTCCAGCACATCCTGCACCATCTGGCGCCCACCGGCACCGCGGGCGTGATCCTAGCCAACGGGTCGATGTCCTCGACCCAGAATGGTGAGGGTGACATCCGCCGCGCGATGGTGGACGGCGACGTCATCGACTGCATGATCGCGATGCCGGGCCAGCTCTTCTATTCGACCCAGATCCCGGTGTGCATCTGGTTCCTAGCCAAGGACAAGTCGAACGGCATCGGCCGCGACAAGAAGCTGCGCGACCGTCGCGGCGAGATCCTGTTTATCGACGGGCGCAAACTCGGCCACATGGTCGACCGCACGCGCCGCGAGTTCAGCGACGACGACATCGCGAAGATCGCCGGCACCTATCATGCGTGGCGCGAGGGGGAGGGCTATGCCGACGTTCCCGGCTTCGCCAGCGCGGCCAGTCACGACGTCATCGCCGGCCACGGCTACGTCCTCACCCCCGGCCGCTATGTCGGCGCCGAGGATATAGAGGCGGACGCCGTTCCCTTTGCCGAACGCTTCGCCGCGCTACAGGCGACGCTGGAGGAGCAGTTCGCCGAAAGCGCGCGATTGACCGATGTCATTCGTCAGCGGCTCGCAAGCGTGATCGTGTCGGACGATGTGGCAACAGATTTGGCACGTTCCGAAGACGTGTAAAGAAAAGCCCATTTCCTTTACACGTCGTGTGGGACGTGCGAAGAAATCGCACGTTTCTTTCATGAGGCCGTCGATGCTCAAAGCCAGCTATGTCATCCCCGACCTGCCGCCGCCGGGCGTGCAGGAAACGGCGGCGGTACTGCGGGCGCTGGCGCAGGCGCACCGGCATCTGGCCGAACTGAAGGGCCGTGCCGCAGCGATCCCCAACCAAGGCATCCTGATCGACACGCTGGCGTTGCAGGAGGCCAAGGCCAGCTCGGAGATCGAGAACATCGTCACCACGCAAGACGAACTGTTCCGCGCCAGCGTCTTTCCCGAAAACCCGTCGTCCGCCGATGCGAAGGAGGTTGCGCGCTATGCGGAGGCGTTGCGCGAGGGCTTCGTGGAACAGCGGCGGCTGGGCGGCCTGCTGACGAACAACATGATCGTCGCCATGTTCCAGATGCTGAAACGCACCGACGAGACGTTCCGCACGACGCCGGGCACCGCACTGAAGAACGACCAGACCGGTGAGATGGTCTATGTCCCCCCGCAGGAGGGCGACGCGGTGCGCGCGCAAATGGGCGCGCTGGAACGATTCATCAACGAGGATGACGCCAGCGACCTTGACCCGCTAGTGAAGATGGCCATCATCCACCACCAGTTCGAAAGCATCCACCCGTTCAGCGATGGCAACGGCCGCGTCGGGCGGATCATCAACATGCTGTATCTGACGCACAGCGGGCTGTTGGATGTGCCGGTACTGTATCTCAGCCGGTGGATCACCGGGCGCAAGGGCGACTATTACCGGCTGTTGCAGGCCGTGCGCGACACGCGCGGGTCCGCTGACGCTTGGGAAGCATGGCTGCTCTACATGATCCGGGGCGTCGCGCAGACCGCCAAGGACACGCTGGCCCTGATCGAAGGGATGCGGATGCTGATGGCCGATTACAAGCAGCGCATCCGCGCCGACCATCCGAAGGTCTATTCGCAGGACCTGCTCAACAACCTGTTCCGCCACCCCTATACGCGAATCGAGTATGTCGAGAAGGAACTTGGCGTGTCCCGACCGACCGCGACAAAGTATCTCGACACGCTGGCGACGGCGGGCTTTCTGGACAAGCAGCGGATCGGACGGAATAACTATTATATGAACCAGCGGCTCGTGGCGTTGTTTGTGGATGGGGCGGCATGATGGAAAACTGGCCTCGATGTCTTCTTCCAGAGGTTGTCACCTTTCAGGAAGGACCCGGCATCCTCGCAAAGGATTTTCATGAGACCGGAATACCGCTGGTGCGACTTTCCGGTCTTGGTGGATACGAGGTCACATTGGATGGCTGCAACTACGTATCCGAGGAAAAGGGCACCACAAAGTGGAAGCACTTCAGGTTAAACAAGGGCGATATCCTGATCTCAACGAGTGCTTCGTTCGGTAGACCGGCGGTCGTCGGTGACGAGGCCGTCGGCGCGCTTTTCTACACAGGTATCATAAGGTTTCGATCATCGTCGCCGAGGCTGGACGAGGGATACCTAAAGCTGTTTCTCGGCTCTCAACCATTCTCGCTACAGGCGAGCGCTGTTGCATCAGGAAGTGTGATCCAACATTACGGTCCATCGCATCTGAAGCGCATGACAATCGACCTACCGCCAATCGTGGTGCAGCGGCACATCGCCGCAGTGATTTCCGCAATCGACGAAAAGATCGAACTCAACCGGCAGACGAACGAGACGTTGGAGGCGAGCGCGCGAGCGTTGTTCCGGGACTGGTTCGTTGATTTTGGCCCCACCCGCGCCAAGGCCGAAGGCCGCCCCGCCTATCTCGCCCCCGACCTCTGGTCCCTCTTCCCCGGACAACTTGGCATTGACGGCGTGCCGGAAGGGTGGAGCGTATACACGCTTGGTGATCTGGCTGATCAGCACACCGGATCGATCAATCCAGCGAGAAGCGGCGATGAAGTGTTCGAACATTATAGCCTGCCGGCCTTCGACAACGGCGCATCACCATCGCTAGATCGAGGCGACACGATCAAGAGCAATAAGACATTGCTCCCGGCTAACGCGGTTCTGCTTTCGAAACTCAATCCCGAGATTTCCCGCGTATGGATGCCGACATCGGCGAAGGACGCGAAGCAGGTCGCCTCAACCGAGTTCCTTACCTTCGTACCGAGGGCACCAGCTGGACGAAGCCTGCTATTCGCGATGTTCCGCGATGCGACTTTCCGGCAGATCATGGAAGGTATGGTCACTGGCACATCGAAAAGCCATCAGCGCATTTCGCCACCGGCGCTTCGAGCTGTCAATGCATTGACCGGAGCGCCGGCAATATTCGAGGCCTTCGAGCGCTTCGCATCACCTATGATGGAGCAGATGCTGGCGAACCGGATTGCATCCCGCAGCCTCGCCGGAACGCGCGACGCGCTCCTCCCCGAGATGATGTCCGGAAAGATTCGTGTAGCGGACGTCCGGTCGCAAGCTAGCACGTCACTGTGAGCGAGACATGGTATCCTGGAATAAAAGCGTTCTGTTCCTACTGGAAAGACGCCGCGATGCTTCAGCAGACATTCGAGACTTTGGAGCAGGAGTTCGCATCCGATAACGACGCCTGCATCGATGCTGCCAAGGCGATCGTCGAATGTGCGTGCCGGGTGATATTGGCAAACCTCGACGATCCCACATCTCCGCTGACCCCACCGGAGCAGAACCCAGACTTCGGTGCTTGGCTCAGTTCGGCAGTGCGCGTCCTACATCTTGACCAGGTCAGAGACGCGTCATTCCGGAAACTGATCTCGCAGTATCATAAGCTTGCGACATCTCTGGGCGATCTCCGTAACACGTCTGGAGCGGTCAGTCATGGCAGAGACGGGTTTCTTCTCAAGCTCAGCGTGCATCAGCGGCGGGCGGCGCTCCTTGCTGCGGACGCCATCATCATGTTCCTGCATGAGGCATATCTGGAACATGAGCCCGAGTTGGTCAGAACGCGAGAGCCATATGAACGCTTCGCCCGCATGAACGCCCTCATCGACCGCAATGTGGGCGTTGCCGCGCTCGAATCCGAATTTGATGCAGCGGTGGACATCACCATTTCACTGCCGAACGACGACGTAATCACGCTGACCATTGAAGCATCTCGCCTCCTTTTCGAGTTTGACCGCGACGCTTACGTTGCGGCGCTGATCGCCAGTCGCGAGGCAGATGCTGACACCAGGAACAGCGACATCGTGGACGTGAACCATGGCTAAACTCACCGAGTCCATTGTCGAGGAAGCCGCGCTCGCTTGGCTCGCGGAACACGGTTGGCAGGTCGCCTATGGTATCGACGCCTCGCCCGACGGCAAGGCGCCTGAGCGCGGCACCAATAGCGACGTAATCCTGCCTGCCCGCCTCGCCGCCGCGATCGACCGCCTTAACCCGCATATTCCCGCCGACGCACGTGCCGACGCGATCCGCAAGGTGATGGCGGTCGAAATGCCGTCCTTAGTGGAGGAAAACCGCCGCCTCCATCGGCTAATCGTCGAGGGCGTACCGGTCGAATATCATGCGCCGGACGGAACGATCCGTGGCGATCGCGTGCGGCTGGTCGACTTCACCGCATCAGGCGAAGGCCTCGACGTGAACGACTGGCTGGCGATTAACCAGTTCACCGTCATTGAGCGCGGCCACACCCGCCGGCCCGACATCGTGCTGTTCCTCAACGGCCTGCCGATCGCGGTGATCGAGCTGAAGAACCCCGGCGACGAGAACGCCACTTTCACCGGCGCCTACAACCAGCTTCAGACATACAAGCGCGAGATCGGATCGCTCTTCCGCACCAACGCGCTGCTAATTGCGTCGGACGGCATGACCTCGCGGATCGGGTCGCTCACCGCGGACCAAGAACGCTTCATGCCGTGGCGCACCGTTGACGGCGAGGACATCGCGCCCAAAGGGCTGCCCGAGCTTGAGGTGATGATCGCCGGCGTACTGGATCGGCAGCGCCTGCTGAAGCTGATCCGCGACTTCACCGTGTTCGGCGAGGGCGGGCGCGGTATCGTGAAGATCATCGCCGGCTACCACCAGTTCCACGCTGCCCAACGCGCCGTTGCCGCGACGTTGCGCGCGGTGCCGGGTGTCGCGGCAGACAGCGCGATGCGGGAAAGCCCATTGCGCTACGGCCTGCCCGACGCCGCCGCGCATCCTGATGGCGACCGCCGGATTGGCGTGATCTGGCACACGCAAGGCAGCGGCAAGAGCTTTCTAATGGCCTTCTATGCCGGGCTGCTGGTTCGCGAACCCGCGCTGGAGAACCCAACGATCGTCGTGATCACCGACCGCAACGATCTGGACGACCAGCTGTTCGCCACATTCGCGATGTGCGCCGACCTGATCCGCCAGACGCCGATCCAGATCGACAGCCGCGAAGACCTAACCGACCGGCTCGACCGCGCATCCGGGGGGGTGATCTTCACGACGATGCAGAAGTTCGCGCCGCCGCCGGGGACCAGCGACTATCCCGCGATCAGCGACCGCCGCAACGTCATCGTCATTGCCGACGAGGCACACCGCTCGCAATATGGCTTCCGCGCGCGGATCGATCGCAAGACCGGCGAGGTGGCCTATGGCTTCGCCAAATATCTGCGCGACGCACTGCCCAACGCCTCGTTCATCGGCTTCACCGGAACGCCGATCGAGAAGGACGACGTCAACACACCCGCCGTGTTCGGCGACTATGTCGACGTCTACGATATCAGCCGCGCGGTCGAGGACGGCGCCACCGTGCCGATCTATTACGAGAGCCGGCTGGCCCGTATCGAGTTGCCGCCCGAGGAACTGCCGGTCATCGATGCCGAGATCGACGGCCTGACCGAGGACGAGGCGACCAGCGAGCAGGAACGGCTGAAACAGCGCTGGTCCGCGGTGGAGAAGCTGGTCGGATCGAAGAAGCGACTGGAGATGGTCGCCGCCGATCTGGTCGCGCATCTGGAGGATCGGCTCGCGGCGATGGACGGCAAGGCAATGGTTGTCTGCATGAGCCGCCGCATCTGCGTCGCGCTCTATGACGAGATCGTTGCGCTACGGCCCGAATGGCACAGCGACGACGACAAGACGGGCGCGGTGAAGGTCGTGATGACCGGCTCCGCTGCCGACGTGCCCGCGTGGCAGCCGCACATCGGCAACAAGGCGCGGCGCGATCTGCTGGCCAAGCGGGCCAAGGACCCGGCCGATTCGCTTCGCCTCGTGATCGTGCGGGACATGTGGCTAACCGGCTTCGACGCGCCGTCGATGCACACCATGTACATCGACAAGCCGATGCGCGGTCATGGCCTGATGCAGGCGATCGCGCGTGTGAACCGCGTGTTCCGCGACAAGCCGGCGGGGCTGGTAGTCGATTACATCGGCATCGCTCAGAACCTGAAGAAGGCGCTCGGCCAATATTCCGCATCCGACGCGGCCGAGACCGGCATTGACGAGGCCCAGGCGGTCGCGGTGCTGCTCGAGAAGTTCGACGTGGTGCAGGCGATGTTTCACGGCTTCGACTGCACGCCCGGTATATCCGGCACGCCGGTCGCGCGGCTGAAGTGTCTGGCCGAAGCGATCGAGTTCATCCTCGCCCGCCAGCATGAGGCCGCGATCAAGGAGACGACCGACGAGGCCCGCAAGGCCGCTCACCGCCGCTTTCAGGATGCAGTGTTGGCTCTGACCAAGGCCTTCGCCCTGGCCGCTGCCAGCGACGAGGCCCGCGAGATCCGCGACGACATTGCCTTCTACCAGACGATCCGCGCCGCGCTCGCTAAGACGGGTGGCGGCAGCGGCTCGACGAGCGACCGCGACTTCGCCGTCCAGCAGTTGATCGACAAGTCGGTGGTGTCGACCGAGATCGTCGACATTTTACGCGCGGCCGGCCTGACCACGCCCGACATCTCGATCCTGTCCGACGATTTCCTTGCTGAGGTGAAGGCGATGGAGCGCCCGAACTTAGCGCTGGAGGCGCTGAAGAAGCTGCTGGGCGACCAGATCCGCTCCCGCAGCCGCACCAACACGGTCGAAAGCCGCCGCTATTCCGAACGCCTGACCGACGCCATCGCCCGCTACCACACCAACGCGGTCAGCACGGTCGAGGTGCTGCAGACGCTGATCGACCTCGCCAAGCAGATTCGTGCCGAACAGGCCCGCGGCGAGGCGGAAGGGCTGACCCCGGAGGAGATCGCTTTTTACGACGCGCTCGCCGACAACGAGAGCGCCGTCGACATCATGGGCAACGACAGCCTGAAGGTGATCGCCGCAGAACTGGTCAACAACCTGCGCGCCAACGCCACCGTCGACTGGTCCCACCGGGAGAGTGCCCGGGCCAGGATGCGTGTGCTTGTGAAGCGCATCCTGCGCAAATACGGCTATCCACCCGACCTTCAGGACGCAGCCGTCCAGACCGTGATTCAGCAGGCCGAATTGCTCGCAGGGGCGTGGTGACCACGCGCACCGGTAAGGCGGGAACCTGCTTTCAGCGGTTTACAGGGGCCCCGCTAAGCTATTGATTTTGCGATGGCCAATTTTGCGCGGTTTACAGCAAAAACCTCAGAATTCCGCCATTTCATGTAGCTTGGGAAGCTTCTGCTCTACCATTGAGCTACACCCGCCAACCCCTTGAGGCGCATGGCCTTCGTCGGGAACGATCGCTGGCGTGCCGACATCGTGTGATCGGTCGGCCGGTCGTCGTGGATGCCGCATAACCGAAGGGCGGGGGCGGCACAAGCGTTCCGCTTTTCGAAAACGGGGGCCGGTCGCGCGATTTCGCTGCGGGGCATTTGAGTGGTGGTGCGGGTGCCGGGCGCGGTTATGCTGCGAGCGGAATGGCAGCAGGGAAAGTGGCGGCGTGGATATTGGCAGGCGCGAAGTGATCGTGGGGGCGGGTGCCGTCGGCGTGGCGGCGGCGGCATGGCCGACCGGGGCGGAGGCACAGGTTGGTCCCGGCGCGCCGGGCACGCCGATGCCGGGCGATCGTGCGGCGTCGGCGGGACTGGCGGGCATCGCCGACGCCTTGCTGGCGGACTGGCCGGAAGCGGCCCTGTCGCTGGGGATCGACAAGGGCGAGCGGATCGCGTTGCGCGGCCGGCTCGCCGATCGCAGCGCCGCGGCGGACCGGGCGCGGGCCGGGCGCTGTGCCACGCATCTGACGGCGTTGAAGCGGATCGACCGGCGCGGTCTGTCGCCGGCCGTGGCGATGGATGTCGACACGACCGAGGCGGCTCATGCGCTGGCCGACGAGGGGTGGCGGACAATGCCGGTCGGCGAGGTCGCGGTGCTGAACCCGTCCGCCAGTTTCCGCAATTCGCCCTATCTCGTGTCGCAACTGGGGGGCGCCTATGCCGATGTGCCCGATCTGCTGGAGAACAAGCACGAGGTGGCGGGTGCCGCCGATGCCGAAGCCTATCTGGCGCGGCTGGACCAATATGCCCGCGCGCTGGACGGCGAGACGGCGCGTATCCGCGCCGATGCCGCCGCGGGCGCGGTCCCGCCGGTGCTGGTGATCGACCTGACGATGGGCCAGTTGCAGGGCATCCGCGCGACACCCGTGGCGGATTGGGCGATCGTGGCGACGTTCGCGGCCAAATGCACGAAGGCGGGGCTGCCGCCGCGCCATGCCGAACAAGCGGCGCGATTGTGCGCGGCGCGGATCGCGCCGGCGCTCGACCGGCAGATCGCGGCGTTCGCGGCGATGCGGCCGGGGGCCAGCGCGGTCCCCGGGCTGTGGCAGCGGCCCGGCGGGGGCGGCTGGTATCGCTGGCTGGTGAAGGCTGCGACCACCACCAACGAGACGCCGGAGGCGATCCACGCGCTGGGGCTGGAGCAGAACCGCGCGATCAACGCGGAGATCGACACGCTGCTGAAGGCGCAGGGCCTGACCAGGGGGACGGTGGGCGAGCGGCTGTCGGCGCTGTCGACCCGGCCCGACCTGGTCTTCAGCAACGACGATGCGGGGCGCGCGAAGCTGCTCGCCTATCTCAACGGCCGGATCGCCGATATCCGTACCCGCCTGCCGCGCGCGTTCGGCAGCCCGGTGAAGGGCAGTCTGCTGATCAAGCGGGTGCCGCCCGCGATCCAGGACGGCGCGCCCAACGGCTATGCCGGGCCGGGATCGATGGACGGGTCGCAGCCCGGCCTTTACTACATCAACCTGAAGACCACGGCGACCTGGCCGCGCTATTCGCTGCCGACCCTATGCTATCACGAGGGACTGCCCGGCCATATCTGGCAGGGCGAGTACAGCTATCGCCTGCCGCTGATCCGGTCGCTGCTGGCGTTCAACGCCTATTCGGAAGGGTGGGCGCTCTATGCCGAGCAACTGGCCAGCGAACTGGGCGTGTATGATGACGATCCGCTGGGCCGGATCGGCTATCTCCAGTCGATGAACTTCCGCGCGTGCCGGCTGGTGGTGGACACCGGGATGCACGCCAGGCGCTGGACCTTCGAACAGGCGCTGGCCTGGTTCCAGGCGGCGACGGGGATGCCGGCGGTGCAACTGACCGCCGAACTGCAACGCTATGCCGCGATGCCGGGGCAGGCCTGCGGGTACAAGATGGGCCATAACGAGATCAACCGGCTGCGCGGGAAGGCGCAGGCGGCACTGGGCGCGCGGTATGATCTGAAGGCATTCGACGATGTCGTGGTCGGCACCGGCAACGTGCCGCTGACGCTGCTGGAACGGGTGGTGGATCGCTATGTCGCCGGGGCCGGGGCCGGGGCCGGGGCGCGGGGGTAGGCGAACGGGGCGGCTTGGGTATCAGCCGAACAGCCAGTGCCCCAGCAGCCGATCGAAGGGAAAGGTGAAGAAACCCGCGATTAGCAGCGCCCCCGTCACCATGCCACGCACCGCGCGACGATGCCGGATCACCTGGCGTCGCCGCGCGGACCACCAGATCAATGGCACCTGCACCAGTGTGAACAGCGACAGGAGATGGATGATGCCGAACCCGCCGGCGGTACGAATACCCAGCGACAGAAGCGCCGTCGCGATCATCGCCCCAGCCCATAGCCGGCCCAGCCCACGATGGCGGGCATCGCCGCGCTTCCCCAACAGGATCACCGGGGTCAGCGCCAGTGCGACGACGATCGTCGCCAGATGCAGCCAGATCAGCAACGGCACCCAGTCCCATTCCGCCGCGCCACACACCAGTGCGGCCGTGACGGCGACGAGCAGGACGACGGCGCCGGCCGATAATATCCGCTCATAACCATCGGCGGCCAGCGGATGCCTGTCGATGGTCGGTGCCAGCGTCGCCATATCGTCGTCCCCCCGGATCGTCAGATCAGGATAACGGAGGGCGTCAATCCGGTCAAAGGGCGGGGCAGCGACACCCCGCCCGGTGTCGTCAGCGACGCGGCGGCGTCGGCTTGGCGCGGTAGCGGGCGCCGCCACCGGCGCCGCCCCGCGGACCGCCACCCGCATTCGATCCGCCGGCATTGGACGGACGACCGCGCGGGGCGCCACGCGGCATCGACGGCGGACCGTCCGACGCGGTGATCGCGATCCCGCTCTCGTCGTCGCCACCATGTGACGACTTGGCGGCGGCAGCGGCGAAGCGCGTGGCGATCGGGCGGGGGATCTGCACGAACGTCTCGGACGGGCCGATCCGGATCGCGCCGATCTCCTCGCGCGTCACATGGCCGCGGCGGCAGAGCAGCGGCAGCAGCCAGCGCGGATCGGCATTCTGACGGCGGCCGATGTCGAGCCGGAACCAGACGGTATCGTCGAAGCCGGGGCGATGCCCGTCCTCGCGCCGCTGCGGCTCGTTGGCGCCATCCGCCATCTCTTCCGGGTTGGGCATGCTGGCACGCAGCGCGCGGACCAGCATCGCGGCGACGTCCTCGGGCGACTTCGTCTCCAGCAGCCGCTGGCCGAGGGCGCGATCCTCGTCGTCCAGCTCGACCGGTTCGGCCAGCTTGGTCAGCAACCGCTCGCGATCGGCGCCGCGAATGTCGTCGGCGGAGGGGACCGGCACCCAGTTGGCCGCGATCCGCGCGCCGCGCAACATCATGTCGACGCGGCGGCGCTTCGGATAGGGGACGATCAGCATCGCGGTGCCCTTGCGCCCGGCGCGGCCGGTGCGACCCGAGCGGTGCTGCAACGTCTCCGCATCGCGCGGCAGCTCGACATGGACGACCAGGCTGAGGCCGGGCAGATCGATGCCGCGCGCCGCCACGTCGGTGGCGACGCAGACGCGGGCTCGCCCGTCGCGCAGCGCCTGAAGCGCGGCGTTGCGCTCGTTCTGCGAATGCTCGCCCGACAGCGCGACCGCCGCGAACCCGCGCTCGACCAGGCTGGCGTGCAGGTGGCGGACATTGTCGCGCGTGGCGCAGAACAGCATCGCCGTCTCCGCCTCGTGGAAGCGCAGCAGGTTGACGACGGCATGTTCGATATCGGACGGCGCAACCGCGACCGCCTGATACTCGATATCGCCGTGGCCGCGATCCTCGCCCACCGTCGAGATGCGGACGGCATCGCGCTGATAGGTCTTGGCCAGCGCGACGATCGGGCGCGGCAGCGTGGCGGAGAACATCATCGTCCGACGCTCGGTCGGGGTCGCGTCGAGAATCTGTTCCAGATCCTCGCGGAAGCCCATGTCGAGCATCTCGTCCGCCTCGTCGAGCACGGCGACGCGCAGGGAGGACAGGCGCAGCGCGCCGCGTTCCAGATGGTCGCGCAGGCGGCCGGGCGTGCCGACCACGACATGCGTACCATGGCTGAGCGCGCGGCGTTCGCGGCTGGCGTCCATGCCCCCGACGCAGGTGGCGATGCGCGCGCCGGCATAGAGCCATTCCAGTTCGCGGCTGACCTGCAACGCCAGTTCGCGCGTCGGGGCGATCACCAGCGCCAGCGGCGGGCCGGCAGGCGGGAAGCTGCCTTCGACCAGCAATTCGGTCGCCATGGCGAGGCCGAAGGCAACAGTCTTGCCGGAGCCGGTCTGGGCGGACACGAGCAAATCGCGGCCGCTGGCCTCCGGGGCGATGACGGACGACTGCACGGGGGTGAGCTGGTCGTAACCACGGGCGGAAAGCGCCTCGGCAAGAGACGCGGGGAGATTATCGGGAAGCATCGAATTCCAATATGGGGGCTTTCGCCCGCCGGACCAGCGCGTATCGTGGTCGTTGGCGTATAGCCCTAAAGCGCGTTGCCTGTAGCCGATCCGCTCGCCCATGCCCATTGAAAATTGTAACCGCCCAGCCAGCCCGTAACGTCGACCGCCTCGCCGATCGCGTAAAGCCCTGGAACACGGCGTGCTTCCATCGTGCGGGACGATAGTTCGGCGGTGCTGATTCCCCCCACCGTCACCTCCGCCTTGGCATAGCCCTCGCTACCATCGGGGCGGAACGGCCAATGGCCGAGTCGCGTGCTGGCGGCGCGCAGCGCCTTGTCGGGGATATCGGCCAGCCGGTCCGCGATCTGCAACCGCCCCGCCAGCGCGTCGGCCAGCCGGTCGGGCAGGCCAAGGGCGCGGCGCAACGAGGCGCGGGGCTGGGCGCGCTTCAGGTCCACCAGCCAGTCGGCGTCCCGATCGGGGGTGAAGTCGATCGCGACCGTCTCGCCGTGCCGCCAATAGGACGACGCCTGCAGGATCGCGGGGCCGGACAGGCCGCGATGGGTGAACAGCGCGGCTTCCCGGAACGCGGCCTTGCCCGCCTGCGCGACGACGGTGGCGGAAACGCCGGCCAGTTCGCGGAACAAGGCCTCGTCCGGCCCCAGCGTCAGCGGCACCAGCGCGGGGCGGGGCTCGACCAGCTTCAGGCCGAACTGCTTGGCGAGCCGGTAGGAGACATCGGTGGCGCCGATCTTGGGGATCGAGGGGCCGCCGGTCGCGACGACGAAGGCGGGGGCGGTGACGGTGCGGCCGCCGATCGCGACCCGGAAACCGGTGCCGTCATGCTCGACCATGGCCGGTTGCCCGAAGGCGCGCTCCACGCCGCCCAGTTCGCATTCGCCCATCAGCATCGCGACGATCTGGCGCGCCGATCCGTCACAGAACAACTGGCCCAGCGTCTTCTCGTGCCAGGCGATGCCATGCCGCTCGACCAGTTCGATGAAATCGGCGGGGGTGTAGCGGCCGAGCGCGGATTTCGCGAAATGAGGGTTGGCAGACAGGAAGCGATCGGGCGCGGTGCCGGTATTGGTGAAGTTGCACCGTCCGCCACCCGAGATGACGATCTTCGCGCCGGGCTCGGCGGCATGATCGACCAGCAGGATACGCCGCCCCCGCTGGCCGGCGACGGCGGCGCACATCATTCCGGCTGCGCCGGCACCCAGGATGATCGCATCGTAGCGGGCGGTCATGATGGGCGATGGCCGTACTGCATGGGTCCGCCTACGCGCGCCGGGCCGTTCGGAAAAGCGTTGTCGCGCAAGGCGTCCGCCGGAACTTTTTCATCGCGGCGCCGAAAAACCCTGTTGACGTCAAACTGTCATGGCCGTAGAGGGGTGTCACCGCAGGGGCTGGCTGGAAGGTTGGTTTGGCGGTTTCGACAGCGACGGGATGTTGGCTTGATCCGGAAACGGAGGGAGTTGGCGTGCCGGGTATTGTTGTCGATTCTTTGACATTGTTGATTTAGATGAAGGGACATGTGGGCGGCGGCCTGCGGGATGTCTGGCGTTATCAAGGCGTCGGATGTGTCGTAAGCACTAAGCTGTTCTCACAGGTCCTTCACGTATCCATA